>NZ_JAVTSN010000012.1:0-149106 GCF_032678585.1 Pedobacter psychrodurus | reverse complement strand
ATCGATTTCGGTTAGTCTGATTCATTCCACGCTCCGGATCTTACTAAAGGTTCGGAGCGTTTTTGTTATTGCAGATTTTAGTGATGACCAGGATCGTTAATGCCAGCTTAGCTTTTAACCCGGTACCCATAGGTTAACGGAGAAGATAAATCTGAAAAGAACATAAAGGCAGTTGTTAATCGCGTGGCTTTTTACGGTTCTGTTTTTATATTTAAACGTCGTATTAACGTTTAATATTTTCAGAAATCATGCAAAATGCTCAAAAAAGGCCAAAAAGTAACAATTTAACCCCTACATATTACCGTATTACCCCTCACTACAAGCGCATTTTTTATGGTTAATTTGTTTCAACCAAGTATAAGAATATAAGATCGATCCTGATTATTCGAGATTAACTAGCTAGAATAATTGATGGCTGTAACAGATTAGAAAAATGTGACATCCAGTTTTTTCCGCTCAAAGACTAAACATTAAACAGATCATGATAAGAAAAGAATTCAAACCAGGCGTACCGAATTTAAGTGCAAATTATTAATTGTAACTAAAATCATCATTGACCTTTAACAAACGAATTATCCCTAAACTAAAATTTTATGAAGAAAGCTAAATCTACTATCTCTCCGCCTACAAAATCTAAGACACCAATAAACTGGTCATCTTTTGTGAAAGCAAAATAACACAAGCAAAATTACTTTAAGGGGAAGCAGCTGCCTGCACCTTTTCCGGAATATTACCGACGAATATTTTCGATCGATGGAATGCCTAGTGCCTCCATCCATGATGAGCAGGGATAACCTACGGTCTTATTTATTGATATAACTAACCAATTTAAACCATTTTTATGAAGAAAAAATTACCGAAGAAAATCCCGCTTCATCAGCAGGACATTACTTTTAGATCAATCTTACAGCTTTTGATCTGTTTTGTAATTACAGCTTCCTGCTTAACCGCATCTGCACAAACAGATGTAACTGTTAGGGGGCTGGTAAAAGATACCGTTGGCGGTTTGCCAGGGGTAAACGTTAAAGTTTCGGGCACCAATAGAGGGATATCAACCGATGAATTTGGCCGTTATACGATCAAATTGCCAAGAACAGGCAAATTACTATTCTCACTAGTCGGTTACAAACCTAAAAATGTAGCCATTGCCAATTACGATAAAAATGCCGAGGGTGTTTATGTGGTTAATGTAACACTTTTGTCGGATGCAAACGCATTAGATGAGGTAGCAGTAGTAGGCTTTGGTACACAGAAAAAAACCAGTGTAATCAGTTCTATCACCGCCATTAATCCTAAAGAGCTTAAAGGACCAACCAGTAACTTAACCACCATGATGGCGGGGAGGGTAGCCGGTATGATTGCCTACCAGAGAAGTGGTGAGCCCGGTGCAGATAATGCACAGTTTTTTATCCGAGGTTTGGGAACCTTTGGTGCAGGTAAACAAGATCCACTGATCCTGATCGATGGGATCGAATCGAGCCAGAATGATATGGCCCGTTTACAGCCTGATGATATTTCTTCTTTTAACGTACTCAAAGATGCAACTGCCTCGGCCGTATACGGTGCCAGGGGTGCCAATGGTGTAGTCCTTATTTTAACCAAATCAGGTGTTGCCGGACAAACCAAATTTGGTTTCAGGGCAGAGTCATCATTATCCTCAAATACCAAAAACTTTCAGTTTGCCGATAATGTAACCTATATGAAACTGGCCAACGAAGCTGCGCTTACCCGTAACCGTTTGGCGATATTGCCCTATCTGCAGACCAAGATAGATGCTACAGCCGCTGGCGAAAACGAATTGCTGTATCCAAACAATAACTGGATAGAGCAATTAATAAAAGATTATACCATAAACCAGCGGTACAACCTCAATATTTCTGGTGGCGGTACTAAAGCGAGCTATTACATTGCGGGTACTTATAATATTGATAATGGCGTATTAAAAGTTGCCGATTTAAACAACTTTAACAGCAATATTAAATTAAAAAACTACTCTGTCCGTTCTAACGTAAACATTAACCTCACCAATACTACTGAAGCCATTCTCCGGGTGTATGGTCAGTTTGATGATTATACCGGGCCGGTAGGAGGTGGGGGTGCAACTTTTAATAGGGCCATCTGGTCTAACCCAGTGATGTTCCCTGCTGTTTATCCAGCCAGCTTATCGCCTTTTAGCAACCACCCTTTATTTGGTAACGCCATTTCACCAAGAGGGACATTATATATGAATCCTTATGCCGAAATGGTTAAAGGCTATCAGGATAAAAATGCTTCCACACTGCAAACGCAGATTGAAATTAAACAGGATTTAAAATTCATCACACCCGGATTAACTGCCAGGATGATGAGTTATGCCCGCAGGTATTCATATTTTGATATTTCCCGGGCTTACAATCCTTTCTATTATACTGCTACCGAGCAACCTGATAAATCTATTGGATTAAGTTTAATCAATGGTGGCGGAGCTTTATCAATCGGGCCTGTGGGTACCGAATATTTAGGTTACTCGGAAGGAACAAAAGAATTAAACTCGACATTTTATGCTGAGTTTTCTGCCAACTACAACCGTACTTTTAAAGAGAAACATGCAGTTGGAGCAATGCTGATCACCACTATGCGTAATTATCTGGCTGCAAATCCGGGGAGTCTTCAGCTCTCTTTACCTTCGCGTAACCAGGGTGTATCGGGTAGGGCCACCTATGGTTATGATAACCGTTATTTGGCCGAGTTTAACTTTGGATATAACGGATCGGAACGATTTGCAGATAATAACCGATTTGGTTTCTTTCCATCATTCGGTTTAGGTTACGTAATCTCGAACGAAAGTTATTTTAAACCCCTTACCAAAGTGATTAACAGCTTAAAATTAAGGGCAACCTATGGTTTGGTCGGTAACGATCAGATTGGAAACGCAGACGACCGCTTCTTTTACCTTTCGGAAGTAAATATGAACAATGGCACATTTGGGGCACGGTTTGGCGAAGATGGATTGTATTACCGTGATGGTATATCGATCTCCCGTTATTCTAACCCGTTAATTACCTGGGAACGGTCGAAACAGACCAATCTCGGTTTAGATATGACCTTGTTCAACAGCTTAAACCTGACTTTCGATATCTATAAAAACGAACGTTCAAACATTTTAACCGACAGGACATTTATACCAAGTACCATGGGCTTGCAGGCTTCTGTAAGGGCTAATACCAATAAAGCGGAAAGTAAGGGTGTCGATTTTTCGGCCAGTTATAACAAATCTTTCAGCAACAATATGTTCTTGCAGTTGCGCGGTAACTTTACCTACGCTACCAATAAGATCCTAATTTACGATGAACCTTCTTTTAATGCCAATGAAACTTATCGTTACCATATCGGTTTACCCACTACCCAGGCCTTCGGTTACATCGCAGAGCGGTTGTTCGTTGATGATGCCGAAGCCAAGAACTCACCGGTTCAGTTTTCGGGTGTACCAGGTTTAGATTATGGTGGCGGCGACATCAAATACAGGGATATAAACGGCGATGGTATTATCAGTGATGTAGATCAGGTACCCATAGGTTTACCTACCAGCCCCGAAATTGTTTATGGTTTTGGCGGTACGTTCGGCTTTAAAGGATTCGATATCTCAGCCTTTTTTCAAGGCTCAGCAAGGTCATCATTTTTCATTAATCCAGGTAATATTTCTCCTTTTGTGCTCAATAACGAAGCGGGCAATCCGAATGTTACTCAGAACGGATTGTTAGAAGTAATTGCCAACAGTCACTGGTCGGAGCAAAACCGTGATAGTTATGCATTCTGGCCTCGTTTAAGCCCTAATTTTGTAAACAACAATACCCGTACCTCAACCTGGTGGATGCGAAATGGAGCTTTCTTACGCTTAAAAAGTGTAGAACTGGGCTATAACCTGCAAAGCAAACTTCAAAAAAGACTCGGTCTAAGCAGTGCCCGTATTTATGCCAATGCCACCAACTTATGGGCTTTAAGTGCCTTTAAACTTTGGGACCCTGAAATGGGCGGTAATGGTTTAGGATACCCTGTACAAACCGTGTATAATTTAGGTTTAAATGTTTCATTCTAACCATTGAGCTTACCAAGACAAATATGAAAATCAAAAATATTTTATCTCGAAAAAATATAACCATACCAGGATCAACTCAGCTGATATTAGCTGCATTTGTACTGGTCATATCCATCAGTTCGTGCAAAAAATACCTGGATATTGTTCCTGATAACGTGGCTACGATTGATAATGCCTTCACTTTAAGGAACGAAGCCGAAAAGTACCTGTTTACCTGTTATTCTTTCCTGCCGAAAGATGGAGAGCCCTTATTAAATGCCGGATTTATGTCTGGCGATGAAATCTGGACTTCGCTAGATGAAAGAGAGTTCATTTCTTATGGCTGGAGAATGGCCAGAGGCGGCCAGGGAGCCGAAAATCCATTTTTAGATGCATGGAATGGCCGCTATCAGGGTGGTGGTAACGTTTATAACTATACCGATAACCCTGGTGGAGATTATGGTTTGTTTAAAGCCATCAGGAACTGCAATATATTTTTGGAAAACGTGCAGGACCAGAGTAAAATCCCTGACCTGAGTTTAAACGAGCGTCAACGCTGGATTGCTGAGGTTAAATTTTTAAAAGCATATTATAATTTTTACCTGCTGCGGATGTACGGCCCTATTCCGATTATCGATAAAAATTTAGGTATCAGCGCAAGCGAAGAAGAAGTACGGGTTAAAAGGATGCCCTTTGATGAATGTGTTAATTACATATCAGGTTTGCTGGATGAAGCTGTTCCGGGGTTACCACAAATTATTACCGATAAAAGTACCGAACTGGGCCGCATTACCAGGCCCATTGCACTGGCTATTAAAGCCAAACTTTTATTAACCGCTGCCAGCCCTTTGTTTAACGGAAATACCGACTATAGTAATTTTAGGGATAAGGATGGAGTGATGCTGTTTAATACCGCTTATGATGCCAATAAATGGAAAAAAGCTGCAGATGCCGCCAAAGCAGCTATCGACGCTTCAGAAGCTGCTGGTTTTAAGCTGTACCAGTTTCCGGGTACAACCTTCAAATTATCCGATACTACGCTTACACAACTTACAATTAAAGGTGCGGTAACCGAACGTTTCAATGCCAACTTAGAGCATGTTTGGGCAAACCCGAACAGCAGAACTTTTAATATGCAGCGCGCAGCAATGCCACGTTTGGCTTTAACTGTTGTGGTAGGTAGCGCAAGGCAGCAACTGGCTCCGCCATTAAAAATTGCAGAAATGTTTTATAGTAAAAACGGTGTGCCCATTAACGAAGATAAAACACTCGATTTTACTAATAAATATACCTTGCGTACAGCTGTTAAGAGCGAACGCTTTTATGTAAAAGAGGGCTATACCACTGCGAGGATCAATTTTGATAGAGAGCCAAGGTTTTATGCCGATTTGGGTTTCGATGGGGGCATTTGGTACAAATACGATAGCCCAACTAATTCGGATGAAGGCACTTTTGTTTTAGAAGGCAAATCGAACCAGGTGGCAGGTGCAAACAACTTCGGTTGGTATAATGAAACGGGTTACTTTATCAAAAAACTGGTCGATTGGAACATGATTAATGGTACAAATGGTGCCAGCTATCGCGATTATCCCTGGCCGCAGGTAAGAGTGGCAGATCTTTATTTAATGTATGCTGAAGCGCTAAACGAAAGTCTTGCTGCGCCATCGGCCGATGTTTACGAATATATTAACCGCATCAGAACAAGAGCCGGTCTTCAAAATGTGCAAACCTCATGGGGCACTTATTCGAACAATCCGGGTAAGTATACCACCAAGGATGGCATGCGCGAAATTATCCAGCAGGAAAGGCTGATTGAAATGGCATTTGAGGGAAGCCGTTATTGGGACATTAAACGTTGGAAGCGTGCTGCAGAAATGTTTAACCAATCCATTACCGGCTGGAGCGTTTATCAGCCAACTGCTTCAGAATATTACCGCGTAAGGACCATTTTTAACCAGAATTTTGTTGCACCGCGAGATTATTTATGGCCATTAAGAACTTATGATTTAACTGTAAACCCGAAACTGGTTCAGAACCCAGGTTGGTAGTATTAATTGTTGATTAAAAATATTCGATATGAAAAGAATAAATAAAAACCTGCTGTTGTTCCTGTTAAGTTTAACGGTAGCCTTTTCCAGCTGTAAAGAGGACGAATTAGGCCCGTTGGAAAATAATACCACCCCTCCGGGTAAGGTAGCCAATATTTCGGTTACCAATGGTCCGGGCAATGCAAGCATTACTTTCAGCTTGCCCGCCGATAAAGATTTGTTGTACGTCAAAGCGGTGTACTACCTGGCAAACGGGCAGGAAATGGAAGTAAAAACTTCTTATTATGGTAACACTTTACTCGTGGAAGGCTTCGGTGATACCAATGAGCATGAAGTGAAAATTTATGCTGTTAACAGAAGCGAAACAGCTTCTGAACCTACTATAGTAAAGGTTAAACCCCTCGAAAATCCAATATGGGGTGTTTACCGTAGCCTTAAAGCTGTTGCCGATTTTGGCGGCCTTAATTTTAAAGGAAGTAACCCGTCTAAAGCCGATCTGGCTATAGAGGTTTTAGTTTTGTCGAAGGGCAAGTATATCCCCACTTCGAAAAATATTTATACCGCTGCTATAGACATCGATCAATCAGTAAGAGGTTTGGATACCCTGAGCCAGAAATTTGCCATTACCATACGCGATCGGTGGTTAAATTATAGTGATACCCTTTTTACTACATTGAAACCGCTTTACGAAACAGCACTTTCTAAATCAGGCTACAAAGAAATTATTCTGCCAACCGATAGCCCGCAAGAATATGGTGGCACTGGTGTATCTAAAATGTGGGATGGTAACATCATCGATTGGCCAAGTGTATGTTTAACCAAACCATCGGTACTTACCCCGCAATGGGTAACCTTCGATTTAGGTAAAGTGGCAACCATGAGCCGTATTGTGGTGTGGAATTATCCCGAATACTTAAACGCTGGTCGTACCTATTATTATGGCGGTAATTTAAAAGACTTCGAAATCTGGGGAACGGATAATCCACCAGCCGATGGTAGTTATAACAACTGGGTGATGTTGGGCAAATACAGTTCTACAAAACCTTCTAAAAGCGCTTATGGTGTGCAAACCAGCGAAGATTATGCCTTCGCAAATGCGGGTATCAGCTACAATTTTGCCGTGGGCCTGAAAAAAGTGAGGTATATCCGTATCAAATCCATTAACAATTGGCAGGGTAATACATTCATGAGCGTATCAGAAGTACAGCTTTATGGCGATCCAAGATAGAGGTAATTACTAAACAGAATTTTAGAGATGAATAATCAAAAAACATATATCAGTACCCTAAAAATAGCTTTTATGCTTGTATGGGCAGGCACTTTTATCGGCTGTACCAAATCTGATGATTACAAAAAGTTTACTGAAAAAGGAGAGATTTCTTATACCGGAAAGTTAGATTCGGTTAAAATAATGTCGGGCAGTAACCGGGTATACATTCGGGGTTTGTTTCTTTCCGATCCGAAGGTAACCCAATGTAAAATATTCTGGAACAACGGTGCCGACTCGGTAGTGATCCCCGTAAAGAAAAAATACGCCACAGACACCTTAAAATATTTTGTAGAAAATGTACAGGAAGGCGTACAGAACTTTCAGATTTATACCTACGATGCAACCGGAAATAAATCTATTCCCGTATATAAAACGGGAAGGTCTTATGGCACACGATATCAATCATCATTGTTTAACAGGCCAATAGAATCGGCTTTTACCAATGCCAGTGGGGCAACTACTGTTACCTGGCAGGGTATGGATAGGTTAACGGGGGTATTTGCTACCGAAATTGAATACACCAACCTGAGCAATGTGATTAAAAAAATCAGGACTACAATCGATGAAACTACCACAGCGATTCCTGATATTAAGCCTGGCACAAGTTTAAGGTACCGCACACTGTTCTTGCCAGATACCATTTCTATCGATACTTTTTCTACCGCTTTTCAAACGCAGCGCGTAGGGGCCGATATTACTGCAACCTATTTCAAAAACAAAGGAAACCCGTTTTTAGCTTCAGCAAGTGGTGGCCGCTGGCGTAATATTGCCGACTGGACGGTTACCGATAACATCCGTAACCATGGCGGTTTAGGGGGCTGGTGCTCCGATTCGGGTGGTTGTTTGGCCATGGAGATGGGCTGGGATGGTACGGCTAAAATTACCAATGGTAAAATATATCAAACTTTTACGCTTCCGGCAGGCAGCTATAGTTTCGAAATTACCATGGCCAAAAACGAAGCGCTCGATCCGGTTTATATTGTTGCAGCGGCTGGTAATACGCTGCCAGATGTTGCTAATGTTGCCACATCTTTGGGCTACACCAATTTCGCTAACAATAAGTTTCAGTTTACGCTAACGCAGTCAACAACTGTTTCATTAGGGTTTCTTACTTCTATGACCACCGGAAACCAGTTCTGGATTGTGAAAGAAGTAACCTTAAAATCACTTTAACACTAAAAGGAATTAATTTTTTTATCTCTGGGTTTTCTGCAAAGGAAACTCAGAGAATTTTCTGTTAAAAGAATATCACTAAATTAGTTGATCAATATTGTTTCAATGAAAACTATAATCCAGGTTTTTCTGATGGCGCTTATAGCCGCGTTTACACCATCCTGTGCGGTAAAAAAAGTGCAAAATTTTTCTGATGCCTATTCCACCGAAGGTTATAAACTCGTTTGGAGTGATGAATTTAATCAAGATGGAACACCAAACCCCGCCAATTGGGATTACGAAAAAGGATTTGTGCGGAATGAAGAACTGCAATGGTACCAACCCGAAAATGCTTTTTGCAAGGATGGTAAACTGATTATCGAAGCCCGGAAAGAGGAAAAACCCAATCCATTGTATGTTGAAGGAAGTAACGATTGGCGGAAAAAACAAAGAAATATCGAATATACTTCTGCCTGTATCATAACCAAAGGTTTGCAAAGCTGGCAATATGGCCGGTTCGAAATGAGGGGAAAGATTGATGTTTCTGATGGTCTCTGGCCAGCATTTTGGACATTGGGCCTTAAGGGCCGCTGGCCTGCAAACGGTGAAATCGATATTATGGAATATTATAAAGGTAAACTACTGGCCAATATTGCAAGTTTAGGCGCCAATAAAAAAGCAAAATGGTTTAGCAATACCAAAGCCATCAGCGAAATGGGTGGAAAAAAATGGTCTGCAGCATTTCATGTATGGCGTATGGACTGGGACAGCGAAGCCATCAGTTTATTGGTAGATGGAATGCTTTTGAACAAAACGCTGTTAAGCGACCTTAAAAATGATGATGGTTCAGATTTTCATCCTTTTAAACAGCCACATTACATTCTGTTCGATCTGGCAATGGGTGGTTTAAACGGTGGACAGTTAAACGATACCAAATTTCCCAACAGGATGGAAGTAGATTATGTTAGGGTTTACCAGAAATGAATATCCTTTAATATGTCACCCTGAGCGTAATCGAAGGGCTAACTTAAAGACCTCGCAGGTTTTTAAAATCTGCAAGGTCTAATAAAAATTATTTCTGAACTTTTATTTCTGTTCTTCTGTTCACCATTCTGCCTTCTTCGCTATCGTTTGAGCTAATGGGTTCTTTTTCGCCATGACCAACAACCGTAAAATTGCTGCCATTTAAACCTGCATTTATGAAGTACGATTTTACTGCATTTGCGCGGTCGATAGAAAGTTGCATATTGTGATCAGGTGTACCTTCAGCAGATGAATGGCCGTTAAGTACAAATTTGGTACCTGGCGATTTTTTCATTTCAGCCACCGCTTTATCTAAAATAGCAAATGAAGATGTTTTAAGTACGAAAGAATTAAACTCGAATTGGATATTGTCTAAATTAAAGTTTGGTTTTTCAGCAGGAGCTGGCGCTTCTTCTTTCTCTGGTGCCGGTGCTGGTTTTTTGTCTTCTACTGGCGGTGCTGGTTTTTCAACAGGGGCAGGTGCCGGTTTCGCCACTAGTTTTTTTGTTTTACAAGAATACATTGTCAGTGTAAACAATGCGATAAGCGTAGTAAATAAAAGGTTTTTGGTAATGTTCATGTTTTAAGATTAATTTAAGTTTATTGTGTGTTTGTTGCCCAAACATACTAATAAATGATTACAGCTATAACGATCTTTTTGTGCGTAACTTATATTTCTACATTTTATCCATAAAAAATGCTGAACATTTTCTTCATTATTTTTCTGTAATTTATTTTTAATCAACACTTTTTAAATACGCTTTTCTTCAAACATATTCCTGAAAATTTCCTTTATCTATTATAATATTTTGATATGAACCGATTCGAAAACAAAGTAGCTTTAATTACCGGAAGTAGCCAGGGCATTGGTGCCGCATGTGCCTTAAGATTGGCCAAAGATGGCTGTGATATTATTTTAAATGGCCATAAATTTGATGAAAGAGGAGAAAAACTTATCGCAGAGATAGAAAGTATGGGTAGAAAGGCCGCTTTTCTGGTAGCCGATTTAAGCAAGGCGAAAGAAGCCATTAAATTGGTAACGGATGCTGTTACAACATTTGGCCGTTTGGATATTTTGGTGAATAATGCCGGAGTAGAAAAAAATGCAAACTTTTGGGAAGTTACCGAAGAAGATTATGACCTGGTGATGGATACCAATTTAAAAGGTGTTTTCTTCGCCATCCAGTCTTTTGTAAATTATTGTAGAAAAAGCAGTGTAGAAGGAACAGTAATCAATATGAGTTCTGTTCATGAAGAAATTGTATTTCCGCATTTTGCAGCATATTGCACCAGTAAGGGCGGTTTAAGGATGTTAACCCGAAATCTGGCTACTGAATTGGCTCCCTTTAACATCAGGATTAATAATGTTGCGCCTGGTGCGGTTTCTACACCAATTAATCAGGATTTACTGAATAATAAAGAACAATTGGAAAAAGTGCTTCAGAATATTCCATTAAGAAGAATGGGCAAAGTAGAAGATGTAGCTGCGGTGGTGGCTTTCCTGGCTTCTGATGATGCGGCTTATGTAACCGGATCAACTTATTTCGTAGATGGCGGATTAACTTACCATTATGAAGAACAGTAAACTAATCTGTCTGGCGACTGATCTGTTTGTTCAGCTCTACAGCGGCACTAATTAAAGCCAGGTGTGTAAAGGCTTGCGGGAAATTCCCTAGGTGTTCCCCTTTTCTGCCCAGTTCTTCACTGAATAATAAAAGATGGTTAGAGTAACCGATCATCTTTTCAAAGTTTTCTACCGCACGTTCCACTTCTCCACTTTTGGCCAGCGCTTCTATAAACCAGAATGAACACATATTAAAAGTGCCTTCTTCACCTTCCAAACCATCAATTTTGGTCATGCCGTTTATATAGCGGTAAACCAAAACATCCAGCACCAGTTCTTCGTCGATCATTTTCATGGTTGATAGCCATCGAGGTTCTAAAGGCGAAATAAAATGGGTTAAAGGCATCAATAATGCACTGGCGTCTACATGTTCTGCACCCTTATACTGTACCCAGGCACCCAGTTTCTCATTCCAGAAATTGTGGTAAATATCTTCGTAAATCTCACTTCGGATGCTGTGCCACTCTTGTTCAGGGTAGGGGAACGACCGGTTTTCTGCAATTTTGATGGCCCTGTCCATCGCCACCCAGCACATTAAACGGGTATGTAAGAATTCTTTTTTGTCATTTCTGATTTCCCAGATGCCATGATCGGGCTTTTTCCATTGTTTGATTACACATTGAACCTGTTTCTCTATCAGTGTCCAGAATTCGTAAGTAATGGGTTTGTGCGATTTGTTGTAAATGTAAACCGTATCAATCAGTTCTCCATAAATGTCTATTTGCAACTGCGAAGCGGCTTCGTTGCCTATACGAACCGGCTTAGAAGAGCGGTAACCTTCAAACTGATCGGCTTCAACTTCCTTTATTTTTGCGTTGCCATCAATCTGATAAACCAATTGCAGATCCACTTTTTGGCATAAATTAAATATCCAGTCCATAAATGCAGTGGCCTCATCAAAGAAGCCAAGCCTCAAAAAGGCATACATGGTAAATGCAGCATCTCTGATCCAGGTAAAACGATAGTCCCAGTTTCTGTTGCCGCCAATGGTTTCTGGCAACCCAAAAGTTGGTGCCGCTACCACAGAACCAAATTCGGCCGATGTCAACAATTTTAACGTAATGGCCGATCTCCTGATGATTTCATCATACCTGCCTTTATAAGTGGTCTGATTGATCCATGTTCTCCAGTAATCTATCGTTTTACGGTAACCATGTTTGGTATAATGACTTAATTCGGCTTCCGTTTTTCCCTCCTCAGTAATTTCCATGATGATGTGTGCCATTTTCGATTCCTGCAGGGTAAATTCTGCATAACCTGCTCCCTTTTTGATGTGTAAGGGCACATCGGCTTTCAATTTGATGGTGAGTTTCTCGGTTTTAGAAAAAAATATCAATTCATCATTTTCATGATTGATACTATGTTCACTTTTAGAATAACCAAAACTGGGTACACAATACACTTTGAAAGTAATATCTCCTCTGATAGATTTAATCTGCCGTACTATTGCACTTGGAAAATCGGTTTCTTTCGAGAGCGGCATATAATCGGTGAGTTCGGCAATGCCTTGCTCGGCAAAAAAACGAGTGAGTAAAACAGCAGTTCCGGGTAGATAAAGCTGTTTGCTGGTGTAATTTTCCAATTGTGGCTCAACAGAAAAATAACCTCCCTGTTCCGAATCGAGCATCGCTGCAAAAACAGTTGGCGAGTCGAACCTGGGTGCACATAAAAAATCAATCGAACCCTGTAATGAAACTAACGCAACAGTTTTGAGGTTACCAATAACACCATAGTTTTCTATAGGCTGGAAAGGTCTTTTCTTGTGGTTGGACATATTAAGGTATATCCTAACCAAAGGAATAAAGCAATGCTTTTGTTTTACCTTTTATAACACCTGTAGTGCTGAAAATTTTAAATGTTGACTAAGTTTTTAAATTGGGCATCAGATTTAAAAAAGCTTGCGCATTTGCCGCATATTTCTTTTTATCCAATTTGAAATAAAATGCGCCTTTTTTTGATCCGGTTCTGTCTTTTTCTGCCAACTTAATCAATAATCCTGTTGACGTAATTTTTCGGCTGAAGTTACGGGTATCGATTTTAGTATCGTTCACCTCTTCAAAAAGAATATGCAATTGCGGGATGGTAAACTTTTTAGGTAACATTTCGAAAAGAATAGGGTGGAGTGCAGCCTTATACCTCAGCTTTGTGCGGGCATCTGCAACCATTTGGTTGTGGTCGAAGATCAGTTTAGGCCTCTCGTTGATCAAAAACCATTCGGCCTCATAATCATCATTTAACTGCGCTTCATATTTATGGATATCAATCAAAGCAAAATAACCTACAGAAAGTGTGCGCTCTATCGGATCGCGCGTGGGTTCGCCGTAAATCTGCATCTGCTCTAAATATACGCCTTCCAAACCCGTCATTTTTTTGAGTACCCGGTTTGCTGCATCATCCGGACTTTCATCTGCACCCACAAAACCGCCCATTAAACTCCATTTGTTTATTTCGGGTTCTAAACCACGTTTAACCAATAGAATTTTAAGGTGCTCGCCGTCAAATCCAAATACGATGCAATCAACAGCAACAAGATAATGTGGCTGTCTGGAATATTCAATCATTTTTTGTCAGAGGTTTTAAAGGGCTTAATATGTTCAAATTTTTACGAATATAAAAATTAATATTAATTGTCGTTTTGACAATTAATATTAATTTTATAATTTGGCGGCTTAGATACATTAAGCTAAGTAGCTTTCTTTTTTCTAACCAATTGAAAATATAAAATGAACCAGACATTCGAACTCGATAGTAACCCCCATACCCGGTTAAATATATTAACTGGCGAATGGGTATTAGTATCTCCACACCGCACAAAAAGACCATGGCAAGGTAAGGTTGAAGACATCACACCGGATAACCGCCCCGAATACGATCCAAAATGTTATTTATGTCCCGGTAATGGCAGGGCAGATGGCGATAGCAACCCTGAATATACCGAAAGTTTTGTTTTTAACAATGATTTTGCGGCCTTGTTGGAAGATACACCAGCTGGAGAGATGAACGAAGATGATCTGTTGGTAGCCAATAACCAGCGTGGCCTTTGCAGGGTAATCAGTTTTAGCCCTAAACATAACCTCACACTTCCCGAAATGAGTGTAGAAGCGATAACAGCTGTGGTGAACGTTTGGCAGCATGAATTTAATAGCCTGGCAGAAAATGACTGGATCAAATACATCCAGATTTTTGAGAACAAAGGTGAGATAATGGGCTGTAGTAATCCACATCCGCATGGTCAGATCTGGTCGCAGGGCGATATCCCTTTAGAAATTGCCAAAGAAACTGAACGTCAGAAAACCTATTACGCTGTTCACAGAAGGAGCTTACTGGCTGATTATTTAAAGCTTGAACAAAAGAAAAAGGAACGTATCATATTCGAAAACGACCATTTTGCTGTATTGGTGCCTTTTTGGGCAGTTTGGCCATACGAAACCATGATCATTAGTAAACGCCATGTAAATAGCATTAAACTTTTTACTGCGGCCGAAAAGAAATCGTTAGCTGAAGCAATTAAAATATTAACCACCAAATACGATAACCTGTTCGAAACGTCCTTCCCTTATTCGGCAGGTATGCACCAGGCACCCGTAAATAATGGTTACTATCCTGAGTGGCACTGGCACATGCACTTTTATCCACCATTGTTGCGCTCGGCATCGGTTAAAAAATTCATGGTAGGTTATGAGATGCTGGCGAACCCTCAGCGCGATATTACGCCTGAGTTTGCCGCAAACCGTTTAAAAGAAATGTCTACAA
This sequence comes from Pedobacter psychrodurus, assembly GCF_032678585.1. Classification (GTDB taxonomy): domain Bacteria; phylum Bacteroidota; class Bacteroidia; order Sphingobacteriales; family Sphingobacteriaceae; genus Pedobacter; species Pedobacter psychrodurus_A. Next base: position 134,182 of record NZ_JAVTSN010000012.1, on the reverse strand, counting down.
TACACTATAAAATCAGCAAGGCTGAAGACTAAAAATGATTAAACAATGAATGCACAACATTTAAAAAATACATTTAAAAAACTATTCAATGCCGAACCGATTTTGGTACGTTCGCCGGGAAGGATCAATATTATTGGCGAGCATACAGACTATAATGGTGGTTTTGTAATGCCAGCCGCGATTGATAAGGCCATTTATGTAGCCATATCAAAAAGAGAAGATGATGAAATCCATCTGTTTTCCGAAAGTTATCAGCAGTTCGATATTTCTTCGATAAAAAATCTGAAGAAATCAAAAAATAGCTGGGCCAATTATATTTTAGGTGTAGCCGATCAGTTAAAGGAAAGAGGCTACCGGTTGGAAGGCTTTAACTTTTATATTGATGGCGATGTGCCGTTGGGCGCAGGTTTATCCTCGTCGGCTGCTGTAGAGTGTGCAACCGGATTTGCACTCGATCAGCTTTTTTCGCTTGCTGTTCCAAAAATGGATATCGCATTAATTGCACAAAAAGCCGAGCAAACCTTTGCAGGCGTTAACTGTGGCATTATGGATCAGTTTGCCTCTGTATTTGGTAAAAAAGATCAGGCCATTATGCTCGATTGCAGATCGATGAAACACATCTATATCCCGCTAAAATTAGATGGTTACAAACTTTTGCTTTTAAATACGAATGTAAAACATGCACTTGCTGATTCGGCTTACAACAAAAGAAGAGCGCAGTGCGAGCAAGGCGTGGCCTGGGTGAAGGAGCAATATCCGGATGTAAATACTCTCCGTGATGTTGATCTGAGCATGTTGGAAACATTAGTGAAACCAAAAGATCTGGAAGTATATACCAAATGCAGTTTCGTAGTGAAAGAAATCGGTCGTTTACTTACCGCTGCAGAACAACTTGAAAATGGTAATTTAGAAGCTTTGGGTAACCTGATGTTCGAAACACATGAGGGGTTAAGCAAGGATTATGAAGTGAGCTGTAAGGAATTGGATTTTCTGGTAGAAGCTGTCAAGCCGCTCGATTATGTATTGGGTGCCCGGATGATGGGCGGTGGTTTTGGCGGTTGTACCATCAACATTGTTAAAGAAGAAAAGATTGCCGAGCTTATTGAAGAGCTATCTTCTAAATATTTATTGCAGTTTGGTTTAAAACTCGATGCTTATACCGTACAAACCGATAATGGAACCAGTTTATACAATTAAATATAAAATAACCAAAGGTATACTAACCAAAATAAATCAATGAAGAACAATTTATTAGACACGAAGGATTACATAGTATTTGCAATCTACTTCGTTATTGTAGCGGCTTATGGGCTCTACATTTACAACAAGAAAAAATCAGAATCTACGGGTTCTAAGGATTATTTTCTTGCTGAAGGCTCTTTAACCTGGTGGGCTATTGGTGCCTCGTTAATCGCATCCAATATCTCTGCAGAGCAGTTTATCGGAATGAGCGGTTCAGGTTTTAAAATGGGATTGGCCATTGCAACCTACGAGTGGATGGGCGCACTAACTTTAGTGGTGGTTGCGGTATTCTTTATTCCGGTGTACCTGAAAAACAAAATTGCCACCATGCCCCAGTTTCTGCACCAGCGTTATAATGGTACCGTGGCTATGATTATGGCTGTGTTCTGGTTACTGCTTTATGTGGTGGTTAACCTTACCTCAATCCTTTATTTAGGTGCATTGGCCGTAAGCAGTATTTCTGGTTTCGACCTTAAATTCTGTATGTATGCCATTGCAATTTTTGCCATTATCATTACGCTTGGCGGGATGAAAGTAATCGGATACACCGATGTAATTCAGGTGTTTTTCTTAATCTTGGGTGGTTTGGCTACCACTTATCTGGCTTTAAATCTGGTATCTTCACATTACGGTACAAGTGGTATTTTTGAAGGTTATAGCCTAATGACTTCTAAAGCATCAGAGCATTTTCATATGATATTAAAACCTGATAATGAGAACTATATCGATTTGCCAGGTTTAAGTGTATTGGTTGGTGGTATGTGGATTGTAAACCTGAATTATTGGGGCTGTAACCAGTACATCACACAACGTGCTTTGGGTGCCAATTTGGAAACTGCCCGTGGTGGTATCCTGTTTGCTGCATTCTTAAAATTATTAATGCCGATTATTGTGGTATTGCCAGGTATTGCAGCTTATGTTTTATATAAAGATGGGGCATTTCAATCAGAAATGATTCAGGGTGGTTCTGTAAATCCTGACCGTGCTTATCCGGTGTTGTTAAACTTGCTTCCCGCCGGATTAAAAGGGCTTTCTTTCGCGGCATTAACAGCTGCGGTTGTTGCTTCATTAGCGGGTAAAGCAAACAGTATTGCCACTATTTTTACTTTGGATATTTATAAAAAGGTATTAAATGTTGAGGCATCAGAAAAAAACCTGGTAACAACCGGTAAAATTTCTATTGTTGTGGCCATGTTCCTTGGGGTAATCATTGCACCATTTCTAGGCATAGATAAAAAAGGGGGTTTTCAATACATTCAGGAATATACCGGTTTTGTATCTCCGGGTATTTTTGCCATGTTCATCCTGGGTTTCTTTTGGAAAAGAGCAACATCAGGTGCCGCATTATTTGCAACCATCGGAGGTTTCGGTTTGTCAATTTTCCTTAAATTCTTACCAAATATGACCGATCTTTCATGGTTGTCTGGATCAGGTTTCTCCGTTAAAAATGCAGCCGGAGTTTACGAAATCCCATTTTTAGACCGTATGGGTTTTGTATTTATATTCTGTATTCTTGGTATGGTAATTATCAGCTTATCAAGCAACAAAGCCAAGGCAGAAGCTAAAGGACTGGCCATTGATGCCAAAATGTTTAAAACCTCTACCAGTTTTGCAGTAGGTGCTTTAATCATCATCGGTTTATTGGTTGCACTTTACAGTGTGTATTGGTAAACAATAATTTCTTATGTGATTGAGGGATAAAGTCGTTGGATTTTATCCCTTTTTTGATCATGGAGGTCTTTTGAATCTACTCTGGAGTATTAAAATCAACTATAGTGATTAATTGTGTTGAATTTTAAGAGAAAATGTCTTTCTGTGTGATTAAATATTGGTCGTGTGCTGTTTTTGGAAAGTCTTTAAGTATTAAGAATTGGTTTTTGAGTCTTTTATGCTGGTCATTGAGTCTATTTGTCTCAACCGTGAGATTCTTAGTCTCAAACTTGAGTCTTTTATACTGGTCGTTGAGTCTATTTGTCTCAACCGTGAGATTCTTAGTCTCAAACTTGAGTCTTTTATACTGGTCGTTGAGTCTATTTGTCTCAACCGTGAGATTCTTAGTCTCAAACTTGAGTCTTTTATACTGGCTGCAGAGACTATTTGTCTAAATCATGAGTTTATTAGTCTCGAATTTGAGTATAAACGTATGTTTTGGGTGTCGAGAACCTAATTTGTTTAATTCTCCTCTACAGTAAGTTTTTTCACCAACCATGGTAAAGTGAGCCCTTGCCCGATAAGCGTAAAAAGTACCACCACAACAGAAATAAATATAATGGCATTACGCTGCGGGAAAGCACTGCCATCAGATAAAGTTGCCGGTAGTCCAATCGCAATGGCAAGCGAAACGATCCCCCGCATGCCCGACCAGCTGATGATTAAACTATTTTTAAAATCCAGCAAAGCATCTTCCGTGATCCTATGTTTTCCTTTTTGGAAAGCTTTCTGAAGATTAAACTTCTGAAGAAAAACACGCGCCATTCTCAACAGTAAAGCCACAACAGTAATCACCAGCGAATAACCGATGTAAGGCAGAATATCAGCACTATTGATGTTTTTATACACGTAAGGAAACTGTAATCCGATTAAAATAAAAATCAGTCCGTTCAATAAAAAGATAATAATGTCCCAAATGTTTTTCGATTGGTTTTTAAGCGGCTCAGGAAATACCATATTGCTAAATCTCGAGATGCCTAAGCCTAACATCACCACCGCAATTACACCTGATACATGTATTTCTTCTGCAATTAAATAGGTTACAAAAGGCATTAGCAGCATAAAGCTAATGGTAGCGAGTCGGTTATCGTGTATTCTTTTAAGTATAAAAGCTAAAACCCGCACCATCACCATACCCACCAGAAAACCTCCGACCATTAAAATGGCAAATTCGAGTGATGCTTTCCAAAATACAAAAGCAGTTCCGGTTACGGCAGCAACGGCAAATCGATAAGCAACTAATGCCGAAGCATCGTTAACCAAACTTTCGCCCTCCAATATGGTATTGGTTTTATGCGATAAACCCAACCCTTTGGTGATACTCATCGCTGCAACGGCATCCGTAGCCGAAAGAATGGCACCCAATACAAAAGATATTGGCCAGCTCATGCCTGGGATCATATAATGAGCAACCACGGCAATACCGATGGCCGTAATAAATACCAGTGTAATGGCCAGTGCAAATATGGTGTTGATATTGGTTTTAAATTCCTTAAATGAAATATTAAATGCAGCATCATAAAGCAATGGAGGCAAAAATATCAGGAAAATAATTTCTGGATTAATATCGATGGGCGGTAAAGAAGGGATAAAACCAACGGCGATACCGGCAATGATCAATAAAATAGGGTAGGGGATTTTAATGTGATCGGCAATGGAGGAGAGGCCAATCATTACGGCTAAAATAAATATGACAATGGCATAATTTTCCATATCTGTTATGTCGATTGTTTAATGAATATCGGAAGAATAGGCACAAAATATACGTTTAGTACCGGATTACAAAGTTTATCATCAAAAACTAATCAACAGAAAGCAAATATTGATCAATGGCCCTGGCCACAAGAAGAAAGAAAATTAAAAACTCGGGATGTAAAAAGATGTTAGCGCTGTAATCTTGGTCTTTTGCTTTTAAATGGCTGATTGCCCTGTGGTTTTGCTGTTTTAGCAGAACTTTCCTCTTCAGAAACTTTAACCGTGATCACATTACCTTTAAATGTTTCTCCATTTAAGGTCGATACAATGTTTTTTGCATCCGGAAGACTGTATATTTCAAGAAAAGCATAGCCCTTACATTTGCCTGTAGCTCTATCGCGAACAATTTTAATCGTTTCTACCCTACCGTGAAGGCTAACCAATATTGCCAAATCCATCTCTTGGATATTGTCGGGAAGGCCACCTATAAAAATCTTAACCATTTATGCTGTAATTTGAGAGAACGTCCGGCAGAATTAACCTTAAATCCAGAGCTGTTCTTTTAGACCTGCAAAATAAGCAAAATGATATTGTTACCCAAACTAATTGAATGAATTTTGCTTCATTTTTATCAAAAAATTGTGATGAGCAGCATTATGTATTGATGTTGAGCAGTAGAAAATGTACATTCGCTTTCTAATCATTAAAAAATAGGTCAAATATGAGCAACTATAGGCTAAAATCTGTAATTCTAATCGCACTTCTGGTATTCAGTTCATCGTTTATACAAGCCAAGATTTTATTGCCATCTGTATTTAGCGACAATATGGTTTTGCAGCAAAAAACCAATGCGGCCATTTGGGGTAAAGCCACGGCTGGTAAAGCAGTTAAAATCAACGTTTCGTGGAATAAAGTAAACTATGGAACCATTACCGATACCAATGGCAATTGGAAAATAAAGGTTGCAACACCCGGTTATGGAGGTCCATATACCATTACCATTTCGGATGGAGAATTATTGGTGCTGAATAACGTATTGATTGGAGATGTATGGATCTGCTCCGGTCAATCCAATATGGAAATGCCCCTGGCTGGTTGGGGTAAAATCCTAAATTACGAAAAAGAAATTGCTGACGCTAAATATCCAAACATCCGTTTATTGCAGGCAGAACACATTACCAGTGATTTACCGATAAACGATGCTAAAGTAGTGAATAGCGGTTGGCAGGAATGCAGTCCGAAATACATTGCCGAATTTTCTTCTACTGCCTATTTCTTTGCACGGGAGGTGTATGAAAAAACTAAAATCCCTATTGGCCTGATCCATACTTCATGGGGCGGAACGATTGCCGAAGCATGGACCAGTGCCGAATCACTCAAAAAAATGGCTGATTTTTCTGCAGCAGTTGATAAGATCAGGGCGCAGGCTAAAAAACCTTCAACGGTTTCTTATGAAGAAAAGGTACAGAACTGGGTAAAAATGACCACTGATAAAGATTCTGGCTACCAGGCGGGACAAGCCAAGTGGCTTACATCAGAAACTGCAGATTGGAAAAGTATGACTTTGCCTGTTTTATGGGAAGATGCGGCACTTAAAAATTTCGACGGTGTGGTGTGGTTTAGCAGAAAGATTACCATGCCTCAGAATTGGAAAACCAGCGGTATTAAACTGAATTTAGGTGCTATCGACGACAATGACATAACCTACGTAAATGGTGTAAAAGTTGGCGAAACAGCAGGATGGAACCTTGCCCGTTCATATGCAATACCGGCAGATCTGCTTAAACCGGGTGAGAATATCATCACCGTACGCGTTTTTGATAGCGGTGGCGGCGGTGGTATATACGGCGAAGCAAAAGAATTAAATTTGAGCAATAATGCCGGAGAGAAAATTTCACTTGCCGGCGATTGGAAGTATAAAGTTGGATTGGATTTTAAAAATATTGAAGCTAAACCCTATGAAGATAATGGTCCGAACCGGCCAACCGTTTTGTATAATGCGATGATTCACCCTTACCTGCAATTTTCAATCAAAGGTGCCATTTGGTATCAGGGCGAAAGCAATGCTGATAGGGCTTACCAGTACCGCGAATTATTTCCGACAATGATCAAAGATTGGCGTCAGAAATGGGGGCAGGGCGATTTTCCTTTCTATTTTGTGCAATTGGCCAATTTTATGCAGGTTGATAATACACCAGTAGAATCGGCTTGGGCAGAACTTAGAGAAGCACAGCAAAAAACACTCTCTTTGCCAAATACAGGTATGGCGACCATTATTGATATTGGCGATGCAAAAGATATTCACCCGAAAAATAAACAAGAGGTGGGTAAAAGGTTAGGTTTAATCGCTTTAGCCAAAACTTATGGTCAAAAAAACAACTATTCAGGTCCTGTTTATCAATCAAGCAAAACAGAGGGGAAACAGATCCGTTTAACTTTTGGCAATACCGAAAATGGATTAAAAGCGGGTGGCGACAAAGAACTTACCGGTTTTGCCATTGCAGGCGCAGATAAAAAGTTTTATTGGGCAAAAGCAAACATTCAGGGAAATCAGATTATTGTAAGCAGCGATCAGGTAGCCAATCCCGTTGCTGTTCGTTATGCCTGGGGAAATAATCCGGTATGCAATCTTATAAGCAACGATGGTTTGCCGGCATCACCGTTTAGAACCGATACCTGGCAAGGCATTACCTTTGGCAAGAAATAATTTTATAAAATAACTTTTAAGTAGAGCCCAACAGTTTATAAAAAATATATTGTTGGGTTTTGTTTTTTATAGTCATCCCAGATACTGTCTATAAGAAAGATATTTATATAAAATACAAACGACATGACGATTGTTTTAGGTGAGGGGACCAGAATTAATTACTATAGATAAATGTTGATTTGAATTTATGTTAATTGATTGATAATTAGTCTTTTGATTTTTGCTGATCATATTTACTAAATCGTTTTAATATTCGTTCATATTTATTAGTTTTATGGCATAATGATCTAACCAATAAAACCTTTTATGAAAAGAGTAGTCACATCAATTTGTTTCTTAGTTTCCTGTCTATCTATCGATACTTTACATGCACAAAGTTTAACGGAATTTAATAAATCGCCATTAAAACAGAATGTTTACGTGCAATTGCCCATAGGCAGTATAAAAGCAAAAGGATGGCTATTGAAACAACTGGAGCAACAAAGAGATGGTGCAACCGGAATGGCAGAGGAGTTGTATCCGGAAAAAGATAATTTAGGCAAAAATTCTGATTGGCTTGGTGGTGATGGAAGCGGATGGGAGCGCGTGCCTTATTATGTTAAAGGTTTGGTGGCCCTGGCTTACACATTAGATGATGCTGCACTTAAAGTAAAAGCACAAAAATATATCGACTGGACATTAAACAGCCAACAGGCTAATGGTTTGTTCGGTCCGCAAAAAATGAAAGATTGGTGGCCTCGAATGCCCATGATGTATGCCCTGCAAAGTTATTATGAGGCTACAAATGATAAAAGGGTAATTCCTTTTCTATCGAAATATTGTAAATATGAACTGGCTAACCTTGATGCTGATCCATTAAAAGAATGGGGAAAATCGAGAGCGGGCGATAACATGGAAATTGCCATTTGGCTTTACAATAAAACAGGTGATCGAGACCTGTTAAAACTGGTCGACAAATTAAAACAGCAGGCTTATCCCTGGATCGATATCTATAGCAACAATGAATTCTACTATTATGGCGATGATTTTCAGCCAAAACATATGGTAAATGTTGCGCAGGCATTAAAATTCCCGGTTGTTTATGCGCAATTGAATGATAGTCCGACAAACCGTGAAGCACTTTCTAAGGGCATACAGCACATCATGCACGATCATGGTCAACCAGAAGGCCTGGGCTCTGGAACCGAATTTCTTGCAGGTACGAGCAGCATAGAAGGTGTAGAAACCTGTACGGTAGTGGAGTGGATGCAAAGTTTGGAAACAGCTGCTAAGGTTATCCACAATGCCAGTATCGGCGACCAGTTGGAAAAAGTTGCTTTTAATGCTTTACCGGCCCAGTTTAGCAGAGATTTTAAAAATCATTCTTACTACACTTTACCCAACCAGGTGCAAAGTGTGCACGGAGAACATGGTTTTAATCAGGATTATGGAACAGGTATCGTTTCTAGTCCCTATTCTGGTTACGGATGTTGCCGTTACAATATGCACATGGGCTGGCCTTACTTTGTAAAAAGCAGTGTAGTGGCTACACCTGATCATGGACTTGCTGTAATTACCTATGGCCCAATGGAAATTGAAACTTTGGTAGCTGGCAATAAAAGAATAAAAATTACTGAAGAAACCAATTATCCTTTTGAAGAGCAGGTTAAGTTAAAAGTAAACCTTAATGCTCCTGTATCGTTTCCATTAATTTTAAGAATTCCTGCATGGGCTGTTAAACCCACCGTAAAACTAAACGGAACTGTATTAAGCGGTGTAAAAGCAGGGGAAATGTTCACGATTAGCCGTGAGTGGAAAGATCAGGATCAATTGCAATTGGATTTTCCGATGCAGATTGCCACAGAAAGACAAGTGAACAATTCTGTTAGTATAGAACGTGGGCCTATCGTTTATGCCCTCGAAATTAAAGCAGAAAATAAAATAACCAAAACACATCCGGTTGCTGGTTTCACAGATTACGAAATCCGCCCTGAATCGGCCTGGAACTATGGTTTGTCATTGGGTAAAGGAGATCTGAACCATGTGGTTAAAGTGGTCAAATCAGTCATGCCCGAAAATCCTTTCATCGCAGCAAATTCACCCATTAAACTAAAAATACAGGGCAAGAAAATCCCATCATGGGGTTTGGGTTACAACAAGGTTTCGGCTTTTGATGTGCCTTTCAGTCCGGTTGCTTCAACAGAAAAAGATGAAGAGATTACCTTGGTGCCTTATGGATCAGAAAATATCCGTTTAAGTTTATTTCCGGTAATCGGTCAGCCTAAAAAAGCAAATAAGAATTTAGTAGAAAATTTCGATACAGGAATGGCTGCTGATTGGGTGTTTTATGGCGGAGGATGGTTCTGGAAAGATGGTCAGGTGAATTCTGCGTCAAATGCAGGATCGGGTGGTTATGGCATAAACGGTTCTAAATATGTGGCCAATGGAACCGATTTTAAAGACTTTACTTATCAGGCAGATGTAAAGATCAATACTGCAGGCGATGCAGGTTTAATGTTCAGGGTATCTAATCCAGCCATTGGTCCTGATGCTTACGAAGGGTATTATGTTGGCTTAAATCAACTTACAGGTACAATACAGTTGGGAAAAGCGAGTGATCAAAAATGGACCGTTTTAAGCTCAGAAAAGTACCCAGTTGAAATGAACAAAATGTATACCTTAAAGATAGTGGCCAAAGGAGATAAATTTGATATTTTTATAAACGGATCGGCAAAACCTATTCTCTCTGCAACAGATGGTCAATACCGATCGGGCAGTATAGGATTAAGAGCGTATAAAGCTTTGGCCAGCTTTGATTCGGTAAAGATTAACGCTTTTTAACACCTGTTCAGGGCGATATTAAACTTTGCGGCAAGGAATTTGTTAACGTATTAGCAATAAATAAAAATAAGATTATGAAATTATACAAATCAATACCTATAATGCTCTTTGGTCTTGCACTTGCAGCAGGTTGCGTAAGCAATAAAAAATATGCTGAACTTCAGGATACCTATTCGAAACTGAGAGAAAGAAACCAGGAGTTAAGTAATAAATATCAGGATAGCCAACGCGAACTGAGCGGCAGTACCAGTAGGGTGAAAAGTTTAGAAGAGCAGATTGCCTCAGAAAAAGCCAATGTTACCGCCTTACAGGATGCTTTGAACAAATGTTTAAATTCGAGTAACCAGGGCAATGTAAATATTTCTAAACTGGTTGACGAGATCAACAGTTCTAATAAATACATCAAACAATTGGTAAATGCCAAAAACAAAAGTGATTCACTTAATATGGTGTTAACCAATAATTTAACCCGTTCGTTAAGTAGAGAAGAACTTGGAGATGTTGATGTTCAGGTACTTAAAGGTGTAGTTTACATCTCTTTGGCTGATAATATGCTTTACAAATCTGGTAGTTACGAGGTTTCAGACAAAGCGGGTGAAACATTAAGTAAAATTGCCAAAATCATCAAAGATTACGATACTTACGATGTATTGATAGAAGGTAATACCGATAATGTGCCGATTACGCAAACCAATATCCGCAACAACTGGGATTTAAGTGCTTTACGTGCTTCATCAGTAGTGCAGGTATTGCAAACCAAATATGCTGTAGATCCTAAACGTTTAACCGCTGGCGGACGTGGAGAGTTTAATCCAATTGCAGATAATACTACAGCAGGAGGGAAAGCGAAAAACAGACGTACACAGATTATCATTACGCCTAAGTTAGATCAATTTATGGATCTGATCGGAAAAGCGCCTGAGCAGTCTCAAAAATAAAATCGAAAAAATATTCATTTTTGAAGGGTTGGAATTAATTTTTCAACCCTTTTTTATTTACTGGAGCTTACACTTTATATTTTGCTATTTTTGCACGCGCTCCAGCATAGGCTTATGAGAACACGGATAAGAAAACACCTTCGAACAGCAAAATACATCGTTTATAAAGAAACCCTAATCGATTTTAAAGAACATTTCTGGACATTTATAGGTGCCTTTTTTGGGGTCGGCATTATTGGTCTGCTTAATTCTAAATACTTTACTGCGAATGATAACTTATTTCTCATTGGTTCTTTTGGTGCCTCATCAGTGCTTATTTACGGTATCATCAATAGTCCGCTTGCACAACCAAGAAACTTAATTGGAGGCCATGTGCTTTGTGCAATCGTAGGGGTTACCATCCATAAACTTATCCCTGGCGAAGTTTGGTTATCTTCTGCCTTATCGGTTTCAATATCCATCGTATTGATGCAGATTACAAAGACCCTCCATCCTCCGGGAGGGGCAACGGCATTAATTGCCAATATTGGTTCGGCTAAAATTCAATCCTTAGGTTATTTATATGTGCTTAGTCCGGTATTGTCTGGCGCCACTATACTTTTAATCGTCGCCATCATCGTAAATAACAGAACATCACATCGTAGCTATCCCAACAATAAAAAGTGGTACAGGGTATGGCACAGGTACCGCAGGTAATAGGTGTTAGCTTATAAACTTGTTTTCTCCATGTACGAATTGATTTAAAACTTAATGTAGATTTAAACAGAAAACTATTATATTGTCGACTTATTTTTAACGCTCGATCTTTATGAAGTTTTCTTTCTCTTTTGGGTTTTCGCCAAAAGCAACTTGCTTGATACTAATCTTTTTCGCTATTACATTTAAAACTTTTTCGCAAGAAAATAACTCAAGGTATAATTTACTTTGGCAAATTAGTGGAAAAGGTCTTTCGAAACCATCCTATCTTTTCGGATCCATGCATGTTAAAGACCGGCGTGCATTTAACTTTAGCGATTCGGTAATTAAAGCGATCCAGGCCAGTTCCGGGTTTGTTCTTGAGGTGCACCCTGATTCTTTAACAAAGTCTATCTTCAATCATTTGCCGCAAGCAAAGGATAAGGGGAAAATTACCAGGCTGATTACCGCAGAGCAAACCGCCGAGCTGATGAAACGGTTTAAGCACAAAAATGGTTATACGCCAGATTCTGCCTTGCTCGATAATCCAATATTGGTTGCTTCTTTAATGCAACCTGACTTTTCTAAAAAAGATGATATGCAAACTTTTGTCGATGCCTATTTATATGGGATTGCCAGAACACTGAAGAAAAAGATTTATGGCTTGGAAAAGCCCGAAGATCAGGTAAAGTTGTTATATGGTAACGATGAAAAGGTTGGGGCTTTGTTTGATGTAGATGAGGAAATGGAGGCCAAGAACTTTGAAAAATTAATCAACATTTATGCAAATGGTAATCTTGAAGAAATTTCTGGTATGCTAAATGATGGGCGTGATGACCAATTGGACCTTGTTGGCCGGAATAAAATAATGCTCAACGGTATTACGCAGTTAATCACATCTGATAATATATTTATTGCCGTAGGTGCTGCGCACCTTTCTGGTGAGCAGGGTTTGATTAGCCTGCTGAAAAAAGAAGGATATACCTTACGGGTCGTTAAAGGTGATTTTACCGGTGTTGCAAAATCGTTTAAAATCGATTATGCCAAAATGGATTGGGTGAAATACAAAGATGTTGCTGATAACTATGAAATCGAATTCCCTTCGCAACCCTTTGTTACCAAGCAGATTGTCGGGAAATATTTAACCTGTACCGATCTGATTACCGATGTGGTATATACCTTTAACTCAACTTACGTGGGGCCACTCGATAAAGTTTCGCCAAAGCAGTACCTGGATTCAGTTTTAAAAGGTTATACAGAAGATGATGTTAAACTGTTGAGTAAAAAAAGCGATAACAGGTTTGGGGTTGTTGGTTTGGATGTGGAAATGCAGACAAACAATAAATTTTCAAGATCTATCATGTTATACAAAAATAACACCTTATATATCATCAATGTCGAAAATGCAAAGAATAGCCTTCATGAAGCATTCGTAGAGCGGTTCATTTCCTCATTTAAGATCGGCGATGCCATTTCTACAAAGAGCAGCAATTGGTTGGATTACAAACATGCATTAGGTGGCTTCAGTTTAAGAACCCCGCTGCAGCCAGAAGAAATGATCAAGGAAGTAGCTAATCCAAGCTTCGCTGCTTCCCCTTATGTGATGAACATATATACCATGTTAGATAAGGTTAATAATGTAAGCTACTTGTTTAAATACAATGATTTTCCTGAAGGAATGTATGTAGCTGATAAGGAAACTGTATTTAGCGGTACCGTAAAGCAACTTGGAAAAAACGGTAAAATTATCGAGGGACCGAAAACAATCTATAAAGAAGGCTTGGAGGGAAGGGAGATCGAATTGCTTCTGCAGGGTACTTACATGAAAGTTCAGGTGTTTTTAAGGGGCAACCGTACTTATCTGCTCATGATGCAAAATGGAATAAATGCTGATAAATTGAAAGATAATGATTTTTTCAGTTCTTTTAAATTGGAAAAATACCAGGATGGAAGCATTAATCCTTATCAGGTAGAAGATTTACAGGTTTTTACCCCTGGTAAACCAGTCGAAGCATCAGCAGCTGCTGAAAAAGATCATACTTCTATTTTAAGTGATATTAAAACATATTATTCGCTCAACAGGAATTCTGGTGGTCTTTATTCTTTTGAAACAGGGAATCTCACTAAATATGCTAAAATTTTAAATGTAGATTCTTTTTATCTTCAAATAATGAATGGGATCAAAAAAGAAAGCGATACCATTAGAAAAACAGAAGATATAATGGTTGGCAAATCGAAGGCTAAAATTTTTACCTACACCGATAGTGCCGCAGGACTGGAAAGAAAAGTGAAAATCTGGATTCATGAAAACCGCTTCTACTACATGGGGGTGATGTGTACCAAAGAAGAATTGGATAGTAAGCTGGCACATGCTTTTTTTAATCAGTCCGCTTTAATCGGCAATCAAAAGCCTTTTGATGTTAAAGCATCTAAAGCTAAAATGTTGTTCGATAATCTGAAAAGTAAAGATTCTCTTGTCTTTAATCCTGCTTTTGGCGCATTGTCTTATTACGAATTTGATAAAACTGAAATACCTTTGATCAGTGCAGCATTAAGGATTAAATATCCCGACGACACTACCGCAAACGGAGTTAGGATAAAATTGATAAGATCGTTAAGTGTATTGCAAAAACAAAAAAGCATTCCCCTGTTAAAAGAGTTGTTTGCGGATCTTAAAAACTCCGATATTTTACGCGCCAAAGCACTTGTCGAAGTGGTAAAACTGGATTCGACACAATATGGCTGGTATTTGAAAAACCTTTCAGATACGAAAACGCTTGATCTGCAAAATTATTGGACGGTTTTTAAACCTTTAAATGATTCGTTAGCCTTTGTTTCCAAAAACTTTGATCAGGTTTTGGCCCTGAAAAATAAAATCAGGTACCGTACCAATGTGCTCGACATTGTTTCGGATTTGTTGAATGAAAAAAACAGGTCAAAATATTTAGCTCAGGTTAAAAGCAGTAGGGATAAAATAACGGCTACCAGTTTAGCAGATCTGAATACCTTTCTTAAGGATAGTGAAAATGGAGACGCAAGTTCAATTTATACCTATTTGAATATTCTGCCGGCGCTTGATCTACCCAATTTAACAGATATGTTTACCAAAAAAATAATTGCGGATTCTATTCCCTACATGCTTACCCAGGCGCTGTGTGCCAGGATAAAAGCAAACTTACCACTCGATCAAAAACTACTCGATGCGCAATTAGACAGTTTATCAACCCGTTACGATATTTTATTGGCCTTCAACGCTAAACAAAAATTAGATCAGGTTCCTTTAAAATACAGAAAGCATGAAGAACTTGCCAAAGTTATGCTTTACAACTATTTGGGTGATGAACAAGACTATCCAGAAACCATTACACTTTTAGATAAAATTGATGAAAATGGAAAGAAATACTATGCTTTTGAATATACTTTTACCGTAGAAGAAGAGAAAAAAACCTATATAGCAGTGTGTGGCGCTTTTGATGACAAAACCGATAAAATTAATTTTGATGAATACAGTTGTTATAGCGATTTTGAATTAAAAAGCGATGATTGGTTGACACAAGCCAAGGCACTGGTAAAGGTTTTAGAAGAAGAGTAAAACGCATCATCAGGATATGACATAATAAAATATAAATGCAATGTAATTATGTTATATTTGATTAGATCAGTAATCCATATCATTGAAATTTTCTCTCGCTGATGTACCATTGCGGTATTCTCTAACCTTACACTTTAGATGAGTATTTTTTATTCCGGTCACCGAATTGTTTATGCAATGATGATTGGTCTTATTAACTATAATCATTTATAAGATGAGTAGAGATAAAAAGAAACCGATCGGCGTCGATAAGAAAGCGCCATCCGATTATCAATCTGGAAAAGGGAAGTCGGCAAAAGTAGAAACAGATTTATTTGCTAAAAAGCCAGGTAAAAATGGCAAATAACGATCCAAAAGTTCAGGCAAAGGTATTTTTATACGAACTGAATAATACCAGACATGAATATGGTTTTTCTGCAACAGAAGAGTGGACATTGGGTTTGGCTACGAATAACCAGAAAAAAGATTTAGAGAATAAATATTATCCCCTACTATCAATAACCATTGAACCAGAAAATATAATGGGAATGCTCGATCTTTTGGAAGAAAAACTAGGAAGTGCAGTTGCACATATTAAATCAAATCTTAGTTCCAGTAGAATTTCAAAAGAATCTGTTAACTTACTTGCTTATTGTACTGGAAGATTGAAGTACTAATTGCGATAAATAGCGCTACGGCATACAAAAAACAGTTCCTAACCATAATTAGGAACTGTTTTTATTTGAATTCAACAGCTGCTTATTCTGCCGCTGCCTCTTGATTAACGAAACTTTCTGCTATCTCTGTTAAAGTAACATCAGTCGCTTTTTCATTTTCTAAAGTTTGCGCCAGTAAATTAGCCACTTCGGTATGGCCCATGTTTTCGGCAAAAACTTTCAAGGTGCCATACGTCGCAATCTCATAATGTTCTACCTTTTGTGCGGCCAGAATTAATCCCGCATCGCGGATCATCGTGCCCTTATCTGTTTCTTCAATAATCCCGTTGGCTTCTTCCAGTAATCCAGCCATGGCATCACACTTCTTAGCAGTAGCCTTCTCGTCTAAAAGTGAGAATATCTGTACCAGTGTTTCAATGTGGGTTTCTGTTTCGGCTGTATGCTTGTCGAACGCAGCGGCCAATTCTCTACTGGTTGCAGCCTTTTTCATTTTAGGCAGTGCTTTTGCCAAATGTTGCTCGGCCCAGTAAATGTCCTTTAATTCATCAACAAAAAACTTATGGAATTCAGAGTCTTCCATTTTGCCGGTTTTGTTTTGAGGTTTTGCCGATGATTTTGTCTTTGTATTAACTGTTTTTTTTGCAGCAGCGCCCGCTGTTGTAGCAGGAGATTTTGAACTTGTTTTTGTTGTAGTTGCCATAGTTATATTTTTATAGGTGCTGTATAAACAACCGTGGCTTTTGTTAAAAGGTTTAGGGAATCTCATTTAAATGCAAAAAGCACTAACCAGTGGCTAATGCTTTTCTTAAACTGGATGATTTCCAATCTTATAATTTATACAATACTAATCAAGAAATACTGACTTTTTTCTTTTGTTGATTTAAATAAGCAGTTATCTGATTTAAGGTGATACATCGGGTAGCTCTTACTGCCGATTTCAGTACTTCAGAAGTTACACCTAGCCGGTTTGCCCAATAATTTCTATCTGTTTCTTCAGATAACAGGACGATTTCTTCCTTAATGTTTGATGTTTGGGTGAGATTTTCCATGTTGGGATGATTAATTAGATAAATATCAGTACAAGCTCGTTTTTGTTCTGTAAAAATAGCTTTTTTTATTATAAATAACAATATGTAAATCAGATAGTTAATATAAAATGATTTTGTTAACATATTTTCACTCTATATGAGGGTAATAGTAGGGTTTGATGGTTATTTAGCGCAGGTAATATTAATAATTTAACAAATGGGTTATATTTTTAGCAAATCATTAAACGAGCTCTTTTCCAAAAAATCAATATGAATTAGGTGAAATTTAATCTTTTCATAAACAACGATTACCGATAAAGAAAACGATTTAGTAGAGCTTTTTGCTATGTTTATTTTTATGCATATGTATTTTTAATTATACTGATTTTCGTTATAATTGTCGACTTTTTTATTAAACCCGATGAACAACAAAAGAAAGGGATACGTTAGTCTGATTGATATTGAACAAGGCCATGGAATCATTATTGATGAAAACGGCCAGGATATTCATTTTTTTCTAAGTACAACATCCGATCATATGATCACCAACTCAAAAGTAAATTTTGAAATAGAATTAAGTACCAAGGGTTTAACCGCTGTTAATGTAGAACTTGAAATAGATATGGTTCGGGTTTAATTCATTAGGTTAGTGATAACAAAAAAGGATATTTGGTTTGGCATCCACCAATATATTTATTCCGCTGTGGGCAAACTAAAATAGAATGTAGAGCCTTTTCCAAATTTACTCTCCACCCAGATTTTTCCGTTATGCCTTTCCATTACTTCTAAGCAGATATATAAACCAACGCCAAAGCCAGCAATTGTTCGCGTATCCAGGCTTTCAACACGGAAAAAACGATCAAAAAGCTTAGGTATGTTCGCCTCTTTAATTCCAATACCTTCGTCTTCTACACTAACAATTACTTCGCCTTTTTTTCTTTCGCATTTGATGGCGATTAAAGACTCTTTTTTAGAATATTTAGCTGCATTGCTGATCAGGTTATTAATTACATTGCCAATTTTCTCACGATCTGCGTTTACTATAATTTCGTCTAAACCAATAACCTGTATAAAGTGACTTGGCAAAATAACCCTGTTTTCTTCCGCAATGGTTTTGATTAGTTCTACGAGATCGAAATCAGTTTTATTTAATAAAATTTTGCCGGATTCTAAGAGCGATACATTTAGAAAACCATCAATCATGAGCGACATTCTTTTCAGCTGCACATTTATTTTGTCAAGGGTCTCAATGGTAAAGTGATTGCCGGTAGTTTCTTTAAGCTTAAATTGTAAAAGCTGTACATAAGCACTTAGCGCAGTTAAAGGTGTTTTGAGCTCATGGCTTACCATGCCTATAAAATCATTTTTCCTAATCTCATCTTGTTTATGCTCCGTAATATCTAAAACAGCTCCGGCGATGTAAACAGCCTTTCCTTCTTCATTATAATAGGCTTTACCGGCAGTTCTCAACCATTTTGTTTTCGTATTTATGCCGTTCAGATTAATTTGATATTCGATGTTGAAAGCCTGTCTGTTATGCAACGCTTTTTTGATACTGCTAGTCAGAAATGCAATATCATCCGGGCTGATCAATGATTTTGCTTGCTCAATTCCTAAGGTGTTGCTTTCCAGTTCATAAATTTGTTGTGCCCTTTCTGATAACAGTACCTTTTTGCTTTCAATATCAATATTCCAGGAGCCCATTTCGGATGCATCCATGGCAATTTTGAGAATGTCTTTAGCCTTGAGTAGTTCCTTTTTAAAGTTTACCTGTTCTGTAATATCCTTAATGATGACTAAAATTCTGGTGACTTCGTTTTTATCATTTTTTAAAGGCTGGTACATCGCAATAAAAAAACCATCAGTTTTTGGTGTCGAAATTCTTAATTCATTCAAAACTAAAGGCTCACCTATTTTAAAAATGTCTTTAACGCGATTCAATATAGGTTTTTCTAAGCCAAGCTCAGGCCTTGCTTCTTCCTGTGGTATGCCGATAACTTCTTTTCTGGTTTTATCCCAAAGTTTCAAAATATTATCATTTGCATATTCTGTAATCAATTCAGTACCTCGTAATACACACATTCCCAAGGGTGCCTGCTCGAAAAAACCTCTAAACCTTGTTTCACTTTCGGAGAGTTCGAATAAAATGTTTTCCAGGTTATTTTCATTGGCTACGATTTCTTTCAGCGAGCAAATAATGTATTCAACTGGGTGATCGTTCTGTATTACAGGAGAAAATTCCAATTCCCATTTTACATGTGGCGAATTGGAATAAATAGGATGAATAATTAAAATATTTTTTTCTTTGCGCTCACTTACTTTACGAACTGTTTTAATCAATTGCTCTTTTTCCCCGTCAGAAAGTAGATTCGGAATAATATCAATATCATAAAACTTAAAGTTTCCTCCTATCCGTTCTATTAACGCCCTATACGCATCATTGTGTTCTACAACAACCAAAACTGGTTTTATTTTGAAAATGATTAAAGGAGTATTAGAATGTTTTAATAGTGCTTTTAAAAATGATGATGCTAAATCTATCATAAATTTGGTTAACGCTTTCTCAAATATAACCGTTAGGACTTTAATTGCCAACAGATTTGTTACGAAGGTATAATATTTATACTACAAAAATGTATTAATTATAAGTCTAAATGCTGTTTAGGTTGTTATAAGGCCATATTTTATACATCATTTTAGCATAACATTATTTATTGACTAAACATTTTTATTGCACAACTGTTAAATAAAAAGGTAGATAATATTTTCGTTTTATCCTTTTTGGAGGATTATTAGCAGTTACACAATAGATATCGAACATGAGTCACGAAAACATTTATTCAACAGATAAGTGGAGGGCATTTAATGGGTTTTCCCCTTTAATTAAAGTCTACAGAACCTTCCATCAGTTAACATCTGATATAGAATTCATCATCAATCAACATACTTTTCCGGTTACTTTTAAAAAGAATAAATTTATTTCTTCACCCTTACACCGTGATAAATGCACCTATCTTATCTTTAAAGGTGTAGCCAGAGGTTATATGAAAGATGATGATAAAGAAATTACCACCTGGATTGCAAAAGAAAATGAGTTTGTTAGCAATTTGAATAATTTTTGGGATGAAGGTGAGCCTGGTGAAGAATACGTACAGGCTCTGGAAGAGGTAGTTGCAATTGCGGTTCCCCACAGCATGACTAAACAACTTTATCTAAATTATTATATTGCAAATTATGTTGATCGGAAAATGACCCAATTACACTACCTACAAGCTTGCGAGCGGGCACTGATCACAAGGTTACAATCTGCGGAAAAGAGATATGTGCGTTTTATGAAGTTTTACCCAGAACTGGTAAATAGGGTTCCCCTAAAATATATTGCTTCTTTTCTATGTATGCGATTGGAAACGTTGAGCCGTATTAGATCTAAACTAGCTTTGCATGCGATGAGTACATCTTGATGATGAGATACTGTTAGATCCTATCCCTAATAATTTTTGACGTACTATTTCTTAGACATCTGTTATTTTAATATCAAAAAATTGTAAAGCTAAATGTTCGAAATTAGGTTTTAGAATTATAAATGTATTGTCATAATGAGTAAAAGTGACTGATTTGTAATACATATTATTTAATAGTGTTGCGTAAAATGTATCATTTTTGCCCTTAAAATTGATTTTATATTAATTTTGTAAAAAATTATTAGATTGATAATCAGTATGTTATTTTTATATTTTGATTTAAAGGCGTCATTTAGACGATTTAACATTTCTCTGGTATATTTTTTTAAAAATTTATATATATTTGTTCTTACCCTTTCGAGGGTATGTTTTTCATAGGTAGATGTAGGGTCAGAACTTTGTTCTGGCCCTTTTTTATTTAGTATCTTTCAGAAAACCTATCTTTGTATAATGATAAAAAAGAAAGTGATTGTTGCGGTTACTGGTGCCAGCGGTTCTATATATGCAAAGGTTTTATTTGATCAGTTATCGAAATTAAAAGCCCAGATTGAGGCTGTTGGCGTAGTAATGAGCGATAATGCAAAAGAGGTTTGGCAATTTGAACTGGGTAACCAGAATTATGATCAATTTGTAGATTTCACTTTTTATAATAAAAATGACTTTAATGCTCC
Organism: Pedobacter psychrodurus; assembly: GCF_032678585.1. Taxonomy (GTDB): domain Bacteria; phylum Bacteroidota; class Bacteroidia; order Sphingobacteriales; family Sphingobacteriaceae; genus Pedobacter; species Pedobacter psychrodurus_A. The sequence continues at coordinate 112,987 of NZ_JAVTSN010000012.1, read as the reverse complement.
TTTTGCCTCAGGATCTGCAAAATACGACACCATGATCATTGTTCCCTGCTCAATGGGAACTTTAGGACGTATTGCGCATGGAATATCCAACGATTTAATTTCAAGAGCGGCAGATGTGGTATTAAAGGAGCGGAGAAAGTTGATTGCCGTGGTAAGGGATACTCCTTTTAGTTTAATCCATATCAATAACATGAAAACCGTTACCGAGGCTGGTGGGATCATTTGTCCGGCAAACCCTTCATTTTATAGTTTGCCTAAAAGCATAGAAGAAGTTGCCGGAACGGTAATTAGCAGAGTATTGGATTTGGCAGGTTTTGAACAGCAAAGCTACCGTTGGCAGGAAGACTAATTGGGAGTGTTGAGTTGTGCGATTGGCGTAAATTAACCCATTTGGTAAAATTCTCCAAACTCCAAACACCCAACTCTAAACTATCTTTTGTTAATACACTGTAAATTGTAGGTTGAGACGGTTTCAAACACCCAACTCCGAACAAATTTCTTATCTTTGCAGGCTCAATGAAAAAAGTCGCATTTTATACATTAGGTTGTAAACTCAACTTCTCTGAAACCTCAACTATCGGTCGTTTATTTACCGATGCCGGTTATGCTGTGGTAGAATTTCAGGATCAGGCTGATGTTTATGTGATCAATACCTGCTCTGTTACGGAGCATGCTGATAAAAAATGCCGTAAAGTTGTTAAGGAAGCTTTAAAGTATTCGCCAAATGCCTTTGTAACCATTGTTGGTTGTTATGCACAGTTAAAACCACAGGAAATTGCTGAAATAGAAGGTGTGGATATGGTTTTGGGTGCTGCCGAAAAATTCAGGATTGTAGAATACATTACCGATTTAACCAAACAGCCTAAAGCGGTTGTTCATCAGCAGAATATCGAAAAAGTAAATCATAATTTTATTGCCTCTTATTCTATTGGGGATAGAACGCGTACTTTTTTGAAAGTACAGGATGGTTGCGATTATCCTTGTACCTATTGCACTATTCCTTTAGCGCGTGGCGCAAGCCGTAGCGATACCATCGAAAATGTAGTTAACCGGGCGAAAATGATTGCCGAAAGCGGAGTAAAAGAGATTGTATTAACGGGGGTAAACCTTGGCGATTTTGGGATCCGTAACGGTCAGCGCGAAGATAAATTTTTTGACCTGGTTAAAGCCCTTGATGAAGTAGAAGGAATCGAAAGAATCCGCATTTCGTCGATTGAACCAAATCTTTTGAGCAATGAGATCATTCAGTTTGTATCTACCTCAAAAAGATTTGTTCCACATTTTCATATTCCTTTACAATCGGGTTCTGATAAAATTTTAGGCTTAATGCGCCGTCGTTACCGTACCGATTTATATGTAGAACGTGTGGCCAAAATTAAGGAAGTAATGCCGCACTGTTGTATCGGCGTGGATGTAATTGTCGGTTTTCCGGGTGAAACAAAAGAAGATTTCTTAGATACCTATCAGTTTTTAAACCAACTTGATATTTCTTATTTACACGTATTTACTTATTCTGAACGCGAATTAACTGCTGCTGCCGAAATGAAAGGTGTTGTAGCCGGAAGTGTACGCAACGAACGTAGTAAAATGCTCCATATTTTATCGGATAAAAAACGCAGGGCTTTTTACGAATCGCAGATTGGTACTCAAGGCGAAGTTCTTTTCGAAGCTGATCAGAAATCGGGTTACATGCATGGTTTTACCAAAAATTATGTAAAAGTCCGTGCTAAATACGATCCGGTGATGGTTAATGAGTTAAAAGCAGTAAAGCTTTTAGAAATTACGGCTGATGGTGAGGTAGAGGTTGCCGAATTGGAAACTGCTTACGCACATCATTAGTCAGAAGTCTTCAATCTAATTTTCATTCCTTCGATTTGTCATCCTGAGGGATAATTTATTGCATAAAAATCAATAGGATTGACGTATAAATTATCTTTTTTGCCCTGCTGCTCCGTCTTGCCTCGGCTCGCCGCCGCCGAAGGGCTCTTTCTTTTTGGCATCAAAAAGAAACAAAAAATGCCGGCTGAAAATTTTTCTTTGGAAGCCAGTAGAGTGGCTTGGTCTGTGGGGCCCGAAAAATTTGTTAGGCCGGGTCTTAGTTGAACGTGGATGAGGTGCTTTGGCCTAGCTCGGAGGAAATGCAAATGCATTTAAGTTATTCATTAGTAAATAATTACAAAATAACGTCAATGGTAGCGTAGTCGAAGGATCTTTAAAACACAGAACATGAAATTGATATTTCGTTGTCAATGATTTTAATTTACGCTTTCGAAGAACTACTATAGAGAGTTAATTAGACCCGATCGGAGCGGGCACGAATCCGATTTTTTCTATCGGGTGAGTAAAGCGTAGCGCGGGACTGTAGCAACCAATAAAATACTGAACCACTATTCTCCTAATAAAAATAGAGTTTGACCAGTTTCTCCGTGTTTAACCGCTGGTCTTATGCCTTTCAGCTTTTTTCCCTTCGGGTTTGATTACACAGATTTTAGGAACGCACTGATTATGCAGCTTTGATCTTTCTGCTTCGACTTTACGTTTTTTGCTTTAGTCTTTGGTCTTTCAGCTTTAGTCTTTCCGCTTTGGTCTTTCTTTCCTATCTTCGCAACAAATAATTTGTATGTTTCCTACCGTTTCACATTTTTTGCAATACTTATTCGGCATTAATTTACCGCTTCCATTTAATACATTTGGTGTTTTTGTGGCACTGGCTTTTGTTGCCGGTTATTGGGCCTTTACCAAAGAACTAAAGCGTAAAGAAGCGCTGGGCATACTTCATCCAATTAAAAAAACAATTGTAGTTGGAAAACCTGCTACTACTTCGGAGCTGATTTTGAACGGCCTTTTCGGTTTCATTATCGGTTATAAACTGGTTTACGCGTTGTTAAATTATAAACTTTTTGTAAACGATGCACAGGGCGTATTAATGTCTACAAAAGGATATATCATCGGTGGTTTGTTTTTTGCCGGTTTGTTTGCATATTGGGACTATACTGAAAAGAATAAACACAAACTGGATAAACCAAAAGAAACGTTAGTGACGGTTCATCCATACCAAACAATGAGTAACCTGATTGTTTGGGCGGCTATCTGGGGTTTTTTAGGGGCTAAATTTTTCGATAATTTAGAGTATTGGGACGATTTTGTTCAACACCCTATAGAAAGGTTGTTGTCTTTTAGTGGTTTAACCTTTTACGGAGGGCTAATATGCGGTGGTGCAGCAGTATTGATCATTGCCAAAAGAAACGGCATTAAACCGCTCCATATGCTCGATGTTGGTGGGCCAGGAATGATGCTTGCTTATGCAGTAGGCCGTATTGGCTGCCATTTAGCTGGCGATGGTGATTGGGGAATCAAGAACCTTAATCCGAAACCTTTTTCTTGGTTACCAGATTGGTTATGGTCGTACAAATATCCGAATAACGTGGTGGGGGATGGAATTCCTATTCCCGGCTGCAGTGGTAAGTTTTGTAATGAACTGGCCCAGGGTGTGTATCCAACGCCAATTTACGAAGTCATGATCTGTTTAATCCTCTTTGCTTTCTTGTGGAGCATCAGAGATAAAATAAAGGCACCAGGTTTAATGTTTGGTATTTACATGATTTTGAACGGTATGGAACGTTTCTGTATCGAATTGATCCGTGTGAATTCTAAATACCATGTTTTTGGTATGCACTTTACACAGGCCGAAATGATTTCTACTTTCCTTGTAGTTGGTGGCATTGCACTAAGTGCCTATGCTTTAAGGAACAAGAATAAACTGGCTTAAAAATCCCTATAAGTTCATTTTAAAATCCAACAACAATACTGTTTTGTTGTTAAATAGCTATGAATTACGAATTATTATGCAATAAGGTGATCTCTATTGTAAAGCTTACCGGAAACTTTATCCGTAAAGAAGCTATGCAATTTGATGCCCAAAAAATCGAATACAAAGGTTTGAATGATATGGTTTCGTATGTTGATAAAACAGCAGAACAGAAACTGGTTCAAAACCTTGAAAAACTGATTCCTGACGCCGGTTTTATTACGGAAGAGAAAACCATAAATCGAACAGGCAAAACGTATACCTGGATCATTGATCCTTTAGATGGCACCACTAATTTTATCCATGGCATTCCCACCTATGGCATTAGCGTAGCCCTTTACGAAGATGGATTACCTGTTATTGGTGTAGTGTACGAATTAAATAGGGGAGAGATGTTTTATTCGTATAAAGGCGGACCTGCTTTAATGAATAAAAAAGAAATCAGGGTTTCTGTCAATCCAGATCTGGCTTCAAGTTTACTGGCTACGGGTTTTCCGTATTATCAATTTGATAAGCAGCCTCAGTATATCCAATTACTGACCGAGATGATGCAGAAGAGCCATGGCGTACGCAGAATTGGTGCCGCGGCAATAGATCTGGTTTATACCGCCTGCGGACGTTTCGACGCCTTTTTTGAGTATAATTTACAACAATGGGATTTTGCGGCCGGATGCTTTATTGTGCAGCAGGCAGGGGGAGAGGTTTACGATTTCGCAGGTGGTAATGATTACTTTGAAAAAAGAGAAATATTGGCTACCAACGGAAAACTTACTGCAGAAATGCTAGCAGCGATTAAACGATATTTTTAAAAGAGGCGTCACCCTCTAGGATCGTCATTTCGACCGAAGTGGAGAAATCTGTAAGCTTTTGTATTCAATCCTAATGTATAGATCTCTCCCCGCCTGTAAGGGCAGGCATTCCGTTGCACTTCATCCGATAGCTCTCGGATCGGGATGACGCAATAAAAAAAGGTCCCGATTCGCATCGGGACCTTTTCACTATATGTACTATGAAAAATGCACAATTTTAAAGCGCTTCAGAAACCACTTCTGTAACTTCTGGTACCATTCTCTGTAATAAGTTTTGAATGCCAGATTTAAGCGTAATGGTAGACGATGGACAGCCACTGCAAGAACCACGTAGTTCTACTGTAACAACCCCCTCATCGAATGATTTGTAAGTAATTGCGCCACCATCCTGCTCTACAGCCGGACGAACGTAATCGTGCAGTATCTGCTGAATTTTAATTTCAGTTTCCGAACCTTCAAAAGCAGGCGCTTCTTCAGCAGTTGCTTCTTTAATTTTTAATTCAGATTCTACCGCACCCTTAACAAATTCCTTCAAAATGGCTTCAATATCAGCCCATTCCGCATCTTCAGTTTTGGTAACGGTTACAAAGTTACTGGCGAAAAAAACACCAGAAACAAAGTTAAACTTGAATAACTCTTTGGCAAATGGAGAATGTTCTGCGCTTTCCTTAGTCGCAAAGTCTTCGCTACCATTAATTAACAGCTTGTTGACCATGAATTTCATGGTTGCTGGATTCGGAGTCTGTTCTGTATATACGTTAATCGTCATGTCTTAATCAATTTGAATAAACAAAATTAACAATTACTCATTAATAAAAGCCTGTAGTGCTGTCTGCTTAACGTCAATTTAATTTAACTAAAAAACACCAGTGTAATTGAAAGGGGTAATGGTTCTCAATTGTACTTTTACGGCTTCTGAAACAGCTAAACCTTCAATAAAACCGGCAATGCTTGCCGCATTAATTTTTGAATTGGTTCTGGTCAGTTCTTTCAATGCTTCGTAAGGATTTGGATAGTTTTCTCTCCTCAATACGGTTTGAATAGCTTCGGCAACAACGGCCCAGTTATCGTCTAGATCGGCATGTAGGGCAGCTTCATTGAGTAAAATTTTGTTCAATCCCCGTAAAGTAGAATTAATGGCAATTAAAGTATGGCCAAAAGGAACACCTACATTTCTTAATACGGTAGAATCTGTTAAATCTCTTTGTAAGCGTGAAATCGGTAGTTTGGCAGCAAAAAATTCGAACAGGGCATTGGCAATTCCTGCGTTTCCTTCCGCGTTTTCAAAATCGATCGGGTTAACCTTATGTGGCATGGCCGATGAACCGATCTCTCCAGCCTTGATTTTCTGTTTGAAATAATTTTTAGAGATATAGGTCCAGATATCTCTATCCAAATCGATAATAATATTGTTAATGCGTTTTAAAGCATCACACTGGGCTGCAAACTGATCGTAATGCTCAATCTGGGTAGTATGTTGTGCACGGGTTAATCCTAAAGTTTCATTAACAAACTGATTGGAAAAATCAACCCAGTTTACCTCAGGGTAAGCAATATGGTGTGCGTTGAAGTTTCCGGTTGCGCCACCAAATTTTGCACTGTTCGGTATCGTTTTTAAGCCTTCTAGCTGAATGCTTAACCGTTCGGCGAATACCAGAAACTCTTTACCTAATTTAGTTGGAGAGGCTGGTTGTCCGTGCGTATGCGCCAACATCGGGATGTCTTTCCACTCTGTAGCCAGGGCATTTATCTTCTCGATCAGGGTACTGATTGCCGGATAATAACTTTCATTCAGCGCCAACTTAATCGAATAAGGGATGGCGGTATTGTTAATGTCTTGCGAGGTTAAGCCAAAATGGATAAACTCTTTATAGTTTTGAAGCGACAGGGCGTCGAACTTACTTTTGATAAAATATTCAACAGCTTTCACGTCGTGGTTGGTTACTTTTTCAGTTTCCTTAATTTCTAGAGCATCTACTTCAGCGAAATTTTCGTGGATTTTGCGTAATTGGGCATAAAGATTTTTATCAAAATTTTCCAGGCCAGGTAAGTTGATTTCGCAAAGTGCGATAAAATATTCGATTTCTACAAAAACACGGTATTTGATTAAAGCTTCTTCTGAAAAGTAAGCGGCTAAACCTTCGGTTGTTTTTCTATAACGGCCATCAACAGGTGAAATAGCTTGTAGTGATGTTAAATTCATTATGCGGATTATATTTTCCGCAAATTTACTACAATTGATGGATTTATCTCTTAAAGAATTGCAGGTAAAACAAAAAAGGCTTCAGATAGATCTAAAGCCTTTAAAATTAGGTGTTGCTAAATTACATTTTTTTAGTAGTGTCCATTTTAGCGGTGTCTTTTGCCATACTATCTTTCATCATGGTGTCTTTTACAGTAGTATCTACAACTGTAGAGTCAACTTTAGATGAATCTGTTGCACCATCTTTTTTTTCTGATTTACAAGCAGCAACTGATAATGATAAAGCAAACGCTAGAAAGCCTAATTTGAATAAATTTTTCATGTTTTTTTGTTTTGTTGTGGTTTTAAAGATTAATTACTTACTAATTTATACAAAAAACTTAAAAAAGTAACCCGTTGTTGTGAAATAAAAAAGGTCACGATGTTAAATCGTGACCTTTTTTATGTTAAATGTTATAAAAACTAGTGTTTAACTTCAGTTTTTTCAGTAGTAGCTTTAACAGTAGTGTCTTTTACGGTAGAATCTTTAACTACAGTATCTACTTTAGTTGTATCGGTAACAATTGTAGACGAATCTGTAACTGTTGTATCAGCGCCATCAGCTTTTTTAGTTGAATCACAAGCAACAACAGTTAAAGATAAAGCCAGGGCTAAAAAGCCTAATTTGAATGCATTTTTCATTTTGATATATGTTTTAGGGTTAAAATATACCTTTAATACCCAAAATTTAAAAAGGTAACCCGTTTTTGGGCATAAAATAAAAAAGCCTCCTGATTTTACATCTGGAGGCTCTTTTTATAAGTGAGTTAGACTAGTGTTTAACTTCAGTTTTTTCTGTAGTAGTTTTTACAGTAGTATCTTTTACTGTAGAATCTTTAACCATAGTATCTTTTGCAGTAGTGTCAGTTACGATAGCTGAAGAATCAGTTAAAGTAGTATCAGCACCTTCTGCTTTTTTTTCTGAGTTACAAGCAACAACTGATAAAGATAAAGCTAAAGCTAAAAAGCCTAATTTGAATGCATTTTTCATTTTTGAGTATTTTTAAGTAATTAATTAATTCACCTGTTAATACTGATTGTCTAAAAAGGTAACCCAAAAAAAAAATAAAAAAAATAAAATATTATAAAAAAGGCCTTGAAGATATCTTCAAGGCCTTTCTTATATGGGTAAAATTAAACTAGTGTTTAACTTCAGTTGTAGTAGTAGTAGCTTTTACAGTAGTATCTTTCACTGTAGAATCTTTCACTGTAGTATCTTTTGCAGTAGTATCAGTAACGATAGTAGAAGAATCAGTTAAAGTAGTATCAGCACCTTCAGCTTTTTTTTCTGAGTTACAAGCAACAACTGATAAAGATAAAGCTAAAGCTAAAAAGCCTAATTTGAATGCATTTTTCATTTTTGAATTTTTTTTAAGTAATTAATTTCTTGTTAATGCCGCAAAGGTAAAAAGGTAACCCGATAATTTGAAAAAAAGTTAAAATATTTTTTAGCCCTCCTTTGGGTTACCGTTTGGTATAAGTTTGTATTAAGCAATTATAGTAGCTATAAATATTTTTTTGTCTAATATTGGGTTACTATTTATCGAAAAATGTATTAACTAGTGAATAACAGTTTAAAGAGTTCAGTTCCAACAGATAGAGAGGTTATTTTAGGTATTCTAAATAACTCTGAAGATGCACTTAACAAGTTATACAAAGCTTATTATGCGATGATTTTGCAATTTATTCTCAATAATAATGGGGACGAAGATGATGCAAAAGATGTTTATCAGGAAGCGATAATTGTTTTATATAACAAAATTAAGGAAGGTAACTTCGAGCTCAGCAGCAAACTGAAAACCTATATTTATTCGGTTTGCCGGCGGATCTGGTTAAAGAAACTTAGCCAAAATAGCAAAAAGGCTGGCAATATTACCGATTATGAAGATGTATTTGCTGTTGAAGAGGATGTAGAGGAACACGAAGAAAAAGATATGCAATTTGTAAAAATGCAATCGGCACTTGATCATCTGGGCGAACCTTGCAAAACCATTATTCAGGATTTTTATATCCACAATTTATCCATGCAGGATATCTGTGAGAAGTTTGGTTATACCAATACTGATAACGCAAAAACACAGAAATACAAATGCCTGCAGAGGTTAAAGAAAATATTTTTTCAACCCTAATAATTGAAATGAGAAACGATTTGGAGTTAGATGCAATTATTGAAGATTATCTTTTAGGTAAACTTAATGCACAGGAAACTGAAGCTTTTGAACAGTTACGTCGTAATGATGCCACGGTAGATCATAAGGTAGTTTCGCATAAGTTCTTTTTAGAATCTATGGGAGCGTTTGCCGGGCAGTTGCGTTTAAAAGAGCAATTGAACCAGATTCATTTAGAAATTGATGTGGAGGCTTTAGCTTCAACTTTAAGGCCACATCCATCGCGTGTGGTACAGTTATGGCGTCAACATAGATCTGCTATAGCGGTTGCTGCTTCTTTTTTAGTATTGTCGTTGGTTTCTGTATATTCTATTCAGCACAATACCAGACAAAAAGAACAACTGGTGTTACTAAGTAGTCAGGTAAATAAAGCGATAAAAACTCAAAATAGCCTAATCAGAAAAATAAACAGTACATCGGCTGCTGTTGGAAAACCTGCGGTTCAAAACAGTGTTGGCGGGACCGGTTTTGCTATTTCTTCTAATGGATATATTTTAACCAATCTTCATGTGATTAATGGTGCAGATTCACTTTATGTTCAAAATAGTAAAGGCGAGTCATTTAAAGTTAAGTCTGTTTATACCGATCCTCAAAATGATATCGCTATTTTAAAAATAAGCGATAAAAATTTTGCTAATCTTTCATCATTGCCTTATACCATTAAAAGAAGTACCAGTAGTATTGGCGAAATGGTATATACCTTAGGGTATCCAAAAGATGATGCGGTTTTAGGTGAAGGTTATGTAAGTTCTAAAAATGGATTTATTGGTGATACTACTCAATATCAAGTTGCTATCGCTGTAAATCCAGGGAATAGTGGCGGTCCGGTTTTAGATAATAACGGTAATTTAGTTGGAATTATCAGTAGCAAGCCAGATCAAACAGAGGGTGCAGCATTTGCTGTTAAATCCAAATATATCTTAGAAGCCATGCGGGCTATTCCACAGGATTCGTTAGGGAAAAACAAACTTTCTGCGAATAAGAAAAGTACTTTGTCTGGTCTGAAGCGCACAAAACAAATTGAAAAACTACAAGATTATGTTTTCATGATCAAAGCTTATAATTAAACACCCCAAACAAATTAATATTCTTAAGCCCTGTTGATTAAATTCTTCAGGGTTTTTTGTTGCAATTGTAATTTAGGCGTCTTAAAATAATATTATGTCTATGTATTTACTATACTATTGTTTAAATTTGTTTTCAATCAACTTAAAATAAAGAATATTATGAGCATAAGACTAGGCGATACCGCGCCAAATTTCCAGGCTAATACATCCATTGGCGAAATAGATTTTTACGATTATCTGGGCGATAGCTGGGGCGTACTGTTCTCTCATCCGGCAGATTATACACCTGTTTGTACCACTGAATTGGGAAGGACTGCAGCGTTAAAAGGAGAGTTCGAAAAAAGAAACGTTAAGGTATTGGCGTTAAGCGTAGATACGGCAGAGTCGCATAAAGGTTGGATCAATGATATTAACGAAACACAAAATACTTCTGTTGAGTTTCCGATTATTGCCGATCCGGATAAAACGGTTGCCAATCTGTATGATATGATCCACCCAAATGCTTCGGAAACATTAACGGTTAGATCGCTTTTCGTAATCAGCCCTGATAAAAAAGTGAAATTGACCATTACTTATCCTGCATCTACAGGAAGAAACTTTAACGAAGTATTGCGTGTAATTGATTCTTTGCAACTTACTGCGAATTATAGCGTAGCTACTCCGGCAGATTGGAAAGATGGTGAAGATGTAATTGTGGTAAATAGTATCAAGACAGAAGATATCCCTGCCAAATTTCCTAAAGGACATAAAGTAATTAAACCTTATTTACGTACTACACCACAACCCAATAAATAATTGAGCCATAATTTCTTTTCGAACGCAACATTATTGTTGAATGGCCAAATTACCGTTGTATTGCATGCGTAAATTATTATATTTGGTAGTTTTGTGTCAATATTAACGCTCAAACTGATTGTTTTATTTGCTTTAATAGTCAATCGGTTGAATAAAATGCTGATCAAAGCGTAAAAGGTTTATTTATTTTATACAATTTTTTATTTTTTTATGGCAACCGGAAAAGTTAAGTGGTTTAACACTCAAAAAGGCTTTGGATTTATTGTGCAAGAAGACAATAAAGATTTATTTGTACATTTTAAAGATGTTTTAGGTGGAATCGAAAGCTTGAAAGAAAACGACACAGTAGAATTTGAAGTAGCTGAAGGCAGAAAAGGTTTACAGGCCGTAAACGTCAAAAAAGTTTAAGCAATAAAATACTTATTTCTCCAATCCCTTGAAAAAGCCTTTCTTTTGAAAGGCTTTTTAGGTTATACCGTATTGTCATCCGGAGCCCGGCGAAGGATCTCTAACCGATGAAAAACAGAACGATCAAACCTTGCTACGTTCAAAGTTTTAGGTTCATTTAGCTAGTGCTAATGCAAAGCAGATTCTTCACTGCGTTCAGAATGACAACACGAGAATATTAAATGCTTGGTTATGATTAATTTATTTTTTTTGAAAAGCAATTGCTGTGGCAATCGGTTAGGGCAGTCCCGCCCTTTGCTTAATCCCGATTGAAATTCTCTGCAAATAAAAAAAATAGATACTTAAATCGGGATAACGCTGTCGGTCGGGTTTATTTTACAGACAATAGCAGCACTATTTAAGCCAGTTAAACCCGATCTTAGCGAGATGCCGATATTTTCATCGGCAGAAGCGGGAGCGGGGCTGTAATGACCCAAAAGCTTCTGAACCTGCTTTTCAAAAAACATATAGTCGGTTGTAGATTTAACATTTTTTGTAAATGAAGGATTCTTCACTGCGCTTCCATTGAAGTTATTTCGTAATCTGCTATTAATAAGCAATTTATCTATCACATTAACTTCCGTACGGCAAGGAGAAAAACACCCCGTCCTGCGGACACCCCTCTGAAGAGGGGAATCGCATAGCGCATAAAACTAGTTGCTAAACGTCATTTATATTGGTTTATATACAATAAATTAGCCCTCAGAATGACGACCTAATAATATTGAATGATTGAGGCTTTAATAATGATATTCTCGCCATTAGCGATTTTGGTGAAAATCAAAAACTGATTTTGATCTGCTTTGATTTTGTATTTTTTGACGAGGTCTTCAGGTTTAGCGGGATAATTGCGAACAATTACATTTCCTTTTAAATTTTCAAGCTTTTTGAAGTCATTGGTAGTTAATACCGTTTCAATTTTAAATATTCTTCCAGGGAAATCTTTATTTACTGTAGCTGAAGTAAATAACTGCGTTTGGGGGTGAAGCTTTAAAATATCATATGTTGAGCCAATTAAATTAAAGGCTCCTGACTTTAATAAAGCTGCGTCTGGTTCGTATAAATAATCGCCAGTAGCTAAGCCATCTGCAAACTGTACCGACGAATCAGCCGATGATCTGAAGAATGTGAAATTTTTCTCGACCTCGCTATTTAAAGTTACGGCAATGATTTTGGTCTCCTGATCAAATTCCTTATCGATCACCCATAAAAGTTCTTTACACTCATTCTTGACGCTTACAATATGGATTTCGCTTACTTGCTTAAGTTCTTGTAATCCTGCTGAAATATCGAGTAAGGGTGCTGTTTTGATGATTATCCTATTTGCTTTCTCTAGCAATGTCTCTAAATTACTCACAATATCAGGTGTGCAGTCATTCAGCATAAAAACCTTGCCCTTTTCGGCCCTGCGGGCAGGATCTACATAAATAGTATCGAAGTGTTCTTTAATAGTTTGAAGGTAGGCAATGCCATCTTCGGCCCTAAATGTAATATTAGTGGCATTTAGCGATTGTGCATTGTGCTTTGCGATTTCAGATAATTCGGGATTGATTTCACAATGCGTGACGGCTTTTACTTTTTTTGAGAAATAATAGGCATCAACTCCAAATCCACCGGTAACATCAATTAACGTTTCGCCTTTGGCCAGTTTCGATTTATAAGCGGCCGTAATTTCAGAAGAAGTTTGCTCAATGGAAAGTACCGGGGGATAATATATCGCTTTGGTATTAAACCAGGTTGGTAATTTCTTTTCAGATTTCTTTTTAGCGGTAATCTGCGTAGCCAATTCGGCAGCAGCAATACCTTCAAACGGACTTTTAGCTAAAGCAATCTGATTGACATCTGCATTTAAATTTGCGTTGATGTAATCCTGGATTGATTTGGCTAAAAGGTTGTTGTTCATTTTTTGGTATCGAGTATTAAGTAGTGAGTATCGAGTTATGCGTATCGAGTAGTGAGTAGCAAGTATCAAGATGGACTCATTACTTTCAAACTCGGACATTAGACTCCGGATTTTTAACTATTTGTTCTTCATTACCATCTGGCAGGTATGGCGGCTTTTTACTTCCAGTAAAATTTCTTTTTCAACCGTTACGCGATCGATGGTTTGTTGATTGTAATAACGGATGGTTACCAGTTCCAATCCTTTATTATACTTCACCGTAAACTCTTCCGCAAGGTCATTAATTAACTTTTCAATCTGGGTAGGGTGGTCATCAATACTTACCGAAAAGCTGATCGCTGAGTTGAGCATGGTATTTATTTTGATCTTGTGTTTATGGAAAAGTTCGAAGATATTGCTCAGGTTTTCTTCAATGATAAAGGAATAGTCTTTCGGAAAAATTGAAATTAATGCCTGGTTAACCTTAAATATAAAAGAGGGGATAGGCAATGGATTATTGTCTTTGGTAATGGCTGTTCCTGTTCCTTCTGGCTGGATAAACGAACGTACAAATAGCGGAATACCTTTATTTTGGAGTGGCTTTATGGTTTTTGGGTGAATTACAGTTGCACCATAATAGGTAAGTTCTATGGCATCATGGTAAGAAAGCTGGGCAATTTTTTCCGTTTCATCAAACCATTTCGGATCTGCATTTAATACCCCTGGAACGTCTTTCCAGATGGTTAATGCAGCGGCGTCTAAGCAAGATGCAAATATAGCGGCCGAATAATCAGATCCCTCGCGGCCCAAAGTTGTAGTATAATTTTCACTTGTTCCACCTATAAAACCTTGCGTTACAATAATGTTATCGGTTAAAAGTGGCAATAAATCTTTTTGGATGATCTGATTGGTTTTGGTCCAGTCTACCTTTCCTTCGCGATAGGTATTATCGGTTTGGATATAATTTCTTGCATCTGCCCAAAGCGCCTTATTACCGGTTTCATTTAACCAGGCGGCAACAATTTTGGTGGAAACCACTTCACCGATGGATACAATCTGATCGTAAATGTAATCGGGATTGTTATCCGGTTCGTCCTCAATCAGCCAATCAATTTCTACAAAGGTATTGGCCACATCATCGTAAACAGGATGGTGTTTGCCCTGAAAAAGTTGATCTATAATATTGAAATGGAAATGTTTAATTTCGTCAAAAATAGCATGTGCTTCATCATTTTGCGATAGGAAAGCATGGGTAAGCTCTTCTAATTTATTGGTGATTTTGCCCATGGCAGAAATTACAATCAACAAGTTCCCTTTTTTGTAATCGCGGACTATATTGGCCAGATTTTTTACTCCATCTGCATCTTTTACCGAGGCACCACCAAACTTAAAAATATCCATATTAAAATGCCTTGATTTGTTCTTTAGAGAAAGCTGCGTTTAACCATCCGCTTTCTAAATGTGCTTTATATTTATTGTAGAAGTTAATTGCAGGTTCATTCCAGTCTAATACTTGCCAAACCATGCCGCTGTAATTGCCATTTTTAGCTTCTTCCATTACCTTTTCAAATAATACTTTGCCAACACCTTTCCCTCTAAATTCTTCTGTAACGATAAAATCTTCGAGGTATAACCTGCAGCCTTTCCAGGTGGAGTAGCGGGTATAGTATAATGCAAAACCAACAATGATGTGGTCTACTTCGGCCACGTAAGCTTTCCATACCGGTTTTTCCCCAAAACCAGCATCGATAAAGTGGTCTAAAGAAACCGTTACTTCTTCGGGAGCGCGCTCATAAACGGCCAGCTCGTTAATCAGTTCCAATATTCTTGGGCAGTCATTTGCAACTGCAAATCTGATGTTAAAATCCATATTAGTTCGCCGAAATGTCGTTCTTAAAATGTTTAATTACCCTTTTTCCAAAAATACTGCTGCCAATGCGCACCATTGTACTTCCTTCCTCGATTGCGATTTTATAATCGGCGCTCATTCCGGTTGATATTTCTTTAAAAGCATCGTCTTTGCGGAAGAAACTCACTTTTATGCCATCAAAGAATACTTTCAGTTCGTGAAACTCAACGGTAATCTGTTTTTCGTTTTTGGTATTGGTGGCAATGCCCATTAAACCCACAATGCGGATGTTCTTTAATTCTGCGAATGCCTCGTCGCGAAGCAGTTCGATCACTTCATCAAAACCAAGTCCGAATTTAGTATCTTCATCAGCGATATAAACCTGTAATAAGCAGTCGATTATACGTTTGTTTTTTGCTGCCTGTTTATTGATTTCCTGAAGTAATTTCAGGCTGTCTACTCCATGAATAAGTTTTACAAAAGGGGCAATATATTTTACCTTATTGCTTTGTAAATGACCAATTAAGTGCCATTCTATATCCTTAGGAAGTTGTGCTTCTTTATCAACCATTTCCTGCACATGGTTTTCTCCAAAAATGCGTTGTCCGGCATGGTATGCTTCTAAAATTGATTCTATTGGTTGTGTTTTTGAAACTGCAATTAGTTTAACCCCGTCTGATTCAACTTCGTTTTTATATTGTTTAAGATTATCAGCTATGCTCATTTATAACTATTTTTGGTAAAATTAATAACCTTGCCGCAATTTGGGCAAAAAATAATATTTTAATTCAGCATGAAGAGATTAATATGGGTTTTAATGACAGCTATATTATGGTTTGGCTGCAAACCAGGCATACCTGATGGCATTATTAAACCTGATAAAATGGAAAAGATTTTATACGATATGCACCTGGTTGATGGCTACATTTCTACTATTTACGTTGTAGACTCGGCAAAGAAGGTAGCAGCGGCTTATTATAAAGGGATTTATAAAAAATTCGGAACAGATTCTGCCGAATACAATAAAAGTTTGATTTGGTATAATACCAACCCCAAAGCACTGGAAGCCATATATAAGAATATACAAAAATCTTTTGCCCAACAGAAAAAAGCGGTTGGTATAGCCGATAAAATGATCAAGAAAAAGAAATTTAAAGCGGATTCATTGGTTATCGCCAAGAAATTTAAGGCCGATTCTCTTGCGATCAGAAAAAAAATGAAACCGGATTCTTTATCAAAGGTTAAGGCCGTTGCCGCAATCGCCAAAAAGAAAAAACAGGCCGATTCACTCATTAATATAAAAAAAACTGGAGCGCTGGAACTTGTTTCATCTCCAGCCGTAGTACAATAATATGTTATATCCCGAAAATTGTTTAGAACGTTTAGGTTTTGTCGAAATCAGGCAACTGATCAGCAAACATTGTTTGAGCCCCATGGGCCAAACAATGGTGGAAAAGATGCAGGTGATGAACCGTTTTGATCAAATTGATAAATTTTTACGCCAAACAAACGAATTTAAGAGTATCCTGCAAAATCAGGAGCCCTTACAGATCAATACCTTTTTTGATATTAAATCGCTGGTTGAAAAAATCAGGGTAGAAGGCACTTATCTATTAGAAGACGAGTGGTTTCAGGTGTATACTTCCTTGCAGACTGTTTTTTCTGTATTGCGTTTTTTTGAGGAAAGAGCAGAAGTTTATCCTACGCTAGAAGCTTTATTTGAGCATTTACCGATCGAAAAAACGATCCTCCGCAAAATAGAAACCGTAATTGATGCCAAAGGAAAAATCAAACCCAATGCATCGAAAGAATTGCAGGAGATCACTTCTGCCATATCGAAAGCCGAGCAGGATGTGCGCAAACGAATGGATTCTATTTACAAACAGGCCATTGCCAATAATTGGGTTGCCGATGGAAGTTTAACCATTCGTGATGGCAGGATGTGTATTCCGGTTTTGGCAGAAAACAAACGTAAGCTAAAGGGTTTTGTGCACGATGAATCTGCCACCGGACAAACGGTTTATATCGAACCAGAGGAAGTTTTTACCTTAAATAATAAACTGCGTGACTTAGAATTTGATAAGCGACGTGAAATTATCAAAATTTTGATTGCTTTAACAGATGATCTGCGGCCATATTCTCCGTTGTTGCTCTCCTATCATGGTTTTCTGACGAAACTCGATTTTGTTCGTGCCAAGGCTTTGTTTGCATTGGATATTGAGGCGGAAATGCCAGGTTTGTTAAAAGAGCCCAAAACCAAGCTGATTAATGCAAGACATCCTTTGTTAGCAATCTCGTTTGCAGCCGAAAAGAAAAGTGTTACACCATTAAATATCCACATTGATGCCGAGACGCGGGTGGTATTGGTATCAGGGCCAAATGCAGGTGGTAAATCGGTTTGTATGAAAACTGTTGGTTTATTACAGATTATGTTGCAAACGGGTTTGCTGATCCCGGTTGATGCCAATAGTGAAGTGGGGATTTTCGAAAATATTTTTTCCGATATAGGCGATGATCAGTCGATTGAAAGCGATTTGAGTACCTACAGCGCACACTTGAAAAAGATGCGTTATTTTGTAGAACATGCTTCGCCAAAAACCATGGTGCTGATTGATGAGTTTGGTACAGGTACCGATCCGCAATTTGGCGGACCAATGGCTGAGGCTGTTTTAGAAGTATTGAATAATAAAAAGGTTAGGGGAGTAATCACTACGCACTATTCTAACTTAAAGCTTTTTGCTGGCAATACACCAGGATTGGAAAATGCCTCGATGCTTTTTGATAATGCGAAAATGAAACCGCTTTACATCCTGGAAATGGGCAAACCCGGTAGTTCTTATGCATTTGAAATTGCTCAGAATATTGGATTGCCAAAAGAGGTGATCCAATTGGCCAGAGAAAAAACAGGTTCTAACCAAAACAGAGTAGATACGATGTTGGTTGATTTGGAACGGGAGAAGAAAAATGTTTATGATGCTAAGGTAAGTTTAGCCAATCAACAGAATAAAGCGAAAAACCTGGTGGCAGAAAATGAAAAGTTAAAGAGCTTTTTAGAAGAGAACCGGAAAGTGCTGATTAAGGAGGCGAAGCAAGAGGCGCAGAATATCATTAAAAATGCCAATAAACTGGTCGAAAATACAATTGCTGAGATTAAAGAAAAGCAGGCTGATAAAGAGGTAACCAAAGAGCTCCGCCAGAATTTGCAAAGGGAACTGGTAAAAAATACCGAACCAAAAGAACGTCCGAAGCCAGTACAGGTGGTTATTGGGGGTGAAATAGAAGTTGGTGATTTAGTGAAATTTACCGATAGTGAAACCATTGGTCAGGTTTTAGAGATGAACCGCAATGAACTGGTTTTGGCAATTGGCGATTTAAGATCAACAGTAAAGAAAAACCGCGTTCAGAAAGTAAGTAATAAGGAAGCGAAAAAGGTAATCCAAAGCAGTGCAAGTTCTTTTGCCGGGCGCATGAACGATGCGGTTTCAGGTTTTAGGGCCGAACTGGATCTCCGTGGTAAACGTACAGAAGATGCGCTGTTCGAAGTGGAAAAGTACCTTGATAAAGCCATTATGCTTGGTTTCCCATCTATTAAACTCATTCATGGTAAAGGGGATGGGATTTTGAGAAAAATGATCAGGGAGTATTTAAGGAAATATAGTCAGGTGAATAGGATTGAAGATGAACATGCGGATAGAGGAGGAGATGGGATTACCTATGTGTATTTGAATTGATGGATGATGTGAGATGGAAAATGGATGATGTGATTTCATCGATTGGCCATTCGTACATTTCTTCATTGCAAATTACAAAGTGATGTTAAAACTTTGGGCAGTAGCGATCGCATTAGGATTGCTTCGTGCCTCGCAATGACGATGTTTCTTTATATGGTGTCAGACGTTACCATTTGACACGCTGAAAACAATATTTGCGATAAAATCGCAAGATTGTTTATGCACGCGTTAAAACGAGCGCAGGCTCAAAACGAATGTCATTAAGTTAAAGGTTCTAACCACAGATAAAAGCAGATTAACACGGATTTTATATCTGTGTGCATCCTTTCCATCTGTGGTTAAATTATGCTACCTGTATAGTTGTGGTATCGGATGTTATCATCTGACAGCAAGCTAGAAAAATAAAACTTTTATAACCCTAACGCTGTTATTTTTAAAACGTTACGGTTATGAAAAAAATCTTACTCTGCCTTTTTGTGGTAATAGTTTCCACAACTTGCAAAAAGAATAATGATGGTAATGAAGATCCAGGTAGCTTACCTGATGTAGAACTAAAATCAAAAGTTGTTGTTTCTGGATTAAGTTTGCCTTGGGAAATGGTATATGGGCCAGATAATTTTATCTGGTTTACCGAAAAAGCAGGTAAAATCAGTCGTTTAAATCCATCAACCGGGCAGGTTATACCATTGCTTACCATAAGTGAAGTGCGCACGAACGGCGAAGGTGGTTTATTGGGCATGGCGCTCCACCCTGATTTTTCTTCAAATCCTTACGTTTATGTGGTTTACGGTTACGGAAGTTCATATAAAGCTAAAGTAGTGCGTTACACTTATGCTGGTGGGATTTTAAGCAGTGCGCAGACTTTATTGGATCAAATACCCGCAGCTTCTATCCATAACGGTTCGCGTTTGTTAATTAGTGGTGGTAAACTTTTTATCAGCACTGGCGATGCCTCTGATACGGCGAATCCTCAAAATATAAACTCCCTTGCGGGTAAGATTCTAAGAATTAATTTAGATGGCTCTATTCCGGCTGATAATCCTTATCCCAATAATCCGGTTTGGTCTTTAGGGCATCGGAATGCTCAGGGCTTGGTTCAGGTTGGCAGCAAAATATTTTCTTCTGAGCACGGTCCCGATTCGGATGATGAGATTAATATTATCGAAAAAGGAAGGAATTATGGATGGCCGAACATCAAAGGTTTTTGTAATGAAAGTGGCGAGCAATCGTTCTGCAGTTTGAACAATGTAGTAGAACCATTAATCAATTGGACACCAACTATTGCCCCAAGCGGTTTAGCCTATTACAATTCTGATTATATTCCCCAGTTTAAAAATTCGTTATTGTTAGCGGTGTTAAAAGGCACTAAATTGATGCAACTCAAATTGGATGATGCACAAACAAAAATTACGGCAACAAAAGATTTTTATGTAAATACTTATGGTAGAATAAGGGCAGTTTGCCAATCGCCAGAAGGGAAAATTTATATCTGTACCAGTAATGGGAGCGACGATAAAATTATAGAAATTGCGAAATAAGTTTATTTCTTTTTATTGCCGGGACACTTTTTACAGCGTTTACCTTTTTTAAATTTCTCACAACATTTCTTGTGTTCAGCCGTGCAGCTGAAAATAAAACCCATTCCTTTTTGAAACTCAGGATCGGTGGGTAATATGAATAGACTTTCTTCTCTCTCGTAAATCATTGCAGCACAAAGGTAATGGTTATTTAGATTAATTCCAATCAATTAATATTCCTAAGAGATTTAAAAATTATAAATGCCGGATTTTTGATGGCAATTTGTAATTTAGCGAACTAACCAAAAATTCATAAAATGATAAATAAAGTGGTATCTGGGGCTGAAGAGGCTATCAAGGACATATCAGACGGTGCTACCATCATGCTTGGCGGTTTTGGCCTTTGCGGGATTCCGGAAAATTGTATAAATGCTTTGGTAAGCAAACAGGTGAAAAATCTCACTTGTATTTCGAATAATGCCGGAGTAGATGATTTCGGCATTGGTTTAATGCTGAAACAGCGTCAGGTGAAAAAAATGATCTCTTCCTATGTAGGTGAAAATGCAGAATTTGAACGGCAGTTGCTTAGTGGTGAACTTGAAGTAGATCTTATTCCGCAGGGAACTTTAGCTACGCGATGTCTGGCCGCCGGATATGGCATGCCAGCAATTTTTACACCCGCAGGTGTTGGTACCGAAGTGGCTGAAGGTAAAGAAGTACGCAATTTCGATGGTAAGGATTATTTGATGGAGTATGCATTTGATGCAGATTTTGCGATTGTTAAAGCCTGGAAAGGAGATACGGCCGGTAATTTAATCTTCAGGTCAACCAGCCGGAATTTTAATCCTGTAATGGCGATGGCGGGTAAAATAACCATTGCTGAAGTAGAAGAACTGGTAGAGGCTGGCGAACTGGATCCTGATTATATCCATACACCCGGCATTTATGTGCACCGGATTTTTCAGGGTAAGAATTATGAGAAAAGGATTGAACGGAAAACGGTGAGGAAGTCAGCAGTCGGGAGTCGGGAGTCCGGAGTCGAGTAGTACATTCGAAGATTCAGTCATTCTATCATTCAAAATTCAATCATTCAAAATTTATGTTTTTAAAAGAAGAGATTGCACAACGCATCGCTAAAGAAATAAAAGATGGCTACTATGTTAACCTGGGGATCGGCATACCGACTTTGGTGGCCAATTATATTCCAAAGGGAATTAATGTAGTCTTACAATCAGAAAACGGTTTACTGGGCATGGGGCCATTTCCTTTCGAGGGAGAAGAAGATGCTGACCTAATTAATGCCGGAAAACAGACCATTACAACCTTACCTGGATCATCAATTTTTGATTCGGCAATGAGTTTTGGGATGATCCGCGCTCAAAAGGTAGACTTAACCATTTTAGGGGCCATGGAGGTATCAGAAAACGGTGATATTGCCAACTGGAAAATTCCTGGTAAAATGGTTAAGGGAATGGGTGGGGCGATGGACCTGGTGGCATCGGCCAAAAATATTATTGTAGCGATGCAGCACATCAATAAAGCAGGTGAAAGTAAGTTATTGCCGAAATGTTCCCTGCCATTAACAGGTGTAAGGTGCATCAAAAAGATTGTAACTGAACTGGCTGTTTTGGATATTTTACCAGAAGGGGGTTTTAAACTTTTGGAACGTGCTCCAGGAGTGAGTATTGAGTTTATACAACAATCTACAGCGGGGAGATTGGTGGTGGAGGGGGAGATCCCAGAGATGAGGCTGGATTAAGTATTTAAGGGGATACAAACTACGCTCTTAGAATATGAACGTCCTTCGACTACGCTCAGGATGACAAAATTTAGTATTAAAAAGAAGTCAAGTTTTTAAAACTTGACTTCTTTCGTTTACTGTATATCTACTAAAATACTATTTCTTAAATCGTTCGAAATGTCTTCCGTAATGGCAATAATTTCGTCGGGTTCGTTGGTGTTGTTCATTACTACTTTATTGCATTCGCCACGATATGGCAGCAGGTACTCTTTATAGGCTGGTACAACATGATTGTGCCATTTGTACAATACGTCTTCTTCTGGATAACCACGTTCCAGGCCATCACGTTTGATGCGGCGGTCTAAGGCTACCTGTTCATCTGCATCAACAAAAATGGTATGGTCCAATAATGCAGCAATTTCTTTAAAGTGAAGGATAAAAAGACCTTCAACAATAATGATTGGTGCCGATTTGATCTCTAAAATTTTAACTACAGCCAATGGGTTATTAAAATTGTATTCCTTTTTGTAAACCACTTCACCGCTCATCAACTGCTTAATGTCTCTCAAAAACTGTTCACTATCGATGGTTGATGGCAAATCGAAATTGTATAATTTATTTTCTTCCTGGGTCATGTCGCCAGCCGGGATGTAATAATCATCCTGCGATACCAGCGTTACTTCATCTTGTTTAAAATGATGTAAAAAACAGTTTAAGAAAAATGTTTTACCCGATCCGCTACCACCGGCAATACCAATTATGAAAGGCTTTTTGTTCAAACTCATTGAGCACTATAAGTTAAATTGCAGAAAAAACGCTTGTCTAAAGCACCCAACGAATCGGCTACGGCTTTAGTCATTACAATGATAACATCTTTTGTGGATTCGTTCTCTGTAAATTTACCAACAACTTTGGCGAAAGTGGTACGGTTGGTCATAGGGTTGGTAATCTTAATTACCCTGCCCACAGGCGCTGTTCGGTGTAAAACCAACATTTTTGTACCGTCGAGATCCTGATCTGCAATCCAAACTGCAGTGCCTTTTTCTTCGATCTGGCTTAAGCCATAAACACTCGGATCGCGGCGGAGTTTAGGATCTTTAACCATTGTACTGTCTGGTTCATTTTCCTGATCCTCTTTAGAAGCATCGTTTACCGATTTCGGTTGTGGCGGTTTAGGTATAATCAGTTTTTGATCTACCTTGATGTTATTGTCATCCAATTTATTCGCCGTTCTGATCTGATATGCCGTTAAATTATATTTTTTAGCAATCGAAAAGATATTTTCGCCGGTAGCTACCGTATGGATAAAACTTTCTTCTTTTACTACTGGTGTTTCTTTAACTTTTGCCTCTGCCTGTTTTTCTTTTGGCACCTGAACATCGGCAACAATTCCACCAGGTACTTTTAAAACCTGACCAATAGTGATGGCGTTATCGGGTAAGTCATTTAATTTCCTGATCTGATAAGCCGTAATACCATATTGTTTAGCGATGGTGAAAATGGTTTCGTTTCTTAAAACGGTATGTGAACCTGCTGCATCCGCAGATTTATTCTCCTGAGCTGGTTTTTCTTCAGCGGCTGCTGCAGCTACAACCTTATTCTCGTCGATATTTTTCGTTGCCGGAATTTTAAGCTTCTGCCCAATGCGGAGGTTATTCCCCGACAGGTTATTTGCCTTTTTCACTTCTTCAACGGTGGTGCCATATTTTTCGGCTATTTTGCCTAAAAACTCTTTTGGCGCAACGGTATGCTCGATCATGGTTTGATCTGCCGATGGTGTATTGGCAGGAGGTGTTTCTGTATTATTTTTTGCTGGTGGTGTTACCGGAGCAGCTGTTGCGGTTGGTTCGCCGATTTTAGCAGGGATTTTTAAAACCTGACCGATACTTAAATTATTTCCGGTGAGGTTGTTAAATGCTTTAATCTCATTTATCGTTGTGCCATATTTTTCGGCCAGCATGTTTAGGTTTTCTTTTGCTTTGATGGTATGCTCGATCACATTACCCGTTGAAGCATTTTGCGTTGGTGTAGGGTTTGCTGATCCTGTTGCGGTAAAAGGAACATTGGTAGGTACCTTTATAATTACCCCAACCTGAAGGAATTTATTGTCGTTAAACGCCATAATGTCTTTAGGCGCAACATTATACCTTCTCCCGATCGAATAATAAGTGTCTTTTGCTACGGTTTGGTGAACGATCAGTTTTTTGCCTTTATTATTTTCTACACCGATAGAGTCTCTAGCTGTGTTGGCTTTGGCATTTGCAATGTTTAAAGCAAATAACACTACAGCAGATAAATATATTTTATGCATTTATTTTATGTAAATTTTTAAGTCAAAGGGAGCAATTATACGAATAATATTGTTAACCATCTTAAGTTGTGCTGTTCGTTTTTAAGTAAAAATAAGATGACTTTAACTTTGTAAATCCGATATGCTATTCATTAACAAATGTTTATAATATGGTTGTTTCGTTTAATGTTGAATATTAAACGGTTTAATAAATAACGTATTGTTCAAAAGACAAAATTGGAGAAACTTTTATAAATTTGGGTTGTTACGTTGACAGTAAAACACATTATAAATCATAAAAAAATGGACGCTAAAGAAATAAGCTTAAACGAAAAAGAAGTTAAACCAGTGGTTGATCTGTTAAACGATTACCTGGCTAATTACCACATCCATTATCAAAAACTGAGAGGTTGCCATTGGAATATCAAAGGACAAAACTTTTTTACGCTTCATGTGAAGTTCGAAGAATTATATACCAATGCACAGTTAACCATTGATGAGATTGCCGAGCGTGTATTAACCTTGGGAAAACCACCACATAGCCGTTTTGCTGATTATATTAAAGAATCTAAAATTAAGGAGATTGATACCATTGGTTTAAAAGACCTTGATATGGTGGATGCGATTTTAGACGATATGGCCGCATTGATCGAGTTGGAAAGAGAACTTTTAGAAGCTTCAGACGCCGCCGGTGATGATGGAACGAACGATATGGTAAACCGCTTTATGCAGTTTAAAGAGAAAAATACCTGGATGTTACGTTCTTTCGCCGGAAAGAAATAATATTGTTGAGCAGGTTAAAGGGCCTCATGTAAGTAGCTTTATTGTAAAATCTGCTTATATGAGGCTTTTTTGTTTTATAGAAAGTCTAATTATTTATCTTTGGGCATGGCATACAAAAGTTTAGCAGAATGTGTATCAGATCTTGAAAAACACGGTCATTTAATCAGAATAAAAGAAGAAGTAGATCCCTATTTAGAAATGGCAGCCATCCATTTAAGGGTTTATGAAAATAAAGGACCGGCACTGTTATTCGAGAAAGTTAAAGGAAGCCCTTTCCCTGCGGTTTCAAATTTGTTTGGAACCTTAGAAAGATCGAAATTTATTTTTAGGGATACGTTACCAAAAGTACAACAATTGGTATCGTTAAGAAATGACCCGATAAAAGCCTTAAAAAATCCATTTAACTATGCAGGTTCAGCAATGTCGGCATTATCTGCCTTGCCACTAAAAACACCTTCTGCAAAAAGCAAATTTTTAAAAACAAGTATTAGTCAGTTGCCGCAGATTGTAAACTGGCCAATGGACGGTGGTCCTTTTGTAACCATGCCACAGGTGTATACCGAAGATGTAGACAAACCTGGTGTTTTAAACGCAAACCTGGGGATGTACCGCATCCAATTGGGCGGGAACGACTATGTACAGGATAAAGAGATTGGATTGCACTACCAGATCCATAGGGGTATAGGCGTGCATCAATCGAAAGCCAATGCTTTAGGCTTACCATTAAAAGTAAGCATTTTTGTGGGTGGTCCACCTTCACATCCCTTAGCGGCTGTAATGCCATTGCCAGAGGGTTTGTCGGAAATGACTTTCGCTGGTGCTTTGGGCGATAGAAGATTCCGTTATTTTTATGATGAGGAAGGTTTTTGCATCTCTGCGGATGCTGATTTCATTATCACAGGTACGGTTTATCCAAACCAAAATAAACCTGAAGGACCTTTTGGCGATCACTTAGGCTATTATAGCTTAACCCATCCGTTTCCTTTAATGAAAGTGCATCATGTATACCATAAAAAAGATGCCATCTGGTCGTTTACCGTTGTGGGTCGACCACCGCAAGAGGATACCAGTTTTGGGGCTTTAATCCACGAAATTACAGGTTCGGCAATACCTCAGGAAATACATGGTTTAAAAGAAGTTCATGCGGTAGATGCTGCTGGCGTTCACCCTTTGCTTTTTGCCATTGGCAGCGAACGTTATACCCCTTACTTAAAAGAAAGAAGACCGCAGGAAATTTTGACTATTGCCAATCACATTCTGGGCAAAAACCAGTTGAGTTTGGCCAAATACCTGTTTATTGCGGCCAAGGAAGATGATCAGCATTTAAGCACCCACCATATTGAAGATTTTATCAAACATATCTTAGAACGGGTTGATTTAACAAAAGATGTTCACTTTTATACCAACACCACTATTGATACGCTTGATTATAGCGGCGATGGACTAAACAGCGGTTCGAAGGTAGTAATTGCCGCAGCTGGAGACAAAAAACGTACGTTGTGGAATAAAATCCCTGAGGGGTTGAAATTAAGTGATGGCTTTTGCCAACCCAAAATTGCCATGCCGGGTGTGTTGGTTTTGGAAAGTAACAAGTATCTGAATCCGGAGAAAACAGCTGCAGAAATTGCCATATTAAATATGGCTTTAATCGATCAGGATTTATCAGGTTTGCCATTAATTATACTGGCCGACGACGCAGCGTTTACAGCTGAAACCATTGATAACCTGGTTTGGGTAGCTTTTACAAGGAGTAATCCGGCAGCAGATATTTACGGTATTAATGATTTTACAATCAATAAACACTGGGGATGTAAAGGTTCGTTGATTATTGATGCAAGGAAAAAGCCCCACCATGCACCAGAATTGGTTAAAGATCCTGAAATTGAAAAAAGACTGGATGTTTTAGCTCAAAAGGGTGGTAGCCTGCACGGAATAATTTAGTTGAAAATCTGAATTAAAATTTTGATTTTTAGGCATATCATTCCAAATATGCTTTCAAAATTTTACATCATGTTGCTGTGTACATTGCTTTTTTGGGTAAACGTAAAAGCGCAGGATAAAAAATTAGATAGTATTGCTTCAAATATTAGCCGTTATGCTTTAAGAAATGCCGGGTCGAGTTTATTTGTTCACTTTGACAAGAATGTGTATACCAATAATGATCAGGTTTGGTTTACCGGGTATTTACTAAAGAGCATTACCAACTTAGATCAATACCATACGCTATTCATCACCCTGATTAATAATCAGGACGGCAGTGTGGTGCTCCAGGATAAATTTTTAATCGAAAAAGGTTTTGCTTTTGGGGCTTTAACCCTTCCCGATTCCATACCAAGTGGTTCTTATCGCTTCGTCGCAAATACTAACATTAAGAAAAATAATCAGCCTGATGGTGAATTTGTCCAGCCTATTACCATTAAGGCTACCACTGTAAATCCTTTAACTGCCAGTATTTCTATTTTTAAAACATTTGATGAACAAACTAGAAATGGAACCGTCTTATTAAAAGTTTTATCAAGCGATAACCGTTTTGTTGAGGGGGCTGAGATCAAGTATCAGATTGGAAAGGATAAGCAATTTTTGCAAACTGGTACTGCTAAAAGTAGCGTAATCGGCGAATTGATGATTCATTACCCTGCTCAGAAAATCACGGCAGAAAATAATCTGCTTAGGGTTACGGTGAAGAAAGGAAAAGAAATCAGGTATCTGAAGTTTGAACTCCCGGTAAGCAACCATTCCAATTACCAGATTCAGGTTTATCCTGAAGGTGGCTATCTGGTTGATAATTTATTGTCTAAAGTTGGTTTTGAAATAAAAGATGATCAAGGTGCTGCAATTAAAGCAAGAGCCGTTTTGTACGAAAATGATCTGGCCATTGATACCATGCAAACGGGTTCTATAGGGATAGGTTCATTTTCAATCTGTCCAAAAGCATCGAAGAACTACATTATAAGGCTTTTGACTGATGCGCAGGCTGGCGAAGCATATAAATTGCCGGCAATATTAAAAACCGGAGCGGTTTTAAGCACGGGTTCAGTACTGGCCAATAATGATTTTAGGATCCATCTAGAATCCAATCAGGATGCAAAGGTTTATGTTCTGGTGCATAATTTTTCTAATATCTTACTTCATACCTCTTTAACCTTAGCTGCAGATAAAATTCAAAATATCAGGTTTAAATTAGATTCTGTACCCATAGGCTTGCATACTGTTACGGTTTTAGATGATCATTACAAACCGATTGCTGAACGGATTTTCTTCGCACATTACGATCAGCTCAATCGCGCTGAACTTGTTACAGATAAAAACGAATACAGTACGAGAGATCAGGTGAATTTAAAGCTCAATGTATTTAAAGATAAAACGCCATTGCCTGCGATGGTTTCTATTGCCTGTGTGCAGTCTAATCGGATCTCGGTAAGTAACAACCAGAATATCATCGATTACTTTTATTTAGGGCAATATTTAAACAAACTCCCAAACCAACCGATGGGTTTGAAATATGTTGATCAGGATTATTTAAACGATGTGTTATTGGTTAAAACCTGGAGCAAGTATAAGTGGCCGGAAACCGAGGTAGAAGATACTAGTGGAAATGAAATGCTTTCGAGTTTCGGGTATAAAGGGAACATTACCAGGAAAAAGAAATTGTTGGCGGCTCCTATGGGTCTAAGCACTATCGCTGGAGAAAACCTTAAATTTTTCAATACAGATAGTGTGGGGCAATTTGATGTTCCTTTTGTTAATCTGATCATCGAGGAACCAAAACAGCACGTTTGGTTGAGCATGGCTACGGCTAAATACGATCAGTACGATCTTAAAATAAATGATCCACAGGACGAATTGAAAAAATACCTGATGTTACAGGATTTCGAAGCCATAAACACAAAAGCGGCTGTTCTAAATGAAAGCATGCAAAGCATCATCACACCTGCCGGCATCAGGTTGAAAGAAGTGGTGATCAATAAAACCAAAGATGACAGGACCGATTTTGCGAAAAACGCTTTTGCCAATAAGTGTGGCGACTATGTTTGCCGGTATCATATTTTAAACTGCCCGAATCATGGAGGTGATTATGGAAATACCATGCCGGTTAAGGGTAAAAGTTATGCGAACGGAAGAGGTGGTGGTTCAATTGTTTACCAGGGATGTACAGACCAGGAGCCCAAACCCAATATCACCATTCTGAAGGGCATCAATCTGCCGAAAGAATTCTATGTAGCTGATATTACCAATAAAAATGAACCCATCAATTTTGCAACGGTATATTGGAACTACCAGGTGCTGGTTAATGGAGAAACACCGCTTACATTTAATACCGGTGATTTAACCGGGCAATTTAAAATTATAGTGCAGGGTGTAACGGATGGGGGAGTGGTATATGGGGAGAGGGAGATTACGGTGAAGAATAAATAAAAAGCGGTTCTAATTATTAATCAGAACCGCTCTAAGTCTTTATATCATTCTTTAAAATCTTACCCCAAAAGTTAGAAATACATTGTTTCTATTGCTTTTTACATCAGCAATAGGTTCGGTGTAATCATCTAACAGATAAGGGCTAGAACTAAAGTTTGTTTTGTAGTTTTGGTAAGCCAAATCAAAATAGTAGTTGTCTACGCGGTAACCTAATCCGCCTGTGTAGTATTGACCCTGGTAAAATTTATTGTCGCCACCTTTAACGCCGTTGCCATTTACGCCATAACCTGCACGTAAACTAAACTCATTAGTTACTTTTATCTCTGCACCAACTCTATAGTTAACAGCTTCTTTATATGATGCCTTAATAAAAGCGTTGTTGCTGTTTATTGTTGAAAGATCTGAACCGTTAGAATCTGAAAAACGCATTGAAGAATAGTCAATATAATCAACATCTGCCGATATTAATGCTGTACCAGCAATTACATAACTGATACCTGCTGAAGCTTTTAAAGGGGTACGCAGGTTGTATGTAAATGAATAATATTGAGTTGGATTATTTGATTTGCTTGGTGCTGTATTTGCATTTCCGGCAGTGGCTGCCTGTAGTGTTTCGCTGGTATTATCTTCGATATTCATCCAGGTTGGTGTTTGGAAATTTAAACCAATCCTTAATTCATTCACTGGTCTGAAAATAGCTCCCAATTTTAAATTAAAACCACCGCCTTTGGTTTCCTGATTTCTGAAGTGGGTAAGGTTATAATTTTCATTTCCATTATAACTAGGTAATTCAGGTAAAACCGCACCGTCATTATACGAGTTAAGAATGCCCGACTCAGTAAAAGTAGCATCGCTGGTATATTTTACATTAACAAAACTTGCTGTTGCACCAATATACACCTTGTTTCCGAAGTTAAGCGCACCCGCTACGTTAAACTCAGAAGTAGAACCTAAACGTGATTCATCCCAAGTTTGTTTGAAATTAGCATTATTATAAGGCTCAGCAGAATATTGATTAGGAAACGTTGGTGTGTTCTTATTGATAAGATTACTATAATAGGCATCACCGGCAATGCTATTGCTTATTCCAAAACTATTGGCTTGCTCCGCATACGAATCCCGGATTGAGCTGTTGTTATTTATACCATTATAACTGATGTTATTGAGGAAGTCGTTGTTGCGGGTATAACTTAAACCAAATACCGTACTTACCAATCCCTTATCCACGTCAGAACCTTTCATTTTTGCAGCAGGACTATAAAATACCACACCGATATTGTTCAGGTTGATCTGGCTTTTATCAGCTTTGATATTATTGCCTAAATATGAACTTCCGTTGGAAACTGAATTAAATTCGGGCGTAATGCTGAACTCTGATTTGGTAAATAAACCCAATCCGGCAGGGTTTGCATTAATTGAACCGATATCGCCACCAACACCGATCTGCGCACCGCCCATTCCTTTAAATCGTGAAGAGCTGCCGTAATTGGTTTGCGAGAAGCGGAATGCATCTGGTGCATAACTTTGGGCATATGTTGTTCCCATAGCAGCTACTGTAGCTACTAGAGAAGCCAGGATGATTTTTTTCATTTGTGTGTTTAGATTTTATAATTAACCTCTTCCAGCTCTAGATGGTCTTGAACCACCACCGCCGCCTCCGCCGCCAGTAGAACCACCGCCGCCACCGCCATTTGATGGAGGAGGTGAATAAGTAGGTCTGCTTTCAGTTCTTGCAGGTTGTTGTGGGGTATAGTTCTCGTTTCTGGTAGGTCTGCTGCTTTGTGTACCTTGAGGAGCATAACCGTCATTTCTTGTTGGTCTGCCACTTTGGTTATTTTGACCTTGGGCATAACCTCCTGCTTGTGTTCTTGAAGGTCGGCCAGCGTTATTATTAGGTGCATATGATACACCGTTTTGATTGACTACGCCTGATCTGCTTGGTCTGCCTACATTGCCACCATTACCGTTGCCGTATCTTGGTGTACCTCTGTCATCACTACCTGGTCTTGGTCTGTAATTACCTCTATTGGTATATACGCCACCACCGCCGTAGTATCCGCCGCCAACACCCCAGCCTCCGCCATATCCACCGCCCCAACCGTAACGGTCGTAATAAGAATTAGGCCCCCCAGAGTTCCATCCGTAAGGATTATTCCATCCATAACCGAAGTTACCATAATAGAACGGGTTACTCCAGATGCTTCCGTAACCGAAACCGCCGCCCCAGCCACCTAAGCCGTAACCACTGTTCCAACCTAAACCATAACCTAAATAGTTAGACGGTCCGTAGCTGCTGCCATAATAATAATTATCGAAATAAGGATCATAATAACCCTGGAAACTATAGCCATTATAAAAACGGTTTATCCTCGAAGAATAATCCATATCATAATATGGATTGCTTGTTCCGTAATATTCATCGTATTCTTGCTGTTGGCCCTGAGCCTGATATTGCTGGCCCTGTTGGTTTTGCGAAGGAAGTACCACTTCCACTTCTCTAGCCTTCGCTACTGAGTTATATACATCATCAGCAGGCTTAGTTTGAGCCAATTTTGATGTAGCGCATGATGCCACCAACCCAGCGGCGGCAATCATAACAATGGGTAAAAATTTAATTGGTTTCATTGTGTTTATATTTAGTTGTGTGTGTTCACGTAATTTAATAAACAAGTTTCAAAAGTAAAAATTATTAACTATTTATTTAGTCAAAAATACGGCGCAAAATAATTGATTTTATTTGTTAATTGTTTGTAGGCATAAATTTATAAATTTGCCATCGAATTTTACACTTTTTAACACACAAATTACGTTCCAAATACATAACATGAGCAAAGAAATTACAAGTAGAGAAGCAGATTATTCCCAGTGGTATAATGATATTGTATTAAAAGCAGATTTAGCAGAACACTCTGCTGTGCGTGGTTGCATGGTTATCAAGCCCAATGGCTATGCCATTTGGGAAAAGATGCAAGCTGTTTTAGATAAGATGTTTAAGGATACAGGTCACCAAAATGCCTATTTTCCATTATTCATCCCAAAGTCATTTTTCTCTAAGGAAGCTTCTCACGTTGAGGGTTTTGCGACAGAATGTGCAGTTGTGACACATTACCGTTTAAAAAATGACGGTAACGGAAATATTGTAGTGGATGAAACAGCGAAATTAGAAGAGGAATTAATCGTTCGCCCTACTTCTGAAACCATTATCTGGAATACATACAGAGGCTGGATTCAATCGTACCGCGATTTGCCAATCCTAATCAACCAATGGGCTAATGTGGTGAGATGGGAAATGCGCACCAGGTTGTTTTTACGTACCGCCGAATTTTTATGGCAAGAGGGGCATACTGCACACGCTACGTCTCAAGAAGCGATTGAAGAAACCGAACGTATGTTACATATTTATGCCGATTTTGCCGAAAACTGGTTAGCAGTTCCGGTAATCAGAGGACGTAAAACGGCTAACGAAAGATTTGCTGGTGCTTTAGATACTTACTGCATCGAAGCATTGATGCAAGATGGTAAAGCTTTACAAGCAGGCACCTCGCACTTTTTAGGCCAAAACTTTGCCAAAGCCTTTGATGTTAAATTTACAGGTAAAGATGGCAAGTTAGATCACGTTTGGGCTTCATCATGGGGTGTTTCTACCCGTTTAATGGGTGCTTTAATCATGGCGCATAGTGATGATTCCGGTTTGATTATTCCACCGAAATTGGCACCTATACAAGTGGTAATTGTACCGATTTATAAAGGTGATGAAGATTTAGCAAAAATTTCAAGCTATGTAAACGAATTAACCATGCGTTTAAAAGGTTTGGGAGTTTCTGTTAAATTTGATGATAGAGATACACAACGTCCGGGATTTAAGTTTGCCGATTACGAATTAAAAGGTGTGCCGATCCGTATCGCTATCGGTGGCCGTGATTTGGAAAACAAAACTGTTGAAATTGCCCGTAGGGATACTAAATTGAAACAGACTGTTCCTCAGGAAGGCCTGGATATTTACATTGTAAAATTGTTGGAAGATATTCAGCAGAGTATGTTCAATAAAGCGTTGGCTTACCGCGACGAACACATCACTGAAGCCAATAGCTACGAAGAATTTAAACAATTGTTGGATACCAAAGCTGGTTTTATTTCTGCACACTGGGATGGAACACCAGAAACAGAGCAAAAGATAAAAGAAGAAACAAAAGCAACCATCCGTTGTATTCCTTTAGATAATAAACTGGAAGATGGCGTTTGTGTTTATACAGGAAAACCTTCTATCCAAAGGGTATTGTTCGCAAGAGCGTATTAAATTAGTTCTGAGTCATGAATTCGGAGTCCTGAGTCTCCTTGCAGACGACCTACATAAGTTGTAGTCGTGAGTTTGGAGGCGAGAGTCTCCCTGAAACCGATTCAAGAATAAGTTTAGCATTGTTAGCCAGAAGGCCTGTTTTTTTGGCTAACGATTTTAATGTATTAATTAGGTATGAGATTTGAGACATTAGATTTGAGATTTGGATCTCGTCTCATGTCTCAAATATCATGTCTCAAATCCCAATAAGAAAATGAAATTCGCAACTAAAGCTATACATGCAGGTCAAGAACCTGATCCAACAACAGGTGCTGTAATGACACCGATTTACCAAACCTCTACCTATTGGCAAAAATCTCCTGGCGACAATAAGGGCTACGAATACTCGAGGGGAACAAACCCAACGCGTAAAGCTTTGGAAGATTGTTTGGCTGCCCTGGAAAATGCAAAATATGGTTTAGCTTTTTCGAGTGGTATGGGGGCAACCGATGCCGTATTAAAATTACTGCAACCAGGCGATGAAGTCATCACCGGAAACGATCTTTATGGCGGATCTTACAGGATTTTTACTAAAATTTATACCAAATACGGAATCAAATTCCATTTTCTGGATCTTTCCAAGCCAGAAAATATGTTGCCTTACATTAACGATAAAACGAAACTGGTTTGGATCGAAACGCCAACCAATCCAACGATGCAGATTATCGATATTGAGGGCGTGGCAAAAATTACCAAAGAGAAAAATTTAATCCTTACTGTTGACAATACTTTTGCATCGCCATATCTGCAAAACCCGATCGATTTGGGCGCTGATATTGTAATGCATTCGGTAACGAAGTATATCGGAGGTCACTCTGATGTGGTAATGGGTGCTTTGGTTACAAACGATGAGCAACTGTACAAAGACCTCTGGTTTATTTATAATGCTTGTGGCGCAACACCAGGTCCACAAGATGCTTTTTTGGTTTTAAGGGGGATTAAAACACTTCACTTAAGAATGAAAGCGCATTGCGAAAATGGCGAACGTATTGCACATTATTTAAAAACGCATCCAAAAGTTGATAAAATCTATTGGCCGGGTTTTGAAGATCACCCTAACCATGATGTTGCCAAAAAGCAGATGCGTGGTTTTGGAGGCATGATTTCGATTACTTTAAAAGGTGCCGATTTGCAGGAAACCTTTAGGATTTCTTCTAATTTTAAAGTGTTTACACTGGCCGAATCTTTGGGTGGGGTAGAATCTTTAATTAATCATCCTGCTACGATGACACATGGCTCAATCCCGAAAGAGGAAAGAGAAAAAGTGGGCGTAACCGATAACCTGTTGCGTTTAAGCGTAGGGGTAGAGGATATCGATGATCTTTTGGAAGATCTGGCAAATGCGTTAGCATAAGGGGCAATAAAATTCCATTGTCATTCTGATCCGATAACTATCGGATGCAATGAAGAATCTTTTTTAGTTATGCTTATAATTAGTGTTTCATAGGCAACAGATTCTTCATTGCATTCAGAATGACAGCCAGGAAATACAAAGACTATTTACGTCTAAAACAAAGCTAAGGATGCAATTTCTGGAGTTAAAGAATTTTCTTGATAGTAAAGTTGAACAATACAACCAACCAGATTTTATAACAAACGATCCGGTTTGTATTCCCCATCTTTTTGAAAAAAAACAGGATATCGAAATTGCAGGTTTTTTTGCTGCGGTTTTAGCCTGGGGCCAACGGAAAACAATCATCAATAAATGTAAGGAACTGCTTAACCGGATGGATAATGCGCCCTACGATTTTGTTTTAAACCACACCGATGAGGATTTAAAACGTTTGCTGAATTTTAAACACCGTACCTTTAACGATACCGATTTACTCTATTTTATTTCATTCTTTAAACAGCATTATCAGGATTTTGATAGTCTGGAGCAAGCCTTTATTCCACCAAATGATATTTTCCGGTCAGAATATTTAGAAGTTTCGCAAAGGGCGGGGGAGATCGTATATGCATCGGAAGTTTGTTTGTCGGGTGCATTAAATTTTTCGATCGAACAGGCATTGAACCATTTCAGGCAATATTTCTGCTCGTTGGAAGATTTTCCGCATCGCACCAAGAAGCATATTTCTTCGCCAAAGCAAAAATCGACCTGTAAGCGTTTAAATATGTTTTTAAGGTGGATGGTGAGAACAGATGGTAAAGGCGTCGATTTTGGAATTTGGAATACGCTTAAATCAAAAGACCTGATCTGTCCCTGCGATGTGCATGTTGACCGGGTAGGACGCTTGTTGGGTTTGATCAATAGGAAGCAAACTGATTGGTTAACTGCGGTTGAATTAACTGAAAATTTGAAACAGTTTGATGCGATGGATCCTGTAAAATATGATTTCGCATTGTTCGGATTAGGGGTAGAAAAAATACTCTAAGCATTTATAAAATGGAGAAAAGTCAAAAAAAATTCTTTTTTCAATTCTATCTTCTTATACTTACACAGTAATCCTGCTCGAATTAGCAGGTTTTGTCTGTCCCAATTGTTGTCCCTATGCTCGCAGTCAACTTATCTGATGAAGATAGATGGAAAAAATATAATAATTTTTCTCCTCTAGTCTCGGTTTTTAAGAAATTTCATCCCCTCAATGGTGAAATCGAAAAACGCATTAATCAGCATACATTTCCCGTTAGTTATAAGAAAAATAAGTATTTAGTATCACCGGTAGACCGTAATAAATTCCTTTTTTTAATTGTGAAAGGAGTGGTTCGGGGTTTTATTAAAGATGGTACGAATGAGATTACGACCTGGATTGCGAAAGAAAATGAGGTGGTGGGTACGATACGCAATTTATGGATAGAAGGAGACTCGGACGAATATCTGCAGGCATTGGAAGATGTTGATCTGATTGCCATCCCACATGTGCTGTCTGAATATTTGTATGAAAATTTCGCCGAAGCCAACATTGTAGGTAGAAAGATGATGGAATTGTATTACCGTTCGGCAGAAGAACGGGCTTATTTATGCAGAATTTCATCGGCCGAAAAAAGATATAAACGGTTTTTAGTTTCCTTTCCGGGCCTAATTAACAGGGTTTCTTTAAAACATATTGCCTCATTTTTAGCCATCCGGTTGGAAACACTGAGCAGGATCAGGGCTAAGATTTAAATTTTAGTTATTCATTTAATGATTTCCTAACCAACAAACAAGCCCGTAATCACCAAAAAAGACAAATTGTCTGGTGCCCAAATATTTTCTTTATAGTCATTAAGAATTTAATTTCATGCTGTTTCATTATTGGGTAATGATCATGAATAAAAAAATGGTTAATGATTAGTCTTATGGCGATGTCTGTCGTAAGACTGGTTATTAAGATGTACAATTGACGCATCTAGTAGGGATTTTGTTTGGGCACGATTGTCACAACTGTGTCTCAAGTTCGAGCCAACCCCGAATCAACTCCGTACCAACCATGAGCTCGTTATAACCTGATCTATACTGTATCCTATACTAAATTTGTAAACAGTGTAGTTGTTTAAGCTTGTGTTTTTTTGGTTTATACCACTTTAAGTTTACAAACTTTCATCTTAGATTTAGGCTGTTCAACTTTGATTTTTTTCCGAATCTTTAATGTCAAAATCAAAATGTATTACAAGCTGTACATTTTTTAAAATAATTGTTGATTTTTATCAATAAAAATTCTTAACATTAAACGTTGCGTAAACGAATAATTTTAGGTGAATATCTTCATGATGTTAAAACCTTTTAAGACTTGGTGAAGGGATTTAAATGTAATGTGTTTACAAGTATTATCATATTCATATGTATTTATTTTATGATCAATCAGAGCAGGTGGTTGTATGATAAAAACTATATAAATGGGGTTTTAGGCCTAAAAACAATGCCGTTGCAGCCATACATGTTTTCGGAGCATGGAGATTTTATTCGCTAAGCTAATGGTTTCATTAGACGGTTAATTAAAGTTGACGCGTGAAGTAAAACAAGGTTTAAGTTGATTATTTAGGGATTAAACCAGACCTAAGATGAACAAATTTCATAAGTTTTTAACAAAATTGTAGAGATGTGTATAATAATTATTACATGATTGAACAAAAAATTAACTACAATAGCATGTAAAAAAAGTAAATTTTATTAACTTGCACCATATCCTTAAAATAATGAAAACAAAAAATGCCGTAAGTACCTTTAGTGTGCTCATAGCTGATGATCATGAAATCATCCGTCGTGGCTTAAAAGGTTTAATATCAGATTTTTGGCCTGGTGTCGAAATCATTCATGCCACAACTTTAGAGCAGGCGCTTGTGGAAACTGAAAAGTCGCCGAGCTTAATCATCATTGATGTGAATTTACCAGGAGGTAATAACCTTAAGGTAATCGATCAGCTTAAATTGGTTCAGCCTAATGCAAAAATTCTTGTGTTTTCTTCTTTGAATGAGAATATTTATGCAGTTCCTTATCTGAAATCGGGTGCATCTGGATATTTAACCAAAAATGCAGAAGAGTCGGAGATTGTAACCGCCATCACTACCATTTTAGCTGGCAGCCGTTATTCGAGCAGAAATGTTAAAGAGAATATGTTTAACAGTATATTGGGTAATGACGCAGATAATCCTTTTACCAAACTTTCCGGAAGAGAATTAGAAGTTGCGGAATTGCTTACAAAAGGTATCGGTGTATTGGAAATTTCCAATCAATTGAATCTGCAGATGGGTACTGTTAGCACTTATAAATTGAGGCTTTTTCAAAAATTGAAAATCAAAAGCATTATAGAACTTGCTGAAAAGATGAGTATCTACGAAAGATAAAAAGAGTGTTTCACTCTTTTTATCTTTTTCTATTAAACTTTCTTGTTTTTATTAATGGTACCAGCGCCGCTTTCTCCCGACTCGTTCGGGGTTGAGCCTGCTTGGCCATATTTCTCTGAAGCACCTTTTCCATTCTGATCAAAGGATGCCTTTTCTTTGGAAGTACCTTTTGTTTTATCTCCGTTTTCTTTCTCTTTAGTTCCCATACAATCAATTTCTTTATTGGTATAACAATATAAATGGGGCAAAGTTTTATCTCAAAAATTTAGTGGTTATCTCCTCTAATACCAGACGTAATTATTCTTGAAAATTAATCATCTCGTTGATGTTTATTGATATACTGTAGTAATTCGGCAAAGTTAAATGTTATTGGAAATTAACACCTGTTATTCAGCTGATTTAAATACTCAAAGTGATAATAATGTAAAACCGAGTACAATGTTTCTGCAGCGAAAACCGGTTACCGCTCTGATGTAGAAAATCTGGCGACCATTGGTTTAACCGCTTCAAGTGTACTAACCATGACCTGTATCTGGAAGGTATAGTAATTGATAAAGGCATCAGGATCGAACATATTTATTA
The DNA here is from genome assembly GCF_032678585.1 of Pedobacter psychrodurus. Lineage (GTDB taxonomy): Bacteria > Bacteroidota > Bacteroidia > Sphingobacteriales > Sphingobacteriaceae > Pedobacter > Pedobacter psychrodurus_A. Next base: position 73,760 of record NZ_JAVTSN010000012.1, on the reverse strand, counting down.
CGATTTTGATAAATGGTGTGCACTCATCGTAACCATATAAGAAATATAAGGCCATATAAGTTTATATGTTCCTTATCTGTCTTATATGGTAAAACGATCCTTCGAATCCGCTCCGGACGACAATGCATGGTGCTGTGCTACGATTAAACATTTTAACCAAATTAGATACTGACACCTTTACAATCAATACTGTGACTTACGCAATCGATGCTGAAGCTTACGCAATTGACACTGGAAGGCTCGCAAAGCACAGTGAACGTCTCGCAATTGATGCCGGCATCTTCGCACTCCATACTGGTAGGTTCGCAAAGTCTTGTAAAGCTCTCGCAACTGACACTGATGTTTTTGCGATCTACGTGGGAAGTAAGGTACAAAATCTATTCCCCTGCCTTTCCGTGTTTCCCTGCCCAGCCGTTCAGGTAGGTGTGGCAAAACCTTCTTGATAGCAACCCTAAAAACTAATATTGTTAGTATTTTGTTCAAAAGTAAGACCGTTTAATTTTTTATAAAACTAAAAATATTAGTATTTTTGATTTCAATCATCCCAATTTTATAGAAATGGAAAAAGAAAGGCAGATTATTCATATGGATCAAGATGCATTTTTTGTGTCGGTAGAAATTAGAAAGAATGCCAATTTACTTGGCAAACCGGTCATTATTGGCGGTGGTGGCGACAGGGGGGTTGTCGCATCCTGCAGTTACGAGGCCCGTAAATATGGGGTACACTCGGCCATGCCGGGGCGTACAGCCAAACTGCTTTGTCCGCAGGCTATATTTTTAAAAGGCGATATGGAAGAATATTCAAAAGCCTCGCACGAAATCACCGAGATTATTGCCGATAAAGTTCCGCTTTTCGAGAAAGCCAGTATTGATGAACACTATATCGACATGACGGGGATGGACCGTTTTTTTGGCTGTATGAAATTTGCGTCGGAACTAAGGCAGACCATTATCAGAGAAATGAGGCTGCCCATCTCGTTTGGTTTGTCCATCAATAAAACGGTAGCAAAAATTGCTACAAACGAATCAAAGCCTGATGGCGAACTGCAGGTTACCTATCCCGAGCTGCGGCCCTTTCTTGATCCGCTGGCGATTCATAAAATCCCCGGTATCGGCCATGCCACCTATAAAAAACTGAGCGAAATGGGTGTTCGCGAAATCCTTACTCTCACCCAGATTCCGCAACAGCTGATGTTTAAGATTTTGGGCCAGCACGGATTAAGTTTATGGCAAAAAGCAAACGGGATCGATCTTTCGCCCGTTGTGCCTTACCGCGAAAGAAAATCGATCGGCACACAGGCTACCTTCGAAAGCGATACGATGGATATGGCCAAACTAAAAGCCATCATCACCGGAATGGTTACGGGCCTTACCTTCCAGTTGCGCAACCAGAAAAAATTAACCGCCTGCATTACCGTAACGGTGCGTTATACCAATTTCGAAACCGTTACCCAGCAGGAGCGGATTCCCTATACCTCGCTCGATTCCTTTTTGATCAGCAAGGCACATAACCTGTTCGAGAAGGTGTATGCCAAACGGATGTTGTTGCGGCTGGTGGGCGTAAAGCTGTCGCATCTGGTAAGTGGTTACGAGCAGATCGGTTTATACAATATTGCTGAAGAAGAATACAGTCTTTACCAGGCCATGGATAAGGTGCGCAATAATTATGGCGCTGAAGCAGTGGTAAAAGCCTGCATTGTTACGCAGCCGCCCCGCGATGAAAAAGGAAAAATAATTAAATACAATCCCCGTAAAAAGAAAGTCCTGATCGAAAATACTTCAGAAGAAGAGCCAAAGGAACAACCAGAAGTGAGAAAACGCTCGAAGATCAGAAGTTTTATGAGCGAAAAAGGCACAATGGGAACCAAATCTTATAATTAGCGATGTTTTTAAATGTTCATTCTGCATATAGCCTAAAATATGGTACGCTGAGCATCGATCAGTTGATTGCTACCGCGCGGAATCTGGGGATCCATCAGATGGTACTAACTGATATCAATAATTCGACTGGCGCCGTAGAATTTATCCGCGAGTGTTATAAACAGGGCATAGCCAAAGAAGCTGATGAGATACACCGGGGCAATATTCCCTATCAGATCAAACCAATAGCAGGGATCGAATTCAGGCTCGAAAACCGTTTGTTATATGTGGGCATTGCCAGGAACAGGGAAGGAATGCGCGAACTGAACGAATTTTTGAGTCACCACAACATCAACCACATCCCACTGCCTGAGGTTCCGCCCGAAATGGAAAATGTGTACATCGTTTATCCCTTTCAGAAAACTTTTCAGCAAACGCTAAAAGCGAATGAATTTGTGGGGATCAGGGCCAAACAACTCAACCTTTTATATCAGCATCCGCTTTTAAAACACAAAGAAAAGCTGCTGGTATGGCATCCCGTTACGGTAGGCGATAGGATTACACATCGCTTGCACCAATATTTTAGGGCCATCGAACTCAATACGCTTTTAAGTAAGGTGCCCGAAGAACAAAAGTGTGATGCAGACGAATGTTTGATCCCCGAAGAGGCACTTACACAGAAATTTGAACAGTACCCATTTATCGTTCAAAACACACAAAAAATGATAAACAGTTGTGATTTAAGTGCCTATTTCGAAGAGCAACCTGTTTCAAAAAACAAACATCATTATACTAAAAACGGATTAGAAGGTGATAAACAGATGTTGCGTAACTTAGCAAAAGTGGGGCTCAGATATCGCTATGGGGAACACAATGCTGAAGCCCTCAAACGTTTGGAAAAGGAGTTACGGATTATCGAAATCAAAAACTTCTGCGCTTACTTCCTCATTACCTTCGATATTATTAGGTTTGCCATGAATACCTGTGGTTTCTATCACGTGGGCCGTGGCTCGGGGGCCAACAGTATTGTAGCCTATTGTTTGCGTATTACAGATGTAGATCCAATCGATCTCGATCTGTATTTCGAACGTTTCCTGCACGAAAAGAGAACCAGTCCGCCGGATTTTGATATCGATTTTGCATGGGATGAAAGAGAAACCATACAACAATATATTTTTGAACGCTATCCCAAATGGCATGTCGCTTTTTTGGGCACCATGAGCACCTTTAAAGATCGGGCAATTATCAGGGAAATCGGTAAGGTTTTAGGTTTGCCCAAAGGCGAAATAGACAGTTTTACCGACCCGACTAAAGAGCGCGAAAATTTACTGAACACTACTTATCAAAAGTTATTGGCCGTATACCAATACATGAAGGGAATGCCCAACCAGCGTTCTATCCATGCCGGTGGGATCTTGATTTCTGAAGAACCGATTACCTATTATACGGCATTGGATATGCCGCCTAAAGGCTTCCCAACAGTGCAATGGGATATGTACGAAGCCGAGGCTATTGGTTATGAGAAATTCGATATTTTGAGTCAGCGCGGTATTGGGCATATCCGTGAGGCCGTACAGCTCATTAAGAAAAACAAGGGCGTGGAGATCGATATCCATGATTTTAAAACCTTTAAAACCGATGAGAAATTAAACGGCATCCTTAAAGAAGGGCAGCCTATCGGATGTTTTTATATCGAATCGCCAGCGATGAGGCAATTGCTCAAAAAACTAAAATGCGACAATTACCTTACCCTCGTGGCCGCCAGTTCGATTATCCGCCCGGGTGTAGCCAGTTCGGGCATGATGAAATCATATATCGAACGTTACCATGCACCCGATAAGGTGGTATATCTCTGTGATGTGATGAAGGAACGGCTTAGCGAAACCTATGGCGTAATGGTGTATCAGGAAGATGTGATAAAAGTATGCCATTATTTTGCGGGTTTGGACCTGGCCGATGCCGATATCCTCCGTAAAGCCATGAGTGGTAAATACCGTTCTAAACTCGCTTTCGACGAGCTGGTGAACAAGTTTTTTGTTTCGGCCCGAAAGGAAGGCCATTCCGAAGAACTCATTGCAGAAGTATGGCGACAGATCTCCTCTTTCGCGGGTTATAGCTTTTCTAAAGCCCATTCGGCTTCTTTTGCGGTAGAAAGTTATCAGAGTTTGTATCTCAAAACCTATTACCCCATGGAGTTTATGGTAGCCGTGCTGAATAATTATGGCGGCTTTTACAGCAGGTGGGTGTATGTGCACGAACTGCAGCAAACGGGGGCGGAGGTGCAGTTGCCCTGTGTTAACCGTAGCGATGAGGTGGTGAATATAAAGGGCGAGGATGCTTATCTGGGTTTTATCGGCATTCAGGGTTTGGAAGGAAAATACATTCAACTTATTCCACAGGAACGAAAGGAAAATGGTTTGTACCGCGATCTCGAAGATTTTGTAAAACGCACCTGCATTTCGCTTGAGCAGGCCATTATTTTAATCCGTTTGGGCGCCTTGCGTTTTACCGGGAAAGATCGGAAAACCCTGCTTTGGGATGTGCACAATTACCTTGGTTTTAAGCAGAAAAAAGTAAACCATGCCGAACTTTTTAAGTTGAGCTATAAAACTTACCAGCTCCCCGAACTGGCCGATTCGGAACTGGAAAATGCTTATACCGAATTGGAATTGTTGGGTTATCCACTTCATTACGATATGTTCGATTTTCTAAAAACACCTTACCGTGGCGATACCATGGCCGCCGATATGCACCAACATTTGGGTAAAACGGTAAGAATGGTGGGCAATTACGTATGCGAAAAAACAGTACATACCATTAAGAACACCAAAATGTGGTTCGGAACTTTTTTAGATGCCAACGGCGACTTTTTTGATACGACCCATTTCCCCAATACCACACCCATGTACCCTTTTAAGGGAAAAGGCTGTTACCTCATTTTGGGCAAAGTAGTCGAAGATTTTGGCTTTCAGAGCATCGAGGTTTTAAAGTTTGCCAAATTGGATATCCGAATGAACCCGGTGGCGATTGATTAAATAAAATAAATTGATATGGATTTAAAATTAAAAAAAGAGAGGTATTCAATAGTTGTTTACCCTCAAACTGAAACAATTGACGAGGTTAAAGTTTTAAAAGATCTACTCTGGTCTAAAATTGGCTGGTATGCGAGTAGAAATTCAGCTGCACATGTTACAATCATTGAGTTTTTAGCAGATCAATATGAGTTGGCTTTTTACAAAAGATGTATCGAGAAAATTTGTCGTTCACAAAGCCCACAGGAAGTAACGTTTGATTCTTTAAGTTTATCAAAATTTAGCCAGGCAATTGTACTACTTCCTAATGATTCGTGCAAATTATACCTGAACGATCTTTTAAAAACATTTCGGAAGAGGCTTAGGTCTAAAAATACAATAAACGTTAGTCATGCACATATTTCAATTGGGCGTGAATTGCGTGTGGCTCAAATTGATCAAGTAGAAAATTTGTATGGCAATATCAATATCACATTTAATTGTGATACGATTGCTATTCGTAAACTTGATGAAGTTAAAAAGCAGTTTGTGGTAGTTAACGAGTTTAAACTAGTGGGCAATCCTCTAAAAGAAGAGCAGCTTTTATTGTTTTAATTAGTAGTAATTTAAGCTATGAGCCGATTAATTTGGCTAATCGGCTCATGATTCGGCTTTTTTTTGAGCCGAATAATATTTGGTATAACCTGATTAGTTGAAAATGTAGCTAATCGTGAGTATTCATCCTTTCGACCGAAGTGGTGAAATCTAAGATATCGATTTCTCCATTCCGCATTGCTTCAGCTGATAGCCGTTCTATTAGGGCGCTCATCCTGAGCGGACTCGAATGTTTTTTCGTAGCAATTTATAACTTATATGTTTCTTAAATGCCTTATATGGTTGCAAAAACGTTTGCATCTATTGCTGATCAATCTTTTTTATTATCAATAAAACATAATTTTTATATTTAAACCATGATCCACATTAAAGCAGAAATAGAGCGTTTCGAAACCATGGGCGAAAAAACTGGCTGGAGTTATGTGTTTATTCCGGAAGCTCTGGCCAATGAAATTAAGCCCGGTTGTAAAAAAAGTTTCAGGGTAAAAGGAAGGATCGATCAATTGGAAGTTAGCGGGATGGCAACCATGCCAATGGGAGAGGGCGATTTTATCATTGCGCTAAAAGGCGAAATCCGCAAAAAATTAAGGAAAGAGGCCGGAGCCAATGTTGAACTCTATTTAGAAGAAGATAAGGGCTTTAAAATTGAAATGCCCGAAGATCTCGAAATCTGTTTGTCGGAAGAAGAGCATTTGATACAAAACTTTTTAAAACAGCCTAAATCACATCAAAACTATTATATCAACTGGATTAACCAGGCTAAAACAGAATCCACCCGAACCAAAAGAATCGTCATGACGGTTAAAGCGATGGATAAGGGGCAGGATTTTGGAACGATGATCAGGGAAAGTAAGTTGTGAGTTTGGAGTTTTTAGTCCGGAGTCTCGCAAAGAGCAAACAGCTAGGTACTTAGAACTCCCAACTCCTCCTGACTTCAGCAATGCGTCACCCAATTTGAACTTGAAGCTTTTTGAATTGGATAAAAGTATCATGATTTTTAAAAACAAGCATCTACACGATTCTCAGAGCGTCAAATTGCGCTTGCGTCACCTGACGCTGAAGTCAGGAAAGAGGCCGGAGCCAATGTTGAACTCTATTTAGAAGAAGATAAGGGCTTTAAAATTGAAATGCCCGAAGATCTCGAAATCTGTTTGTCGGAAGAAGAGCATTTGATACAAAACTTTTTAAAACAGCCTAAATCACATCAAAACTATTATATCAACTGGATTAACCAGGCTAAAACAGAATCCACCCGAACCAAAAGAATCGTCATGACGGTTAAAGCGATGGATAAGGGGCAGGATTTTGGAACGATGATCAGGGAAAGTAAGTTGTGAGTTTGGAGTTTTTAGTCCGGAGTCTCGCAAAGAGCAAACAGCTAGGTACTTAGAACTCCCAACTCCTGTTTTCCAGTCCCAAATTTAAATTATTCGGCATTTAGGAACTCTAAACTCCAGGCTCCCAGCTCCAAACTTAAGACTCCCGACTATAATTTCTAAACCAACTCCAAACCTTCATCTGGATAACACCTAAAAAAGCTTCCCTAAAGATGCGGGTACTCATTTTTGATGTTCCTTCGGTACGGTCGGTAAAGATGATGGGCACTTCTACTACTTTAAAACCGAATTTAATGGCGGTAAATTTCATTTCGATCTGAAAGGCATAACCCACGAACTTAATTTTATTAAGTGGTATAGTTTCCAATACAATTCTGCGGTAACATTTAAAACCTGCAGTAGCATCCTGAATGTTTATTCTGGTAATCAGACGGACGTACATCGAAGCAAAGTACGACATTAAAACCCTGCCCATTGGCCAGTTTACCACATTTACACCCTTAACATATCTGGATCCTATGGCAACATCTGCACCATTTACACAGGCTTCCCGCAAGCGCGACAAATCTTCAGGATTATGCGAGAAATCGGCATCCATTTCGAAAATGTAGGCATAATCTCTTTGTAAAGCCCAGTTAAAACCATAGATATAAGCGGTGCCCAAGCCTTGTTTGCCAGCACGTTCTTCAATAAATAAATGTCCTTCGTACTCCGCCTGTAACGATTTTACAATTTCAGCAGTTCCGTCTGGAGAGCCATCATCTATAATTAAAACATGAAAAGGTTGTGTTAAAGAAAAAACCTTTCTAATGATCTTTTCGATGTTTTCCTTCTCGTTGTAGGTGGGTATGATGACTAAACTATCTGACACGTTTGTTGTGGTTTTTTAATTAGGTAAGCTTCCAGTGTTTATATTATGCACTACAAATGCTTTTAAACTGCGAAAGTAAATATTAAATATCGAAACATCATATTTTTTCATGAATTCGATCACCATGTTGGTCCATGTTGGTCCATGTTGGTAAATGTTGGTCCGGATTTGTAATCCGGACCGTTGTGCTCCAGATTTGTAGTCTGGTTTTATTTTATTATTGGAAGGATTACAAATCCGAAGTTCTCAAGGCGGGATTGGAATCCCGACTAGCTTTTATGTTTATTTTTTTCGAGGTATAAACCATCGTTTCTAAACCCGATCGTAGTGTGAAGCCCGCAGACCGAAGCATGAGGGTGAGGACTTCTAACGAAGAGCGGGACTGCAGGCCTCCAGGAACGACTGTCCCGCCATTTCCAAATCTTCTTGCATGTGCTCAATTCTTCTAAAGTGATTGTCAGTCTGAGCGTAGTCGAAGACTTTTTTTATTTACCTCACTTCTTGCATCAACCTTTTCACCGGTTGCGAAAAGATAATCAGCGCCAAACCTGCAATCAAAGAATACAAGGCCAAAGATTTATAACCCTCGGTATAAGCCATTAACTTTGTAGGCAAGGAAGCGTGATCAATACTCGACATTTCTGCACCTAATTTTCCGGCAGCCAACTGACCAAAAGCACTTGATAAAAACCAAAGTCCCATCATCATACCAAACATTTTCTTTGGCGAAAGTTTCGTAATAATCGACATCCCGATAGGCCCTAAGCAAAGTTCGCCCAAAGTCAGTAATAAATAAGCAAGTGTAAACACATTTAACGAAGTAATACCTTGTACATTGGCAAAGAACCTTGTCGCGTAAAAAACATAAAAACTTATAGCCAGTAAAAGGAAACCGATCCCGAATTTTACAACGGTATTGGGCTCAATTTTACGCTTGTATAATCCGAGCCATAAAATACCTACAATCGGACTAAAAACAATCACAAAGAATGAGTTCACGCTATTGTTCACCACATTGGGGTCGATATTGAAGAACAAGATTTTATGATCCAGGTTATCTTTCGCAAATAGCGATAGCGAACCGCCGCTTTGTTCGGAGATGGCCATGAAAATGAAATAACAGAAGATAAATACGAATGCCGCCAACAGTTTATATTGTGCTTTTTTATCTTTTATTTTAAACGTTTCGTAAAGGAAATAAACCAGGGCCACAACACCAATGGTGTACATAAAATAATCGGTAAAAGCAGTGTTTTTTACCATGATGTAAATCAACGGGATACACAGGATAGAGCCTGCATAAACGGCTATCTCGGATAACTGTTGTTTTGATTTTTTAAGATGCAATAAAGGTGAATTACCAATGGGGCCTAAGTGTTTTTTGGTAAAAATAAATGTACCTAAACCGAACATCATCACCAATGCGGCCGATAAGAAACACAAATGCCAGTTATAATATTTACCTAAGTAAATACACATCGCACCACCCAATAATCCTCCTACGTTAATTCCGGCATAAAAAAGTCCGTAACCCGCATCTCTTCTATTGTCTTTTTCGTGGTACAGTTCACCCACCATTGATGAAACATTGGGTTTAAAAAAGCCTGTTCCGATAATAGATAAGGTAATGCCTACATAAAATAGGTCGTGTGGAGAGAAAGCCAGAATCAGGTTGCCGATAATCATTAATGATCCGCCCCAAAACAGCGATTTTCTGAATCCTAAAATTTTATCGGCAAAAATACCTCCAATAAAGGTAAAGGCGTACACAAAAGCCTGTATCGCACCATATTGCAAGTTCGATTTTTGATCGCTCAGACCCAATTGTTCAACCATGAAGAAAGCCAATACCCCGCGCATGCCATAAAAGCAGAAACGCTCCCACATTTCTACCAACGATAGGTGCCAGAGCTGTTTTGGATATTTACCCTCAAAGTTTTGAATATCTTCTATTGAAACTGTTTTTTCCATTGAAAAGGTTTAAAAATTAAAAGCCCGATCGAGGTCGGGCTTTTTGGTAAAAGTATATTTTATATTAGTGAACACCGTGCATCCATTTGCGCAGAATAGGGCTGATGGCAAACATAATCAAACCTGCAACAATTGGTATAATGGTAAATATTAAAAAGAATGTAGAGATCGAGTAATCAGAGCTGATTTTATCAATCAAAGATCCTGTAGCACCTGCAAGGTAATTTCCAATGGCCGTACAAGTGAAAAACACACCGAACATTAAACCTACTAAATTTGAAGGTGCAAGCTTACTCACATAAGATAAACCAACAGGAGAGATGCATAATTCGCCAACAGTGTGGAAGAAATAGGCGAAAACTAACCAGAACAAACTTACTTCTGCCGAAGTAGCACCTCGGGGAATCGCAGATCCGCCATAAGCTAAACCAGCGAAACCGATACCTACGAAAATTAAACCAAAACCGAATTTTACAGGTCCGCTTGGGTTGAATTTGGTTTCCCATATTTTAGAAACAATGGGGGCTAAGGATACGATAAAGAAAGAGTTTAATACACTAAACCATGAAGCTGGAACTTCGGTACTTACCGACCCCATTTCTCTGTTCACTTTCCAGATGGCCAATACCCAGATAATGACAAAACTTAATAAAGTAAATAAAATGGTTGCCGGGTATTTTTTAAAGATTTTACGTGCTAAAGAGATCAGTACAACAGTTACTGCCACCAATGGGAATATGGTAAGAATGGCATCAACCCATTTAAAGGTTGTAGCTGCTCCGCCTGTTAAGTTTCGTAAAGTATAATCTTTTGCAAAAATGGTCATCGAACCACCAGCTTGTTCGAATACCATCCAGAAGAAAATAGTAAAGATAGACAGGATGGCAATTACCCATAAACGTTGACTTCTCACTTTTTTAGGGATTACTTCAACCGTAGGATCTGCTTTTTCTACAGCTTTGGTTTTATCAACAGCTGAGCCAATTACGCCAAAGATGTTCTGTGCAAAATAGAACTGCAACATACCAAAAAGCATAAACACCCCAGCTAAACCGAAACCATAATGCCAGCCTACTTTTTCGCCGATATAACCACACATTAACATACCGATAAAAGCACCAGAGTTAATACCCATGTAAAAGATTGCATAAGCACTATCTTTTTTATCGCTGATAGGTGGATAAAGTTTACCTACAATGGATGAAATATTTGGTTTGAAAAATCCGTTACCAATAATTAATAGCAATAAACCGGCATAAAAAAAGTTGGTACTAATGCCTTCCATCGCCATAGCTGCATGGCCGAGGGTCATAATAAAAGCGCCGATGATCACAGCTTTTCTATATCCTGTAAATCTATCGGCAATTAAACCACCAAGTATTGGTGTAAAGTATACTAAACCTGTGTAAAATGCGTAAAGCTGTAATGCTTCTGGCCGTGGCCAGCCCCAACCGTTTTTGCTTAAATCGCTAATCAGGAATAAAACCAAAATGGCCCGCATTCCATAATAACTAAATCTTTCCCACATCTCGGTAAAAAAGAGTACAAAAAGGCCAACCGGATGGCTAAATAATTTTTCGGGGGAAACGCCTTGACTGTTTAAATGGAGGTCTAGTTCCTTATCATGGTCAATACTAATGGTTTCATTAGATGTTTGCATAAAACATTTGTTGGTTTTAGTTTATGAATTCAGAATTTGTGTGTTGTTTAAGCTAGTTTGCAGGGCGCAATATAGTGAGCGATTGGCAAACTCACAAATTTTTAAGTCATGTGTAAGGTAATGATTTAGTTAAGCTTTGTTAAAAATCAGAACTTTCGGATGGGTTTTACATTTTTCTTTGGGTCGGCATAAAGTTCGTCGCTCGCATTCGGATCGTTGTTAAGTGTCAGGTCTTCTTGCAGTTTTAATCTCCCGCCAATAATTTTGAAACCGTCAAAAGTACCATCTGATCCATAATATTCGAATTTGTCTTTTATTTCAGGATCGAAGGAGGCAAGATGATCAAACACAATCATACCTGCTTTTAGGTCCGTTTTTAAAGTCATGGCATTCGATTTTGCATATTCAAATATCACCCTGTTTTTTCCCTTCAGTTCTTTTCCATCAAAAACAGGTGCGCCAAAACTGAGATTATCCTTGTTAAAGGAAAGTATTTCAATTACCTTTTTATTTGTCAGCTGTGTATTGCCCTTCCAGCCCAAAAGCACATAATAGGGCATGCGGTTACCGCTGGTTACAGGCAGGATTTCGTAATACCTGGCACCGAACCATTTCTGATTATTAGTAATGATATTGGGATCGCTTAGGTTTTCAGTCTGATCAATTAATGGATAAAGTTTCAACGGACCGCTTTTGGTATTCATCTGGATGGCGCCATAATAGCGGTATGATCCACCTTCTAAAGGGAGGTACCAGCTCAAAACCCTAAAAGTATGATCTGGTGATTGAATTACAGAGATGTTTTTAAGCGAATCAAAAGCGAATGCAAATGAATTTGGTGTTTTTAAAGCCTCAACCAAAGTTTTAACAAACCTGCCGTTTAATTCTAATTTTTGAGCATCACTTTGTGCCATTAACACATTTGCAGAAATTTTAATCAGCGTATCCTGAAAAGCCACTAATTTATTTGGCGTTTGCTGTGCTTTTATATTAAAGCCTAACAATCCAATAACAATGAGAATATAAAATCTAATGTATTTCATATATGATCAACGGCGCAAAGATTCTACCTGTCCAAAATTATAATTTTTCGATAACCAGTGCACTTGCACCGCCACCACCGTTACAGATTCCTGCAACGCCGATTTTTCCTTCGTTCTGCGTTAATACTGAAAGTAGCGTAACCACAATCCTCGCGCCCGAAGCGCCAAGGGGGTGACCTAAAGATACCGCGCCACCGTTAACATTCACCTGGTCTTCGTTCAAATTCAATAACTGATTGTTGGCTAAAGAAACTACAGAAAAGGCTTCGTTGATTTCGAAAAAATCAACATCCTTTATATCGATATTGGCTTTGTGTAAAGCCAAAGGGATTGCTTTTGATGGAGCAGTGGTAAACCATTCTGGTGCCTGTTGAGCATCGGCATAGCCTAAAATTTTAGCTAAAGGTGTTAAGCCCAATTCTTTTGCTTTATCGGCACTCATTAAAACCAATGCAGCGGCACCATCATTTAAGGTAGAGGCATTTGCTGCCGTTACCGTTCCGTCTTTTTTGAAAACAGGTTTTAACGAAGGTATTTTATCAAATTTAACCGCTGTGGGTTCGTCATCGGTATCAACCAAAGTAATGTCGCCTTTACGGTCTTTCACTTCTATAGCTATAATTTCGCCGGCAAATTTGCCCGAAGTTTGTGCGGCTTGTGCTCTTTTGTAAGATGTTATGGCAAAATTATCCTGCGCTTCGCGACTGATGTTACATTCCGTTGCACAAAGTTCTGCAGCAGATCCCATATGGTAGTCGTTGTAAACATCCCACAAGCCATCTTTTACCAGGCCGTCAGTAATTTGTCCATGCCCTAATCTGTAACCGTTTCTTGCTTTATCCAGGTAATAAGGCACATTGCTCATGCTTTCCATTCCGCCGGCAACAATAATGTCGTTATCGCCATTAGCAATACTTTGTGCGGCAAGCATAATGGCTTTGGTGCCCGACGCACATACTTTATTGATAGTGGTTGCAGGTAAATCTGGTAAACCGGCAAACTTCGCCGCTTGCGTGGCAGGTGCTTGTCCTAAGTTAGCCGATAAAACATTGCCCATGTAAACTTCCTGGATCTGTTCTGGTTTTAAGCCAGCTTTTTCAATGGCTGCTTTAATGGCAAAGCCACCAAGCTGAGTAGCAGAAAATTGGGACAATGAGCCTCCAAAACTACCAATAGGGGTTCTTACAGCTGATACAATTACAACTTCTTTCATGTAGACTAAATTTATGAATTTTTGGTTAGGCCGCTAAGTTAGTCAAACCTCGTAGGTTTTTAAAACCTACGAGGTTTAAATTTATTATTCCTGTTGTTTAGTTTTTGTTTAACGCTTAATATGTGGTTTTAGCATGTTCGAAAAATTCAATTTGTAAAGGTTTTGGAAAGCAAAAACAGTAATACTTGGGTTTGTTCAGTCCTGCTGTTCGCTTTATCCCGATGAAAAGTCGGGATGCCCGCTGCCGTCAGGTTTAAATTACTTGGGCTGGCATTGCTTAGGGTAGGTTGTCTTTCTAGCGTCGGATTACTCCCTCCTTGTTTTAAGGGGGGGGCACAGGGCGGTGTGCTTATGATTAGGGATTGTAAGGGTTCAGTACCGATTTAAGAATCTGTATTTTTTTTGTTGCCATGGTTCGTGTCCCCACTGATCATCGTTTTAGCGCTACTCTTCCTTAGCCTTACCCTTTTTTCTTGATTTTATCGCCTGGCTAAGCAAAAACTCAATCTGCCCGTTCGTACTTCTAAACTCATCGGCAGCCCAGATTTCTACTTCCTTTAATAAAGCAGTACTAATTCTTACTACAAAAGCTTTTTTATCTTTCTCCGCCATTCTTATTGTATTGCTTGTATATTATATCTCGTTTTTAAATTAATAAGGAACATTTGCAGTTCATCAATTTTATTGGTGCTGAACAATAGCTTTTTACCGTTTTTAAATTCAATCTGTAAACCTTTATCCTTATCATTTAATAGATAAGCTTTGTCGTTAAAATTAAACCAAAGCCTGCTGCGCACACCAAATCCACCATAATCTCCTAAAGCATTATATTTATTGATGTAAACTTTTTCGATATTGATCCAGTTTAATAACTTCAATTTTCTTTGGAATGGAAAATATTTGTACGAAATGCCTTCGGTGCTGATCTGCAAAGTCATTTTATTTTTTTGAAGCATATAAATGATTGCAAAAGGAAGGATTACAGCCCAAAATGGCGCAAAATAATTGGCTTTTAATGTTTCAAAGCTCATTCCTCCTTTATCAAATAGTACAATACTCAGCACCATAACAGCATCAATAGCCAATAAAATATAAAGCCACCAAAGTTTTAAGCTTTGTTTTTCCTCAAATTCCATTTTACCTAATTATATAAGGTGCCGGTATTTACCACAGGTTGTACATGACGATCGCCACATAAAACAACCAGTAAATTGCTCACCATCGCTGCCTTACGTTCTTCATCCAGCTCAACAATCCCTTTTTGTGATAATTTTTCCAATGCCATTTCTACCATGCCTACAGCACCTTCAACAATTAATTTACGGGCTGCAATAACTGCGGTAGCTTGCTGACGCTGTAACATGGCACTGGCAATTTCGGGCGCATAAGCTAAGTGAGAAATTCTGGCCTCTAAAACTTCGATACCCGCGCGGGATAAACGTTCGTTCAGTTCGTTTTCTAACAGTTCACTTACTTTATCGGCACCATCTTTTAAGGTAATGCTGGTTTCTTCGCCTTCAGCATGGTCGTAAGGAAAAATATTGGCCAAATGCCTTACAGCAGCCTCGCTTTGGATATTTACATATTGCATGTAGTTCTCTACAGAGAAAACGGCTTTGGCGGTTTCGTTCACTTTCCAAACCACCACAGCAGCAATCTCGATCGGATTCCCTAATTTATCATTCACCTTTAATTGTTGTCCGTTTAGGTTGTTTGCTTTTAGCGATAGGCGTCTTTTAGCAGTTAGGGGATTTACCCAGAAAAAACCATCGGCTTTTACCGTGCCGATATATTTTCCGAACAGGGTGAGCACCATCGATTGGTTTGGGTTGATAATCAGAAAACCCGGAAATATTAAAAATACATCCACGGCAAGCAAAATTCCTCCCCAGAGAAAAATTTCAGAAACAAAACAGAAGATCGCGGCACCCAATAGTGCTATACATAATGCGAATGTTAAATACCCAGATGGTGGGCTGATGATTTTTTCTTGATACATAATTGATATTAATTTGATATCATAAAGTAAAATATAAAATCTGGTAATTGCAAACAAAATCTCTAAAATGTATATTAGATAAAAATGTTATTTTTGACAGTACAATAATTACATCGTTTTGGCCAAAATCAAGAGAAATTCACACAAGATCCTTTACCGGAAGTATTCATCGAACCTGAAATATGTAATGATGATATTTACCGTTTTCATCATTACCCTGTTCCTGCCCAAACAACCGAGATTTAGATACGAGTTTGAAAAAAATGCAGTGTGGAAAAACAAAGATCTGATTTCGCCTTTTAGCTTTGCGATTTTGAAAACCAATCCTCAGGTGAGCGCCGATAAAAAGAACGCTTTAAAGGATATTTTACCGGTATATCAGTCTGATCGCGCAATTACGGCAAATGCCTTAGATGAGTTTTCGAACGAATTCGATGTTAAATGGAAATCAAAGCAACTCGACGAAAAAGAAAAGGAAGCCTATAAAACTGCTGCTTACAACTTACTTCAGCGTATTTATCAGAAAGGAATTATCGGTTTAAACGTAAAGCACCAGGCGGGAGGTAAAAACTATGATTTCTCTTTAATGGAGAATAATATAGCACAAGAAAAAAATACTCAGGATGTTTTTACAGCCGAAACAGCGCTTAATTTTTTTAAAGATAACTTTAAGGCACCAAATCAGGTAATGGGCGATCTGGTTGCAAATCTGGCAATTGATCACATTACCCCAAATATTGTATTTGATGAACGTTTGACCCAAACCATACAGGATAATACCGTTAATAATATCTCTACCACAAAAGGAATGGTGCAAAAAGGTGAACTTATTGTTGCCAAGAATGATGTGATTGATGAAGAAATTTATCAAAAGCTTGAATCATACAAAGCCACCTACGATGCCCAGACCAAAACAATTGGCAGTAGGGCACTGGTTTATTTGGGGCAAGTGATATTGGTTGGTTTTATACTAACCATTTTAATGTCGTTCCTTTTTCTTTTTAGAAAAGATATTTTTGCTGATAACCGTCAGCTTTCTTTAATCCTGATTGTCACCACAGGAATGTTGCTTGCGCTCACTTGGGCCATTAAAATGGAAATCCCAAGTTTGTATTACATTCCATTCTGCGTGGTACCGATTATCATCAGGATTCTCTTTGATACACGTTTGGCGCTTTATCTGCACATGCTGGTGATTTTAATTGCCGGTTTCTTTGTGGCCAATAGTTTCGAATTTGTGTTTTATCAGGTTACCGCGGGGATGGTTGCCATATTTAGTATCAAAAACTTTGTTAAACGCGAAAGATTTTTGGTTTCGGCCTTGTTTATCCTGATGGCTTACTTTGTTTCGTTTGTGGGCATTGCCTTATTGCGAGAAGGCTCTTTCCGAGAAATTGAGTGGATCAATTTTATTCCTTTTATTTTTAGTGTACTCTTATCGCTCCTGGCTTATCCGTTAATTTATCTTTTCGAACGGATTTTTGGTATCACATCAGATGTGGCCTTGATCGAGTTAACGAATACGAATAATAAACTCTTAAGGGAGCTTGCTTTTAAAGCGCCTGGAACGTTTCAGCACTCTTTGCAGGTAGCAAACCTTGCAGAGGCCGCGATATTTAAAATAGGGGGAAATTCGGTGCTGGTAAGAGCGGGTGCGCTGTACCATGATATTGGTAAGGTCGATAATCCACAATATTTTATCGAAAACCAGAATACCGCCGTGAGTCCGCACGATAAATTGCCTTATGAGCAAAGTGCACAGATTATTATTCAGCATGTGCATAAAGGAATTGAAATTTTAAGAAAGAACCAGATCCCTGAAGCGATTATCGATTTCATCAGAACGCATCATGGAAATACCCGGGTCGATTATTTTTATCAGTCTTTTTTGAAAAATACACCCGAAAAATTTGTCGACGAAAACATTTTCCGCTACCCCGGACCAATACCTTTTAGCAAAGAAACTGGTGTGTTAATGCTCGCCGATTCGGTGGAAGCTGCCTCAAGAAGTCTGAAAAATCCCGATGCTCAGAACATAAATGACATCGTTGAACGCATAATTAACTATAAATTGGAGCAAAATCAGCTTGATGACTGCGATTTAACGTTAAAAGATATTGAGACTATCAAATTGATATTCAAGACGATGCTGATGAGCATCTATCATGTGCGGATAGATTATCAACAAATTTTGTAATTTTTTTTTGTTGGATAACTTGTTTTACTATATTTGCAGACCTCAAAACAAGGTCGGTAGGACAAAATTTTGAAGGAAAAGGAGAGGTGCCTGAGTGGCCGAAAGGAACAGTTTGCTAAACTGTCGTACTGGTAACGGTACCGCGGGTTCGAATCCCGCCCTCTCCGCAGAAATAAAAATAATTGCAAATAAAAGCGGAATTATCAATTTAAAACCGTCACTTTGCAATCCCTCCGCAAGAGGGAAAAAGAAGATACCAAGTTCGGGATGTAGCGTAGCCCGGTATCGCGCCTGCTTTGGGAGCAGGAGGTCGTAGGTTCGAATCCTGCCATCCCGACAAAAAGTTTATCTCCTTTTAAAACAGGATAAAAAAAAAGAAGATACCAAGTTCGGGATGTAGCGTAGCCCGGTATCGCGCCTGCTTTGGGAGCAGGAGGTCGTAGGTTCGAATCCTGCCATCCCGACAAAAAGTTTATCCACTTTTAAAACAGGATAAAAAAAAAGATCGATACCAAAGTTCGGGATGTAGCGTAGCCCGGTATCGCGCCTGCTTTGGGAGCAGGAGGTCGTAGGTTCGAATCCTGCCATCCCGACACCAAAAAGGATGCGAATTCCTTCAAGGCCTTTTAATCGATGGATTAAAAGGCTTTTTTGTTTCATATTTCTTGGTATTAAACTTCCGCATTTTGGAATCTTTTTCTTTTGGACTATTTTTATAAAAAAAATACACATGAAAAAACTCTCGCTTGCCTCTCTTTTATTGATCGGTGCACTTTCGGGAAAGGCACAAACCTATCAGGCGGTTGCCAGTAAGAATAAAACCTACCTGGAGACCGTTAAAGGGCTTTCATACACCTATAAAAATGGAATGGTAACCATAAAAAATAACGGGAAATACGACCTTGGTACAGTAAGTATCATTGCTTCTTCCAAAACAGACAGCACTTTATTTGGGATTGCTTTATTCGAAGAGGGGCTTAAAAAGGGACAGACGGATCGGGCATCTGTTTATTTTACCGCAAGTAATGGGAGGGAAAGCCGGGAGATTCCCTTGGCTGTGATAGATCAGAAGAGCCTGGTATTCTCCTTTGACAAAGCGGTTAGGGCTGGACATTAGTTGTTCGCGCCGATTGTTTTAATCTATATCTGGTTGGATAAAAGAATATATTACTCAGTAAGGTTTTTGAGAAACGAATTTTATCCTCACCTATCGTATAAACTATTCCTTATTTTTGCCCGGAATTAAATGGCTAAACTGTTTATTTTTAGATATGGATAATAGATTTTCTGACAACAGCCAGATTGCGGTGGTATCTACTTTTTCTCAGCTTATAGGGATAAATTTTCAAGGAGATATGAACGCAGTTTGCTGGTATAGGAACCTGGTTGGAGACTTTGCGGAAATTGTATCTAAACTTCAATTAAAAGAAGACCTAACAGAAGTTTCGATGGAAGACCTTTATGCGCTGCAGCTATCGGAAGAAGGGCGTATGGCAAGGGAAATTATTTTAAGTGATTTTCGGTTGTTAACAGATTCGGGCGCATCGCCTGCTCTCAATTTGCTCAAAAGTTACCAACGGGATGAGGAATTGGACTTTATTTCAACAGATGTATATTCGTTTCATGTAGACCGTTCGCCTATTGGTACGGATACTTTTCTATGTACCTATCATGGCGCTGCCAGTGAAATCGTAGCTAATCATCAGGTTGAACAAAAAATCCTGATCCCGGAAATCCGGCAAAAGCTTAAAGAGTTGTATGATGGTGCGGATGCAGATTTTGAAGCCTTTTTGATAGAACATTATTTTGATCTGCATTATCAACCTAAACCTGGTGCAAGGCCTGTAAATTTGGGATTGGGGCATTTGTGGAGATTAGCTGTAGATCATCGTGAAAAACAGACTTTACCTTGTATTCATCGGGCACCAATTGAAAAAAATGGTGAATATAGGTTGCTACTCATCTGTTAAATAGTTTGTCAAAATTTCTCTATCGGCTACCCATCTTTTATGCTTTGGTTGGTTTACAATGGCCTGTTTTGTTTTGTGATAAATCCAAATATTATAGCTTATCAGACGATAAAGACCAATAGTTTAAGAAGATATGGATAAGATGTATCAATATATTTTTTGCCAGATCACATCTTGACTTCCTGTCATCATAATACCGTTGATTTGTGCATAACTAAAATGTTTCTCGTTTCCAGTGAGTTACCCTAACAGGGTTTGTAAATGGCGCTGAAGATGGTAATTTTGCCTAATGAAGGTTACGGTAGTCGCTATTATAGAGGTGGAATTTAAGCAGGAGCCAGCGCTGGCGAGGATCATGAACAACAGGTTGCTTACAGCAGCAAAAGAACTGCAGGAGTTTCATCTCTCCAATCTTCATGGAAGAAGGTCAACAGCACATTGCCTCACGATCCATTTAAGTTATAATCAAAAATATAAGATCCGTTACTCCATCATTGGCGATGTACCCACTGATATTGAGTATCTGGTGTCAGAAAGATGTGGCCGGCTTGGGTACATACTTCATCGGAATGCGGTAGGCGAACAGGTTGGAAGATTATGGTAAGTAGCAACAGCATCAGGGAATAAATGAGGCTTTTTCATGCTTCTACAGTGTAATACTGATTGATACTTCATAATATTTATCTCTGACTCCGCAGGTAATCCCGGCAAGCTTTCCATAGGTGTGCCTTAGCCGCTGCCGGATGTTCTCAAGGCCTGTGTGGAAACCCGTGTCGTTCAGGCCGGTGTTGGTCGGGTTAGATGTCTCAATAGTAAGAACTCCGTGTTTTAATTTCAGGATGATTTTTCCAGGATCTTCAGGTTGGCTGAGGTTTCCGTGTTTGATCATGTTTTCGGTCAGGCTAAGCAAAACCAATGGTATGGTGCGGATTTGTTCTATTTCCCCGCTGTAGCTGAATTCGATAAAAAGATCGGGCTGCCTGATTCTGCTCAACTCTAACAAGTTCTCTACCTGTCGGATCTCTTCTTCCAGCGGCATAAGCTCTGGACCATGTTCACATTCAAGTGCATAACGCATCAGTTTCGAAAGGTGCCTTACAGCCTCTGCGGCCCTGGGCTCAGTCTTGTGGGTGCTGTTATGTTATAAATATAGGTTAGCGTGTTGAACAGAAAATGGGGGTTAATTTGGGCTTTGAGGTAGGAGTTTTTGGCGTTAGCAAGTTCGATGGCAATTTCTTTTTGTTTTAACTGTTTTTTAATGGCATCTTTTTCAAGTGCGGCTGTTCGTTGCTTTTGCTTAATATAGCGCTCGATGAAAAAATAGGCCGTTGCAAAGAGTATGAAATATATTCCTCTCCATAATGTTGAGGACATGAATTTTAAGTCTGTAATTGTAATGTCAGTAATTGAAGGCCACTTCGATCTTGAAAGAAACCGGTTTGCAAGATAAGTAATCCCCGTGTATATGCATATTTCCATGATAATTAACATTGCCATTTTAAGATAGGCTATATTTAAACGTCTTAAGGACTTTTTGAGTACCAGTTCGGCATGGATGTAAAAAAGACTTATATTGATCGTGTAATGGACAAGATAATTGAATATTGAACCTTTTACTCTAAGGATCAAGACAACAAAAAGATATTCATAAAGAATGAAAATGGACCAAGCGAATATGTGCCAACGATAATTTTTTAGCCAGTTTTTCATTTTATTTTTTAAGTTAAAACACTGTTTTACATAAGTCATTAACAGCCTAGCATAAGCAATAACTTTGGGGCAGCAGCTGCGGCTGGCAATCTGATCAATAGCCTCAAAGCGAATGGCTTTAACAACATTAAACAAAACGATTACAGTAAGGATGAGATTTGGAATCCGAATGATGGTTTGCAGGCACCCAATGAGCTGATCGTTAACGAATTGGTTAATAATGGCAGCCTAGTCAAATATAAAACTGAAATAAAAGAGCTCAAGCCGCTTTCATTGAATGAGTTGATAGCGGTTGCTCAGAAATTTCCAAAAATGCTTGTCGCTAAACTAAACTAGTTTGATTTTATGAACAATTGCCAACAATAGCCATTTCGATACCAAAGCACAAAGCCTTTACTTTTGTTAAAAGCTTTGTGCTTAATTGTCATTTATTTTGTCTTTCGTTGCGCTATCGAAAGGATAGGGGCAGACTTGAGCCGTAAATTTTCAAAGTATATTTTTTTTACGGTTTGTTGCTTGGGTAAAAGAATACTCTCATTAAAAGTAAAGGCAATCTTGTTAATGACCGCTTTTCCATTATTAAGGCAAGTAGTAAAGTATATCGTCTTATTTTCAAGGTAGTTATTGTTTGCTGTGGTTAATTGAGTCGCATCTTCATCATCGCACAGCCCAATCCGGTAGTTTTCCTTTTTATAAAAGCGGATGGCTGGTTGTAGAATTTCATTAGGATTTAGGTGCTTCTCGTAATTTTTTTTCTGTTCAATGAGCCTGTCAATTTCGAGGTAATTCCCTTTATCAGATAGGTGATATGCCCATTTGAAGTT
The DNA here is from genome assembly GCF_032678585.1 of Pedobacter psychrodurus. Classification (GTDB taxonomy): domain Bacteria; phylum Bacteroidota; class Bacteroidia; order Sphingobacteriales; family Sphingobacteriaceae; genus Pedobacter; species Pedobacter psychrodurus_A. The sequence continues at coordinate 51,479 of NZ_JAVTSN010000012.1, read as the reverse complement.
AATATTCTGGTTATTGCTTCGTGCCTCTTTGCGGTTTTTGGTTTGGAAAAGGAGCTCTCCATTACCCAGGCTGCCAAAGAAAAAGGTATTAAAGTAATTGATATTGACAAAGTTTGGGATATTGAATAGATTGTTCTGATAGGTCAACATGCCTGCATATACTCTTGGCGGGATGGTTGTAATGTATATTACCCTATCGTTCTTTTCGGAAATCAATAGATATTGAATCTCTTGCCGCTCTTTTTTATAAGTAATCGATTGATCTTCACAATCGCATTTCACTACGCTGGCTGGTTTGTTTGGACTTTTTTTAGCGTAAAACCCATCCTCTGGCTTTTCTCTGCAGATTGCCCGGATGTATAGCGTATAGGTTTCGTCGATAACGATACTGTCTATTTTGTTGGCTGCTTTATCTGTAGCGAAATCCTGCTCTTTGTAGTATACAAGACTTTTGTTTCTGATCTTAGTGCTCATTTCATGGATGTTACATGCAGATAAACCCAATGCAATAAGTATGATGATTAGTTTTTTCATTTGGTTCCGAATTTTGTTCTTGATTGAAAATAAGATGCGCCTATAGAATAGTGTTTGCTATAGGGCACCTGATGATAGGCATCGTTTCCACTATAGTGAATCATGTTCTGGAAATCCCATCTGTTATAAGGATTGTTGATTCTAAAAAAAGCTGAAACACCTCTTGAAACATCTCCTGCTGAAAAACTCCAGAAACTCTTGTTATAATACCCTTCTTCAGTGCGTTTGTAGTTTACGAACATAAGGTTCATATTGCCGGCCAGATCAAAAGCCTCTTCCTGAAATCCAGAAAATTTATGATAACTGATAGAGAATTGATTGAGGTCGTTTTTGGCATTAAGGTTAACTGCGGCAAATCCACCACCGGTAAAGTATCGGTCTTCTCCATCTCCAATGCCGATATCCTGAAATCCACCACCGTCATTGTAGTAGTTAAACTGAAAGGCACCTATATGCGCGTTAACAAAACCTATGCGCTGTATCGTTTTTTTACCTGGATCCAGGGCAAACATCACATTCGTACCAACCGACATGGAATAGCGGTAGGGATTTTCAAGTGCTGGGTGAACAAATTCAGTAAAATAGTAAAGCGGTTTATTTCTCCAATTGAGTTCTTCATTTGTCATTTTTGGAACGATGTAATTGATCCCTGTGGTCGCTGTAGCTGCGATCATGATATCGGAAGTGAAATTTTTCTTTGCATCAGGAGATCCGGATCTTGTACCCAATCCACGGTAATAGATCTGCCACTCGATATTCACAGAAGGATAAAGTGCATTTTCAAAAAGCCCCTGGCCTATACCGGCATTAAGGCCAAGGCGCAGTTGGGGTATACCTTTTAAAAATTCGATGGAAGCCTTTGCCGACATGCCCAACTGAGTTGATGAATTGAGATTAGGCGGGGCGAGGCTGCGTTGGGCAAGGGCAATGTTACACATAATGCCACAGCACATTGAAAACAAGAGCAGTTGTTTTAGATGGATTTTCATGGTATTTGTTTGGTTTAATTTTGGTCAGCCATTAACTGCCTTTAAGGAAGTAAATCTATTACATGGTGTCTGTTAAACCAATACCTAGTATTGGGTATATCCTAGAAATATTCGCGTTAGAGCCAACAAACATATTGTCCATTTCAGTATTACAATTTGCTAACTCCCCGCCCATTATGTCCAGTTGACCGTATTTTGCTGGTGAAAAGATACCTTTTGAAATAGTTTTGAGCAACAAATAAAAACGAATGACATGAAAACCATTAAAAAACAGAAAAGATTTTTAGCCGGAGCTATAGTTGCAGCTTCACTTATTTTTAGCTCCGTACCTGGCTTTGCTCAAACGCATGCTGTTAAGGGCACAGAAATCCGTCCCTATCATATTAAGGTAAGTGAAACGGCTATAAAAGAACTTCGCCAACGGATATTGGCTACCAGGTGGCCAGATAAAGAAACCGTAAGCGACCAAAGCCAGGGGGTAAAACTTCAACAGATCCAGAAACTGGTTAAATACTGGGGAACAGGATACGACTGGCGCAAAGCAGAAGCGAAATTAAATGCACTTCCTCAGTTTGTGACGAATATAGATGGACTTGATATTCAGTTTGTACACATCAAATCAAAACATCCAAATGCTATGCCGCTGATTATTACACACGGTTGGCCAGGATCAATTTTCGAACTGATTAAGCTGGTTGGTCCTTTAACCGATCCTACGGCTTTTGGTGGTCGTGCTGAGGATGCCTTCGATATTGTATTGCCATCAATGCCGGGTTATGGCTTTTCTGGCAAACCAACAGGTACAGGTTGGGATGCTGATCATATTGCAAGGGCATGGGATGTGTTAATGAAACGCCTTGGCTATAAAAAGTATGTATCACAAGGTGGCGATTGGGGATCTGTTGTTGCAGATAAAATGGCGCAACAAAAACCCGAAGGACTTTTGGGCATACATGTAAATATGCCTGCTACAGTTCCTGCAGATGTAGCAAAAGCCCTTAATAATAGCGAAGCTGCTCCTGCAGGGCTTTCTCAAAAAGAAAATGAAGCCTTCGAGTCGCTGAACTATCTATATAAGAAAGGTGGAGGTTATGCTGCAATGATGGTAACCCGTCCACAAACCTTGGGTTATGGATTGTCTGATTCTCCTGTTGGCCTTGCCGCTTTCTTTCTGGATAAATTTAATGAATGGACTTACAGTGGAGGCCATGCAGAGCAGGCCTTAACACAGGATGAAATGCTTGATGATATTTCACTTTACTGGCTTACCAATACTGCAGTTTCTGCTGCACAATTGTACTGGGAGAATAATGCCAACAACTTTAACGCAGTCGATATTTCCATTCCTGCAGCCATTACCGTTTTTCCTGGCGAAATCTACCGTGCGCCAAAAAGCTGGGCAGAGAAAAGTTATCATAACCTGATTTATTTCAATGAGGTGAAAAAAGGTGGTCACTTTGCCGCATGGGAACAGCCGCAATTGTTCGCTGAAGAACTTCGTGCAGCTTTTAAAAAGTTGCGTTAATTAGTACCAACTCAATATAAAAGAAACCTAGATTTTAAAATTTAGGTTTCTTTGTTTTTTACCAGAACCCAATACCTGTAATTAAGATGTCATGGTTTTTCTGCTTCCGGCCGTAATTAAATATCCCTGATGGAAGTGGGTTCCGGTTTAAGTCCTAGTTTTTACCTTTTTATTGTATGCTTGCTTGTTTCACAGGTTTCTTCGGGAGCAACGCACAGCAGGACCGAAGCCAATCTATTGATTACAGGCCTTGGTCTCCAAATAATCTATCGACTCCGTTTAGGATGACTAAACGTACAGGAATATTGCATGCCATATGTGATTTCCTGAGAAATTAGTGATGAAGATCCTTCGATAAGCTCAGGATGAAATTATGATTGGATGCATGAGGTTCTTCAATGCTCAGATGTGTATCATTCAATTAAGCTTTTGTTAAATTACGGTCAATAAATTAGGTTTGGCAACTATCTTAAAATTTAAGTAATCATTACTAAAATGAAGTTTTTAGGCTAGTGTGAGCTGTTTTGTGTTGCAAAACTTACTGTTTATTTGGTGTTTCAGTGTAAAGTGCTCATAAATAGCAGATTTATGAGGGTAAATCTTTGTTTTCCGCCGCAAAACACAATTTTTAGAATTCAAATCTGAAGATCAACTTCATTATAACTTCATAAATATGCATTTATTTCGCTTTCGAATTAAATCATTGCGTAACCATAATTTATTGAGATCAAAAGCAAGTTCCGCGTTGCGGTTACCTATTGTTTTTATCATAAATCGGTTGCCCAACGGAAACTAATTAAAGAAAAAAAATAAATCAGATTTAACCATTCAACAAAAAAAAATGAAAAGAGTTGTCATATGCTTAGGCTTGTGTACTTTGCTTTACGTAACGGGTTGTACCTCGAAAAAAGAAGAAAAAGAAGAAGTAGCTACTTATGCGGTAACCACGCCGCTAAGAATGGATACTTCGTTTACCAAGGAATATGTTTCACAGATCAAATCTGTTCGTAACATTGAAGTAAGGGCCATGGAAAAAGGCTATTTACAAAATATTTATGTAGATGAGGGCCAGCACGTAAAAGCAGGTCAGATTTTATTTAAGATTATGCCTAAGGCGGCACAATCAGAACTTTTAAAAGCACAAGCAGAAACAAAATCGGCGGAAATTGAATTGGAAAACACCCGCATGTTATCTGATAAAAATATCGTTTCGAAAAATGAACTGGCCATGGCCAAAGCCAAACTGCAATCGGCAAACGCCGAAACCTCATTGGCAAAATTCCACTTATCCAATACCGAAATCAGGGCACCGTTTGATGGTACCATTGACCGTATTCCTTTAAAATTAGGAAGTTTAGTTGATGAGGGCGCATTGTTAACCAGTTTATCCGATAACAGTCAGGTTTTCGCTTACTTCAACGTATCCGAACCAGAATATTTAAGCTATCAAAGTGCTGCAAAAGCAAAAGGTCAGCAGGAAGTGAGCCTCTTATTGGCCAATAACGAACTGTTGAAATCGAAAGGTAAAGTGGAAGTGATCGAAAGTGAGTTCGATAACGAGACTGGAAATATTGCTTTCAGGGCCAGGTTTAACAATTCGGATAACTTATTGAGAAACGGCGAAACCGGTAAAATCCAGATGGTTGTTCCACTTAAAAATGCTTTGGTCATCCCGCAGAAAGCCACTTACGATATTCAGGATAAAACCTATGTTTTTGTGGTGGATAAAAACAACAAAGTACACTCGAGGGTGATCACCATTGCAGGCGAGGTGCCAGATTTGTATATCATTGGCGATGGCATCACCACTGGTGATAAAATTTTGCTCGAAGGGGTACAGAAGGTTAAAGACGATGATAAAATTGCCTTCAAATTCCAGCAGCCTCAGGAAGTGATGAAACAATTGAGATTGAAAACAGAATAATCTAAACCCTCCATACTTATTTTATGTTTAGTAAATTCATACAAAGGCCCGTCCTTTCTATAGTAATATCGCTTATCATTGTGTTTCTTGGTGTGCTGGCCATCAGCTATCTTCCAGTGACACAATTCCCCTCTATTTCTCCACCGAAAGTAAATATTACGGCAGAGTATCCTGGGGCAAATAACGAGTTGTTGATTAAATCGGTGGTTATTCCGCTCGAGCGTGCACTTAACGGTGTACCGGGCATGAAATATATCGCCTCTGATGCAGGTAACGATGGTGAAGCCTCTATCCAGGTGGTATTTAACCTTGGTACCGATCCCAATCAGGCATCGCTTAACGTGCAAAACCGTGTAGCAGCCGTTACCAATAAACTTCCACCTTTAGTGGTTCGTGAGGGCGTGAAAATCACCCGCGAGGAATCTAACATGTTGATGTATATCAACTTGTATAGTAAAGATCCTAAAATGAACCAGAACTTCCTGTACAACTATGCTGATATCAACTTGCTTTCTGAGCTGAAAAGGGTTGATGGTGTAGGTTTCGCAGATATTCTGGGCGATAGGGATTATGCGATGCGGATCTGGCTAAAACCCGACCGTATGCAGGCCTATAAAATTTCGGTTGATGAAGTAATGAAAGCGCTTGATGAGCAAAGTTTAGAAGCCTCACCAGGCAAAACAGGGGAGAGTTCTGGTAAACGTTCACAAGCTTTCGAATATGTGTTAAAATATTCCGGTCGTTTTAGTACAAAAGAAGGGTACGAAAATGTGGTGTTACGGGCAAGTGCCAATGGCGAATTGCTTCGTTTAAAAGATGTAGCGGATGTAGATTTTAGTGCATCGGCTTACAATTTATATTCTACCTTAAACGGCAAGGCTTCTGCGGCGATTGTACTGAAACAGTCGTATGGCAGTAACGCCAGTCAGGTAATTAAGGATGTGAAGGCTAAAATGGCCGAAATCAAAGAGAGCTCTTTCCCTAAAGGTTTAGATTATGAAGTAAGTTACGACGTTTCTAAATTCCTCGATGCTTCAATTGAGAAAGTAATTCACACCCTGGTGGAAGCCTTTATTCTGGTGGGTTTAGTGGTATTCCTGTTCCTTGGCGACTGGCGTTCTACGCTTATTCCAGCCATCGCAGTTCCAGTATCCTTAATCGGAACCTTTGTGTTCATGCAGTTTTTTGGTATCACGCTTAACTTAATCACCCTGTTCGCGTTGGTGCTGGCCATTGGAGTAGTGGTAGATGATGCGATTGTGGTAATCGAAGCGGTGCATGCCAAGATGGAACATAACCGGAAACTTTCTGTATTGAGAGCTACACAAGAGGCCATGAAAGAAATTGGTGGGGCAATTATCGCCATTACCTTTTTAATGGCATCGGTATTTATTCCGGTGGCTTTCATGTCGGGGCCAGTAGGTATTTTCTATCGTCAGTTCTCCATTACCATGGCAACGGCAATTATACTTTCGGGTATTGTGGCACTAACACTTACGCCAGCCTTGTGTGCCATCATGTTGAAGAACAATCATGGCTCGAAGAAAAAGAAAACGATTATTGATAAGCTGTTAGATGGTTTTAACAATGGTTTTGCCAAACTTTCGGGCAAGTATGAGTTTGTGTTAACCAAAATGGTTAGCCGTAAGATCTTAACCTTTGGTATCCTGATTGCATTTTGTTTGGGTGTTTGGGCTTTGAGTGGAAGTGTTCCCTCAGGTTTTATCCCGAACGAAGATCAGGGAATGGTGTATGCCATTATCCAAACACCTCCGGGATCTACTCTAGAACGTACCGATCAGATTGCGGAGAAACTGCAGAAAATGTGCGAAGATATTGATGGTGTAAAATCAGTTTCATCTTTGGCGGGATATGAGATTCTTACCGAAGGTACAGGATCGAACTCAGGTACCTGTTTAATCAACCTGAAAGACTGGAGCGACCGTAAACATTCGGCAGTAGAGATTATTGAAGAATTGGAAGAGAAATCGAAATCGATCCCTGGGGCAACCATCGAATTTTTCCAGCCACCAGCAGTTCCTGGTTATGGTGCTGCGGGAGGTTTCGAACTTCGTTTATTGGATAAAGCAGGAAGTGGTGATTACAAAAAAATGGAAACCGTAGCCAACGATTTTGTTAAAGAACTCAATAGACGTAAAGAATTATCGTCGGTATTTACCTTCTACAGTGCAAGTTTTCCGCAATATATGTTGGATGTAGACAATGATATTGCGCAACAAAAAGGTGTGAGTATTGATAACGCGATGAATACCCTTTCCACTTTTGTGGGGAGTAATTACGAAACGAGTTTTATTAAATATGATCACCAGTATAAAGTAATCGTACAGGCATTGCCTCAATACAGGGCTTTACCAGAGGACATTTTAAAGCTGTCGGTTAAAAACGACCGCGATGAAATGGTGCCTTTCTCTGCCTTTATCAAAATGCGGAAAGTGTATGGTTTATCGGAGATTACCAGACATAATATGTACAATGCTTCTGAGATTAGCGGACAGAGTGCTCCAGGTTACAGTTCGGGAGAGGCCATTAATGCCATTACCGAAGTTGCCAAGAAAACGCTTCCAAGGGGATTCGGTATCGATTGGGCAGGTATTTCGAAGGATGAGGTATCAAGAGGTAACGAAGCGGTTTATATCTTCCTGATCTGTTTAGGTTTCGTATACCTGGTTTTGGCGGCACAATACGAAAGTTTTATTTTACCACTTTCGGTAATCCTTTCTTTACCAGCGGGTATTTTTGGTGCATTCCTTTTCCTTAAATTATTGGGACTGGAAAACAACATCTATGCACAGGTAGCCATGGTGATGTTGATTGGTTTACTTGGGAAGAACGCAGTATTGATTGTGGAGTTTGCCGCACAACGGCATGCGCAGGGCGCATCGGTATTAAAGGCTGCAATGGAAGGTGCCACTGTACGTTTCCGTCCGATTTTAATGACCTCTTTCGCCTTTATTGCAGGTTTGATTCCTTTGATGATTGCTTCCGGACCTGGAAAAATCGGTAACCGTACCATCGGGTCTGCAGCAGCAGGAGGTATGCTTTTCGGTACCATTTTCGGGGTAGTGGTAATCCCTGGACTGTATTATATCTTCGGATCAATAGCAGCCAAACATAAGCTGATCAAAATTGAAGAAGAACATCCATTAACTGAAGAAATTGAAGATAATGTTTAAGAAAAATATTTATAAAGGGCTTGGATTGGTGCTGGTATGCGCCGCATATACCGCATGTAAATTGCCAGAAGTGGCCCAACGTACCGAAAATAAAGCTGTACCTGCTGCCTTTAATGGTTCGCAGGATACTGTAAGCACAGCGCGTATACAATGGCGCCAGTTTTTTACCGACCCAAATCTGGTAAACCTGATCGATACTGCATTAAAAAATAACCAGGAGCTGAATATTACGCTTCAGGATATCGAGATTGCCAAAAATGAGATCAAAGCAAAAAAAGGAGAGCTTTTACCGAGTGTAACTTATGGTGTGGGTGCCGGATTAGATAAGGTTGGCCGTTATACCAGTTCGGGTGCCGGTGATGCTTCTACTGAAATTACACCTGGCAAAGAAGTACCTGAGGTATTGCCTGATTATCACTTTGGTTTACAGGCCAATTGGGAAGCCGATATCTGGCACAAATTGCGCAATGCAAAAAAAGGCGCTGTGAGTCATTATCTGGCAACGGTTGAAGGCAAAAATTTCGTGGTCACCAATTTAATTGCTGAAGTAGCCAATTCATATTATGAGTTACTGGCTGCTGATAATCAGTTAGAAACCGTTAAAAAGAACATCGAGCTGCAGAAAAATGCTTTAGAACTGATGAAGATCCAAAAACAGGCCAGCAGGGTTAATGAACTTGCTGTACGTAAATTTGAGGCTGAAGTATTAAGTTCAAAAAGCTTGGAGTTTGATATTCAACAGAATATCACCGAAACAGAGAACAAAATTAATTTCCTTTTGGGCCGTTTTCCGCAACCGATTATCAGGGATAAATCTAGCTTTACCGATTTGGTACCGCCAACGGTACAAACTGGTTTGCCATCGCAGTTATTGGCCAACCGTCCGGATATTAAACAGGCAGAACTCGAATTGGCCGCTGCTAAGTTAGATGTAAAAGTAGCCAAAGCGCAGTTTTATCCTTCATTGGGTATTTCAGCTGCAATTGGTTACCAAGCTTTTAAACCATCTTATTTATTGAGAACACCGGAATCTTTAATCTACTCGTTAGCAGGAGATTTAGCGGGACCACTTATTAACCGAAATGCAATCAAAGCCGAGTATTCAACCGCAAATGCAAAACAGTTACAGGCTGTATTCGATTACGAAAAGACAATCCTGAACGGTTATATTGAAGTAGCCAACCAGATGTCGAAAATTAGTAACCTGCAAAAAAGTTACGACCTCAAATCGAAACAGGTAGTGGCACTTACCCAATCGATCGATATTTCGAACGATTTATTTAAATCGGCAAGGGCAGATTATTTTGAGGTATTGATGACCCAACGTGATGCTTTACAATCTAAATTGGAACTGATTGAAACCAAAAAACAACAGTTAAATGCTGTAGTAGACATCTATCATGCACTTGGTGGTGGATGGAACTAGATAAATTATAACCATGTAAGTCATATTATCCTTATAATTCTAAGGCTGTTCCAATTGGAGCAGCCTTTTCTTTTTTGTCATTCTGAGCACAACGAATCCTTACTGGTCTTTGCGTCTCGCTAAGACCTTTTTATTGCATTTTTTGCCACGGAAACACAGAGTTACGGAACTTGGTTTGTTGCATTCAATGGTATTAAATAATTCTTATATACTTTCACGATGTCATGCTGAGCGTAGTCGAAGCACCTCCAAAAAACTAAATTTAGCTAACGCTCGCTTCCAATGCGCGTTGAATAGTCAATCGTTTATAACGATAAACTCGTTAGGCTATTGATGCACTGGTTTGGAAGTGAGCGCAGGCCAGAGCAGCTTTTTTTCATTATTCATTTATTTATCATAAAATTTATTTTGCAAACAATGGCATACACTTGGGGTTAATTTAGTGTACAGATTGATCATTATATCTAAAATAAAAATGGGAAACAAAACATTTAAATTTGGCAACCTGGAAGTGAACCGTTTAGGTTATGGCGCCATGCAATTAACAGGTAACGGCGTTTTTGGTGAAGTGGAAGACCGCAAAAATGCAATAACCGTTTTGAAGGAAGCCGTGGCAAATGGTGTTAATTTTATTGATACGGCCGAAGCCTATGGGCCAAAATTTAACGAATCGCTTATTGCCGAAGCTTTATCACCTTTTCAAAAAGATGTTTTTATAGCCACCAAAGGTGGTTTTGACCGGCCGGGTCCGAATAACTGGGTTCCTAATGGCAATCCTGAAAAAATCAGACAGGATATAGAAGGAAGTTTAGAGCGATTAAAAGTAGATTCGATTGATTTATGGCAACTGCACCGTATTGATCCTAAAGTTAATATATCCGAAACCCTTGCTCCAGTTATCGAGGCGGTAAAGGAAGGGAAAATAAAACATGTCGGTTTATCTGAAGTAACCATTGATCAGATTAAACAAGTTCAGGATATCCTGCCGATTGTTTCGGTTCAGAATTTGTACAATCTGGCCAACAGGCAGTGGGAAAATGTATTGGATTTTACGGCTGAACAAGGTTTGGCTTTTATTCCATGGTTTCCATTGGCTTCCGGTCCGCATAAACTGGAAGATAAGATCAAGGCCATTGCGGAAAAACATAAGGCCACAACTGCGCAGATTGCCCTTGCCTGGTTATTGAAAAGATCATCGAATATTCTATTGATTCCGGGTACAAAATCAGTAGAACATTTAAAAGAGAATCTAAAAGCAACCGAGATTGATTTAACAGATGCAGAATTTGAAAGTTTAGCACATTAGTTTGTTTTTAACCACGGATGGACACAGATAAACACAGATGTTTGTTTGTGCTCATTTCTTTTTTGGTCATTGCGTCCTTACTGGTCTTAGCGTCTCGCTAAGACCTTTTTTGTATTTTTTTTGCCACGGAAACACAGAATCACGGAACTCGGTTTGTTGCATTCAATGGTGTTAAATAATTCTTAATATACTTTTACGATGTCATGCTGAGCGTAGTCGAAGCATCTCCAGAAAAAAAGTTAAATTATATTTTAGCTAACGCTCATTTCCAACGCGCGTTGAATAGTCAATCGTTTATAACGATAAAATCGTTAGGCTATTTTTGCGCACTCGTTTTGAAACGAGCGCAAACCAGGTTTGTACTTTTTCCAGTAAACTTTTTATCTTTTTTGAAAATTATTCCATTATAAGTTTGATATTTAAACATGAAAAAAGTCTTCCTACTTACCGCTATTTTATTTTCTATCATTTTTCAAAAAGCCATGGCGCAACACAAACCTGAAATTGTACCTGCAGTTTTAAACCATATTGCTGTTTATGTGGCCGATCTAAAGACCGCGACAACTTTTTACGAAGGTGTTTTTAACCTTAAAATTATTCCAGAGCCTTTTAAAGATAACCGCCATACCTGGTTCACCTTAGGTCCGGCTGGACAGCTGCATTTAATACAGGGTGCAAAAGGCAATGAAGTTTTCGATAAAAACGGACATTTATGTTTTAGCGTTCCTTCGGTTGATGAATTTGTGAAAAAACTGAACGCCAAAAACATCAGTTTTGAAGATTGGGCCGGAAAAGAAAAAGGAGTTACCTTACGGGTGGATGGCGTAAAACAGATTTATTTTAAAGATCCAGACGGACATTGGTTAGAAGTGAACGATGCCAGGTAAATTTTTCACTACGTCGTAACTTTGCTTTACATCATGCCTTATATTTAGGTCTTATTTGCTCCACTTATGAAACTTAAATCCCTGAAGTATTTTCTTACCACCTTTTTAATGATTGGTTCAATTGCACAATTAAAAGCCCAGAACGAAAAAGCTGAATCAGATTTTAAAGCCGTAATGGAGAAATACAGTGCCATAGGGGCTTCGGTTGCGGTAGTAAAGGAAGGCAAAATCATTTATAGCCATTCATTCGGCCTTAAGGATCTGGAAAACAAAAAGCCCTTAACTGACCAGGATATTTTCAGGATTGCATCGATTTCTAAATCTTTTTCGGCGACTTCTATTATGCAGCTTGTGGAGGCCGGTAAAATAAGCGTAGATGATGATTTTGGAGATCTGGTCGGCTTTAAAATCCGTAATCCTAAATTTCCTGATCAGAAGATTACCTTAAAGATGGCTCTGTCGCATACGTCTGGTTTAAACGATTCGCAGGGATACTTAAATCTGGATGTGATCAATCCTGATAAAAACCCAGATTGGGCGAAGTGTTATAATGATTATGCCCCAGGTACGAAATTCGATTATTGTAACCTTAATTTTAATCTGATTGGCACCATCATCGAAAAGAAATCGGGCGAACGTTTCGATAATTACGTAAAAAACCATGTTTTAAAACCCTTAGGACTTTACGCTGGTTATTGTGTCGATTCGTTAGATAGTACTCGTTTTGTTAATCTGTACGAATACCATGCTGATACCAAAATCTATACACCATCGCCAACGGCTTATGCACCAAGAAGAACAGAAATTGCAAATTATATTATGGGCTATACAACGCCTATTTTTTCACCTACAGGCGGGATGAAAATTTCGGCAACCGATCTGGCCAAATACATGATCATGCATATGAACTACGGCACGGCTAATGGTGTTAAGATTATCAGTAAAAAAAGTGCTAAAAAGATGCAGACCGCGCTAAGCGATGATGAAGGCTATGGCTTTGCCATCAGAACTGCCGATAACCTGATCCCTGGAGTTAAACTAAAAGGACATACAGGTTCTGCTTATGGTTTGTATAGTACCATGTTTTTCAATCCAAAAGAAAAATTTGGCTTCGTCATCATTACCAATGGTATCAATGCCACCTATACAGATGGCTTTCCTGATTTTAGTCGGTCAGCCATCAATAGCTTATATCAGTCTTTTATTAAATAACTTTATGCTATAAAAGATTTGATAAACCATTCTTATGGTAAAATACGCTTAGGATTTTAATTTCTGCTTTTGGGTGACTTACATCATTTCCTTTTTGCTTTTGATCAAAAATATTTTGAGCAACAGGCAGGTCGATCAAATGGGTACAGTCGGTAATGGTTTGGCTTAAAACCTTAAACTGATTTTTGCCTTCATTTATTTCAAAATTCATGTGAGGTTTATTGGTTAGCAAATCGTTGATAAGTACTTCCTGATTTAATTTTTTCCATCATTAAATATTCTTTTAATACAGAAAACTCCATACTCTGTATCGCTTTAACAACTGATTTCAGTTTATCGCCAGTTATCCCCAGGCGTGTAGCCCAGTAATCGCGGTCTTTTTCATCCGCAATCTCAATAAACTCTTTTCTGGCATTCATCGAATTAACTTGATATTCCATCTTTTTACAAATTTTTGGTTAGTAATAATCTAGAAACATCACTAATTCTGATTTGGTTTTTGAGTTTTGTCAAAGAATTCTAAAATAATTTGGCTGATGTAAAGCATCATTTGAAAGTTTGTTTCAATTTGCGCTAAATAGTCGACCAAAATGGATAAAATGTAGATTAAAAAATCGAATTAGAAGCATCCTTTTAGGGCTAAATATTTATTTACAAAAGAGTAACATTTTCCTTACAAAACATTAGGTTTTGTCGATTTGCCTATTTATAATTGCATTGTAATATATTTTTTACAAATGCCAAATCATTTTCTATCCCAACCTTCCGACGCTTTATCGCATAGGAAATTTTATCACGACAATCGTTTTGTATTATTCATATGGATATTAATTACGCTTAGTTTTGTAATCGATTCGTGGGCAACCCACCGGTATAACAATTACCTTATTTTTGAAAATACCTTTAGGAATCTTTTACACGAAAGATCGTTTTATGGCTTTTATCCGGCCATACATGATGATGCGAATCATTATGGGCCTATTTTTAGTGTCTTAATTGCGCCATTTGCCTTAATGCACAATTGGATCGGTTTGTTATTCTGGAACCTTTTTAATTGTTTTCTGCTTTTTAAAGCGATTCAGACCCTGCCTTTAAGTGAAGATAAAAAAGTGATGATCGGTTATATTGCTGTGCCCTGTTTAATCGAATCGATGCTTAACCAGCAGTTTAATGCAGGTGCCGGAGCGCTAATGATTTTAAGTTATACGCAAATTAATAAAGACAAAGGGATATGGTCGGCACTTTGTATTGTGTTGGGCACATTTATTAAACTTTATGGCATCGTTGGTCTGGTGTTTTTCTTTTTTGCCAGGAAAAAGCCTGCGTTTATTTTGTGGCTCATCCTTTGGTCTATAGTAATTTTTACATTGCCGATGTTATTTGCCTCACCGGGTTTTATCGTACACAGCTATGTTGATTGGAAAAACTCGTTAGTGGGGAAAAACATGTATAATGTTACGGGAATAGGTATCGATATTTCAATTATGGGCTTTTTCAGGCAATTGTTCAATGCCCCTAAAATACCCAATTTACTTTTTATTGGCCTTGGGGCCTTGTTGTTTATGCTGCCTTTTAGCCGTATTTCCCGTTTTCATAAACCTAAGTTTCAATTGATGATCTTATCTTCGGTATTGTTGTTCCCGGTGCTTTTTAGTACAGGCGCTGAAGATTGCACTTTTATCATTTCCATAACCGGTGTAGGTATTTGGTATGTAAAAGAAAATAACAAGGCACTTAAAAATGTTTTATTGCCAATTTTATTGTTCATAGCCTGTAATTTTCCTTTGCTGCTTTTTCCAACTTATGCTAAAGCACACCGTTTATCATTATCCATCCTTAGCTTTCCTTATTTCCTGGTGTGGCTGAGAATCATTTATAATGCCACCAAAAATAGTTTAGTTTATGCAGAAGAGGCAGAGCCAGAAATAGTATCTACAATATAGCTTAAGCTAAAATTTATCGTTTTAAGGTTTTAATATCCGTTTTCAATATCGGCTTTTAAAACCTTTTTTGTTATGTGGCTGTTTTATAGCTGTCTAATCAAATATATTATGGATGATAAACAAAAAAACGGAACTGCTGATCGTACCAGGATCAACATTAACGAAGGTTATGAGCTAGATTATTGGTCAAACAAATTTGGCGTGAGCAAGGATAAACTGAAAGCAGCTGTACAAACGGTAGGTACATCGGCAAACGCTGTTGAGGATTTTTTAAAAAAATAAAGCATTAATTATGAGTCTGGAAAAATATGTTGCCAAACGCGATTTCTCAAAAACTGCAGAACCTAAATCGGGTAAAAGCAGCGATCGGAACAAGTTACATTTTGTAATCCAAAAGCATGATGCCTCGCGTTTGCACTACGATTTCAGACTCGAGATGGAGGGTGTTCTAAAAAGCTGGGCGGTACCCAAAGGACCATCAACAGATCCCAAGACGAAACGTTTGGCCATGATGGTAGAAGACCATCCCTATGATTATAAAGACTTTGAAGGCATCATCCCCGAAGGTGAATATGGCGGAGGTACTGTAATTGTTTGGGACGAGGGTACTTATGAGCCAATTGAAGCCATAAAAGGCAAAAAGGCACAGGAAAAACATCTTTTGGAACAGTTAAAGGATGGGTCTTTAAAAATCAAACTCAATGGAGAGAAACTGCATGGCGAATTTGCCCTGGTTAAAACACATGGCATGGGCGAAAATGGCTGGTTGTTGATTAAACATAAAGACGATTATGCCTCAACTAAAGATATCACCAAAGAAGATAAATCTGTGCTTTCGGGAAAAACAATTGAAAAGATGGAGAAGACATCCGATAAAGTTTGGAAAGAAGGAAAAGAGCAAAAATTAAAATCTGAAAAAAAAAGTCCTAAGCAAAAAGTCAGCAAAGAAACAGCATCGGTAGGCGACGATGTTCAGGTAGATGTAAAAGCTATTCTAAAGAAAGCCCCCAAAACCGCCATTCCGAAAGGCATAAAACCGATGTTGGCCACATTGGTTGATGAACCTTTTGATGATCCCAACTGGCAGTACGAGGTGAAATGGGATGGCTACCGCGCGCTGGCATTTATCAATAAGGGGAAAGTTGAACTTTTCTCCAGAAACAATAAATCCTTTAACGAAAAATTTTATCCCATTTACGACCTGCTTAGTGAGTGGAAAATCAATGCTGTATTGGATGGGGAGGTTTTAGTGTTAAATAATAAAGGCGTATCTAATTTCGGTTCGTTGCAAAACTGGCGGAGTGAAGCCGACGGCGAACTGGTATTTTATGTGTTCGATATCCTTTGGTACGAAGGTAAAAACCTGATGGAGCTGCCGCTTTACCAGCGACAAGCCATATTGAACGATGTATTACCAACAGACGATGATCGTGTGCGGTTAGGAAAGGTTTTTAAAGCCAGTGGTGTAGACTTTTTCAATGCTGCCGAAAGAATGGGGCTGGAAGGGATCATTGCTAAAAAAACAGATAGTACCTATGCCTCCGACCGTAGATCGAAAGAATGGCTAAAAATAAAGGTGCATAAACGACAGGAAGTGGTAATAGCAGGCTTTACCAAAAATGAGGATACCTCTAAATCTTTCAGTTCTTTATTGTTAGGCGTATACGAAAAAGGGAAATTGCAATATGTGGGTAAAGTGGGCACAGGATTTTCGGATAAGTTGCAAAAAACAATGATGGAGCAGTTTAAACCGTTAATTACGGATAAAAGTCCGTTCGAAAGCATACCCGATGTAAACAAACCTTCTCGCTTTAGGCCAAACCCGCCCAAGGCCAAAGCTACCTGGTTAAAACCCGAATTGGTTTGCGAGGTTGCTTTTACCGAAATAACCGACGATGGCGTTTTTCGGCATCCATCTTTTCAAGGGATGCGCGAGGATAAAAAAGCCAAAGAAGTTGTTCGGGAAAAAGAAGCGCCAACAGCTGAAATCGTAGTCGAAACCAAAGACGAAGATCAACATGCAAAGGCGATAAAACCTCCTAAAGGCAAGCAACCTAAAACTTTGCTAAATCCGAAAGATGAAACCCAGGTAAGAAAAATTAAAGGACATGAGCTTAAATTTACCAACCTCAGTAAGTTATATTGGCCTGAGGATAAGGTAAGCAAAAGGGATATGTTTAACTATTATTATCAGGTAGCGGATTACATATTGCCCTATCTAAAGGACCGGCCACAATCGCTTAACCGCTTTCCAGGTGGAATCCACGGGCCGAGTTTTTATCAGAAAGATGTAAAGGGAAAAGCGCCCGATTGGGCAGAAACCTTTCCTTATGAAAATGGCGAAGGAGAAAAAAAAGAATATCTGGTAGGTACAGATGAAGCTTCATTACTGTGGATGGCCAGTTTGGGCTGCATCGAAATGAATCCCTGGTTTAGCCGGGTACAAAAACCCGATAATCCGGATTATTGCGTGATAGATCTTGATCCCGATAAACATACATTTGATCAGGTGGTAGAAGCGGCGCTCGAAACCAAAAAGGTATTAGATGCTTTAGATGTACCAAGTTATTGTAAAACATCGGGCTCTACGGGCATCCACATTTATATTCCATTAAATGCCAAATACAGTTATGATCAAAGTCAGATGTTTGCCAAAATCGTTGTTAACCTCGTGCACAAGCAGATACCCGATTATACCTCACTAGAACGCATGGTAGCCGCCAGAAAAGGCAAGATGTATTTAGATTTTTTGCAGAATAGGCCAGGTGCAACTATCGCAGGGCCTTATTCTTTACGTCCAAAAATTGGTGCAACGGTATCCATGCCTTTGCATTGGGACGAAGTTAAACCAGGTTTAAAAATGAAGGATTTTAATATTTTTAATGCCATTAACCGTTTAAAGGTTGAAGGTGACCTGTTTAAAGGGGTATTGGGAAAAGGAATCGATTTAAAAAAGGCAATTAATAAAGCGAAAAGTGTTTTTGGATAAAAATGATGATCTTTTGTGTGTTTCATTATATTTGGAAAAAATTAAAAAATGATCGCACACCACGTTTTATTCTGGCTTAAAGCCGATACCACCGATGAGCAGAAAGTTGCCTTCCGCAATAGCTTACAAACATTAGAAAACATTGAAGTTGTAAAAACTTTCCATATTGGCATACCGGCACCGATTGAGCGTGCTGTAGTAGACACCACCTACACCTTCAGTTTGCTTCTGTTATTTGAAGACCTAGCTGCACATGATGTATATCAGGTTCATCCATTACATAAAGCCTTTTTGGATGAATTTAAGGTTTATTTCGAAAAGGTGATCATCTATGATGCTGCCTAACGAGAAAAGTCTCCGATTTAATCGGAGACTTTTTTTTGCCTAATTTTTAATAATCAAATTATTATTTGGAATTATTCTAAATAATATGATATTTGTGAAATCTATCGATTAAATAAAAATTAAATGCCCATGTGTAAAACAACTGTTCTAGCCCAAAATCAAAACATCACCATTGCCCAATGCAACAATTGCAAAGTTTTAAATATATGGCGTTCAGGTATTTTAATGAACTTTTCTTTCGATCAGTTTGACGCTTTTTATGTAGCGACCAAAAAACTTGATTTTGATGATTATTTAGAGAACAGGCCAGATGGAAGGCAGGTTGTTATTTTATCAACGCCTTTTCCAGATATCAGTTTGGTATTTACCAGAGAAGAATGGTTCGAATTTTTTACCAAGATAGATGAAGCTTTGTATATGAAGCGTGTTTATGAGCTTGTGTATTACTAATTAAAGCTACAATTACGTATCTTCGTTACTTAACTATAAGTAATTTATGATACTACAAAACCAGAATGATTTAGATTCCGTTAATACCCTAAACGGCAATCTCATGGAAAAAAACGCTACACTCATTAAAAGAGCCTCTATTAATGTGAATTTTTTGGATAACATTAAAGTTGGCGATCTGTTATCTGATGAATACGGTAAATCGGGTAAAGTTTGTGAAATCGAAAAAATAAACCGCCAAGGCGAATTTCATTATTATTTCAAATTACTCAAATCAGGTACCATTCTGATTATACTTTAATTCTTTTCTTGGCTTAACAAATTGATTATATTAGCGTTATGAGAAAATGTCTTATAGCGATTGGCTTTGCCTTGCTGATTCATCATGCTGTTTTGGCGCAAACCATTAAAGGAAATTACGCCATAAAAAACGTATCAACAGGTATGCTTTTGCGGGTTAAAGATGCCAGTAACAAAAACGGAACGCCTTTAGTGGCTTACGATCCACAAAATTGGAAGTGTATGACCTGGAATTTTATTGCTGTTGAAGGAAATACTTATCAGCTTAAGAATCTCTTTACTGGAAAAACCTTTCAGCCTAAGCAATCTGATGTTGTTTTGGAAGAGCAGCCTTTAACTTTGGGTAGTAACAATCAGCAATACGAATTTGAGTCTGCGGGAAAAGATATTTACTTCATTAAACTCAAAGGAACTGATCTGTACATTACTCCTGAAGATAATAAGGGTACTACAAACTCCGCAATTATTTTATCGAAGAAAACAAAAACTAAAGATCAGCAATGGGCGATATATGAACAATCGCCTACGATGTAAAAGCCAAAAGCTCCAAATCAATTGATCTGGAGCTTTTGGCGTTAATCCTTACATTAGAATTTATAAGATAATGTAGTCATGAACTGGCGTGGTGGAATTGGATTCACACTGTAGTTCTCATGCACAAAATAATTCAACTCATTCGTGATGTTCGCAATTTTAGCTAATAAGGACATTTTTCTCCAGTTGTAACCCGCTGATAAATCAAATGTAGTAAATGCACTTAAAGGAATTAATCTACTATAGGTTTGAACTTTAGTATCGTTGTAACCACCGTTACGGGCACCAGTATAATAAGCTGAGGCCCCAAGTTTTAAACCTTTAACACTACCTTCCTGGAAAGTGTAAAATAAAGTTCCGTTTGCCGTGTTCTTGGTCGAGCCAACTAACCTTTGTCCTTCTATTACGCCGCCTACGATAACATCTTTGGTAGCATTAGGATCGGTTTGCGTTGGAGCTGCTACTTTTAAAACAGTTCTGTCGCGTGTTTCGGTATAGCGAATAAAGTTATAACTATAGCCCGCAATAAAATTTAGGCCTTTTACAATTGTACCTGTAATATCTAATTCTAATCCGTCGCTTAACGATTTTCCGTTAAGTTCCTTGATGTTTGCATCGCCGTTTGGTACACCTTGTGCATTGATAAGGGCCTGTTGCGCATATTTGTCATTGGCAATTCTGTACCAGGTTAAGTTAACCGATAATCTGCCTTTAAATAAATCGTTTTTAACGCCAGCTTCATATTGTTGCAAAGTTGAAGGATCTAGTGGCGCTAAATTAATATCGGTACCTGTATTCTGAACAAAATTACTCGAATAACTGGCATAAACAGATGTGGTTTTTAGCGGTTGGTAAATTAAACCCAATTTTGGGGTGAAAGCACTTTCTACTTTAGATTTGTTTAAACTGTTTACACTTAATGTTTGTACTCCTGTTGCTAAATTTGTTGTAACCGTTCTAGGCGTTTTTTGGAAAGTATAACGAATACCAGCAAGAACTTTAAATTTGTCGGTAATTGAAACTAAATCCTGTACAAAAGTACCCATGCGGTATAATGGTGCAAAAGTTTCTGAAACTACATTTACGGTTGGCTCAATACCCGATCCAAAATAAGTTGAAGGATCAAGCAGGTTAACAGTACCATAGTTAAAAGCAGCTAAATTATTGTTGAATGTAAAGCCGCCACTGGTTGTGCGCGATTGATCTGCATCAGCACCAACCAATAAAGTATGGCTTAGTCTTCCTGTTTTAAAATAACCATTTAAGTTAATCTGCTCATTATATGTAAATTCTTTTGTTTTAGAGCGGGTAACGTTACGTAAAGCTAAACCGTAAGCAAGTGGATTATTTGCCACTTTAGTATCAGCAAACGGACGTTCGGCACTAAAATAATTACGGTTGTAAGATTGTGCATTAGCCAATATATTCAGCTTCCAATTGTCGTTAAATTTATGGTTTATGTTTAATTGAGTGGTAGCAGTATTGGTTTTGTTGTACGCCCAGGGTGCATTTACAAAAGCATTACGACCAATATCAGCAATCTGATTTTCCACTGTACCAATACCAAAATCTGGGGTCATGTTGCTTTTCAAATAATCGCCCTGTAATAAAATGTCTGTTTTCTCACTAACTTTATAAAGCAAAGATGGATTTACATAAACCCTGTTTGAAGTCACGCTGTTTCTAAAACTTGCAGCATCTTCGTAAGTACCAATCAAACGAAAGGCTAAATTCTTTGTAATCGGACCATAAATGTCGCCAGTAGGCTTGTACATATCGTAGCTGCCACCACGCATCGAAACTTCGCCACCATATTCGAATTTAGGTTTTTTGGTTACCATATTTACTACCGCACCACCACTAACGCCGCCGTAAAGCAAAGCAGCACTTCCTTTTAAAATCTCAACTGATTCTAAAGTACTTGTTTCTGGCATACCACCGCTGGTTGCACGTGATCCATTTTTAAAAATATTATTGGCGCCTAAACTGTAACCACGGGCAAAAAACGTTTCGCCACTTACACCACCTCTGTTTTCACCAAAAGCAACACCATTTACATTTTTAAGCACATCACTTAAGCGATTTGCCTGTATATCAGTGATGACCTGATTGCCGATAATCTGAACGGCTTGTGGAAGATCCATTGGCGCGATCGCGATTTTACCTAAGTTAACAGGCTTTCTATTTGGTGTTTTGTAACCGTTAATGGCAACTTCATCCAATTGTGAAGAAGACTCTGCGATCATAAAATCAGCCTGAGTAGTTTCACCAGCAACTACAGTTACCGATTTTTCTTGAGCAGATACCCCAATAGCTGATGTTTTAAGGGTATAATTACCCGGCACTACATTTTTGATGGAAAAATTTCCTTTTTCATCTGTTTGAGTAGTTTTATTGGTGTTTTTTAAACCAACACTTACATAACCGGCTGGATTGCCATCGCTGGTTTTAATCGTACCTGAAACTGACCCGACCTTGGTTTGAGCCATTGTATTTCCTGCTAAAAACAGAAAAAAGGCTATAAAATTTAAAAGTATAGTAAATTTTTTAGTCATCTTATTTAGATTAATTCTTAGTTGGCGCAAAGGAAGTGTTTTTGCTCGATAATAACAAGGTAATTTTTATTTGTTCTAAATAAGCTTAATTTTTTGTGTTCAGCGGTGTTTTCAAATTGCGTATATTAGGATGTTTCAATTGATTTTATGTCCGATAATCAAGATCATTTCTATTCTAATCTGCCAATAAATAAAATTCCATTACCTCAGTTATTGGTAGAAAATCAGTTGTTTAAAGAAGTGCCTGCAGATTGGCATGTAATTATAACTGATATCAAAAGTTCAACCGCTGCTGTAAATGCGGGCCTGCATGAAAATGTAAATCTCATTGCAACAGGTAGTATTGTTACGGTGCTCAATATCGCGTTTAAAGCCAATATTTCGGTTCCTTTTTTCTTTGGTGGCGATGGCGCTACATTTATTGTTCCGCCAAACATTGTAACCGATGTAATGAAATCCTTGTTGAAATATCGGGATAATACTTTTCAAAATTTTAATCTCGATTTAAGGGCGGGGATTGTCGCAGTTGACGAAATCTATAAAAAAGGCCATACGCTTAAAATCAGCAGGTTTAGTAGTTCAGGAACATTTTCGATTCCCATTGTTTTAGGCGATGGACTGGCCTATGCAGAACAGATCATTAAAGGTGATGATTATCTGTTATCTGGTCATGATACGACAAGCGATGAAATTGACTTAAGTGGCATGCAATGCCGTTGGGATAAAATCGAACCGCCCGAAAATAGTGAAGAGGTAGTCACGCTGATTGTAATTGCCCAAGATTGTGCAATACAATCCAAAGTATTTAGTAAGGTTATTCATCATCTCGATCAGATTTATGGTAGTGCGGAAAAACGTCAGCCGATTTCTGTATCTAAACTAATTTTCAGGACAAGTTTTAACAGTCTTGGGCAGGAAATGCGTCACCGTTTAGGGAAGATCAAACTTTTCGAATTAATCAAATCATGGTTCATTAATATCTATGGTTATATTTATTTTAGAACGGAAAGTGGTAAAAATTACCTCAAGCAACTGGTAGAAATGTCGGATACCCTGGTCATAGATGGAAGGATCAATACCGTAATTACAGGTACTGAGCAACAGCGTTTAGCTTTGCAGAAGGAATTAGATAAAATCGAAAAAGAAGGCATGATTTTATATGCGCTTTATGTAAGTGGCGAATCGATTATGTCGTGTTACGTCAGGGATCTGGAAGATGATCATATACATTTTGTGGATGGTGCTGAAGGCGGTTATACCCAGGCGGCAAGTGTTTTGAAACAAAAAATACGCGATAAATTGATTGTATCAGATAAATTATAATTGGTTAGCCAATTCTTCTTTCTCGCTCAAATAGAATATTCAAATAAAAAACACAATATTAAATGCTTATTTGTTATTATCAAATGAGCATTTTGTCTATAAACCCGGTTAATGGGGAAACCATCAAAACCTATCAGGAAGATTCTGAAGCGTTAATCCATCAGAAAATAGAAGAAGTACATCAATCCTGGTTAAGCTATAAAGAAACTGATTTTAAAAGCCGGGCAAAACTGTTATTGCAGGTTTCAAAACTGCTGATTGAACGTAAAGATCAGCTGGCCAAATTAATGGCTTTAGAAATGGGGAAACCATTAAAAGATGGTGTAGCTGAGGTGCTTAAATGTGCCTCGGTTTGCGAATATTATGCTAAAAATGGTACCAAATTTCTGTCCGATCAGATGGTGAAAACCAGTGCTTCCAAAAGTTACGTGAGTTTTCAACCTATTGGTGTGGTACTGGCCATTATGCCGTGGAATTTCCCCTTTTGGCAAGTATTCCGTTTTTTAGCTCCAGCGCTAATGGCCGGTAACTGTGGAGTTTTAAAACATTCTTCGGGTGTTACAGGTTGTGCCGTTGAAATAGAGAAGGTGATTGAAGATGCAGGTTTTCCGGCAAACGTGTTTAAAACATTAATCTGCAGCAGTAAAGCAATACCAAAGGTAATCGAAAATCCACACATTAAAGCTGTTACGCTAACAGGCAGTACCGAAGCTGGGAAGAAAGTAGCAGAGCAGGCTGGTAGATTGATTAAAAAGACGGTATTGGAGCTCGGTGGCAGTGATCCATACCTCGTTTTGGAAGATGCTGATTTGGAAAAGGCAGCAAAAATTTGTGCAAATGCCAGATTAATCAATAACGGACAGAGTTGCATTGCAGCCAAAAGATTCATCGTAGTTAAATCAGTAGCCGAAAAATTCACCAAACTGTTTAAAGCAGAAATGGAAAGCAAAAAGATAGGAGATCCGTTTCATGAGGATACCGATTTGGGCCCAATGGCAAGAGCAGAACTACGGGATGAGTTGCACCAGCAGGTTTTGAAAAGCATTGAACAAGGCGCCAAGTGTATTTTAGGAGGAGAGATGCCAAGAATGGAAGGTAAACATGCCTATTATCCACCCACTATATTAACCCACGTGGAAAAAGGTGTATTGGCTTATGATGAAGAGATATTTGGTCCTGTAGCAGCTTTAATTATAGCAAAAGATACAGCGGATGCCATCCGTATCGCGAATGACACTAATTTTGGTTTGGGTGCAGCTGTTTTTACCGAAAATCCGGAATTAGCGGAAGATATTGCCCGGAATAAACTGGCCGCTGGTTCTTGTTTCGTAAATGAAGGCGTCAAGTCGGATCCGGCATTACCTTTTGGCGGCATCAACCAATCAGGTTACGGAAGAGAATTGGGCATGTTTGGTATCCATGAGTTTGTGAACATCAAAACTGTTTACATGAAATAATGACTACTTCATTCATTTTCTTGCGTCTTCCTGAAAAAAATCTATTGGTCTGTGGCCCACAGATCAAATCAGAGACGCCTTTACTCCAAATGAATAGCGCTACTAAAATCACTTTCTTTTACATCAGCCGACTGTGGCTGTATAATCACAAACTTAATTACATTGTACTCTGATTTTATTTTATCCCTTAACCGGTCGATTGCATTGGTTAAATCGGTGGTATTCAACTCAGCTTTAAAGGTAAGAATGAGTACCAACAACACCTCTTTAGGCGATTGATACTGGGATAAAATACTGGTTACGGTAATCACATCCTGATCATTTTCGGCCAAATCTTTGATTTTCTGTTGTGTTTCTGAAGTTAGCCCTTCACCCATCAATAAACTTCTGCTTTCTCTGGCTAGGATAAAGGAAACAAAAATCAATAATGTACCCACCAGAACAGAAGCCAATCCATCCAAAAATGGCATATTTAGATTGTGACTCAGTACCATGAAAATAAAGACAATCAACAGACCTAAAACAGCTGCGCCATCTTCAAACAATACCAAAAAACCAGATGGATCTTTGCTTTTGATAATGGCTTTCCACCAGGGTAAACCTTTTCTCGTTTTGTTAAACTCTTTCATGGCAATGATGAGCGAGGCACCTTCAAATACAAAGGAGAGGCCTAACACCACATAATTCCATGTGGGATTGCCCAAAACCTCCGGATGACGGATGTGCGCTATACCCTGTGATATAGAAACTACACCACCCAAACCAAAAATCATGATCGAAACAATAAACGACCAGAAATACAATTCTTTTCCGTAACCGAAGGGACGTGATTTATCAGGTGGTTTAACGCTTCTTTTTAATCCGTAGAGCAACAGCAGTTGATTACTGGTATCAACCGTAGAGTGGATGCCTTCGGCAATCATAGAAGAACTATTGGTGAACGCTCCGGCAATAAATTTAGTTACTGCAATTAACAAGTTGGCTGCTAAAGCGCTATATATAGAATTGTTGGCTCTTGCCATAAATTGAGAAATGTAAAGGATTCATTTCTTAAACGGTTTTTATGGGATTTGGTTTTAAAAGGATGGGTGAAAAGACACGTCATTTCGAGTGTACCCGATAGCTGTCGGGTACAACGCAGCGTAGAAATCTATTTTTCAGTTAATTTTACTTATGGATTTCTCTCCCGACATCAGTCAGCACTTTGCTGCAGTCGAAATGACGCGTCCTTTACAAAAACTTGGAAAGTGACGATTTATATTTATTTTAAAATTTCGTCAATCAATTTTACTTCAGCCGCACTAAATTCAATGTTATCCAATGCTTTAATTGAATCTGTAATCTGTTCTGGTTTACTGGCTCCTATCAATACAGTAGTTATTCTTTTGTCTTTTAAAATCCAGGATAAGGCCATGTGTGCTAATTTTTGTCCACGCGATTTTGCCACATCATTTAATTTGCCAATTACTTCTAGTTTTTCGGGGGTAATGTTGCTTTCTTTCAGGAAGATGCCACTTGTAGCCACCCTCGAATCGGCAGGGATGCCATGTAAATATTTATCGGTAAGCAGCCCTTGTGCCAATGGCGAAAAGGGGATACAGCCCACACCGTTATTTTCTAAAACATCTAGCAAACCGTCTTCTACCCAACGTTCAAACATCGAATATTTGGGCTGGTGGATTAAACAAGGTGTACCATTATCCTTTAAAATTTTGATTGCTTTTGCCGCTTCTTCGGCCCCGTAATTGGAAATACCCACATACAACGCTTTGCCTTGCTGAACCATTAAACTCAAAGCACCCATGGTTTCTTCAAGTGGTGTTTCTGGATCTGGACGGTGGTGATAAAAAATATCGACATAATCCAGTTTCATGCGTTTTAAGCTTTGATCCAGACTCGAAACCAAATATTTTTTCGACCCCCAATCTCCATAAGGACCATCCCACATGGTATATCCGGCTTTGCTCGAAATAATCATTTCATCGCGATAGCCTTTAAAATCGTCGTGAAGAATTTTTCCGAAAACTTCTTCTGCCGAACCAGGAGGGGGACCATAGTTGTTGGCTAAATCGAAGTGGGTAATTCCATTATTAAAAGCGGTATAGATTAAGTTTTTGCTGTTTTCAAAAACGTTTACATGTCCGAAATTATGCCATAAACCCAGTGATATTGCAGGTAATTTTATGCCACTGTTTCCACAACGGCGATAAAGCATTTTGTCGTAACGGTCTGTTGAAATGTTTTGATTCATATTTGTGTTTTGATTGCCGCAATAATAATCAGTTTCAATGGTTTTTAATCCAAAATGTCATAATATTTATCTAACTAATGGGAACTGCGAAATCCGCAATCTTGTTGATCCGTATGGAACCAAAGTGATTTCCTCCACTTCCTGAGCGGTTTCCAGCTGATAAGTCATACTGTATGGAATTGGTCCGGCCATTTCATTGTATAATTTCCAGGAAGGGATACGTTTAGCTTTGGTTTTAATCTGTATAGGCGCGTTTTCAAGGTTCCATGGGTAATTACCTGTTTTGCCCAATTGCTCAACCGTAAATTTTTCATCCATTTTGTTGGCTGGGATATCAAATATCCCATAATTCCAGGGAGTGGTAGGATGTATTTCATCAAAATTATCGCCGTAATCAATCGGATCTTTTGTGTTTTTTACCGGTTTTACTTCTTCTCCAATTTTTAAGGCATAAGTAATGGGGCCACGCTCAACCGAAACTGAATTTTCGAACCAGCTATGTTTAGAAATGTGCATGGGTAAGGAAAGTTCAACTACATCGCCCGATTTCCAATCGCGACTGATTTTTACCACCTGATTGCCTTTTGAGGTTTGAAAAATAGTGCCGTTTATTTTTACTGTAGCCTCGTTACACCAGGAGGGGATTCTTAAATGAAAAGGAAAATTTACCGATTTCGTTTTTTTATCCGTTGTTAACAAGAATTTGATTGATTCTTGAAAAGGGTAATTGGTTTCTTCCTTAAATGTGATTTCTTTTCCGTCGGCTACCTGAAGTTTCACTTCGCTCGGCGAATATACCAAGGCAGCTACACCTTTATCAGCCGTAGAATACCAAAGATTCTGGGCGAATTTTGGCCAGCCCTGGTGCATATTAGAGGTGCAACATGGATAACCCGAAAGTAAACCGTAACATAAATCGGTACCGTGGTGATTTACATCAAAATTGTGCATTTGCCTGCTGATCATGACCTGGTTGGCCTGTTGGAAATATTGGCGCTTGAGGTAATCATCTGATGCTTGGGCAGGTAAAGTGTTAAAAGCAATTTTTTCTAACCTGTCGGCATAATCCAGGTCTCCGGTGATTTCTAAAGCAGTTTCTAGCGTAAACATCATTTCTACCGCGGTACACAGTTCTGAGCCCTGTGTTGGATTATTGCCATGTAAAGATTCATCACCGCCAAACATGCCATTGGCAAAACCATTGTATTTGTCTAAATCTTTAAAACCCTTTTTCATGTCATCTAAATATTTTTGCTCAGGATGCTGCTGATAATAAACTAAGGGTTCTTTCATTCCTTGCGCCAGATTTACGGCGTGGATACTTCCAAACCTGGTGAGCATATCGCCACTGATAAACGCATCTGTAAAATCGAAAGTCTGTTTATGGATCAGATCTGCAAGCTCCAGTAAAAAGGCATCTCCGGTTTTGTTATAAAGCCAATACACCACCGCTAGGTTGTCGCCTGCACGGTATCTTGCCCAAAACGACCAATGGTCTAAAGGTTTTGCAGGGAGTTCTTTGAGCTGATACTTAAAATAATTCGTCATTAAACTAATGATTCTTTTATCATTTGTCGCTGAATAATATTGTTTCAATATTTTTAACATCACCATTTTAGGCCACCAATCGCGGCTATTGTCGCGCTGTAAACCTGCTTCAGGACTGTAATCTTTAATAGGTCCAAAATATCCATCTGCCTGTTGGCTTTTTATCGCCCATTCCACCCATGGTTTGGTTTTGGCAATCAGTTCTTTATCGTTTAGGATATAGGCGAGGGGTAACAATCCATCCACCCAATAAGGTCCGCGTTCCCATTGGTCGCCATCGCCGCCAAGCCAGCCATTTCGCTGTCCCATTACCGATGGATAAAGTTGATCAAGATTTCCGGTTGCGCCAGTTTTTTGCCTGATCAGCATTTCCTTTAACCAGCCTTCGGCTTTAATGGCACCAAGCGGTAATTCGATATAAGGATTTTGACGCAATACTTGTTTTGTAGAAGCAGCATCCGAAGTTGAGGCTTGCTTGGGCTTTTCTTGTGCAGAACTCGACAAAGCCAGGCAAATTAAAAGTGTTTTTAACAGGTTTTTCAGCATCATTGGTGTTATTGGTTAGATGATATAAGATGGATAAAAAATCTTTTCAATATCTTTTATCTAGTGCAATTCTTAAAAAACAGCAATAGGTTCAATACACGGTGAATAACAAATGGTAGTTTCTTTCATAGCTCTACATTTTGTTATCGCAATTTCTTCAAATCGTATCATTGATATGATTCAAAGTAAATTATTCTTTACTATCTGCATTCACAATCTTCTAAATCGTTTTATTTGTAAAGTTAAGTGATATACTTATATTTAAAAACTTAAATAAATCTAAACCAAGTATTCCATTTCTATGAAATTAAAATCATTAGCGGGCCTGGGCGTTCTGGCTGCAATCGGATTTGCATCTTGTCAATCTGAAACCAAAAAAACTTCATCAACCGACAGTTTAAAAAGCGACTCTGCAGGCGTTGTAAAACTTGTAGCCGATTCCTTTAAAAAAGAAATTGATGGCAAACAAACTGCACTTTACACTTTGAAAAACAAGAACAATGCTGAAGCCATTTTTACCAATTACGGTGGACGTTTGGTTAGCCTATTGGTGCCAAACAAAGACGGCAAGTTAGTAGATGTGGTGGTGGGCTTTAAAAGTGTAAGCGATTACGAAAAATCTACAGAACCCTATTTTGGCGCTACAATCGGCAGATATGGTAACCGTATAGCAAAAGGCAAATTTACACTCGAAGGCAAAACCTATTCATTGTTTACCAATAACGGACAGAATACACTTCATGGTGGCAAAAAAGGCTATCAGTATGTGGTTTGGGATGCTACCCAACCGGACGAGCATACATTGGTACTACATTATTTATCGAAAGATGGTGATGAGAATTTTCCAGGCAATTTAGATGTTAAGGTTACCTATACGTTAACTGATGATAATGAATTGAAAATGGATTATGAAGCTAAAACAGATAAAACAACGGTGGTGAACTTAACCAACCATGCTTTTTTTAATTTAAATGGCGACGGAAGCGGTGAAATTTTGAACCATGAGGTGCAAATCTTTGCCGACGAATATACCCCTGTAGATTCGACCCTAATCCCGACTGGCAAAATTGAAAAAGTAGCCGGCACACCATTCGATTTTACGAAAGCAACCACTATTGGTGCACGCATAAACGATAAAAACGAGCAGTTAACTTTCGGAAAAGGGTATGACCATAACTATGTACTCAACAAAACTAAAGCCATGGGCATGTTTCACGCTGCCACAGTTAAAGGCGATAAATCGGGTATTGTGATGGATATTTACACACAAGAGCCAGGCTTACAGTTCTACAGCGGAAACTTTATGCAAAGCAAAAATACCTTTAAAACAGGAGCAAAGGATGATTTTAGAACAGCGATTGCTATGGAAACCCAGCATTTTCCAGATTCGCCAAATCAGCCGGCTTTCCCGTCGACGGTTTTAAAACCAGGACAGGTATATAAAACAAGTTCGATTTACAAATTTACCAAATAATCGTTTTGGTGATCCCTACATCCCAATGATGATAACATGAGTATACGGCCTGTAGCAATACGGGCCGTATCTGTTTTAGAAAAGATCCTGTAAAACAGGGTCGGTATAATCGTTTATAAAAGCGATAATATTATTATAAGCACCAAATTCTGCTTTAGTGTGCATAGTTGTGAGGGCAACACATTTCATTCCAGCGTTTTGTGCGGCTTCAACACCTTTTGGTGCATCTTCAAAAACGATACATTGTTCCGCTGCAAAGCCTAAAATTTCAGCTCCTTTGGTAAAAGTTTCAGGATCTGGTTTGCTGTTTACCACATCCTCAGCACTTACTACCGTTTTAAAATAGGAGCGGATATTTAAATTATCGAGCACAAAATTGATGTTGAAAGGAATGGCCGCAGAGCCAATTGCCATTTGAATACCCGATTGTTTTGCTTTTTCCAAAAAATCGCCTAAACCAGCTATCAGTGATAGATGTTTTTTGTATGCGGCCTGATACCTATGCTCTTTTTCGATAGAGATCTGATCAATCTGTTCCTGAGAAAAATGACCAACGCCAAAAACACGCTCTAAAAGATCCTGATTTTTGCCATACATTTGCTTTTTAACCGCATCAAAACTAATGCTGGCACCTAAATCCTGAGTAAGGATGTTATGCCATGCATGGTTGTGAAAAGCCATGTCGTTGATCATGGTGCCATTGAGATCGAAAAGAAAAGCCTTCGGTTTATTGTTCGTCATGGCGGCAAAATTATCAGATTTTTTTTAGGATTTGGTTAAAATATAGTTGTGATACTGAAATTTAACAATTAATTTATTTTTCCAGTAGATAAGGCTTGGTTTCAGAATTAAAAATAAATTCTCCACATGGTAATTTTTTAGTAGTTGCACGCGTTTTAACATTTGGAAATTCCCTATACAAGTAATAGCTTGCATGGTTATTAAAAAACGGAATAAAATATTATGACTGCTGCCCATCATGAAAGTGATCCTCTTATTAAGTTTTTAAATGAGCTGCAGCCACTTAAAAAAGAAATAATCGAACGGGTAAAGACCGAGATATTCAAGGTTTCGGTTCGTAAAAACGATCTTTTGCCCTGCGTTAATGATATGGATGGCGATTGCCTCTTCTTCATTGTTAAAGGTTTGGTTCGGGGTTTTATTGTAGATGAAGGAAAAGACATTACAGCCTGGTTAACCGACGAAAATCATGTAATTGGAAGCATTAGGAACCCGGGGACCCTTAAAGCAACTTACGAGGAACAATTTCAGGCATTGGAAGATTCAGAACTACTTATACTTCCATATCGACTTATCGATGAGATGTATGCACAGTTCCCTGAAACCAATATTTTAGCTAGAAAATTATTAGCCATACATTATCACGTATCGCAAGAACGCTCTATTTTATCGCGTATTCCATCGGCAGAAGCCCGTTATAAACAATTTAAAATCGGCCATCCAACGATTAAGTTTAGAGTGCCCGTAAAGTTTTTGGCCAGTTATCTCGGTATGCGAATCGAAACCTTAAGCAGGATCAGGAAAAAAGCAAAACTGGAAGAAAAAGACTAAATACTAATCTGTTTTCTTTTTAAAATAGAAATAACATAATGGGAAAAGGCAGATCAGTCCCAATAGAAAACCACCTACAGTATCCGTAAACCAATGTGCACCGAGGTAAATGCGAGAAGGTGCAATGGTGATGACCAGAAATGCTGAAAGATAAGTAACGATGTTTCTGGTGAGCTTAGGGATATTTTTCGCTGTGCTCATGATAATAATCAGAAATCCGAAAAAGAGCGTATATGAAAGCACATGGCCGCTTGGATAGCTCTGGAAACGGTTTACTTCCACTAAGCGGACATAAAATGCGGTAGGGCGTGGGCGGTTAATTATATTTTTGATGCCTAAAATAATCAGCCCCGACAGTAAAACGGTAGAAATAAATAAGCCCTCACGTTTATATTTCTGCCAATAAAATATGGACGCAACTAGTACCACTGACAGTAAAGAATAGGGGAGTTCTCCAAAAAAGCTAATGGCCAACATCACTTTATCCAACCAATCTGCATGGTACTGCTGAATAAATAAGGATGTTTTAATATCAAAATCGAATATCGGATGCTGCGCGATAAAAAAACTTAAGAAAGTAAATGCAACAATCAGAACAAAGAGGATGATAATTAGGGTATTTCGTTTTAAAAGAGTAGACATAGGCATATCGAAAAACCAAAACTATGGATTTTATAGCAATAGATACAAAGTTTTCGATCTTTTAAAGCCAATAACAGTAAATATGAGAATCCATAAAAAAGATTATCTTTATGGTTTAACGTGATCTCAAAATGCAAGAAAACCAACCTACAGGGGCTGTTCCAGAAAGCCAATTTAACGAAAGCTTGTGCGTAAACTGCCAATTAAATGTATACGAACCTGGCCATGCTATTAATCTATGTTCAGGTTGCAGGCAAAGCTTGATTAAATATCCTATTCCCAAATGGATTAATTTTTTTGCTCTCGGTATTCTAGCTATAATGGTTGTTAGTTTGGTGCGAACACAGCTGTATATTTCAGCAGCCATCCATTTGGGTAAAGCCGAAAATGCAATTGATCAAAAACATTTTGTTACCGCTCAGCAAGAGTTGGCACTTGTGATCAATAAATTTCCTGATGATCTGACAGCAAATGGATACATGATGATAGCAAGTGCTTATAATCTCGATTTTGCATCGTATGGTGCGGCTTATGCACGTATTGCAAACAAGAAAACAGAGGATGAATCTTTTTTGAATAGGGTAGATGCTGCTTCAGCATATATTGACCAGAATTTCCCTAAAGACACTTTGATGTATAAAAGGATTGTAGCCGCTGCAAACAATAAAGAAAAATTATTGGCCTTAACAGATAGTACTAAAGAAATTGCGTTGAAAACCCATATTGCAAATTTTTTATACGAAATGAAAGATTATGAACGGGTAGAGCGTATTATTAATAACGTTTTGGCTGTAGACTCGGGTTTTTATCAGGCCTTGAGCTTGATGTCTGCCGTAAAAAGAAACACAGGGAAATATGATGAAGCCATTGCCTTTTGCGATCGCTTATTGAATATAAATGCACAGGATGTTTATGCTTTTTCGCAGAAAGCAAGGATAGAACTGAAGCGTAAACATGATAAAGAAGCAGCTGTTTTTGCGGCTAAGGCAATTGAGTTAGATCCTGATAACGATAGTGCAATTGAAGCAAAAGCAATGGTCGATTATTTTGCCGGCAAAAAGAAGGAGAGTTTGGCAAGTTTAGCCAAAATTAGGGCGCATGAAATCAGCTCAGGTGACAGTACGATCTCAAAAAGGTTAATTCCGATTATTAACGGTTCAGAAATTTACAGGTAACTAGAAAATCAGATTATGTTTATTCCAGGTATTCTTATCAGTATCGCTACATTTCCAGGCGTAATTGTTCACGAACTTGCCCACCAGTTATTTTGCAGGTTATTTAAAGTCCCCGTTTTTGAAGTGTGTTACTTCAGGGTAGAAAATCCGGTTGGTTATGTACTGCACGAACCTGCCCCAAAGGTATATCAAACGGTATTTATTTCGGTAGGGCCCTTTATTGTCAATACGTTGTTGTGCTTTATCATCGGCTTTTCCGCTTCGCTGCAGTTTAAATTCGAATCTGCCAATATTCTGGATTATATATTGATGTATCTGGCCATTTCAATAGGAGCGCATGCTTTCCCAAGCACCGGCGACGCAAGTACCCTATGGAATGCGGTTATAAAATCAGAAACAAGTTCGTGGTTATCAAAAGCAGTTGTAACGCCAATTGTTGGGTTTATTTATTTAGGTGCTTTGGGATCATTTTTTTGGCTCGATATTATTTACGGGGGTGCTCTTGCCTTGGGGCTGCCTTATCTAATCATTAAGTTTTTGGTATAAATAAAACTACAAAGCTTAAAAATATTCATCACGGAAATAAAACGATTCATCAAGGAAATACGCCTATATGTATAACACGTTATGAAATATTGAAATGATTTCTAATCTTCACAGTAGATAATAAGGATATCTATGCTTATGAGGTTGGCAGGATGAATTTCCTGCCGACTGAAGAGGCAACAAAATCGACATTTCATTTCAAAATAAAAGCTTTATATTAACGCTCCAGCCAAGCCCACCTCCTTTAAAACAGGAGGTGCCTTAGGTTGATTTTTAAAGTCTCTTTTTTCTAACCTTTTGCTTTTCTAAACAATTTTCGTTTTTTTAAGGTTTCTTAACCATGGATCCAAAACCATATCCAGAGGAAACCATTCAGGTACCACGCTTTGAAGAAAGTGCTGGTTTTTACACTACGGCAAAACGCAGTAGTAATATGTCTAAAATCAGGGCCAAAAATAGCTTGCCTGAATTAAAACTACGGAAAGCCCTTTGGGCAAAATGCATCCGTTTCAGGATCCATCCGGATAATTTTCCTGGTAAACCAGATCTGATCATTAATAAATATCGGTTGGCAATATTTGTAGATGGCGACTTTTGGCACGGTTACAACTGGGAGGAAAAGAAAACTACATTAAAAACCAATTCAAAATTCTGGATTCCAAAGATTGAACGGAATATGCAAAGGGACAGGCATATCAACGAGCAGTTAAACGCCAAAGGTTATACCGTAATGCGGTTCTGGGAACACGATGTAAAAGAAAATCTGGGCAATTATGTTAATCAGGTATTGCTATATATTGAAGCAGCCAGATCGGCTGTCATTCCTCGGTTTGACGGTTAAACTCTGGCTTATTTTACAACGATTTGCTTCGGATCGGTTACGACGATCTGTTTTTTACCTTTAAATTCAGATACGATTCCGGTAATACAGATTTTATTCCCCATAAACATGCTAGCGGGCTCTGATGGAAATTTACCCAGGTCTTCCTTATTGATGACTACTGTAACCAGTTCTTTCGGAAATGCGCCACCTAAATTAATCAGGGTTAATTTGTCTAAAGCTTTCGTACTGTAAACCGAATCGCAAATGGTTACATTTTTACCAACGTAATCGCCTGCGTCTTTAGCTAACACTAAAGTTTGACTCTTTGCAAAAAATGCCGAAGCCATTAGCAAAAGAACGAGAGATAATTTTTTCATAGATGGGATGAATTAAATGAAAATGGTGCCGCAAAGTTAAGGTGAATTTGACGAAAGTCAATAGCTAAAACAAAAGAAGCACAAATATTACATGAACGAGATTTTATCTTGACCTTAAAATTCTCTAAATTGTAAGCTATATACCGCTAGCCAAATATTTTTCCTGCCGATTATGAAAGTAGATTACATTGCGTTATCCGTACCCGTCTTTTTTATCCTGATTGGAATAGAACTGGCCTATAATTTCTATAAAAAACTAAATTATTACCGGCTTAACGACAGTATAGCAAACTTAAGTCAGGGGATAGGGCAGCAGCTTACTGGTATTTTTATGAAAACCGCACTGTTTTTTGGCTATAAATACATTTTTGAACATTGGCGTTTTTTCGAACTGCCAAAAACAATGTGGGTTTGGATTCTTTTATTTATCGGTGTTGATTTCTTTTATTATTGGTTCCACCGGATGAGCCACCAGGTAAATGCGTTATGGGCAGCGCATATTGTGCATCATCAATCAGAAGAATATAACTTAACGGTAGCCCTGCGACAGAGCTGGTTTCAGGGATGGTTTAGCTGGGTGTTTTACCTGCCGTTGGCATTTATCGGTTTTGATCCGATTATGTTTTTAACCCTAAGTTCTTTTAATACTTTATATCAGTTTTGGATCCATACCAGGGCAATTAAAAATATGGGTTTTCTCGAATATATCCTGAACACGCCCTCGCATCATAGGGTACATCATGGTTCCAATCCTAAATATATCGATAAAAACCATGCCGGCACTTTAATTATCTGGGACCGTTTTTTCGGTACTTTTCAAAAAGAAGAGGAAGAGGTTTATTATGGCATTACCAAACCTTTGGCCAGCTGGAATCCCATTTGGGCAAATCTACATTATTGGGATGATCTGGTTAAAACAGCCAGACAGTCGCCTAAATTGAGTGATAAAATTAAGGTTTTTCTTAAACCTCCGGGCTGGTTTCCTTCACATTTGGGCGGCTTTCAGTATGCACCCGAAATAAACGAAGCCACTTATAAAAAGTATAACCCGGTATACCAATCTAAATTAACTGCTTATGTTTTGGTTCAGTTTTTAGTTGCCTTGGCAGCAGGATCGGTTATATTGTTTTCCTACACTAAAATGGAGCCGATTGCTTTGATTTCTGGATCTGTTTTCACCATCCTGACATTAATTACCTGTGGTGCGTTGTTAGAACAGAAAACATGGCAAATCAGGTTCGAATATTTCAGGCTGTTGTTTGCTTTGTTGCTGGTTGTATTTTTGAAAGTTCCTATCGGATATCAAGTAATTTTTGTTGCTATCCAGTTAATATCCGTAATTTGGTTCTTTAATTTGCAAAAGGCAAATCCTAATCCTGATGAAAACTAAGCTATTTTCTTTTATATTTTTCTTAGTATTTGTAATTCAGTTATACGCAGAATATGCCAATAATGCTGAGTTACGTAACTTTTCCAAGCCGCTAATTGTAGTGGTGCTTTTGGCCTGGCTTTGCCTCAGTACAAGCTTAAAAGGCCGTTTTCATAAAAGGATTTTTACGGGATTAATCTTTGCGTTGGCCGGCGATATTTTATTAATGCTACAAAGCGGTAGACCAAATTTTTTCATGTATGGCTTAATTGCCTTTCTGCTTTGCCATATCTTTTACATCAGGGCATTTACCCTCGATCATAAGTCGAATCCAAGCCATAAAACGCCCTATTTTTTATGGGCTGTAGGGGCATTCGCTATTTTTTGCTCAGGTTTGTTTTTCTACCTTCAGCCAAATTTAGGTGCCTTACAGTTTCCGGTGCTCATGTATGCGATTATCATTTGTGTAATGGCACTGATGGCCGTTAACCGTTACGGAAAAGTGAACATTTTTAGTTTTAAACTGATCTTATACGGGGCACTTTTTTTCCTATTGTCTGATAGTGCATTAGCCGTGAATAAATTTGCTCAACCCATTCCCCAGAGCGGAGCTTTAATTATGGCTACATACATGATTGCGCAATATTTAATCGTTTATGGAACAATTTCCAGGAAGTTAGTGGTAACACGAACAGAAGTGTAGCAGGGGATTCTCGATTTTTATTTTCCTGGAAAGCAGGTTCAGTGATAATCAGTTAGGGCAGTCCTGCTATCGTTACAATCTTTTTAATGGGTATGGTAGTAGTGAAGTCTGGGTTACTGCAAATTAAAAAGGATTTCCACTATATCAGGTTTATAAAACTTAGGATCGTTAAAGTGGGAGAAAGATGATACCATCAGCCTTGATCAATTGTGAAATAGAATTTAGTTCAACCTCATGAAAAAATATAGTTTAGCGCGTTTAGTCGTTCAAACCTTCCGCCTTATTACCTTCTACCTTTCTTCTCTTTATCCAAAACCGTAAATACCTGCACCAGCCGCTCTCCATTTTCATCAACCAGGGTTAATGTATGCTTTCCAGGCGGCGGACTGATTGCCAATTGATGAAAGTTGCTTGTTGTGGCGATATATTCATTATCAATATGCCAATATATTTTAGAACTGGAATTTCTGTGCGCTGCATTCACTACAATTTTTCCCCTGGTTCCATCAAGCTCTAAAGGAATGTAAACAATTGCGTTATTTTTAGGATAAATTACTTCCATCACGCTATTCCCCCCAGAAAGATCGCATCCTGCTTTAAAAGGGGGAAGGATTTTATAATCGCTGTTTTTTATTTTGTAATAATATTCCATCGCTGGTGGCAAAATAAACCAGCTTTTATGTTGCATGTTGGTGATGCTTTCGCATTGATCAGTAACCCTGTAGGTTTCCGTTTGATCTAAATGTACCAATTTATGAAAGGGGCAAACTGCAGTTTTTTCTCCAGAAACAGGCACTAATTCTTCTGTCACATTTGTACAGTATTCTCCAGCTTTATAACCACTTTGTTTACATATCCTGATCTTTTTTAATTTGGTAGTGGGTGTTTCGAACCATTTTCCATTGGGCAATAGCCTGAAAATATCAAACAAAACCGGTGCTGCTGCTTCAATGCCAACCAAACCCGGTCTTCCTTCGCCATCGGCATTGCCCACCCAAACACATACCACATAATTTGGCGTTAGGCCAACCGCCCAGGCATCGCGGAAACCGAAACTGGTGCCCGTTTTCCAGGCAACCCTTTGAGATGAAGAAAACTGTTCCCATAAACCTTCATCGCCTGGACGCATTACTTCTTCCATGGCATTAAAAGTTGCCCAAATTGATCCGTGATCCAAAAAAGAATTGCGTTGATAATCTTTTTCTTCTTTTTGGTCCGTAATGAAATAGCTTGCAGGTTTATAATTAGCTGGATTGTACAAACCTTTATAGGTGTTAAAATGGTTTAAAGTGCGTACCATGCCCATATAGGTATTGGCCAGATCCCACATGGTTACCTCACTGCCACCTAAAATCAACGATAGTCCGTAATGATCTGCCGGCTGATTCAGTGTACCTATTCCAAGTTTTTTGAGTTTATCATAAAAGCGTTCATACTTGTATTGTTGCAGCATTTTTACTGCAGGAATGTTTAGCGAACGGCTCAGGGCTTTATCTGCAGCAATGGCACCGTCATAACCCAAATCATAATTTTGAGGAGAGTAGCCCGCAATTTGGGTAGGAATATCTGGAATTAAGGTGTGTGGCAATATAAAACCATCGTTCATCATACTGGCATAAAGCAATGGTTTTAAGGTGCTCCCAGGGCTGCGAGGTGCTTTGATCATGTCCACATGACTTTGGAGATCAACATTTTCGGGTTGATAAATATTGCCCACATAACTTACCACCTGGGCCGTCTTCGCATCAAGTACCAAAGCTGAAATATTGTTGATGTCGTTAGCCCTGTACCGGTTGTTGTAGCGTTTTAGTATGGCATTTACTTTTAATTGGATATTTTCATCCAGGGTGGAGGTAATTCTGGTAGAGTTGATCCCTAAACTGGCTCTTTCTGCTTTAAAACGGTTTAACAAGTGTGGCGCATTTTGCGGCAAAGGCATAGGCTTGCCCGGAACTGGCTCTAGTTTGGATAAATTGGCGGTTGCCTGATCAATGTATTTGAGTTGAGCAAGTTTATCTAATAAATCGTTTCTTTTTTTAATCAGTCGGGTGGAGTTTTTACCCGGGTGCACCAACGATGGACTGTTGGGAAGCACTGCTAATGTGGCCATTTCGCCCCAGGAAAGTGTTTTGGCATTGCGGCCATAATAACGCCAGCTCGCGGCCTCTAACCCCACAACATTCCTCCCAAATGGAGCATTTGCAGCGTATAAACCTATAATTTCTTCTTTTGAATACTTTGTTTCCAGGCGTATGGCTAAAATTACTTCCAGAAACTTTTGCCAAATGGTACGGTCTTGTTTTCTTGATAAACGGATGACCTGCATACTTAAGGTGCTGCCACCACTTACCACGCTTTTTGCTCTCAAGTTTTGACGCATAGCCCTGCTCATGGCCAAAAGGTCAATACCGAAGTGTTTATAAAAGCGCTTATCTTCAAAAGCAATGATACAATCCTTAAATTTTATGGGTACGCTATCCGCAACCGGAAATCGCCACTGGCCATCGCTGGCAATTGCAGCACTCAATAAATTGCCATCACTGGCCTCAATCACAAAAGAAGTTGGTGTTTTGAATAATTTTGAGGGTAGCGAAAAAAGAAATGCCAAAAGCAAGGCAACACAAATGAGATCGGAAATGAGGAATGCTTTTGGGGTTTTGATCATTTAATTATTTTGTAATAGAAACCTCGCAGGTTTTTAAAACCTGCGAGGTTTAAACTTTTTTGAATTTCGGTTCGTGGATACACGAATCGAGGCCTGATATTTATATTCTTTTAAACTTGTGTTATCGAATTGTTTTGTGTCTAACCTGAATCGCTGTTTATGAAGATATTACTGAGACTGTACTTGATAAATATTTTACTATTGTTCATAATCGTTACTGAAATCCATTTTAATTAATCGCCTTGGTTCGTGTCTCCACGAACCAATTCATTATAAATTGTGTTATTCAAACTCTAATCTTAAATCCTTTAAAAACGAATAATTAGGTTCGTTCTTCTCATAAAAGGAAGCTGATGAATATAAATAATCTTCAGGTTCCGGTACTAATTGCCAATACTCCGTACAAGGATTATTGTGTAAATAATCCAGTTTTTGATATGCAACTTCTGGAGAATATAAATGTATCGCTAGCGGATCTCTCTGCCAAAATTCATAATGCTTATTGATCGAACCAGATAAAAAGTTTTTCAGTTCATTTTGACTTAGAAGCTTTTTAAATTCATGGGCAGTATATTTTAAAAATGAACCTTGAACAGTTTCTTTTCCATTTAATTCGTTAGTCCGCCAAATAGTATATATGTGATTTGGCATAATAACGAAACCGAAAACATCAAGTTTATTCAATTTGCTTAGATGCTCAAATGAACTTAAAATTATATGCTTAAACTTATCTTTTTCCAGCAATCTTTGCCACTTGTTTATAGTAGCTGTCCAAAAGTAAATTTGTCCAATTTCAATATAGTTCTTTCTCTTTTGTTTGAATAAATTATCCATTCCTATTTAGATTTCGGTCCGTGGAGACACGGACCGAGGCTTATGTTTTTATTTAAGAGTTTTTCTCTATACTGTGGTTCATGTTTCCACAAAGCACGGGCAATTTCTACTTTACCACCTGTACCCATTTGCCAGCTTCAGTTGCCGAAATATCATTGTTATACATCGCTTCGCATTGAACAGCTGATAAATAATATTTACCTAAATAGGATGCGTTAAGCAGTACTTTATACACCAGACTTTCGCCTTCTCTCACATTAAAATAAGTGAAAACCCTATCATCCCTAATATCCTGATAAGTAAAAGGAGATGATGCCAAAATACTTTGGTTATCATTAACCCGGGTATTGATGATTTCCCATCCTGAAGGGGAAATTTGCGTTAATGCCATTTGTTCATAGTAGCCCATTCTACCTGGATTTTTTACGGTTACTTCAGCATAAAAATCAGTGCCTTGTTTTAAAGTTGTCGGATCCAGTACTTTACCATTTAGGCGTTTGTAGGTTACGTTCATATCTAAAACCTCAGGTCGGTTAGGTAAGAAATTATTCTGACCTGCAACAGGCTGTCCTTCTAAAACCAAACGCACAAACAATACATTGTTTCCATTATTGGTAACAGATGCCGTATTGCCTTTAAAAGTAACCGGTGTACTGTTGATATATTGATTTGAACTCACAGGAGCAGATTTTCCATCCAATATATATTGATATTGCAATTTATTCGCTGATTGGTTTGAACCACAGAACTTAGCAATGGCCAACAAACTGTATGCAGTAGTTTGTGTACTATACCAGGTGTTTTCGCCGAGTTTAGCCGCTAAAGGCTGTAGTAAACTCGCTGCTTTTGCCTTCTGACCTAGAAGGGTAAGCGTTTCTAAAATCATGGCTTCATCGCGAACGTCAGAACCATAGGTGCCACCCAATTGTTTATAAGCCTGAATCGAAGTATCTAAACCCCTGATCATATTTTGGGCTACATCATTCTGTCCGGCTAATTTATAAGCTGCAGCCAGGCGCCATTTTGCTGCCACGGATAAATATTCAAAAGCTTTTAAACGGTTCATCGCGGCCATTTCTGGTTTTTTGGCTAAAGCAAGCATGTATAAACGATAGGCTTGAGATAAATCGCCTCCATAAAAATTATTGCTGTTTGGAGCCCAGTTTGCCGCCTTTGATTTTTGAAAACGCAATAATTCATCCAATAAACCAACAGGCAGGGTATAACCTGCATTTTGTGCTTCAACCAGGAAATGGCCTGCATAATTGCTTCCCCACTCGTCAGAGGTACCTTCTCCAGGCCAGTAAGATAAACCACCATCAGTAGTTTGGAAGCCTTTAATCCTGTTTATACCCGCTTTAATGTTTTTCTCTGTTGTGGCTTTCTGCTGTTCATTCAATGGACTTAATCGATCCAAAAAGAGTTGCGGGAAAATACCTGAAGTGGTCTGTTCGATACAACCGTGAGGATATTGAATTAAGTAAGCCAATCTTTTACCTAAATTAATTGCGGGGATAGAAGAAACCTCAAGCGAACCTGAATTGGTACCCGTCATGCCGATTGGTAAATAGTTTACGGTCCATTTAGTATGTGGTTGAACAGTTGCCGAAACTACATTGGTAACGTAAGGGTTTGGATTTCTAATATCCATTTCTACATCGTAGACTGTTTTTTCATTGCCACTCTGTGCAATCACTTTTACTTTGGCAATACCCACAGTATTTGGCGCTTTAACTTCGAAATAGGTCATTTGTTCACCTGTTTGTTTGTAATAAAGCTGCTGTTTGTTTGTTCCTTCAACAATTAAATTGCTTGCCTGAAGTTGTACCGATACATTTTTAAGATTATTCTCTGTTGCAAAAACAGTTACTGGTAAGGTGAAACTTTCGCCCGGACCAATTACCCTTGGCAGTGTGGCCAAAACCATCAATGGTTTTTTAACCTGAACAGATTTCTCTGCAAAACCATATGCTGCATCTTGTCCGGCAATAACCATGGCCCTAACCGCACCAATATACTGCGGTAATTTAAACTTATGTGTTTTACTTTCTCCCTTGCCAATGGCAAAAGGTCCCATAAACTTAACTACGGCTGTAAAACGGTTTGCTTTTGCTGGGTTTAGGTTTTTGTTGATGCTTCCATCACCACCTATACTTAAAATGCGTTCCAGGTTTCCACC
The DNA here is from genome assembly GCF_032678585.1 of Pedobacter psychrodurus. Lineage (GTDB taxonomy): Bacteria > Bacteroidota > Bacteroidia > Sphingobacteriales > Sphingobacteriaceae > Pedobacter > Pedobacter psychrodurus_A. The sequence goes on along the minus strand of NZ_JAVTSN010000012.1, from coordinate 7,882 downwards.
CCAGGCACCTAAAACATAATCGAATAAATCCCATGTTTTAACACCCAAACCTTCTCGTGCATAAAATGCACCATGTGGATCTGGTGTTTTAAAACGGGTTAAATCCAGTAAACCCTCGTCAACCAATGCAATCGTGTAGGTCATGGCTTTCCCATTTTGCTCGCCAACAGTAATGGTATTTTCGGTTTCAGGTTTAATTTTGTCAGCCATTTTAATTATTGGTTTTAAAATGGTCTGTGGATCTTCTACCGAAAGTGGAATAGCGCCGTACATCCTGATCGGTAAGTCGTTAATGGTTTGTGCGTGCGGTTGCAACAAGGTAATGTTGGCAAAAACATTTGGCGCCATTTCCTTTTCAGCCTTAAACTTAAATTGCGTTTGGCCAGCTTTGGTATCTACCCAATACGTTTTTAATACACGGCTTCCATTTTCGATAGAAATTAATGCACGTCCGTTTTTACCTGTTGGGATGGTTAAGGTAATGTCTTCTCCAACGGTGAATTTCTCTTTATTCGCTGTAAAAGAAAGCATTGAGGCCTCCGTAGGGTTGCTGCCTTGCTCGCGCTGTGCCCAACCTGGCCAGTCTACATACACTGATTTTCCAGTAACATGCCCACCGTTTACATCACGTACTAAAATTAAATAACGGCCCCATTCTGGTTCGTCAACACGTAAATTCCAGCTTCCTTTTCCATTGAATAAGTTTACCTGATGCGTTTCTACCAATTTGTTGTACTGGTTTTGGGTAAAATTGGCGTAGGTGTTTTGGTCGTCCTGTTCCCACCACCACCGCCATTGTGTTTTATATAATTCTACCTGAACGGTTTTGGTACCACTCAATAGTTTGCCATCGGTATTTACATTTACGATTTCAATTTTATGTTCTTTTCCGGTAACCAACATGCCGCTTAAACGGTCGCCTTTTTCCGGACGGATGCCCAAATAGCTTTTGTAAACATGGTAAGCGATACTGAAATTATCGATGCTGAAGTTACCTCCAGGTTCGAAAACTTTTGTAGTGAAATTTGCCCTTAAAACGCCTGGTGCAGTATTATTTTCGTTTAAGTTGGTGTTGATCTGAGCCGAACCACTCTGGTTTAAAGTGCCTTCGAAAATGGTTTTAACCTGCGATTCAAAATTGACCGTTGGGTTATCGAAGCTAAAACCCTCGAAGCCTTTAAATTTGGTTTCGGTAGTATTCAGGTTAACATCAACCTTTGCTTTTAAGTTTTGGGCTACGGCACCAAACAGCCATTTAGCCGATAGGGTAGCGGCAGATGTACCTGCGCTCAAGTATGGTCTATTGCCAACATTGAAATCAATTTTCAAGCGGTTTGGCATTACGGTTTCAATTTTCAGCGTTTTGGTAAATGTAGCACCACCTGCTTTAACCTTTGCCATCCAGTTACCGGTTGGTGCAGCACTTTCTGTAGCCGTTTTGAAGGCGTAGAAACCATTTAAAGGCTTTCCATTAATCAATCTTTTATACAATTGACCTTTTGGATTGTAAAACTCCATGGTTACCGGATAATTGGCAGGAAGTTTTTTGAGTTTATCTTCCAGAACGAAAGAAACGAATAAGCTATCTCCAGGTCGCCAAACACCACGTTCGCCATAAATAAAGCCTTTTAAGCCGCTTTGTACTACATCACCTGCTACATCGAAGCGACTTAGCGGAAGTGAGCTTCCATCGTCTAATTTGAGGTAACCACGTTCTGAACCGTTTTTAGCGATCAATAAAAAAGGTTGACGTTTCAGGTCAAAAATGGCAAAACCATCACCATCGGTTTTAGTGGTGAAAATGATCTGTTTCTGGTAATCCATTAACTCCAGGTTTACACCACTTAATGGTTTTGCGGTTAATAAATCTGTAGCCACAATGAGCATGCTATTATCATTACCACGTTTGGCTACCAGGCCAATGTTCGAAGCAATCAGGTTTCTGCTGGCCCAGCGTTGGTTGGTATAAAATGAAGGTGTACATGGATTGTCTTTATCATTCCACCTGTAATTTGATGGGTAATAATTGTTGTAACGTTGCCAGAAATCGTCGTCTTCGTCAATTTTTTCGCCGTATCCTTCATAATCTCCATATTCGCTTTCTTCTTCACCATCACCAACTTTTTCTGCTCCTGCTTTGCAATTGTAGGCATTGTATTCCTGTCTGAAAGCAATGGTAACACGGTACATTGCACCAGGCTCTGTACGGATCATTTTATCCAGATCAAGCGTAAAACGATTCTTTTTATGGAGGTTTAGCGCCTTGTCTTCGTCTAAACGTACCGTCTTTTGCAAAATTGGTTTTGCCACTCTGCGCAATTCATTCCCGTCTTTATAACTATTCGTTTGAAAAAACTGTGGGATATTGTTTTCGTAAATTTTAATTACGGTTACATCAACAGCTTTTAAATTTATGGCTTCGAAAGGTAAAACCAGTTTGCCCGAATTGGGTAAAATGGTTCCGTTACCTGCAATGGTAACCGCTGGCAATTTATCTTCAAAAACGAGATTGGCTACTTTGCCATTTGCAAGTGTTTTCGCATTGATGTTTTCGACTCCTGCGTTTACACTTAAATTATAATTGCCTTTTAGTTCTTCTGCAGCATAAACTTTAACCTGACTGGCATCAATGGTATACCTTAAATCGCTAAGGTTACCAAGTGAAATCATTCCCGTCATATCCTGTCCTACGCCAATGGGTTCCGAAAATTGTACCAGTGCAAAATCTTCTTCGCCCTGAATGGCTTTTATGTCTAGTATTTCGAACTTATTTATAGCCGGAACACGAACTTCTACCGATCCTTTTTGCTCGGCATCAATGGCGTCGCCATCCCAGTCTATTTTTAAGTTTTGATCGTTTCCTGTTTTTTTAATGCTATCAATCGTAAATTTTGAGGTGTTTTTTGCCGGATCGTGCTGCCATTTTATCTTTAACTTTTGGTCGAAATCCAACGATATGGTTTTTTCTATCTTACTGGTTTCTTCAACATCGGCGGTGGCCACCTCACCAGTTAATTTCATGTAATCTAAAGCCGTATTGTTCTGCGAAACCAGTCCGTTTTGAGAAAGCATAATCCCGGGCGTAATGACCTTAAATTCAAAATCGAAATCTTCAAGCCCCTTTTCTGTAGCAGAAACTTCTGATAGTTTAAAGGTAGCTTCGTAATTTTTTCCAGGCTTGAGGTTTTCGTCGGGCCTAAACTCAACAGTTTGTGGATCTATCCAATAGGTTTTACCAGAGATAGAAGGGGAGAAGTCGAAAAGTTCACGTGAATCAGCTTTGCCCAGATCCTGCATGCCTGTTGCAGCATTGGCCAGATGAACCCTGATAAAACTCTTTTTTGAAATGGTTCCTGAAGTATAGGCTTCGATATATTTTGCGTAAGCCTGATTTTCTTCATGGTTTTTTTTCTTTCGGTTGAAATAAATAAATACGATTGCAGCTATCGAAACAGCGAGCAAGCCAATGAAGATAAATTTCTTTTTGGAGGATGATTGATAGGTAGATGGTTGTTCCATGGATGAAATTCGTTAAGATAAATGGTAATATAATGTTGCGGTGAAAGCAATTGGTGTGCCGTAATTGACCTGGTTAAACCGAAAACATTATATTTCATCTGAAAATTAACTAAAATCCACGTTAAAATAAATAATGTTGAAAATTAAAGCCAATGCTTTGTTCATTTGCGGGGTTTTGGATATGTTTACAGGATCAACCCAATACAACCAGATATGATAAAGAAACTCCTGATTTTTTCGGTCCTATTATTTTCGACCTGTTTTTGTTTTGCACAGCAGAAGGAAGTAGAAAATGCGGTAAGTAAATTAACTAAATTGATGGTTACGCCTGATAGTTTAGCTCTTGATAAAATAGTCCTCAATAATTTAAGCTACGGCCATTCGAGTGGAAAGATTCAAAGTAAACAAGAATTCTTGCATTCGTTACTTTCTGGAGAATCTGATTTTGTGGATATCAATTTAACCGATCAAACGGTTATCATACAGAACAAGACTGCACTTGTTCGTCACACACTTAATGCCAAAACAAACGATAAAAACATTCCTGGAAACGTGAAATTATATATTTTATTAATTTGGAGTAAAGAAAAATCGGGATGGAAGTTGCTTGGCAGGCAGGCGGTTAAAGTGCCTTAGTTTAGTCCTTAGTCTGAAGTCCTCAGTCGGTAGTCTTTTAACTAGCGATTGCAGGTTAAGTCTTATATAAAGATTAGTTTGGTAGATGCTAAAATAAATTGCCATTAACAGATCTCAATTAGTGGTCGTCATCAACTGGAGTGTAACACAATAGAGATATTTTTAAACCAAGATATTGACTTCGGACTCCGGACTAAATGACTCCGGACTATTTTATCATCACTCCCGGCCTATTCACCAATGGGATTTTAATCAGGTTAGAGTCGATGATGCTTTCAGGCAGGAAGATGAATTTTTTGTCATAAATGGTGCCACCGATATAATAACTCAACCAATATTCGTTGGTTAAGCCAAAAACTTCAGGATCAATGGCTTCTACCCCGGCAAAAGAATTGGCCTCCATATTGCCAATCATGTGACGTAAAACTGAAGTTTTAACTTGTTTGCCGTCTTTTTCGCCGTAACCTTTAGAGCTAATTAAAACATTGGTTATGGGCTCATTTTTTAAGTTGACGAGATAAACTGTCCAGCTTGTTACTTCTGGTGTTTCGCCCATCAACACAACGGCCATTGCAATATCTTCGACTATATTTTCTGGTAAATCTGATTTCATAACCAATATTTGACGTCATGCTGAACTTGTTTCAGCATCTTTCGGTAAAGACTCTGAAATAAATTCAGAGTGACGTTACACATTTATTTTTTCTTTGCCACAGCCTTTTTCGCAGGGACTGCTTTTTTCTTTGCCGGTGCTTTTTTCTTTGTTTCGAAAGCATTTGGTACCTGCTCTACAATCATTTTCTTTACCACTTCCAGATCAATATCAACCAATTCTTCGGGTGTATATTTTTGTTTGGTCGCTTCATTGTATCGCAATTTAAGCATCAATTTACCAAAACGGATAAACGGTCCCCAACGGCCATTTTCGATAGAAATTTTTTCAGCATCCCAGGTTTTAATAAAGCGGTTGGCTTCTTTTTCTACTTTCTTGCCAATTAAGGTATTGATATCTTCCTGTGATAAATTATCAAAATCGTAACCTTTAGCAGGTATATTGATAAACAGATCATTCCATTTTATAAACGGACCAAAACGGCCTTTACCTTTGGTTACGCCTAAACCTTCGTAATGTGCAATTGGTGCATCATCATCCATTTTTTGTTTGATGATTTCAACCGCTCTATCATACGTTACCGATAAAGGTTCTTCATTTTTAGGAAGCGAAATAAAACTCTCACCCCATTTAACATACGGACCGAAACGGCCAACCCCAATCATCACCTCTTTGCCTTCAAAATCAGGAAGTTGGAAAGGAAGTTTAAAGAGCTCTAATGCATCATCAAGCGTAATGGTTGCTACCGATTGGCTGCGCATTAAACTGGCATAACGTGGTTTTTCTTCCTCGTCGAGCTCACCGATCTGCACCAATGGCCCAAATTTACCCACCTTGGTGTATACATTTTTACCTGTTGCAGGGTCTAGGCCCAACAAACGCTCGCCCGTAGCACGTTCTGCAGTTTCTAGAGTGGTTTCAACTTCGGTATGGAAAGGACTATAGAACGAGTGCAACATTTTAGTCCACTCTTGTAAACCCTGTGCAATTTCATCAAATTCCTTCTCCACTTTAGCCGTGAAGTTGAAATCTACAATACCTTTAAAGTGTTCAACCAGGAAGTCGTTTACTACTTCACCTATATCGGTAGGGAAAAGTTTTTGTTTCTCGGCACCAGTAATTTCCGATTTGATGTCTTTGCTAACCTTGCCGTCAGCCAAAACAATCGCCGTAAATTTACGCGCTTTACCGTCTCTGTCTTCTTTAACCACATAACCACGGTTTTGGACCGTAGAAATGGTTGGTGCATAAGTAGACGGACGACCAATACCCAGTTCTTCTAGTTTTTTAACCAAACTGGCCTCTGTATATCTTGCTGGCGGACGAGAATAACGTTCTGTCGCCTGCATTTCTTTTAAGAATAATTCTTGTCCTTTGGATAAAGGAGGTAAAATTGCACCACCTTCTTTTTCTTCGTTTTCTTCATCATCGGTTGATTCTAAATAAACTTTTAAGAAACCATCGAACTTTAATACTTCACCTTCAGCAACTAAATGCTCTTTTCGGGTTGAAGCGGTAATTTGAGCCGTTGTTTTTTCGAATAAAGCCTCACTCATTTGTGATGCAATAGAACGTTTCCAGATCAGGTCGTATAAACGTTTTTCTGAAATATCGCCATCTACGCTATGTCTGTCGAAATAAGTAGGGCGGATGGCTTCGTGGGCCTCTTGCGCACCAGCCGATTTCGTTTTATACACGCGGTGCTGGTGATATTTATCGCCATAAGCAGATTTAATCTCAGCAGCAGCGGCGTTTAATGCCGTTTCTGATAAGTTTACAGAGTCTGTTCTCATGTAGGTGATCTTACCGGCTTCATACAGTCTTTGTGCAACCTGCATAGTTCTGGCTACCGAAAAACCTAATTTTCTTGAAGCTTCCTGCTGTAAGGTCGAGGTGGTAAACGGTGCGGCAGGATTGCGTTTTGCCGGACGGGTTTCTAAACTGGTAATGTCGAATTTAGCATTTGCACAATCCTGCAGATATTTTTCGGCATCAGCTTCGCTTTCGAAACGTTGTGGCAATTCGGCCTTAACCATTTCTTTTCCTTTACCCGTAGAAAACTGGGCAGTAATTTTATATGCAGCAGCGGCATTAAAGTTTAAAACTTCCCTTTCCCTATCAACAATTAAACGCACCGCAACAGATTGAACACGGCCTGCGGATAGCGATGGTTTTACTTTTTTCCATAAAACAGGAGAAAGTTCGAAACCTACCAAACGATCCAACACGCGACGTGCCTGTTGCGCATTTACCAGGTTATAATCAATGCCGCGTGGGCTATCGATTGCTTTTAAAATTGCTGGTTTGGTAATTTCATGAAAAACGATGCGTTTTGTTTTCTCCACTTTTAGGCCTAAAGTTTCGAATAAGTGCCAGGAAATGGCTTCCCCCTCACGGTCCTCATCGGATGCTAGCCATACCATTTCGGCTTCCTTGGCTAGTTTTTTCAACTCGGCGACAATGTTTTTCTTGTCGGCGGGCACTTCGTAGGTTTGGGCAAAATTATTTTTGATATCAATCGCCATATCTCCCTTCACTAAATCCCGGATATGGCCATAGCTCGATTTCACAAGGAAATCTTTGCCTAGGTAGCCTTCTATAGTTTTAGCTTTTGCGGGTGACTCGACGATTAATAAATTTTTGGCCATGAAATACGTTTTTGTGCAAATAAAGCTATAATTAAAGCATAAATCCAAACCTGAGGAGAATTTAATACATTTTTTTTATGAAATGTTGGTAAAATATAGTGGTTAACTGTGTGATTTTAATCTGATTCTAATCTTTAAGAGCGCAAACTGAGTGATTCTTAAATAAAAGATTAGGAAAGCAGTTCCAGTAGTTGGTAGCTTGGGCTTAGTCCCGCCCTTTGCTACAAATCCTCAACCTCGTGCCTCGGTCTGCGGGTTTTTCGCTCCGGTCGGCTTTAGATGGTCAGTGTTTGCTGCTATTAGCGTTTTAACAGCATGGCGCAGCGCTCAAGGTACAAAAGAATAACAGGCTTTGTTAATTAAACCCGATAGAGCGGAATAGCTCACAGCGTAGCGAGGACTATAAGCGATAGCGGGGCTGTAGACTGCCAAGAACTACCGGCTTTAATTTCCTAATCAAAATAAA
>NZ_JAVTSN010000011.1:0-151706 GCF_032678585.1 Pedobacter psychrodurus | reverse complement strand
CCTGGTAAAGGACTGGTATAATTGGTTGCTAAAGGCTGCCCAAGCGCAAAGACATACACAAAAAATCATCGAATATGCGAGGCTTTTATTTATCGACAATTTTTATCCCCAACAGGACTACTATCAAATCTTAAAAGATCATATTGATGCTGAAAACTGGGGCGTTTTTTTGGAGGAAATCATTACAGAAACTTCAGCCATAAAAATATGGGGTTACCTCGATTTAATACGGCAGATATACATCAAAGAAGAGTGGTGGGAACGGTTGTTTCTGATGCTAAAACTAAACCCGTCAATGGAAAAGATTGAGCAAAACGAAGAATATTTAGCGAAAGATTACACCCCTGAATTGATTGGGCTTTACAGCGAGAGGATTCTGGATTATGTTGCTGGTTCCGTTGGGCGAAGCCATTATCGCACCGCTTGCAAGTATTTGCGTAGAATGATGAAGTTAGGCGGAAATCAAGAGGTTAATACTTTGATTGAGTTCTTTAGAAAACAATACCCGCAACGGAAAGCTTTAATAGATGAATTAAATCAGATCTGAAATGCCGAGATCATCGATTTTACTATTGCCGGGTGGATAAATGAATACTTCTGATACAGAAATAGGGTAGATATTATACTAAGGTAAAAACAAATCATCCATGGTGACTTCGTTCTGTACCAGGCCAATAGAATACATATTGTTTTTAGTGCCATAGGTTGTAACCATGGCTAGGAACAGTGCTTTTTTAGTTTTACTCTCCCGACGAAATATATCAAGTTTGTTCTTTAACTCAGTAGCATAGGTTTTATCAATAGCAAACTCAGCATTTGAGAACTTCATTTCACATATGCTTATCACATTATCCTGTCTGTCCAGCAAAAGATCGACCTGTGTGCCGTTTCCATCTTTAGGAGAATGCCGCCAAGCTGATGTTTCCGTGAACACTCCAGAAATACCAAGCGCCTGCTTAATATTGTCTGTATGATTCATACAGATCCCTTCAAAGGCATAACCACTCCAACTCCTCCAGGAAGACGTCGATGATTTTTTTAGCCATGTGCCTGCACCGGTGGCGCGGGAATGTTCAATAAATTTAAGGTAGAAAAGGCTGTATTCATCGCTAAGCTTGTAAATGCTCTGATTGGCATTCTTCCGGAAAGGCAGGTGCGGAGTAATGAAGCCAGACTCCACAAGTTCCTCAAGTAAAAGACTGGTAGTCCCCCCACTCTGTAGGTTGCATTCCGCGATGATTTCGTTTCTTGTTAATCCCGATGGTTTGTCCGCGAGTGCTTTGACTACGGAAATGTGCCTGTCTGCGTTTTCGAACAGAGATCGGTAAAGGTTTGCGAATTCTGTTGAAAGAAGGCCATCCTTGGTGAAGCAAAGCCTGTCAATGGCCTGGGTAGCACTTTCCCCTTTTTTGAGTTCTTTTAGATAATGTGGCACACCGCCCATTGCCATAAAAATGTTCAGCATCTGGTAACGGTCCATATGGATATTGTTGCTTTTTAGGTACTGTTCTGTCTCGTGCAATGTGAAAGGTAACAAGCGGATTTTACGCGTTAAACGATTGTGCAGACCTCCTTTACTGTTGACAACTTTTTTGATCATCCAAGTGGCAGCAGATCCACAGATAGTAACAATAAGGTTCGGCTGCTGTGAGGCCCATTGGTTCCAGAAATATTCGAATGCAGAAAGAAAGCCTGATTTATGCGAGCTTAACCAAGGGAACTCGTCAAAGAAAATTACAGCTTTTCTTTTTTTAAGTATAGGGGCTGCAAATTCCCTGAGTTGCCAGAAAGCTTCCGTCCAGTTCTTAGGAGCTGCAGGAGTTAATCCTGAGCCTAATGCATCTGCGATAGCCTTGCTGAAATTGAGTAATTGCTCGCTAGCATTCGCGTCGTGAACTCCCGACAGTTCAAAAATGAGCTGTTTCTGGAAGACCGATCGGATCAAGAAAGTTTTTCCGACTCTTCTCCTGCCAAAGACTGCTAAGAGTTCTGATGAGGACGAAGCAAGCGCCTCTGACAATATTTTCTTTTCCGCTATTCTTCCGATGAGCAATTCCATATTTCTTCTTCTAAGAGATTAAAACAATTTTATCCGCAGCCAAAACATTATTCAAATATAGTGTTTTGGCTGTTGATAAAAAAATATCTTCAGCCAAAACGTATATAAAATGAGTTAATTTGGCTGTTGATAGATAGTTTTTTGTTTTAATAAAAGTTCCTTTACTCATGGCGATTTAGTAAGTCTGGTTTACAAAAATTAGTTTTTTCGGCTTTCTTAATACTCTGTAGCTTATTATAGCTTAATGATTTTTCTAGTGTTAAAAGAATTCATTTCGTAAGTTTGAGTGATAACATTTGAGCCCAATAACAGTCATCTTGAATAGTTAGTGAGTCTTTTTTTTTTGAAAAAAATTATTAGTCAGGACGTCGTGTGAGTGCAATGTGTTCGCAGATCTTTGGGACAGTCCTTTCGTCAGTAGTTGCACATAACTGCTTGCTTTTTTGTTAATCGCCTTACTCCTAAAAGTACCAAATAGTCATTTGTTGAAAATCTCTAATTTAATTTACCGCTTATTCAACACTTTATTTTTTTTGCCCCAGGCACTCAACTGCCCAAAAATTGGCAGAAACTCCACTGCCATTGGGGTTAATTCATACTCTACCCTTGGAGGTACCTCGGCGTAAACTGTTCGTTTCACGAGCTCATCTTGTTCTAGTGCGCGCAATTGCAGGGTTAACATCCTTTCGGATATGTAAGGGAATTCTTTTCGCAGTTCGCCAAACCTCAATTTTTGTTTCCCAAGTTTATCTAATATCACGATTTTCCATCTCCCGCCTATTTTGTTGGCCGCATAAGTGAGATCGCACTCTGTTATAAATTTTTCATTAAGCGTATAGGTCGAGTTTTCTTTCCTGGCTGTCATTACTTACGAATTTGTTAGTACCACACAAATGGTTGTGCATCCTATAAAAATAGGTGGTATGAGTTATTATTGCAAGGTCATTTTAAAAGCAAATAAATATGGACTTATATTTAAAAGAAAAAACGGCTTTAGTTACGGGTGCCAGTAAAGGAATTGGGAGGGCAATTGTAAAGGAGCTTGCGTCAGAAGGCGTAAAAGTTTTTGCAACCGGGCGCGATCAAGGTTTATTAAGTAGTCTTCATCGTGAAATTGTTGCTCTTGGCCATCCAGGACCTATTGTTTTTGCACTAGATCTACTTGAGCCTGATGCTCCGGCAAAAATTGCTTCAGCGGCTTTATCGGCACTTGGTCATATCGATATTCTCATTAACAATGCCGGCCAAAGTCAGCCGGTAGCTATTGCAGGCCCCGAGGAACCTTGGATTAAATCTATGGGACTTGATTTTGAACGTCCGAGGTTACTAACACAGCAATTATTGCCACATTTCATCACCAGGAAACAAGGCACGATACTCAATATCACCAGTACATATGAGTTACGCGCTTTGAATGTATCTGCTGTTGCTAAAGCTGCTTTGGCCATGTGGTCTAAACAGCTTGCAGGTGAACTTGGTAAATATGGAATTAGGGTAAATTGTTTGCAACCCGGACTGATTGATACCGATAACATCCGCTCATATTTTCCTGGTGATGAACGCCAGAAATATGCGGAAAGTGAAATACCTTTAAAAGATTTTGGAGACCCACAGGATATGGCGAATATGGCCGTTTTCCTGGTCTCTCCTCGTGCTAAGTATGTAACAGGAACGGTATCGGTTGTTGATGGTGGCGCCAGTCGTTCTGCATTCTAATAAGATAACAGTTTAAAATCCTGATAACTGTTGCCGGTAGATTTAAAACAAAAAACCCTGAAACAAGTTCAGGGTTCTTTTTATTTTACTTCTTCGTAATCTACGAAGTCGCCGAGTTTATCTGTTTTACTTTGATCAGGTTTTGGAGGCATGTAATCTATCGAAATAGAACCTTCAGGTTTTGATCGTTTCTGTTGTTGCTGCCCGCTAGCCTGACTTTGCATTTTGCCCGCCAGGTTATTAAACAGCATTGGAAGAATTAGCCTGATCAACATTCTGATAAGCCAAAGTACCAATATCGTGATGAAAATGAATTTTACTAATGCCATTCTTTTAATTACCGTTGTTACAAATATAGACGTCGTAAAATTTATTTTGTTACTTTTTCCGCCTTTAATTGCAATTTGATTACAATATAATACGTATTAAGGCCTATAATGGTTTTAATAGCTCCCTTAATCTTCAACTATTTCAGCTACGCGGCCAACCTGGCCATCTTCGAGCCGAACTTTTATCCCCCTCGAATGAAATGCGGAAGAAGTAAGCAGATCTTTAACCACTCCATAAGTGATGTTTCCCGATCGCTGATCTTTCTTCAAGATAATCCCGACTTCTAAACCTGGATAAATGTCTTTTCTATTTTGCCCGTCCATGTGTGCTGTAATAAAATGATGGTGAAAGCTTCAAAATTCCGTAATTATTTTGAATGTTATGGCAATTTGCTAAAATCTATTTGTGGTTTTTTGCCTGTTGAAGTTCTGGTCAGGATTTTTCCTGGTTTAGTATAGTCGTTAAAGAAACCACCGTTCTTTAAATAAAAAACACCCCTATCTACCCCTCCCTGATAGTCCATCCGGTAACCTTTTGCCCCGGTATTATCGGTGGTAAAACGGGCAGATTTTAATTCTCTCCAGGTGCCTTTATCATCGCAGATCCATTGGTTATCGAACAAAACTTTCCTCGATAAATCTCCCTGAACTGGTGAGAAGTTTTCTAAAAAGGAATGGAAACGTTTTAGATAAGTTTTGGTCTGGGGTCTGCTGAAACTAGCAATCAGTTGCCATTTATTGGTTTCAGGGGCAAAGAAATATGCTGTATACGTCGTAATGCTATCTTTTCCAGGTACACCATGGAGTAAGAATTTATAGGTATTTCCGGCTTTCCATAGGTAGTTTAAATAACTTTGGCCACCAGCGCCTTCATTGCCAAATTCTCCGGTGTGTACACCCTCACCTTTTTTAAGCATTTTAATTTTATGCGATTCAGGAATGCTTTTAGGATCGTCGGTATTGAAAGGGCTCCAAACCGAGAATAGGATGTGCCTTTCTGTAGGACTGTTTACCTGCATGCCAAAATAACCTTCTCCAAAGCCACATGCCATGAAGTAAGAGCCCAAGATATCTTCACCTTTTGGTACGGTTACTTCGTTATAATACCATTCTGCATTTACGTTTTCAGGCTGCTCATAACCTAAATGAACCGATGGCCCCCGTCTGCCCCAGTGAAAGAAATTTCCTTCATTATTTTTAACATAAGCCGTTTTGCCTTCAGTAGCCGTCCCGTTAATGGATAAAGTTTGTATGGAAGGAAACTTAGCTCCGCTTTTGCTTATTCCTTTAATTGTTAATGCCACGTAACCCGTATCTTTAATGATCCATTCTCCAATCTTACTCTCAAAAGGTTTAGCTTCATCAAACTTTACTTGTTTTGATTGATTATTGATGGAAAATTCCAAGATCGATTGTCCGTCCAGAACAGGTTTATCGCCTAGCGATATGGTTACCGTTCCGGGTTTGGAAACCCTGAAATAAGCCGTAAAATATTCTTTTTGATCCGACCAGTTTACAATCCCTTTATTGGATAAAGTTCTTTCTGAATCCTGGTGTAAGGAACTATAGGCATTACCTGCCAGGGGCAAAGAAATTACCGGAGCATTTTGGGCATAACTTTTCAGCCCCATAACACCGAGTACGATCAGTGTTGTTAGTTTAAAAGATTTCATTTGATGATTTTTAGATAACTTATTGAATTGCAATTCTAATCCAAATTATCTAAAAATCATCCTTTAAAACTAAAACGTTACTTGCCAAACTTCTCGTTAAACATTTTCTCTAATGCAAACATTTCATCACGCAGTTTTGCTGCCTGTAAAAAGTCCATATCTTTTGCTGCTTTTTGCATATCCTTACGGGTAGTGTCAATTGCTCTTTGCAATTCATTTTTACCCATATACTGTACAATTGGATCTGCTGCAATACTGATTTCGGCATTTTCCACATAGGCCCTTGCTTTGTTATCGCTTGCTTTCTGCGAGAAATCGAGTACCGATGTTTGCTCCAAAATGGCTTCCCTCGATTTACCAACGGTTTTAGGCGTAATGCCATGTTCTAGGTTGTAAGCAATCTGTATATCTCTACGTCTGTTCGTTTCTGAAATGGTTTTCTCCATACTATCGGTAATGCCATCTGCATACATTATTACGCGTCCTTTATCGTTACGGGCGGCACGGCCAATGGTTTGGATCAGTGACTTTTCAGAACGTAAAAAACCTTCTTTATCAGCATCTAAAATGGCAACCAGGGTAACCTCTGGTAAATCTAAACCCTCACGTAATAAGTTAATCCCAACCAAAACATCAAATTCTCCCAAGCGTAAACCACGGAGAATTTCTACCCGCTCTAAGGTTTTAATTTCGGAGTGGATGTATCTGGTTTTGATATTTAAGCGGTCGAGGTATTTGGTTAATTCTTCGGCCATACGTTTGGTTAGTGTTGTAACCAAAATACGTCCGCCATCTTTTATGGTAATGTCGATTTCATCAAGAAGGTCATCTACCTGGTTAATTGCTGGCCTGATTTCGATAACAGGGTCTAATAAACCGGTTGGCCTGATTACCTGTTCTACAACGACACCTTCTGATTTTTCAAGCTCATATTCAGCTGGCGTAGCGCTCACATAAATGGTTTGCGGGGCAAGGGCTTCGAATTCGTTAAAGTTTAAAGGCCGGTTGTCAAGCGCTGCAGGTAAACGGAAACCATACTCAACCAATGATAATTTACGCGATCGGTCTCCGCCATACATGGCCCTGATCTGCGGAACGGTAACGTGGCTTTCATCAATTACCATTAAATAATCTTCCGGGAAATAATCCAATAAACAGAATGGGCGCATACCTGGTTGTCTTCCATCAAAGAAACGTGAATAATTTTCGATACCTGAACAGTAACCGAGTTCCTTCATCATTTCGATGTCGAAATTGGTCCGTTCTTCCAGTCTTTTTGCCTCTAATAAATGGCGGTCAGCAATTAACTGGTTCTTGCGGATTTCCAGTTCTTCCTGAATGCCCCATATAGATGAGTTAAACCTGTCTTTTGGGGTAACAAAAAGATTGGCGGGATAAATGGCCATATCTTCGAGTTTCTCCAAAGTTTTACCAGAAACGGGATCAATTGCTGAAAGCTCTTCGATATCATCACCGAAAAATGAAATGCGGTAAGCATGATCAAGGTAAGCTGGATAAATATCTACTGTATCGCCTTTAACCCTAAACGTTCCACGTTTAAACTCTGTTGTGGTCCGGGAATATAAAATCTCAACCAGGCTATGTAAAAAAGCATTTCTCGAAATCCGTAGGCCTACGCCAAAACGGAAAACCATTCTGGAGAAATCTTCTGGATTACCCATACCATAAATGCAGGAAATGGAGGATACCACAATAATATCACGGCGGCCACTCATTAATGAAGAGGTGGTGCGTAAACGTAGTTTTTCGATCTCTTCGTTAATGCTCAGGTCTTTTTCGATATAAGTATTGCTTGAAGCTATAAAAGCCTCTGGCTGATAATAATCGTAATAAGAAACAAAATAATTCACCGAATTTTCGGGGAAGAAGTTTTTAAACTCACCGTAAAGCTGTGCGGCCAAAGTTTTATTGTGACTTAAAATCAGGGTAGGTTTTTGGGTCTGCTCAATCACATTGGCAACTGTAAAGGTTTTTCCCGATCCTGTAACCCCCAATAACGTTTGATAATGTTCGTTGGCATTTACGCCATCAACCAATTGTTTTATAGCGCTAGGCTGATCTCCGGTAGGCTGATATTCTGAGGTGATTTTAAATTTCATGAGTATATCAAATATACGGTTTAGGCAGTAAAGAGTAAAACAGGAGAAAGTCAGGAAAGTTGGAAAACCTTACTTTTTTTTTATAACAAGCTAATATCGCTAAATTTATAAAGTGCATTTAAAGCACATTCTCGCACATTAACCTAGTAAATCGAAAGTTAAACTTTCGATTTACTAGGTTAATGTATACATTTGTATATGTTGATTATCAGAAATCTTGCATCTCAATTAAGAAATAGGCTTAAAAAATCACCGGCTGTCGGTATTCTCGGACCGCGGCAGGTTGGAAAAACAACATTGGCAAAAGAATTAAGCAATGACTATATATATCTTGATATGGAAAATCCGAGGGATGTTGCTAAACTACAAGATGCTTATACTTTTTTTGAGAGTTTACAAGATCATACTGTAATTATTGATGAGGTTCAGTTGTTGCCGACACTATTTTCTCTACTGCGTCCATTAATCGATGCGAAGAGAACACCAGGAAGATTCATATTGCTTGGATCAGCATCGCCTGAATTGGTTAAAGGCGTTTCTGAAACATTGGCGGGTAGAATTTCTTATAACGAATTATGCACTATCGGACTGACGGAACTCCCAGATACAATAGGTTTGGAAGAGCATTGGTTTCGTGGTGGATTTCCGGAATCTTTATTGTCAGAGAATGACTTACTTAGCAAAGAATGGATTGATGATTTTATTGTAAGTTATGTGGAAAGAGACTTAGCAAAGATGTTTGGTGTAGATTTAGCCCCTACTTTGCTCAGGAATTTCTGGAGCATGCTTGCCCATTTAAATGGAAATTTATTTAACGGAGAATCCTTTGCAAGGTCATTAGGAGTAAGTGCACCTACCGTTAATAGATACTTGGACTTTTTAGAAGGTGGGTTTTTAATCAGACGTTTACAGCCATGGTTTGTGAATGCAAAAAAGCGATTAATTAAGTCTCCTAAGACTTATATAAGGGATACTGGCATTTTGCACCGTTTACTGAATATACCAGGTTATAGTGATCTGTTCGGTCACCCGGGCGTAGGAGCATCCTGGGAAGGTTATGTGATAGAACAAATTTATCAAGTAAAGGAAAAGCAGACTGAACTTTTCTTTTATCGGACCCAAACCGGGGCAGAATGTGATTTAATTCTTGTGCAGGGAGTTACTCCGGTTGCATGTATTGAAATTAAATTGTCAAATGCACCCTCGGTGTCTAAAGGATTTATCAGCTGCATAAAAGATCTTGAACCAAAATATAGGTATATCATTACGCCGAACAGTGAAACTTACTTATCATCAAATGAGATCACAGTAACCAATATTAGAAACTTCTTATTGGATATTCTACCTAAAATCCAATAAAAAAATCCCCGTTGAAATTCTTCAACGGGGATTTTGTCAACAATTAAGTCATCATAAATCCTTGACTTCGACGATGCTCAGTGCAAGCTAGCTCAGGATGACAGAACACTAAAATTATTATTTACCCGTAGCGGCCTGCATTGGGTTTTTACCAACGGATTGGCCTCTAACTGCTCCACCAGTTTTTGCTTTATACACTTTAAACTTGCTTTCTTTGGCTTTACCGCCCCAGGCATTGTTTGATGTATCAATATCAGCGGTTTCGCGCAGTGGATCAATTAAAATTGAAGCCACTTCTTTATCTTTTACATAAAACTTAGAAGTTTTCAATTCATTATGTCTCCAGATCTGAGCCGGAATACGGTCAATTTCTTTTGTGCCATCTTTATAGGTAAATTCAACAATTACCGGCATTACCAAGCCACCTTTATTGCTAAAACTTAACTCATACAAAAATTTGTTATCGTATTTGCCCTGATCGCCATCAGGAACAACTTCAACAGGCATCGACATATCCATTTTTGTCGCTATTGTAGTGTCAACGGTAACCAATCCCCTATCGTATTTATAATAGAAATCCTGTGCGGCAGTGTTCTTATCAGTATAGAAGTTGATTTTTTTATCCTCACGGTTTCTGATTTTTGAAATATCTTCAAAGGCATTAACAGCAGGTTTATCTATTTTCACCATTCTCGATCTTGCAGCAGGAACTTCTTTCGGGAAATCCGCTTTGGCAAATTTTACGCTATCCAATGAGATGTCGCAGGGATCAGTTCCGTAAAACCAACCTCTCCAAAACCAATCTAAATCTTCGCCACTGGCATCTTCCATGGTGCGGAAAAGATCAGCTGGTTCAGGGTGTTTAAAAGCCCATCTTCTTGAGTACTCTTTAAACGCATAATCAAAAAGCTCTCTTCCCATGATGGTTTCGCGAAGGATATTTAAACCCGTTGCCGGTTTTGAATAGGCATTCGGACCGAAACGGGCAATATTTTCAGAGTTGGTCATAATCGGTTCCAATTCATCTTTAGGTAATTTCATGTAATCTACAATGGTGTAGGCTGGGCCTTTTTTGCTTGGAAATTTATTGTCCCAAAGCTCTTCTGTTAAATATTCCACAAAAGAGTTTAAGCCTTCATCCATCCAGGTCCACTGGCGCTCATCGCTGTTAACGATCATTGGGAAAAAGTTGTGGCCAACCTCGTGTATTACCACACCTAACATGCCGTTTTTAGTGCTTTCGCTATATGTTCCATCAGCATCGGTACGGCCATAGTTGAAACAGATCATCGGATATTCCATTCCGTTAGCCGCCTCGATACTCTGTGCAACCGGGTATGGATAAGGAATGGTAAAATCTGAATAGGTTTTAATGGTGTGCGCTACGGCACGGGTAGAAAACTTGCTATAAAGACTATAAGCTTCTTTTCCATAAAAACTCATACACATTACAGTATTGTTGTTGGCCTGGATTTTTTGAGGCATGGCATCCCAGATAAACTTGCGTGAAGAAGTCCAGGCAAAATCGCGAACATTATTGGCATTGAAAACCCAGGTTTTTTTCGCGGTCGACTTTTTGGTTTCGGCTGTTTTGGCTTCTGCCAGGGTTTGGATTTCTACAGGCGCAGCTGCGGTTTTAGCCGAATTGTATCTGGCTAATTGTGTTGGATTTAAAACAGCGCTGTAGTTGATACACTCTCCGGTTGAACCTACCAAGTGATCTGCCGGAACGGTCATCTGCACTTTGAAATCACCGAAAGTTAGGGCAAATTCGCCTCTGCCGGTAAACTGATGGTTTTGCCATCCCTGAAAATCACTATACACACATAAGCGTGGATACCATTGCGTCATGGTGAACAGGTAGTTTCCATCCGTTGGGAAAAATTCGTAACCACCACGACCGCCAACGCTCATTCTGTCGGTAATTTTGTAATTCCAATCAATGTTAAAGATCAATTTCTGACCAGTTCTTAAAGCAACTGGCAAATCTACCCGCATCATCGTTTTGTTAACGGTGTATTTTAGGTTTTTACCTGTGGCATCAGTTAATTTGGTGATGTTGATCCCATAACCATTATTTCCTGTTGCACTTAACTGGTCTAAATTTTTGGTTGTGCCGGTAGCAGGCATTTTGGTGGCATCCTGATAGTTTGCGCTTTTATCGGTACTGTGCTCGTTTTCATCAAGTTGTAACCAAATGTACGTTAATGGATCTGGCGAATTGTTGGTATAGGTTACCGTTTCAGTTCCCGTTAACAATAAGTTTTTTTCATCCAGTTCACATTTGATGTTATAATCGGCACGTTGTTGCCAGTATTTAACACCCGGCGCCCCGCTAGCCGTACGCTGCTCATTGGGTGTAGGTAAAATGGTGCCCAGCTGTTCGAACTTATTTCCATGGTTACTCCCAGGATTGTTCAAAATGTTTTGGGCCATGGTCAAACTACCCGAAAAGAGTAAAAGACCGGTTAAAGTATACAGTTTATTCATCATATGTTTTGTTAAAAAGGAATTCTTTCCAAAGCCATTTTTAAAGCCAGGCTAAATACGGCTGCCGATACAAATAAAACCCAACTCAGGCGTTTTATCCGGGTATAGTTGAAAACGAAAAAGGTAACCAGCAAAATAATAATTACCATAAAAACCTGTCCGGCCTCTAGTCCAACATTAAAACCGAATAATCCCCAGCCAATATTCTGGTCTTTTGCCAGCATCATCCTGATTGAATTGGCAAAACCCATTCCGTGGATCAATCCAAAGCCCAATGCCAAAAAATAATTGATCTTAACAGATTTTAATGAAAAATTCTTCCTGAACAAATTACTTATCGCGGTTATTACAATGGTACAGGGGATTAAAAATTCTACCCATTTGCTCTCGAATCGGATAATATCTAAAACGCTTAAAAGTAAAGTTAACGAATGCCCAATGGTAAAAGCAGTAACCAGGATCAACACTTGTTTCAGGTTACGATAACTGTAAATGGCTACTAATGCTAAAACAAAAAGCTGATGATCTAGTGCATCCGCACTTACGATATGCTCCCAACCCAATTTGAAGTAAAAGATAAAATCTTGTAACGGCATGAAATAATAAGCTAACTATGGGACGTTAAATAGTTATAAAGCTTAAAATTATATTTTTAATTGTAAAAAGTCCAAATATCGTGTAAACAAAACCATAAATACCAAATTTGTTACTGATTTTTTGGTTATTTGCGGCAATTGTTTTCTTCAAACTTTAAATCTTAACTTTGTTTCCCATAAATCTCGAATATTGATGCGTAAATTTAAATATACCCTTTTGCTTTTATGCTGTGCTTTTTTTTCGGTTGAAGCGGGAATAAAACATCCTTTACATGTAAGCACAACTGAAGTGAACTTTAATGCAAAGGATAAAACGCTGGAGGTAAGCTGTAAGATTTTTTCGGATGACTTTGAAGCCATTTTGGCAAAGGTATACAAACAAAAAACCGATCTGAGCAATCCAAATATGAAGACTGCGATGGATGAACTGGTTAAAAAATACCTGCTTTCCCATTTACAATTAAAAGCCAATGGCAAAGCCGTTACCCTGAGTTACGTTGGGTTTGAGATCGATCATGAAGCCACCAATATTTACCTGGAAGTGGATAAAGTTGTCGCTGTAAAATCGGTTGAGGTTAGCGATACTATTTTATATGATATGTTTGATGATCAGATGAGTATAGTGCATATAGTGAAGGGGGCTAACCGTAAAAGCACCAAAATTCTTTATCCTGAAAAGAAATTCACAGCAAACTTTTAATTGTAATTTTTGTATTAATTAACGGTTCAATGTTAAATTACCGTTAACTTTATTAGGCGGTATTGGTGAGTTAATATTGGCTGGGAAATATTTCTTGTAATCTTTTTTTAAATACCGCGTTGTTAAAATAAGTTATGCATCTAATCATCTTCTCCAACATATTAACACCTCGGATAAAATATATCTTCAATTTTATTTTAAAAGATATTCTTAAAGCAGAAGTAGAGTTTACGGGCAACAGCCAATATTTTCTGCAGAGCGAGCACATCAGAATCAGTTACGGTGATGAGCCTTTAGGCGATGAACTTTTTTTTAAAGCTACAGCTTTGCTTTTCGCTAATAAACTGGAAGAAATTAAACTCAAAACGGTTTCTTTTGGAGAATATCAGGTTCCTTTTCCTGTTGAGCGGTCTGCATTACCATTTGATGTTTTTGCAGCATCTTTTTTTATGATCAGCCGTTATGAGGAGTACCTCCATCAACAAAAAACAGAAGAAGAATTTAAGCCGTCAAAAAGTTACCAGTATAAATGGAGGATTTTAGATAAACCGATCGTTGATGAATGGGCATTAATCATCAAGAGTGTCATTAAGAAGAAACACCCAGACTTTAAGTTTCACGAAAAAAAATTTCAACATCAGCCAACTGTTCATTTCAATATTGTACCCAATTTGCCTGAAGGTTTCTTCAGTAGGACCAAATTTATTTTCAGTGCTGTTTTTAGGAAAGAGAATAATTACCTGAGTTCACAATTTGATAGGCTAACCGGAATAGGGATCAATAATGAACAGGTTCTCAACCAGGTTAGCCAATTGTTTGCGTCAAAAAAAAGCAGGCCACTATATTTTGTCGATTTTCCCGATGTTCCGATGGATTATATTAGGGTTAACGGAGTTGCTAAAACATTAAATGATCAATCGGTTGGCCTATTAAGGCCTTGTGCGAACAACAAGGAAAAAATGACCGGCATTAAAGATGGATTGATTAAGCTCAAAAAGTGCTATCCAAATGCAATCCCATTAACCAGTCAACAGTTAGAAACATTGAAATTCCCGATATGTTATTTAAATATCCTGAATTCGGGTATCACTTCCGATTACTCCATGGGTTATGATAACGTACCTGGGTTTAGGGCAGGAACCTGTACGCCGTTTAACTGGTATGATCTGCAGCTCGAGAAAGTAACCCCTTTGGTGGTTAATTCTTATTGTTTAACCGATTATATCCTTCAATTTTTAACACGCGAAGCAGCTACCAAAATACTACATCAATATATCAATGCCGTGAAAGTAGTAAACGGCACCTTTTACAGCAGCTGGAATTTGAAAAGTTTATCAGATTATCCTAAATACAAAAAGTTAAGATCACTGTTCGGAGAAATGCTGAGTTACGTGGGGAATTGATTTTAATTTTAAGCATATTCAGCTTAAAATTGCTAATTTTAATCATTGCTAAGGCAAATCTATCTATAAGTACCGAAAAACAAATGCCATGATTTTTGATGTAAGCAAAACAAAATCTATCGCCAACACCTTTATTGCCGAACTTCGGGATGAAAATATCCAGAAGGATTCCATGCGTTTTCGCAAAAATCTGGAAAGGCTTGGTGAGTTTTTTGCCTACGAAATCAGTAAATCACTTCAATATACCACCAAAGAGATTGTAACTCCGCTAGGCGTGTCACCTTGTGAAGTTTTAGCGCAGCAACCGGTTTTAGCAACAATACTTAGAGCTGGCCTGCCCTTACAACAAGGTCTGCTTAATATTTTTGATCAAGCAGAATGTTGTTTCATATCGGCCTATCGGAAAGTGAAAAAGAGCGGCGATTTCGTCATTCAAATGGATTACATTTCTACTCCGGATCTAGATGGAAAGGTGTTAATTATGGCCGACCCGATGCTGGCCACCGGGCAAAGCATGGTAATGTGCTGTAAAGAATTGATGAACCGCTATAAAATTGCCGAACTGCATATCGTTGCTGCAATTGCCAGTACCGAGGGGGTAACGCACGTACGTGCCAATCTGCCCAAAGCTAAACTTTGGCTTGGTGCCATTGATGAAGAGATGACCAGTAAATCTTACATCGTTCCCGGGCTAGGTGATGCCGGGGATCTGGCTTATGGAGAAAAGGTTTAGTCCGCAGTCTTAAGTCTATAGTCCATGAATATCCTCTTTGTGTGCAGTAGAAACAAATGGCGTAGTGCCACTGCCGAAACCATTTATAAAAACCATGCTGATCACCAGGTACGGTCTGCCGGAACTGAGCCATCAGCCAGAATTAAAATCAGTGCAAAACTGATCATCTGGGCAGATCTGATCTTTGTAATGGAGAAAAAACATAAACAAAGAATCGCTGAACGTTTTCCTGAAGAGCTCTATGAAAAGGAAATAATCATCCTGGATATACCGGATGATTATCAGTATATGGATGAAGAGCTTATTGAGGAGCTTAACGCAAAAGTGGCCGATTATTTATAAATCAAAAATCATTAGGCTACCTTTGTGAAAATCATCACCCATGAAAAAACACATTTTCTTTGATCTTGACCATACCATTTGGGACTTTGACCGCAATGCTGAAGAAACATTAAATGAGCTTTATCAAACCTATAAATTAGATACGCTTGGGCTTACATCCTGCTCCGATTTTATCGCCACCTATACCGAAAATAACCACCAGCTATGGGCCGATTATCATTTGGGTAAAATCACTAAAGATTTTTTAAGATCGGAGCGCTTCAGTAAAACCTTTATTCAGCTGGGTATTCATCCCGATGCCGTTCCACATCAGTTTGAAGATGATTATGTAAATATTTCGCCTACCAAAACAAACTTATTCGAAGGGGCAGAAAACGTTCTGGCTTACCTACAGCAGAAATATACATTACACATTATTTCAAATGGGTTTAAGGAAACCACCTTAACCAAAATGAATCTGTCTAAACTTAACTCCTATTTCGAAAACGTAATTATCTCAGAAGATGTGGGCGTGAACAAACCTAATCCCATCATTTTTGAATATGCACTGGATAAAGCAAAGGCGTTAAAAGCCGAAAGCATCATGATTGGGGATAGTCTTGAAGCTGATATTTATGGTGCTTTGAATTTTGGGATGGAGGCTATTTTTTTCAATCCCCTGCAGAAAGAAAAACCTGAAGATGTAAAACGGGAAATCGTTCATCTTGAAGAATTGTTAAAGCTTTTTTAGCCGTACTCCTTTTTTGTTTGGTTTTGGCATTCGTTTGGCATAAGTTCAAAACACACACAAATGAAACCTTAATTAAAATGAAGAAAACCATCTTTTTAGGATTGGCAATGCTTTTTGCTACCCTAACGTTCGCTCAGAAAAACCGCAGTGCAGCCGAAGTATTCCTGCAAATTGTTAATCCAGGCAAGTATAACGTGTATTTGGACGATGAACTTGTTGCATCTGCCAATGGTAGGTTCCGTTTTTACGATGTATACAATACCGTCCCAATATTATCTATTATTCAGGGCAATACTGTAGTTTTAAAACAGCGGATAAGGGTGATCCCACAGCAACGGCTGGTGTTAAGTTTTGATGATAAACGGTTAATTACTTTAAAGCAGTTAACAATCTATCGCAACAGGCAATACGCACTTGATGATTTTGATGCTTATACCGGAGACTATAATACCGGGATTGTTCCGCCGCGGCCACCAAGGCCAGAGTTAAACCGATTATTATCCGATGAAGCTTTTGAGGCATTTTTAACGCAGTACAGAAAGGAAAATTTTGATGATAGCAGATCGAGAATGATCAAGGTAGTTAGCAAAAATTCGTCCCTGTTAACTGCACAGGTAAGGATACTGTTAAAATCTTTTAGCTTTGATGATGAACGCTTGAGAGTGGCCCAGAACCTTTATAAAAATATTGCGGATCCTCAAAATTACTTTACGCTATCTGATATTTTCATTTTCCCGTCAAATAAGGAAGACTTCTTAAAATATTTGGAGAAGCAGTAATTCGGCTTATCTTTATTCAATGACAGCTGCAAAAATAAAGGCATCGATACATCAAATCGTCGATGCCTATAAATCGAAATTATCTAATTATCCGGAAGATATTTTTCAAAGCATTCCGCCTATTGCGGGCTGGAGTTATAGCGAAGTATATTCGCACATTTTCGATTCGAGCCTGCTTTCATTAATTGCGCTCGAGCATGCCGCAAATGGTAAGGGTGAAAAAAGACCTACACATTTTATTGTAAAACTGATTTTACTTTTAGGCTCCCTGCCACCGGCAAAAAAATACAAAGTTCCGAAACGATTGGCTGAGCGGGTTAAAAAAATCAGTAAAACAGAAGCACTCGATTTTGTTTTAGAGTTTGAAAAGGCCCTGGATGATAACTATCCTTTAATAGCCAATGCAAACGCTGATTGCAAAACAAAGCACCCCAGATTGGGTTATCTAAACGCCAAACAATGGTTAAGGTTTATCGAAATTCATTTGAAACATCATTTAAAACAGTTAGAAAGAATAGAAAAGAGCTTTCAGGCGTAAATTAATTTCGCCATATTTGGGTAAATTAATCTCAGTCCCATGAAATACGCTTTTTATCTGTTAGCCACAATTGTTCTTTGCGCTTGCAACAGCGAAAAGAAAGAAACCGCTCAAGCGGTTATCCCAACACCTACCGGCATACAGGGACTACAAAAAAGCAATGCTGTTCAGCCAGTGGCACAATCAGCTAAAAGTAGTCTGATTTTTAATCCACCACATGGCGAAGCCGGACATACCTGTGCATTGGCTGTTGGGGCACCTTTAAATCAAACGGCCACAGTTCAACCCCAACAGAAAGTTACTCCACAAGCGGTACCTGCTCCGGCAGCCCCTGTTGTAAATACCTCAGGTAAAAAATTAAACCCTAAACACGGAGAACCCGGTCATAGATGTGATATTGCTATTGGCGCACCTCTGGATAGCAAACCTACTCAGGTTGTTACTACCCAGCCTGCTGTAACACAAACTGTAGGAGTAAAAACGGCAAAGGGTTTAAACCCACCTCATGGTCAACCGAACCACAGATGCGACCTTGCCGTGGGTGCTCCTTTAAATAGTAAACCTGTTCCGGCGGTAAATACTGTTCCAGTGCCAACACCTGAAGTTAAAACAACAGAGACCAAGGTTTTGGAAACCAAGAGCGAAGGGAAGTAATTATTTCATTTGTATAACCTATTTTATCAAACTACATTCATTAGTAGCGTATATTGGGGAAATCTACCTTTGCTTTAACAAACTGATTTTCCATTTCCGTGGTCCAACCAAAAGCAGTAGTTGCTTGCTGTTTTAAATTTTTTCCTGCTGCACCGCTCCAAAAATGTACAAATTCACCCCAATTCATGTCCCTTGTATAATCAGAGCCATTTGATGGAAAATTTTGTGCAAGTAATACAAAGAATTTATTCAAAGTAGCTGTACCCCCATTATTGGCGTAAATAGGATAAAACCAATTTTTGAACCATTGTGTATTAGCCTTTGGAAAATTATCAACCGTGGCCATACACTTGGCATACCATCGATCAGCATCACTTGTTAAACCAAGTTTCTTGTACACGTCGTACTGATAAATCTCCATCCACTTACTATCTCCCCATATTTTAAACGCTGGCGAATTGTGTTTGCCTTTAGAAGCAAATTCAACAATATGGCCTACCTCATGCGTTACAATATCTTTCTCATTAGCTGTAAAATCAACCCATGCATTTTTGCCGGATAAACCAACATCAATAACATTTTTGTTGTCATGACTGCTATCAAAATAATTAGAGGGATGACCTCCGGGATATCTAGCGGTGTGAAAGATTGCGAATAGCCGACCATCTTCTCCAAAATTACCGTAAACATTTTTTGTGTACTGCCAAACTCTTGTTAAATAATCGTTAGGCCAACTGATAGACTTATTTACATCTTTATCGTAATAAACTACTAAATCGTCGTTATAAAATACACGATTTAATAACTGATTATGCTCAAACCAGTGTTCCTGCCAGCTTGATGGTGGCTCACTTACTACAGGTGAATCATTATTGCCCTTTTTACAAGAACTGAAGATTAAAAAGACAGATACAAAGCAATTAATAATTTGGTTCTTATTCATATCCTTAGGTTTAGCCTAAATAATTAACAGATTAAGTTTATAAATGTTTAGACCGCTTTTCAGTATGGCGGTAGTGACAAACATTTTTTACATCTTTGCGTTAATGAAATTACCCGCCATAAAAGGTTTTAACGAAGAAGCATTTAACAAGTATTTAAAAAATACCGGTTGGTTAATGTTCGGGCGGATTTTAAGCATGCTGGTCGGTTTTGTGGTGGCCAGGTTTTTAGGTCCTGTATCCTTTGGCGATCTAAGCTTTGCAGATGCATTTACGGCAATAGCTGCGGCTATCGGTGCCCTGGGTCTAGATACTTTTATCATCCGGGAAATCATCAACGATCCATTAAAAAAGGATGAAATACTTGGAACTTCCTTGTTTTTAAGATTAGGCGTTAACCTGCTGCTGATTCCTATTTCTATCTGTTTGTACCTTTTGTTTCATCACGTATCTGATAATCCGGGTGCTCCACTTACTTATGTTGTAACGCTTTTGTCTTTTGCGGCATTTTTCAAGTCATTTAACGTGATCGATTCCTATTTTCAATCACAGGTACAATCCAAGTATGTTGTTCAGGTGCAGAATATCTGTGTGATTCTTTCGGCATTGATAAAAATAGTTCTGGTAATTTTGCATCTTCCAGTAATCTGGTTTGCCTGGGCATTGGTTTTTGACGGATTTATTTTAGCCTTTGGTTTGATGGTGATGTATCGGGTAAAGGGATTTGACATGTCTAAATGGCATTTCAAAAGAAGCAGGGCCAAATCCTTACTTAAACAATCCGCGCCACTTATTTTATCAGCAGTAATGGTTTCTATTTATATGAAGATAGATCAGGTGATGTTAAAAACTGAAGGAAGTAAAGCTGTGGGCATTTATGCTGCAGTGGCAAAAATAAGTGAGGCCTGGTACTTTATACCTGTTGCCATCGTAACTTCGGTTTTTCCTGCGCTGATTCTTGCCAGAAAAACAGACCATGAACGGTATTTAAAACGGTTGCAAAACCTATACGACCTGCTGGTTGCAATAAGTTTGCCGGTTGCCGTGGTGATTACTTTTTCATCTTCGCTTATTATCAACATTATCTACGAAAAGCGTTTTGAAGGCGCAGAGGCCATGTTGCCGATCCATATTTGGTCGGGTATATTTGTGTTTCTAGGTAGCGCCAGTTCCCAGTTTTTGCTTGCGGAGGGTTTTACCAAAATATCATTTTATAGAACGGCCGTTGGTGCTATATTAAACATATTGCTCAATTTGTGGTTAATCCCTTTATATGCCGGTGTTGGGGCCTCAATTGCTACATTAATAGCCTGTGCAAGTTCTGCATTTTATCTTTTATTTATTCCTAAAACCAGGCAACAAGGTATAATGATGTTAAAATCATTATTTTTGGTCACAGCATTTCAAAAAATATTTAAACGTTGAGTACTCTTAAAGCATTAACCACACTAATTGCTAAGCCAGACAGGCTTAAGGCATTATTATCTTACGGACATAAAGGCTACCTGAACAGCATTGGCTGGTTCACTGCTTTTGATAAGAAACAGGCCGTAGATGGCAAAGGAAAAGCATTGCCTTGGGTAACGTATTCGTTTATCGATTTTATCAGAGAACGGATCAATAAAACACAGCACATTTTTGAATATGGCTCTGGTAGCTCAACTATTTTTTATGCCGAGCGGGCAGGCTCTGTAACTTCGGTAGAGCATGATAAGGGCTGGTTCGACAAGGTGAAAAATACTAGTCCGGGTAATGCCGAGATGATATTCTGTCAATTGGAAAAAGATGGTGAGTATGCTAAAAAAGCTTCCTTACTGGGTAAAAAGTTCGATATTATTATAGTTGATGGCCGCGACCGCGTAAACTGTTGCAAGTATAGTGTTGATGCTTTATCCGCAAATGGTGTATTGGTTTTGGATGATAGCGAGCGTGAAGTGTATAGTGCTGCCCGTGTGCTGTTAAAAGCACAAGGTTTCAAAGAAATTAGCTTCAGCGGCATTTCGCCAGGTCTTTTCTACGAAAAAGCTACGTCCGTTTTCTATAAACAGGATAATTGTTTAGGCATTTAAATCAATCAGGATCATGTTAAGTGAAGAAGTAAAAACGGCCTACGATAATTTTTATACCAATAGCGATGTAGCATGGCGAATGCTCGGCGCCAAATATAAAGCCCGGAATATTGTTGATGTTTGCAAAGGATTAAAACCTAAAAAAGTACTTGAAGTTGGCGCAGGTGATGGCAGTATATTACACTTTTTAAACGAATGGCATTTCGCCCCTGAACTGTATGCTTTAGAAATTGCACAGAGCGGTGTCGACATTATAAAAGACCGTAAGCTTGGCAGTTTAAAGGACGCGCAAACCTTTGATGGTTATAAAATCCCTTATGAAAATGATACTTTCGACCTGGTTATCCTTGCACACGTTTTAGAACATGTAGAACATGAAAGAATCCTGATCCGTGAGTTGAAAAGAGTGGCAAAATACATTGTTGTGGAAGTGCCAAAAGATTACCGTTTTGGCGTAGACCAGAGGATGAAACATTTTTTGGATTACGGACACATCAACATGTATACGCCCACTTCTTTAAGGTTTTTACTGCAGAGCGAAGGCCTGGAGATTTTAGAGGATAAAGTTTCGATGACTACCCCTGAAACGGTAAAATTTAACGAGTTTGTAAACAGAAAAGCACCAAAAACGTTTTCTAAGAATTTAAAAATCGAGCTCGAATACCGCATTAAAAAAACATTGGGTAATCTTTTTGGAAAGAAAAAACAAGAACAGTTTGCCAATGCATATACCGTGCTAACCAAAAAATCGGATCATAACTTACATATATTTTAGGTAATTTAACATAAACGTTGGAAGATCGTCATTTCGAGCGGAGTCGAGAAATCTATCTTGATAGATCTCTCCCCGCCTGTACGGGCAGGCATTCCGCGGTGCTCCAGTCGAAATGACGATGAGCGACAACAATTGGCCAATTTATTGATATGGTTAACTTATAAACAAAAATGCAAAACCTTGCTCCCATAGCACTTTTCGTATATAACCGTCCGCAACATACCGAGCGGACGATCAAATTCCTGCAACAAAATGAACTGGCAGCCGAAAGCCATCTGTACATCTTTTCTGATGGTGCAAAAACAGTTCAGGAGGAGAAAAATGTTGCTGCAGTTAGAAAAATTATCAATAAAACAGGTGGTTTTAAATCGGTTAAGGTAATTGAAAGAAAAGATAACGCCGGATTGGCCAATTCGGTTATCGCAGGTGTGAGCCAGTTAATTGAAGAATACGACCAGGTGATTGTTTTTGAAGATGATCTGATTACCTCACCACATACTTTGCCCTATTTTAATGATGCTTTAAACCGATATCGCGAAGAAGATCAGGTAATGCACATCGGTGCATATATGTATCCTTTAAAGAATGAAAAACTCTCTCAATCTTTTTTTTACCGGGCTGCCACAAGCTGGGGATGGGCTACCTGGGGAAGAGCGTGGAAGAACTTCGAACCTGATATTGATATCCTTTTAAAACAGTTTGATAAAAAGAAACGTGTGGTTTTTTCTATCGATAATAAAATGAATTTCTGGAAACAGATGCAGGAATTTAAAAAAGGCAAAAATAACAGTTGGGCCATCAGATGGTATGCCTCGATCTTTCTAAAAGGTGGTTTAACACTTAATCCATCACAATCCCTTGTTAATAATATTGGTCACGATGGTACGGGCGTGCATTCGGGTATAAACGATATTTATAATGTCATTATCAACCCAAAACCAATTGTCGAATTCCCAACGGTAATTGCCGAAGATCCTATCGCCTACAAAGCCATTAAAAGCTTTTTAATCAAACGGAAAGGCAATATGGTAACCCGTGTAAGGCGATTTGTAAAGGAGAAACTCGCGCAATATTTCTCAAAGAAATAATTTACCCGATATAGCTATTTGTTGTAAGCAATTAAAAAAATGACAAACCTTTTTTTAATTGCCCGTGTTGCTTTTATACATCGAAACTATAAAAAAATAACAACATGAAAACGACAACAGCAACTGCAGAAGTATTAAATGACCTGGTTCAAATCAATAACGACCGTATCGAAGGTTATGAAAAAGCGCGTCAGGAATTAAAAGATGGCGACGCAGATCTGAAAACGCTATTTTTAAATATGATTGCCGAAAGCCAAAAATATAAGCTGGCTTTAGCCACAGAGGTAGCTGCATTGGGCGAAGATATTGAAACAGGAACAACCAACTCTGGTAAAATTTACAGAGCATGGATGGATGTTAAAGCCATATTTACAGGGCACGACCGTAAAACAGTTTTAAACAATTGTGAATTTGGTGAAGATGCTGCCCAAAACGGATATAAAATGGCTCTGGAAGAAGAAGATCTTCCATCTAATATAAGAGAACTGATTTCTGATCAAAAAGCATCTTTAAGAAAATCGCATGATGAAATTAAAAGATTACGCGATACGCAGGCATAAGTGAGCGATATATAAAAACGGAAAAACCTCCTTCGATTAATCATTCGAAGGAGGTTTTTTACTGTAATTTTCGTCATGCTAAACTTGTTTCAGCATCGATTTGGTCCTGAAATAAATCCTTAAGCTTCCAGTTCCCGGTCTAAATGTTCGGTAACACGCTGAATCGTATTATCGATCGTATTGCTTAAAATGGTCAAGTAAGAGCCTTTTTCAGCAGTTTCGATCGCAATCTGCAAACACTCTGTACTTTTATTGTTGATGACGATTTCTTTATTCGGATCTACTTCTTTAATGCCTTTTACCAGTAAATCGACCAAATCCTGTTGTTGCCTGCCGCGCAGGTATTTCTCCTGACAGATGTAGATTTTATCAAACATCTGTGCCGAAATGCGGGCAGTTTCGATGATATCCTCATCCCTTCTATCCCCTGTTGCTGAAATAATACCCACTTGCTTGGTCGCTTCTACGCCTTGTAGAAAACCTTTTACGCCATTAAATCCATCAGGGTTGTGCGCAAAGTCTACTAAAACTTTAAACTCCTTAAACCTGAAAATATTCATTCTTCCAGGCGTATGTGCTGCCGAAGGGATAAAGGTTTCTAATGATAAACGTATATCTTCTGGTTTATAACCCCATAAATAAGTAGCAAGCGTTGCCGCCAGTACATTCTGGATCATAAAGTTTACTGAACCTCCAAAAGTTAATGGAATGTGAGTGGCTTTATCAACCCTTAATTTCCAATCGCCTGTTTTGATGGTGATGTAGCCGTTTTCGTAAATCGCAGCGATACCACCTTTTCTGCAATGTTCTTTAATTACAGGATTGTTTTCATCCATGCTAAAATAAGCAACATTACAACGGGCATCTTTACCAATGCGTACGCAATAACCATTATCTGCATTTAATACGGCCCAGCCTTTACGGCGAACTGCACCAATTACCACCGCTTTAACGCGGGTTAAATCGTCAAGATTATGGATGTCGGAAATACCCAGGTGATCTTCCTGAATATTGGTTACCACACCGATATCACAGGCATTAAAACCTAAGCCTGCCCTTAAAATCCCACCACGGGCAGTTTCTAAAACCGCAAACTCTACAGTTGGGTCTTTTAAAATAAATTCAGCACTAACAGGCCCGGTGGTATCACCTTTCATCAACATGGTGTTGTGCACATACACGCCATCACTGGTGGTAAAGCCTACACGTTTACCGTTACTACGGATAATGTGTGCGATTAAACGGGTTGTAGTAGTTTTTCCATTTGTTCCGGTTACGGCGATAATCGGAATCTGCGATAATTTTCCCTGAGGATACAACATATCGATAACCGATGCGGCAACGTTTCTCGGCAAGCCTTCGCTTGGAGCCAGGTGCATCCTAAATCCGGGCGCAGCATTCACCTCTAAAACGACACCGCCATTTTCGGTCAGTGGCTGTGTAAGGTTCTGCGCCATAATATCGATACCGCAGATATCCAGTCCAATTACCCTCGAAATCCTTTCGCAAATAAAAATATTCTGTGGGTGAACAATATCAGTTACATCGATAGACGTTCCACCAGTACTCAAATTTGCCGTTGATTTTAAATAAACCACCTCTCCTTTTTCAGGAATGGTTTCTAGTGTATATTCTTTTTTAGCCAGTAAATCTAAAGTATCACGATCAACAGCAATTTCTGTTAATACGTTTTCGTGGCCATAACCACGGCGTGGGTCTTCGTTTTCCTTATCAATAAGCTCTTGAATGGTATGGATTCCGTTTCCTCTTACATGTGCAGGATCGCGTTGTGCAGCTGCAATCACTTTATGATCGATTACCAGTACACGAAAATCGTAGCCAGTAATAAATTTTTCGATAATGACCCTTCTAGAATAGGTTTTGGCATATTCGAAAGCAGCTATCGAATCTTCCATCGTTTTCACATTGATGGTTGCGCCCTTGCCATGATTGCCATCCAGCGGCTTAAAAACCAGAGGGAAGCCAACTTTTTTCACTGAGGCCTCCAAATCATCAATATTAGAAATGGTAACACCAGAAGCTACCGGAATTGCTGCTTCGGTAAGCAAACGTTTGGTCTCTTCTTTATTACTGGCAATGTCTACAGCGATGCTACTGGTTTTTTCGGTCATGGTGGCCCTAAAACGGACCTGGTTTTTTCCATAGCCCAATTGCACTAAAGAGCTTTTGTTCAGCCGGATCCATGGGATACTTCTGCTCACTGCCTCTTCTACAATAGAACCCGTACTTGGGCCTAAAGCTTCTAACTCACGAATCTCCTTCATCCTGCGGATGTCGTGCTCCAAATCGTATTCTTCGTTATTGATTAGGGCTTCGGCTATTTTAACAGCAGCTTCGGCAGCGTAAACGCCAACTTTTTCTTCCAGATAGCTGAATACAACATTGTAAATGCCTTCTGTTTTGGTTTGGCGTGTTCTGCCAAAACCGGTTTCCATACCAGCTAATGTTTGGATTTCTAAAGCGATGTGTTCAATTACATGGCCCATCCACGTCCCTTCCTTAACTCTGGTAAAAAAGCCGCCTTCAACACCTTTAGAACAGCGATGGGTGAACATGCTTGGCAACAATTTTTCGATCCGCTCACTAAACCCATCTATTATGTTAGTTGGTTTCTGCTCCATATCCTCCAAATCCAATCGCATTTGGATCAGTTTTTTCCGGCTAATCGACCATATATTTGGTCCTCTTAATACTTGTATGTTTGATATCTTCATGTAATGTTTTGTTCGTTTTTGATCTAAAAAAAGGATTTGGAAAGGTCCTTTTTCCTCAATTTAGAGAATAAAATTGATGACTGTAAAATATGCATTTATTTTCAAAATAGACGTTCCATTTAGCTAAATCAATTTTAAGGTCTATTTGTTTTATTTTCAAGCACTATAACGTTAATTTTTCGTTAGATTATTTTAACGTTTGTTAATAAATTGAATATTCTTGACAAAAAAAGTCGTGTTTTTTATCTTAAGCCTATATATTTGGGTTTTTTGATACAATTATAATACACAAAGAATGGTTCCGAAAGGTAAACTCATCATTATTGGCGGCGCAATAAATACAGGTAGCTTCGCAGAAACGCAATTTGGACTGCCTGAAAACATGAATTTTTTTGAGCGTGGAATTCTGAAACGGATTACTACAGAATCAGTTAGAGACATTCAGTCCCGCTTCGAAATCATTACCACAGCCTCATTAATGCCAGAAAAGGTTGGCGAAGAATACATCAAGGCTTATGCACAGTTAGATGTTCATAATGTGGGGGTGCTAAATATCACCAATCGCGAAGAAGCCAATTCTGATGAAAATTATGAACGTATCAAAGCCGCAGAGGTCATTATTTTTACTGGCGGCGATCAACTCCGTCTTTCTTCTATTTTCGGAGGGACAAAAATCCACCAGATTTTGCTCGAAAAATATAGAAATGAACCTGTTGTAATTGCGGGCACCTCTGCCGGGGCGGCAGCAAGCTCTAAAAATATGATTTATCAGGGTAGCAGTAAAGATGCTTTGTTGAAGGGTGAAGTAAAAATTACCGGCGGATTGGGCTTTATTGATGACGTTATTGTAGATACACATTTTGTTCAACGTGGTAGAATCGGTCGTTTATTATATGCCGCGGCCAGTAATCCTGGTATTTTAGGCATCGGCCTTGGTGAGGATACCGGTCTTTTTATTTCCGACGGACATACCATGGAAGCCATCGGCTCAGGAATGGTGATTTTAGTAGACGGACGCAACATGGCCGATACCAATTTAACGGATGTAGAAATGGGGCAACCGGTTTCGATCAAAAATATGGTGGTACATGTGATGTGTGATGGTGATGTTTATGATTTAACAGATCACAGCTTGGTGATCCACCATCCAAAAGTTATTCCGATATCCTAAAAAGGTTTAAGGTGGAGGGTTTAGGGCTTAAGGTCTAAAGTCTCATATCAAATGTCTCAATACTCAAATCTAACAGATGAAACTCATCATACACGGAGGCTTCTTTAGCGAGTCGTCTACCAATCAGGAAACAAAAAAGGCAAAACAAGATGCATTGTCTTCGATTGTAACACTTGGGCACGAATATTTAAAAACACACACGGCTTTAGAAACTGTTGTGTACACCGTTGCATTGCTGGAAGATAATGAATTATTTAACGCGGGCACTGGTTCGCAGATCCAGAGTGATGGAAAGGTGAGGTTAAGTGCTGCTTTAATGGATGGTAAAACAGAAAAGTTTAGCGGGGTAATCAATGTAGAGGATGTTAAAAATCCAATCGAAATTGCTCAAGATCTATTGAGTTACGATGACCGTGTGTTGAGCGGAGCTGGCGCACAGCAATTTGCCAGAACAAATGGATTTGAATATTTCAACCCCATTACACCACAACGCCAATCGGAGTATGAAGCCAAATTAAACCAGAAAAACAATAAAGGAACCGTTGGTTGTGTGGCGCTCGATGCAGATGGAAATTTAGCAGCGGCAACTTCAACAGGTGGTAAAGGATTCGAAATTCCCTGCCGGGTAAGCGACTCTGCAACCGTTGCGGGCAACTATGCAAACCAATATGCAGGCATTTCTTGCACAGGAGTTGGCGAAGATATTGTAAGCGGCGCGCTGGCTGCTAAAATTGTAACACGTGTTACAGACGGTTTTTCTTTAAAAGATGCGTCAGATAAATCTTTTGCTGAACTTAAGGCTTTTGATGGCTTTGCAGGTGTTGTGGGCATATCTGCACAAGGCGAAGTTTACCACTGCGACTCACATCCGTATATGGTTTGGGCCTCATTTGATGTTAATTTACAGGTATTTAGCTAAAATTAGAATTAAAGTATTATTTTTGTTGCATGACCAAAATTGTATTGGCCTTTATAGGCCTTTTTGCATCATTACAATTACAAGCTCAAAATATAGAAAAATCTGATAACCAGGAACCAAATGGAGGTAATGCTATAAATATAGCGGTATCTAAATTTGATCTGGAAGACGGGAATTCTTTTTTTGAAGAAGCTGAAGATTTGGAGCGAAAAGGAGATTATAATGAGGCACTTACTTTGTTTGGAAAAGCAGCTTTCGAATATAATTCTGTAAAAAATTTCAATAGATACGGGCAGGCGATCATCAAAATGAGCAGCATGCATTATCAGTTGGGCCGCTTTACCGATGCCGAACAGATTCTTTTGAACGTAGCTTTAAAAAACTATTCCAAAACAGGTAACCGGGCGGGTGTAATGAATACTTACAGTCTTTTAGGTAAGGTTTACCTGGCCAATACGAAATATACGCAGTCGATGTGGTTTTACACCCAACAAGGCATCCTGGCAAAACAGTTAAAAAGCAATAACTCCTATATCGAATCGATCCTGGGCATTGTTCAGGTTAAAATTAAAAAGAAAGATTTTACACTTGCATTAAGAGATCTGAAATCTGCTGAATGGCTGGCCAATTCCATCAAAACCACTCAGTACAAAACGCAGATCAAGGATGCCAGAGAGATGATCGCAAACAAAACGACGGTCAAAAAGGTAAATCAAAGCTAATCTTATCTTTGTCTTTCATTCATTACCTTCCTACATTACGCTTATATAGCCGTTTTAGGTCTGTAATGAGTCAAATTTTGATTAATGATCAAAACAAAAAATAACTCTCAACGTTCTCCTATAGAAATTGTTAAATAAAAAGCTTTTAGTTAGATTTGATAAAGTTTTAACAAGAGACGGTAATAATGCTGTCTCTTTTTTGTTTTTTTGCTAAAATGGTATCATATTGGCTATATAGAATTGGAAATGGATTTTAAATCGTTTAAAGAGATGTTAAAGAGAATATTTTTTGTAATTTTTACTGCAGCAGTACTTGCTTGTCATGCTGCACCTAAAACTCAGCCCATGGTTGAGGGTGTTACCAATGTGAAACCGGATGAGCAACAGCAACTTGTTATTAAAGAGGTTGTAAATTTGATCGAGAGCTATAATTACAAAAAAATCCAGATCAACGATTCTATTTCTTCTATCATTTTAGATAAGTATATCAAATCATTAGATCAGGGAAAAAATTATTTTCTTGCTTCTGATATCAAAGAATTTGAAAAATACAGATACACATTAGACGATGATTTTAAAAATGGCGATTTAAGCGGTCCATTCTTCATCTATAACGTTTACGCCAAAAGGTTAAATGAATATTTCACTTATTCTTTAGCGCAGATTAAAAACAAGTACGATTTTAACCAAACCGATACCTATGTATATGATAGAGAGAAAATGCCCTGGGCAGTTTCTTCAACAGCTTTAAACGATACCTGGAAAAAACGTGTTAAATACGAACTGATCAATTTAAACCTGGCAGGAACTGCTGAGGCGAAAAACGTAGAAACATTAACCAAACGTTATCAGAATTTACAATCGCAGACTTCAAAAACCAACAATCAGGATGTTTTCCAGATTTTGATGGATGCCTTTACCGAATCGATTGATCCGCATACCAATTATTTCAACCCAAGTAATGCTGTTGCATTTAACGAAGACATGTCGCGCTCTTTCGAAGGGATTGGTGCACGGTTACAGTTAGAGAATGAAGTTGTTAAAATTTCTGAAATTATCGCAGGTGGACCAGCTTTTAAAGGCAAACAGTTAAGTGCGGGTGACCGTATTATAGCTGTAGCGCAAGGCGATGGCGAATTTGTTGATGTTGTGGGCTGGAGATTAGACAATACGGTAACGAAAATTAAAGGCCCTAAAGGCACAAAAGTTCGTTTAAAAGTTATTCCTGTAGGAAAAGAAATGTCGTCGAAACCGGTAATTATCGAATTGGTTCGTGATAAAATTATCCTGGAAGAAACTTCTGCCAAGAAAAAAGTAAAAACAATCAACAGTAACGGTAAAGACGTTAAAATTGGAATTATTACTTTGCCTGCATTCTATGCTGATTTTAAAGCGGCAAATGCTGGTGACAAAAATTATAAAAGTACCACCCGTGATGTAAGAAAACTGATCGATTCATTGAAAACTTACGATAAGGTAAATGCAATTGTATTGGATTTACGTGGTAATGGCGGGGGTTCTTTAGTGGAGGCCATTTCATTAACAGGTTTATTTATTGATAAAGGCCCTGTTGTTCAGGTAAAAGATTTACGTGGCAAAATTGAAGTAGACGAAGATGAAAACAGTGGTGTAGCATGGGATGGCCCATTCGGTGTAATGGTAGACCGTTTAAGCGCATCAGCATCCGAAATTTTTGCCGGAGCAATTCAGGATTACGGCCGTGGTATTATTATGGGTAGCCAAACCTATGGTAAAGGTACTGTTCA
Source organism: Pedobacter psychrodurus (assembly GCF_032678585.1). GTDB lineage: Bacteria > Bacteroidota > Bacteroidia > Sphingobacteriales > Sphingobacteriaceae > Pedobacter > Pedobacter psychrodurus_A. The sequence continues at coordinate 120,739 of NZ_JAVTSN010000011.1, read as the reverse complement.
ATCTTCTATCGATTTAAACAAATTGGTAAATCCAAGCATGTTGCAAAGGGTAGCCGGTTTAGTGTCTAAAGATAAAACAGTTGGTACTTCACCAAGCGGCGCTAATCCTGCCGATATCAATTTAGGTCAGATCAACTTAACCATGGCTAAATTTTACCGTGTAGCAGGTAGCAGTACGCAGCACAAAGGTGTAACACCTGATGTTGTTTTCCCTTCAGTTTATCCAATGGATAAAATAGGAGAAGATACAGAGCCATCTGCACTGCCTTGGGATGTTATTCCAAGTTCTAACTTCAAAGCGGTTGCTAATTTAACAGCGGTTAAAGCACAACTGACTAAAAACAGTGAGCAACGTATTGCCAGTTCGTTAGATTTCAAATATCTGAAACAAGATATTGCAGATCTTAAAAAACGTGATGATGAGGTTTCTGTAACGTTAAACGAAGCCAAGCTTAAAGCTGAACGCGAAGCCCAGGAGGTAAAAACCCTTGCCAGACAGAATGAATTAAGGGCATTGCGAGGATTGCCTGCAATTAAAAAGGGAGATAAAATTACCAAACAAGACGCTTACGATTTTATCGAAGATGAATCGTTAAAAGTAATGGGCGATTTTATGCAACAATCTGGTAGTTATGTAATGAACTTAGGCTTGATGCCAAAGAATAACTAATTAGAAATATCTATAACATAAAAAGCCGCTTTAGCAAAACTAAAGCGGCTTCTTTGTTGGTATCAGAGTTGTCAACTTTAACAACCGGTTCGCTAGAAAGTTGACAACTCTAAAATTATATTAGGCCCCGTTTTTTATGGTGCCGGATATTTCTATACCTCACTCGACGATATTATATCTTTTTAATTTGTGCTAACTGTCAGATGGTAACATCTGACAGCACTTCAAAACAGACTAGCCCTTCTTCGCAGATGGTTCAGTTTGTTTATTTAACTGCATGGCCATCATTTCTTTCATGGTTTTATTCATGCCATCGGCACTACCATCGAGGAAAATCACATTTCCATCGCCATTCTCTGCAAAGTGTTTAATCGATTCTGTCCACATCGTGAATAAGATTACTGAAATGTCCAAATTGGCCTGTTCCATTTCTTGTGCGGCTTTGCTCATACCATGCGCTACTTCAGCACGGAATAAGGCAATACCTTGTCCACGTAGTTGGGCAGCCTCACGTTCGGCAGTAGCAGCAATTTTAATGGCATTACCATCAGCCTCTGCGGCTTTAGTTTTGGTAATCAATAAAGCCTGACCTTCGTTCTCAGCAGCAGCTTTTAAATTGTTTGAGGCTACCACGCGGCTCATTGAGCGCATAATTTCTTCATCAAAGGTAATATCGTTCAACTGAAGATCCTGAAGGTGATAACCCCAGCCATCTAAAACCTGATCAATCTGTTCCTTCACGTGAAGTACAATTTCGTTCCGCTGTGCCAATACGTTGGCCTGTTTTTGTGTAGCTACATATGCCCTGATCGAACCTTCGATGGTCCTGATCAATGCTTGCATCAGGTTCGTGGCATCAACAAATTTAAATGCTACATTTTTGATGGTTTCTTCATCCTGGTTTACTACAGAGTATAGGAGCATGGCCTTAAAATATACATTGGCCTGATCTTGGGTAACCGCTTGGAACGAAAGTTCTACAGAGCGGTTTTGGATAGAAATGCGCGAATAAATCTGCTCTATTAATGGGATTTTAAAGTTTAAACCTGGTCTTAATTGACGACGGTACTTACCGAAAACCGTTACCACCGCAATGGTTCCCTGTTTAACGGTAACAAACGAGCTGAGTAGGATGATAAATGCTACAATGGCTACAATGTAAATGGTGTATTGCATAATTAGATTTTTTTTATGAAGTTATAAAAAATTCATACAAACTACACCTGGCATTTTGTAGCTTTAAGTTTTTCTAACTAATTCATAAGCAATGAAAACTAAATTAATTCTTCCGGCGGCCAGCATTTTGCTCTTTGCTGCATGCCAGAATAAGAACCACCAAGACACCGAGACGGTAAATGCACGCACCGAATTTTTCGATAAAGCAGGCATGGATACCACGGTAAAACCAGGCGATAATTTTTTCCTGTATGCCAATGGCAAATGGATTAAAAATACCGAAATCCCTAAAACAGAAACGGGCTGGGGTTCTTTTTATACTTTGTATAATGATAACCTCAAAAACCTGGATAAGATTCTCGAAAGTGCTTCAAAAGCAGATGCATCCAAAGGAAGCGCCGAACAAAAGGTTGGCGATTTCTATGCCAGTGGAATGGATACATTAACGATTGAGAAACTGGGCATTGAGCCGATAAAGCCTCTATTGGGTAAAATAGATGGGATTAAAAATGATAAAGATTTAATCAGTTTTATTGCCGATGGTTACAAAAACGGAGAAGGCGATTTATTGGGCTTTAGTGTAGATCCTGACGATAAACTGAGTACTAAAAATGCCTTATCATTTTCGCAGGCCGGTCTTACCCTGCCCGATCGCAGTTATTATTTAGAACAAGATGAGAAGGCAAAGAAAATAAGAACAGAGTATATTAAATACATTACTAAAATTTTCAACCTTGCAGGCGATTCGGTAAATGCAGCAAAATATGCCGACAACATCTTAAAGTTGGAAACCGCTATCGCAGAATCGCATTCAACACCTGTTCAACTGCGCGATCCACAGAAGAACTATAACAAAATGACGGTGGCCGATTTTCAGAAACAGACGCCAAATATCGAATGGAAATCTGTACTGAGCAAATTAGGCGCAAGTACCGATACCGTAATTGTGAGACAGCCTAAATACTATCAGGCTTTATCGGGCCTGGTAAAAAGTCAGCCAATCGACATTTGGAAAGAAAAATTAAAATTTGATGCGTTAAACAGATCAGCCAACTCTTTTACCAAAAAATTCAGAGCGGCTAAATTCGATTTCTTTTCTAAAACACTATTTGGACAACAAGCACCAACTGAAAGGTGGAAAGCTATTGTAAACGCTACAGACCGCAGTTTAGGTGAACTTTTAGGTCAACTGTATGCCGAAAAATACTTCAAACCAGAAGCTAAAGACCGGATGTTAACTTTGGTAAACAATCTACAGAAAGTATATGCAGAGCGGATCCAGAAGGTAGACTGGATGACACCAGAAACCAAAAAGAAAGCTTTAGAAAAACTGAATGCTTTTATCAAAAAAATCGGTTATCCTGACAAATGGAAAAAATATGATGATGTAGAGGTTTCGAAAAATACTTATTATGCCAATCTTCAATCGGCCAATAAACATGCTTATAAAGAAATGATGGATAAGTTGGGCAAAAATGTAGACAAAACAGAATGGGGAATGACCCCACCTACAGTTAACGCCTATTACAATCCATCTTTCAATGAGATTGTTTTTCCTGCCGGAATTTTGCAGTTTCCTTTCTTTGATTTTGCGGCCGATGATGCCATCAACTATGGTGCAATTGGTGCGGTAATCGGTCATGAAATGACCCATGGTTTTGATGATCAGGGCCGCCAGTACGATGCTGTAGGTAACTTAAAAGAATGGTGGACAAAAGCAGATGCAGATAAATTTAAGGCTAAAGCGGGTAAGGTGGAAACATTTTACAACAACTTCACTTTATTGGATAATCAGCACGTTAACGGTTCCTTAACTTTGGGCGAAAACCTGGCCGATATCGGAGGCTTAAATATCGCTTACGATGCCTTTAAATTAACCGAGCAGGGAAAAGGCGACAAAAAGGTTGATGGCTTTACGCCAGATCAGCGTTTCTTTTTAAGCTTTGCCCAGGTTTGGAGAATCAAAGACAGAGACGAAAGCATGCGCGTAAGATTAAAAACAGATCCACATAGTCCGGAAATGTTCCGTGTAAATGGCCCTGTATATAATATGGAAGCATTTTACAAAGCATTTAATATTCCTACAACCGCAAAAATGTATGTTGCGCCCGCAAGCCGTTTAGGTGTGTGGTAGCATAGCATTATTTTGAGTGCAATTTGAAAGAAGCCCATTTCAGCTCATGAGATGGGCTCCTTTATTGGTTTAAAACAAAAGCAGAAATATTTTGTCTTAATCTTATTAACTAATAACTGCATGAACGTAAAACGCACTTTTGGAACCGTATTAACAATACTAGGTATAATTGGATTAATATACGCTGGCTATGGCTTTGTAAACCACAACCAAAATACAAGGGGATTGATGGTTTACGGAATTATCGGACTGATATTCTTCGTATCAGGTATTGGCCTGGTGAAGAATACGAAAGATGAAAGTTAAAGAGTATATTTTAAGTGTTTAGAAATACCATTTTCAATTTCGTAAACTTCATCAGCGATATTAACAGTACTTTTTTTATGAGTAACCAACAGAATGCCCATGTATTCTTTTAGTTTTATAAGTAATTGCAGAATGAAGCTCTCTGTTTTTGGATCTAAGGCCACAGTAGCTTTCTCTAATAAAAGAAGTTGTAGTTTAGTAAATTAAAGCTCTAAGCAAGAACAAATTCTGCTGTTATTGCAATTTTAAAAGTTGCACCAGATTTTAGTTTAGTATTGTTTAATATTAAACCTATTTGCAGGCATAAACTGACTACAAAATTTTTAAGTAATAGCCAAACAGGAATGAATGCAAAACCAATCCACGCATATTTTTCTTGAAAATCAAAGAGTTCGTCTATTCTAGGATTATCCAATTGGCTTCGAAAGGAATTGTAGAATATATCGTGAGTAATTAATTTTTTTGTGAATATATAACTTACTATAGTTATCGTACTTGTTAAAGTTAGATATAAAACCAAATTCATATTTTTAATCTGCATATCTTACTGGTGGTTCCCTATAAAATATAACAAACAAAAGGACATCAGACCCGTTAGTAATAAAGTTAAGACAAATAGTAATTTATTTTTTTCATTTTGAATTGTTTTTAATTGCATCAATAAATATGGAGATAATTGCTATAGCAAGAAGATAATTGTAGTAGACAGATGTTAGAGGTATTATTTTTGTAATTAAATATATTCCAATAGCAACTAGTGCTATTATATTATATACTGATATTCTCATTTTATATTTCATTTGAAAAAAAAATGACACTAATCGAAACTGTCATTTTTTTTTGGTTTTACATTACCACCAACCATTTCCTGTGCCCAAAGCATTTGCCAAGCATCCTACTCCAATGGCAACACCCCATCCTCCAGTTAGAAAACTTGTTGTAACTATTCCCACGATATCCGCAGCAGCAAAAGCAGCACATGCGCCATTAATCGCATTACCAACAGAGCCACCATGAATGGTCTGCGTATTATTTAATTCAATTTTTTTCATGTTAAAGTATTTTTTTTAAAACCATGAGCCAGTAGATGCTCCATACCCAATTAATCCACCACAGGCAACTGCAGCAGCATGCACCCCAATAACCGCACCTGTACCTGCTGTCCCATAAATAAAAGCACCAGCCAATATTAGAGTGCCCGCACAAGCTGCCCCCGTCCAAAATGCATCTTTTCCCCCCAGTACATTTTCCAATTGCACTAATTCTAATTTTTTCATTTGTTTAAATTTTAAGTTAAAAAGTTATTTACTTTCATTACTCGCGAAGCAATAACTAAAGATATAGTATGTAAGTCGGTATTCCTAACCGCTATTTGTTTAAATTATAGAAAGCATGATTAGGGTAGTGTAGGGGATTATAGATGGGTTTTTAACTAAGTATTTGTATTTAGTAATTATAGATGCTTAAGGTAATAATTAACTTTTTAATCTGATTTATACTTATTTGGACATGATAACCAATAGGCTGTCATACCAAAGTACTCTTTTAAGCTCTTAAATAAATGGATAACAATAAGAGCCATAGAATAAATAAAAGAATCAGGATTGCAAGAGCAGCATAGGGCTATAGCCAAGAATACATGGCACGAAAGTTAGAAATCTCACAGAATGTTTATTCGATAAATGAAAGGAATATGAAAGATATACCTTTGGAAAGAGTGATCCAGATTTGTGAGATTTTGAATATACCTTTTGAAGAGTTATTGAATGATTAAGTTAGCCCTTCCTCCTAACTTTTTTGATAATAGAAAAAGCACAACAGCTGTGTCGATTGTCAAGTCAAGATAAACCTGTCTTTAAAATTTTCGGCCTTGGCAACTTCTAAAATAACAACAATCATTTTTGCTTCTTTTTATGTTTAATGACCTGATATTGGCCAAAGGCAACCAGACAGCCAGCTAAAATGATAATTCCTGCAGATAATATATTTTTAGGATTTTGATTAATGTAATATGCTGCCGCTAAAACTAAAATGGCTGCTGCGATACCGATAATGTAGTGATGTATTAGTCCCGTTTTCATGGCACAAATATTCTTAAATAATTTGAGATTGATGTCGTAGAAGATTAATCTTTTAAACTGATCCTGTTATCCGCAAATTTCAGCTGATGGCCAATAAAATCAATATCTGTCAATTCTTTAATCCTTTTAAAGGCACTGTGATTATCATCCAAAGTTAAACGGTTAATTTTATCCTGTTTAACAGAAACGATATCTGCAAATAGAAAATCTCCCCTTGCGTTTATTTTAAGCTGTAGCAACGGAGCGATGCCATTATTTCCCTTTAAACTGAACATGCCATAGGTGCAAAAATTACCCAGACTGTAAGCAATGAATTTATTTTTATATACTTCAACCGCACGGGTTACATGTGGACCATGGCCCAATACCACATCCGCGCCGGCATCAATCACCGCATGGGCAAAAGCATAAACGTTTCCTCTGTTCTCTTTATAGAAGATCTCATTTTTGCGGGGAACATGTTCAAATCTAGCCCCCTCACCACCGCCATGAAAGGAAACGATTACAATATCGGCCATCGATTTTAACCGGGCCACCAAAGCTTTTGCACTGTCGACCTTATTGATCGATACCGTATTCTCATTCGGCGCAAAAGCACAGAAGGCATATTTGATGCTGTCTTTTTCAAATATCTCGAAAGGTTTGTTTACCTGTCCGGCGTAATGGATCTGTAAGGAATCCAAAATCCTGGCGGTGTTTTTTCGTCCTTTGGCATCAAAATCCCCAACGTGGTTGTTCGCTATGCTTAAAACATTAAAGCCTGCGTTTTTGTAAATTCCGGCATAACGCTCCGGCATTCTAAAGGCATAACAGTTGTTCGGGTTAATGCCATTACATTTGTTAGAATTGCCCGAGTTGAGGAAACAGCCTTCCAGGTTTCCAAAAACAATATCTCCTTTTAACAGACTATCTACCGCTTCGAAACTATTTATCGCATCATCAGGTGGCAGATTGGTTTTTGAGGGGAATGCCGAGCCCAACATGATATCACCCACAGCAGTGATGGATATGGTATCTTTTATTTTTCTGATCACGGTATCCTGTTTGGCAGCCGGGGTGGTAATCTGGGCATTGTTACTGGTGCAGCTAATCAAAATAATTAGTGCAAGAGCGGATATCATTAGTGTATTGATGAACTTCATTATTGATTTAAGCGGTATAAAAAAATCCTCCAAAATTTCTTTAGGAGGATTGTGTATGTTTTTAACTGTTAACTGAAAATCGTCAACTGTATACTGTCTATTCTACTTCAAATTCTTTCTTAAACGATTCTAAAACACGCCCGCCTTTATAAAAGTAACGGCTATAATAAGGTTCGTTCAGGTTACTGATAACCACACCACGAGAACTCGATGCGTGTGCAAATCTGTTATCGCCAAGGTAAATACCAACGTGAGAAATACTTCTGCTTTTAATCTTGAAGAAAACCAAATCACCCTCTTTTAAATCTTCTTTAGATAATGGATCTACCATGCTGAAAATATCACGTGAATTTCTTCTGATGGTAGTGTTGAAAACTTTGTCGTAAATCGCTTTAGTAAAAGCCGAGCAATCGATGCCTCTTTTGCTGTTTCCACCATAACTATATGGCGTTCCGATCCATTCGTAAATAAACTTATACAGTTTCAAATTCGAAGTTGCATCTACTGCAACACCCATTACCTGCGAGAAATACTGCGATGCAAGGTTGTCGGGATCATTTAGTTCTTTACCAGATTCTTTTGTTTTTGTTTGCGCAAATGCGGTTGAGAGCGTGCAGATAGCGATTAAGGTTGAAAACAAAAATTTTTTAATCATGTTATACAGTTATGTTTGGGTATTCACTTACACATTAACGTACACCACATGGGCTTATTGTTGGTTGTCAAAAGTATTGATTATACAAATGTTATCCAAATGTAATCTTATAAAAAGTGAAAGTTATTAACATTTTTATTTTTTATCCACGTTTTTCCGTTAAAATTTTAATAAAAAATATCTTGTCTTATGGGCAGTTTCATTTTAAGATTCTGATCGATGAATAAAAAAAGCCTTATTTTTTAATTATGTAAATCGGGATTTAAACAAAATTAAATTTTAGAATAAATTGATTCCATATTATGATAAAGGGTATAGATTTAATTATGGGAAATCGCACTTAAACTGGCGAAAGATTGTAAAGCCCGGTTAAGGATTGTATTTAATTGTAAAACAACTGTTAAATCTGATTTTAACCCTTATACTATGATGTTTTTACACTAGAAAGTGCCAAAAATTACAATAAAAAAATTAGATTTGCTGTCGCAAAAAACAAATATCCTAAAATGAGTGCAGTAGAAATAAATAAAGATACTTGGTTAAAGTGGTTTGAGTCGATGTTGCTTATGCGCAAGTTCGAAGAAAAAACTGGCCAGTTATACGGACAACAAAAAATACGTGGCTTTTGTCATTTATACATTGGACAAGAAGCTGTAGTTGCAGGTGCAATATCTGCAATGCAAAAAGGTGATTCAATGATTACAACATACCGTGATCATGCCCATGCCTTAGCTTTAGGAGTTAGTGCCGATAGTATTATGGCAGAAATGTACGGTAAAGCTACAGGTTGCTCTAAAGGTAAAGGTGGTTCGATGCACATGTTTAGTAAAGAGCATAACTTCTATGGTGGTCATGCAATTGTTGGCGGTCAGATTCCATTAGGTGCTGGCGTTGCTTTTGCAGAAAAATATAAAGGAACAGATAATGTTAACATTTGTTATATGGGCGATGGTGCGGTGCGCCAGGGTGCATTAAACGAAACATTTAACATGGCCATGCTTTGGAAATTGCCTGTTGTTTTTGTTTGCGAAAACAATGGTTATGCAATGGGTACCTCAGTACAACGTACTACCAACATGACCGATATCTATAAAATCGGTTTAGGTTTTGATATGCCATGTGCACCAGTTGATGGTATGGATCCGGTTGCAGTTCACAATGCGATGGACGAGGCGATCCAACGTGCACGTAAAGGTGAAGGACCTACTTTCTTAGAAATGAGAACTTACCGTTACCGTGGTCACTCGATGTCTGATCCGGCAAAATACCGTACTAAAGAAGAGTTAGAAGATTATAAAGCAAAAGATCCGGTTGAGCATGCAAGAGAAACTATTCTGAAAGAAAAGTATGCAGATCAGGCCTGGATCGAAGAAGTAGAAGCTAAAGTAAAAGCAACTGTAGATCAGGCAGTGAAATTTGCTGAAGAATCTCCTTTTCCTGATGCATCTGAATTATACAAAGATGTGTATATGCAACAGGACTACCCTTACGTAATGGACTAATATTAATAAGATTTCAATTAATTAGATATAATGGCTGATGTAATTAAAATGCCCAAAATGAGCGACACCATGACCGAAGGGGTTTTGGCGAAGTGGCATAAAAAAGTGGGCGATAAAGTGAAAAGCGGCGATGTTTTAGCAGAAGTAGAAACTGATAAAGCAACAATGGATATGGAATCTTATTGGGATGGCACTATTTTATACATAGGTGTAGAAGAAGGATCAGCTGTTCCTGTTGATGCCATCATGGCCGTTATCGGTAAAGAAGGCGAAGATTATAAAGCTGCTTTGGAAGCTGAAAAAGGTGCAGAAGCACCAAAGGCCGAAAGTGCTGAAGCGCCAAAAGCTGAAGATAAAAAAGAAGAAGCTGCACCTGCACAAGGTGGTGGCTTAAGCGAAGAAGAATTAGCTGCTAAAGGTGTTACGGTTATCCGCATGCCTTTATTAAGTGATACCATGACCGAAGGCGTAATTGCCGAGTGGCATAAAAAAGTTGGCGATAAAGTAAAGGATGATGATGTTCTTGCTGATGTAGAAACCGATAAGGCAACTATGGAAGTAATGGGTTATGCAACCGGAACTTTATTACACATTGGTGTTGAAAAAGGCGCTGCTGCAAAAGTAAACGGAATTATCGCTATTGTTGGTCCGGAAGGAACAGATGTTAGCGGAATTTTGGCTGGCGGTTCTGCCCCGGCTCCAAAAGCAGAAAGTGCTGAAGCACCTAAAGAAGAAAAACAAGCTACCACCGCTGATGCAAGTGCATCTGCTCCGGTTGCAGAAAGTTCGTCGGATAGCCGTGTTAAAGCTTCACCTTTAGCGAAGAAAATTGCGAAAGATAAAGGCATTGATTTAGCACAGGTTGCAGGTAGTGCAGAAGGTGGCCGTATCATTAAAAAAGATATCGAAAACTTTAAACCATCTGCTGCTCCGGCTAAAGCAGAATCGGCTTCAGCTCCGGCTGCTGAGAAAGCTGCTGCTCCGGCACCGGTTATTCCTCAATATGTTGGTGAAGTTAAATTTACTGAAGCTCCGGTTTCGCAGATGCGTAAAGTAATTGCAAAACGTTTAGCAGAAAGTTTGTTTACCGCTCCACATTTCTATTTAACCATCAGTATCGATATGGACAACGCAATGGCTGCCCGTACAGCGATTAATGCAGTTGCTCCGGTTAAAGTTTCTTTCAACGATATCGTAATTAAGGCGGTTGCTGTTGCATTGAAAAAACACCCGGCTGTTAATTCATCATGGGGTGGAGATAAAATCAGATTTAACGAACATACCAACATTGGTGTAGCTATGGCTGTTGAAGATGGTTTATTGGTTCCGGTAGTACGTTTTGCTGATGGTAAATCTTTATCTCACATCTCTGCAGAAGTAAAAGATTTCGGTGGTAAAGCAAAAGCTAAGAAATTACAACCAGCAGACTGGGAAGGTTCTACTTTCACGGTTTCTAACCTGGGTATGTTTGGTATTGATGAGTTTACTTCAATTATCAACTCACCTGATGGTGCAATTTTATCAGTAGGTGCCATTCAACAGGTTCCTGTGGTTAAAAACGGCGCGGTTGTTCCTGGAAACGTAATGAAATTAACATTAGGTTGCGATCACCGTGTGGTTGATGGTGCAACCGGAGCACAGTTCTTACAAACGTTAAAAGGTTTGTTAGAAGAGCCAATCAGGTTATTAGCATAATCAGTTAGCAATATTCAGTTTTCAGTTATACTGATCAATATAATTAAAGCCATCCTTTCAGGATGGCTTTTTTGCGTTATTGACTAATATTTATATATTGTATTGATTACCAAATTAATAAATGAAATCGCTCAGAACAATTCAACAAGCTCATAAAATGTTTGATACTGCTGGCAGTAGCCCTTTATTGGTTACCTGTAATGATTTTAAAGACTGGGTGTGTAAGTACGATAAATTTCCTCAATATCTGTTAAATGAATTACTTTCTTCCGAATTTGGAAAGCTTTGCCATATCAACATTCCGGAAACAGCATTTATAACTGTTGTGGATGAGCATGTTCCTTATGATAAATACCCAACACTTCAACCGTATTTTTTCCGAAAAGAATGTTTTGGTTCATTGTATATCAAAAACACCAAAGAGATCGATTTATCTTTCCTTCCATTATTCAAAGAGAAAAGTTTTAGGGATAAAATACAGCATAAATCAGATTTCCTAAATATTGCGTTATTTGATATATGGTTAGCTAACGAAGACAGAAACCATAATAACAATAATCTTTTACTCCATTATGCCCAAAACAACACTTATACTTTTTATGCGATTGATCATGTAAACATATTTAACAGTAGTTCACTAGATTATGGGTTAAGTCAATTAACAGAGGATGATACCATTATAAATACAGAACTTGCAAAATTGTTATTTTCGAATAACAGGAAATTAGGGGAGCTTATGGATAAGCTAGTTAAAAATTTTTATCTTTGTACAGAAGAATGCGAAGCCAAGCTAGATAGTATACTTGCCCTTGTTCCATATTCTTGGGCGGTAAATACTGTTGATATTAGAATCAAAATTCAACAAACCTTGTTTACAGATGAGTGGAAGAAGCATTGTGTTATGAATTTCAGAACTTTTGTACATTCTTTTATTTTAAGTTAAAATGAAAACATTATTTTCCATATTATATATTCCAATTAACGATACACTTGATGAAAAAGTAAGTATTGGGTTAATAATGTTTGATGGTGAAAGGTGTTTTTTTAAATTTGCCTCAAATAAGCTTCAAGCTGTTAAAGGCCTTTTAGTTAACGAGCGGTATCATATTATAAAAATCTACCTAAAAACATTAGAGAAAGAAATAAATACTACTGTGTATAATACAGATGCGCGATTAAGTTTTGATCTCACAACAAAACCAAACTGGGTTAATGAATCTTATATTGGTTACTTATCTAAATACTCAAATAATCTTGTGCAGTTTTCAGAAACTAAAACTATTGATATTGAGTTAAGTGGTGAAACTTTTAAAAGGGTATTCGAAAAGTATATTTTCCAGTATGATGAATTACCCCTAATTGAAGGAACACAGAATATTTATGATAAAGTAAAAGCAAAACTATACCCTAAAATTAAGGGAAAAGTAAATATAGACAGAACACTTACCGCTGATGATTTTGAAAACTTATTTGCGCCGGTTGAAGTTAATTTTATCGGTATAAACGGCATCCCTGTTGCTGGCCAGGCATTTGATTTTGAAAAGAAACATTATAATCTCGAAAACGATGTAACCAGATTTATTTCTTTAACTAAAGCTTTAGAATTGGAAGGTCAAAAAGATGGTAAATATTTTATCCTGGGAAGAGAGCCATACTTAAACAAAAGCGATAAAAATCATTTAATGTGGACCCAAATCCGGGATTCTGATTTTCTCGAATTTGTTGACATTGATGAGATAGGTATTGTTGAAGAATACATTGATAAAAACCATGTAATCCCATATTTTAAATCGGATAACGATTAATCCAAATTATTATATAATCAGGCTCTCAATCATTGGGAGCCTTTTTTATGCGAAACAATATCAGTACCTGAAATACTAAAAAGTATAAAATTTAGAAAGATCATTTAGCAATTTGAATTTACTATTTTTGGTTAACTCCTTAAACCATACTAAATGAAAAAAATATTTCTTTTTGCAGCCTGTATTACTGCCCTAATTGCCTGTAAGCAAAAAAGCAGCTCGGATAACAGTACCGAAAATAAAGCTTTTGCCGCCATGTGCGAGCAGTACTATCAGGATGGATTAAAACTAAACCCAATTAGTGCTACTTACATTGGCGACGAACGTTATAACGATCTTTTGGCCAATGATGGATCGCAGGCCTATATTAAAGAATATAAAAACTTTAACCAGCGTTATTTGGATAGTTTGGGCAAATACGACCGGGCAAGTCTGGATGCAAACGACAAATTATCTTTCGATTATTTGAAGGATCAACTGGAGATCAATATAGAGGGCTTAAAATACCATTCAGAATACCTGCCATTTAACCAAATGTTCGCTTTGCCTTTAACCATTGGTCAGTTTGGCTCCGGAACAGGGATTCAACCTTTCAAAACCGTTAAAAATTACGAAGACTGGTTAAAGCGTGTGGATGCATTTTCGGTATGGGCGGATACGGCCATCGGCAATTTCAAAAAAGGTGCAGCTACCGGTATTGTATTGCCTAAGGCATTGGTGGTGAAAATGATCCCCCAAATGCAAAGCATGGTTGTGGCTAAACCCGAAGAGAGTTTATTCTATGGCCCTATTAAATTAATGCCAAACAGCTTTTCTGCGGCTGATAAAGATAAGTTAACAGCAGCCTATCGCAACTCCATCACCAATGTGATTATCCCTACCTATAAAAAACTGGATGATTACCTCCAGAACGAATATTTACCAAAAGCCCGAACAACATCTGGTTATTCTGCCATGCCGGGTGGCTTGGCCTGGTATACCTATCTGGTTAAACAACAAACAACCACCAATAAAACACCTGAGGAAATTTATCAAACAGGTTTAAAAGAAGTTGCAAGGATTAAAGGGCAGATGGACAGCATCAAAAACCTGGTTGGTTTTAAGGGCGATTTAAAAGCTTTTTTCGAGTACATGAAAACGGATAAAAAATTTATGCCCTATAAAACACCCGAAGAGGTTTTGGCTGCTTTTGAGAATATCCACCAACGGATGAAGCCTAATCTGAAAAAGATGTTTGATGTTGAGCCTAAAACACCATTCGAAATCCGCCAAACAGAAGCTTTCAGGGCAGCATCGGCCAGTGCAGAGTATAATCAGGGCTCGGCAGACGGATCGCGTCCAGGAATCTTTTATGTACCTATTTTAGATGCCAAAACATTTAACATCACTTCAGGCATGGAATCACTCTTTCTTCATGAAGCCATCCCTGGTCACCATTACCAGATTTCTTTAACACAGGAAAATAAATCATTGCCCAACTTCCGCCGTTTTGGCGGGCATAACGCTTATGTAGAAGGTTGGGCATTGTACTGCGAATCGCTTGGCAAAGAATTGGGCTTATATCAAGATCCTTATCAGCATATGGGCGCCTTGGGCGATGAAATGCACAGGGCAATACGCCTGGTGGTTGACGTAGCTATTCACACTAAAAATATGAGTAGAGAAGAAGCCATAAAATACATGACAGATAATGAAGCCATCAGCATTGAAGGTGCCACAGCAGAAATTGAACGTTATATGGGCATCCCTGCGCAGGCTTTGGGTTACAAGACTGGCGCCATGAAAATAAGGGAACTCAGAACAAAATATGAAAAAGAATTAGGGCCTAAATTTAAACTCGCGGCTTTTCATACAGAAGTTTTAAAAGATGGTTCTTTACCCTTATCGGTTTTCGAAAATAAAATGGATGCCTGGGCCATTGGACAGAAATAAATCTCTGGAAATAATTATATCTAATTAACCTCGAATGAAATATTTATACAAAAAACAAATACTCTTGTTTTTGCTGGTATGCTCCATTACCGCCGCAGCTCAAGAAGTAAATTTAAAGGGTAAGATTTTAGGCTTAAAAGCGGATAAAATTTCGCTCATTCGCCTTAATGGAAAGAATCTTTATGAAGATACAATAAGTGTCAAGAATGGAGAGTTTTACTGGTCTGAACATATAAAATCGCCTCAAAAAGCGATGTTGAGACTTCCTGATTATGGCTTTGTATTTTACATCGAACCAGGTAATATAGATGTTGGTGGAGATGTAGCCACAAATAATTATTGGGTTACTGGTTCAACAACAGATGATCAGGGAAAGGCATTTTATTCCTCTTTAAAAAAATTAACAGTAAAGCAGGATGACCTTCTTACTCAGTTAGAGAAGAAAGCGTTTAAGGAACGGGCTCCCATTCGTGTAAATCTTTTAGCAATAAAAAAGGAAATTAACGAAAAGGAGCATCTGTTTTTAAGAAGTAATCCAGCACCGGTACTCGCATTATCCTTAATTGAGACAAAGGGAGTATTAGAAGGGTATGATGCAGGAATGGAATTATTTAATGATTTGAGTGATTCTTTAAAACAATCAGAGGAGGGAAAAGCATTAGCCGCAAATTTTGAAGTTCTTAAAAAAAGCAGATTAGGATCCGAACTTCCAGATTTTGTTCAGAACAGTTTAAATGGTAAGCCTGTAAAATTTACATCGTTTAGAGGCAGTTATTTATTTATAGATTTTTGGGCCAGTTGGTGCGTTGCTTGTAGAGCAGAAAATCCAAATGTGTTGAGTGCTTATAAACGCTTTAAAAATAAAAAATTCGACGTTATTGGGGTGTCTATTGATGATAATGTAGAGGATTGGAAGCGTGCTTTAACGCAAGATCAAATGCCATGGGTTATGGTATCAGATTTGAAAGGACATCAAAATGAAATTGCGCAATATTTTGGTATAGTAGGCGTGCCAAGCACTTTACTTATAGATCCTAATGGAAAAATTATAGCGAGAAACCTGACGGGTAAAAGTCTCACTTTAAAACTGGAAGAGATTTTTGAAGAAAGCAGATAAAAATTGGCACCTATATTTGACTAAATCACAGAATGTTCAAAATGATTTGTATGTGCTAACAGCCAGTTTAGTTTAAACCACATCCGAATAAAAAAAACCCTTCATCAATTACTTTGTTAATATTAAAAGACCTCAATCATGGACAAAGAAAAACTGATACAAGAAGCTTATTTAGTTGCGCATAAAATAGAGGAGAACGGCAATTTCCCGAATAACCCAAATTTGCCACTAATGATCTATAAAGGAACTTTCAGGCTGCATCCGGATGATACTGAGGAGGTGATCAAAAGGGTTTTCGCGCAGAATGGTTATACCAATGCCTGGGTAGATGGTATTTTTGATTACCACCATTACCATAGTAATACACATGAAGTAATGGGCGTATATTGTGGTAAGGCGGATGTACAGTTTGGTGGCGATCATGGTGTTTGCATTGAGTTGGATAAAGGGGATGTAATTATTATCCCTGCTGGTGTTGCACACAAAAAACTAAACTCAAGTGATGACTTCACGGTTGTGGGTGCATACCCAAATGGAGCTGAATATAATATGAAATATGGCAAAGCTGAAGAGCGACCAGAAGCGGATGAGGACATTGCTAATGTGAAAAATCCAGATAGCGACCCTGTTTATGGGAGTAAAGGACATTTATTTGAGTGCTGGTACAACCAAAATTGCGAAAATGTGTAAAACTCTTTCGTTTTAACCGTCTAAAATTCTTTAATTTTCGGGTTTTAAATACACTATCCCCGATATTAATGAATTTTCGATATATATGTTCAGCATTAGCCCTCTCTGTAACTTTACTAACTGCATGTTCAAGCAAAAAATCTGACGAGAAAAAGGCCGCTGAAAAAAAAATCCGTACCAAAGAAGACGATAAAGCCGATAGCCTGCTAATTGCCTACGACCCCAAAAAGGGCGATAAATGGATTGCTGATTTTGTTGATAACCTACACCGGAAATTCAATTTCAACGGAAATATGCTTGTGGCCAAAGATGGTAAGATCCTTTACGAGAAAGCAGTTGGCTGGGCCGATTACCTGCACCGTGATAGTTTAACCATTAACTCAGAGTTTGAGCTGGCTTCCATTACCAAAACGTTCACCGGAACCGCCATTATGCAATTGGTAGAAGCAGGCAAACTATCGTTAAACGATAATGTGAAAAAGTTTTATCCCAATTTTCCATATGATGGCATCACGGTGAAATTGTTGCTTTCTCACCGCAGTGGTATGATGAACTATGTTTACTTTATCGACGATATCTGGCGCAAAGAAAAGCGGAACATGAAGAAAGGTGTGACCAACCAGGAAGTAATGGATGTGATTGCCGAACGCAAGCCAAATCCTTATACCAAACCAGATAACCGTTTCCACTATAACAACTCAAACTTTATGGTTTTGGGTGCCATTATAGAAAAAGTAACCGGACAGCGTTATTCGCAATACATGATGGAACATGTGTTTAAACCAGCCGGATTAAAACATACGCACGTGTACAGCACAACCGAATACGAAAAAATCCCGGTTGATGTGGTTGGTCATGACCGCAATAGTTTTAGATATTCTGTTGCACAGAATTTTTTAGATGGGCCAGTTGGCGATAAAGGCATTTATAGTACGGTGCACGATTTGGTATTGTTTGATAAATATTTGAAAAATGGTAGATTATTAAGTAAAAAAAGTCTCGATTCTGCCTATACCGGTCACAATAAGCCTATTAATGGCCACTTTAACTATGGTTATGGCTGGAGGATGTTTGATGGCGAAAAAATGGACAAAGTGGTTTACCATACTGGCTGGTGGCATGGTTTCCGCCACATTTATGTGAGAGATTTAAACAAAAACATTGTTATTGTGTTTTTAGGCAACCTCACCAACGGAAGTTTAATGCATCTCGATGATCTGTACAAACATTTCGATATGCCAATTATCCGTAAGGGTGCTTACCATGGCAACGGAAGTTTGCCAGGCTCGGACGAAGATTAATTTTATGGCAAAAACAAAGTGGATTATTGAACCAGGTGCGTTAACCATCTATCCTAAAAGAAATTTAAGGATCGTTGGCATTATTTTTTTCGCACTCATTGCGGGATTTATTTTTTTTCTATCCAGATCGCTGCAAGGCTATTCAGCAAGCTTTACCATCGGATATTATGGTTTGCTATTGTTAATCCCTATACTGTTAATTTTTATTGCCGAAAGCAAAGTTATTTTTGATGGCAATAGTCGGCGGTTATATAAAAAGATTGGTTTTTTGCCTATCGGTTCAATCCCCTTTGATGATATTGCCTCGGTTCAGCCATACGAGATACTTGGAAGCGGTTATAATTATCGCTTGTTTAAAAAGAGTAACAGGCACGGAAAAGGCTTAATTGTGTCGGCGGGTTACAATAAGGCCACCAATGCCAATCTCATTCAATTTCAACAGGAAGTATTGCCGAAAATTGATGAACTGGTTTTTGCCAATGCTCCGGTTATTCCCAAACAAACCATTTATGACTTTCAGTTTTTTAAAGAAGAAGGTGGCGTATATCTATTGCGTGATAACAAAATGGGCAGTTTAATCTTTGGATTAATTTTGATCGGCATTACCGTTGCCATATTACTTAATCCGGGTTTTATGGTTGATGAAAATGCCTTTAAAAGGATATTTATAAGTTATCTTCCTGCTGCCATTGGTTTGGCCCTTCTCTTTGCGGCAACTTCCAATATCCGTTTTGATAAGGCTAGGCAGAAAATAATCCGTTCTACATTTGCCGGTCGCGTGGTAAAAGAATACGCTTTCGACGACCTGATCCGTTTCCAGATTATCCGTAAAACAACAAATCTTATTTATTCTGGTACCGAAGTTAGGGCGGAGATAGAAGTGCCTGCTAAAAGGAAAGTAATCACCTTAATCCTTAAAAACTTTATAGGTACAAAAAAAATCGACCTTTTTATTGATGAAGCAAATACGATTTTAGGCAGAATTTAGTTTTAATATAAAAACACATCTATTATGTTCGATAAATTATTAGCGGCGCAACAAAAAGCCGAAGAAATTAAAAAACGCCTCGACACCATATCAGTATATGGTGAGGTAGAGAATGGTGCTATAAAAATCACCGCAACAGCAAATAAGGCCATTACCGGGATTGCTATCGATGAGGAATTCTTGAAAAATGCCGACAAAGAAGAGCTGGAAGAATTATTGTTAACTGCGATCAATAAAGCCATGGCGAGTGCCGAACAGGTAAGCGCTGCCGAAATGCAAGCTTCAGCTCAAGATATGCTGGGTGGCCTGGGCGGCATGTTCGGGCAATAGCATCATTAAATCCATCTTGATACTGAATCTCGCTGTTTGATACTCTTGATACTCAGATCTCGCTACTTGATACTTGGATCTTGCTGTTTGATACACTTGATACTTAAATCTCGCTACTTGATACTTGGATCTTGCTGTTCGATACTCTTGCTACTCAAATCTCGCTACTTGATACTTGGATATCGCTGTTTGATACTCTTGCTACTCAGATCTCGCTACTTGATACTATACTACTATAAATCTCGATACTAAAATTATGAAATACACCTATTATGGCCAATCCTGTTTCTTGTTAGAAGCTGCTGGGAAAAAATTATTGTTCGATCCTTTTATATCGCACAATCCACTGGCCAAAAATATCGATATTAAAGCCATCGAGGCCGATTATATCCTGGTTAGTCACGGTCATGGCGATCATGTTGCTGATTTAGTTGCGTTAGCTAAACAAACCCAGGCTACGGTTATTGCCATGCCGGAGATCACTGATTGGGCTGCGAGGCAGGGCGTAGAAAAAGTACATGGAATGAACTTCGGTAAATTTACTTTCGATTGGGGAACTGTACGCATGGTACCCGCTACGCATTCTTCGGGTTTACCTGATGGAAGTTATGGCGGTAATCCTGCAGGTTTCGTGCTTGAGCTGGATGGCAAACAGATTTACTTTGCTGGCGATACCGGTTTAACCATCGAAATGAAGGTTCTGGCTGATATTTACAATTTAGATTATGCCATTTTACCTATTGGTGGAAATTACACTATGGATGTTGATGATGCACTAATTGCCACAAAATATTTTGATTGTGATAAAGTAATTGGCGTGCATTATAATACCTTCCCTGTAATTGAAATTGATACCAAGGTAGCATTGGATAAATTTGCACGTGAACAGAAAACCTTGTTACTACCAGAAATTGGTGAGACCATAAACTTATAAAATGCTGCGGATTACAAATCCGCAGCGCTAACGGACGTGATTACAAATCACGACCAACGGAATGGAGAAATTTAACAAGATAAATCTCTCCCCGCCTGTAAGGACACGTACCAAAACAAAAAAGGGCCTCCGATTTTCATCGGAGACCCTTCAAATTATAAACCTGAACCTAATTCTTTTTAGCAGGAGCTTTATTTGCTTTATAACGCATATCTGCTGTGCCGTCTTTTTTAGTTGGGCCAGCAACTTTAGTTACCGCTTTTGCTTTATTTTCTTTAAAACGCATATCAGGCGTACCATCTGCTTTTACTTTAGCAGCTGTAGTAGTGGTTTTAGTTTCTACTTTTTTAGCCTCTTGTTTTGCGCCTGCTTTAACAGGTGCTGTTGTTGTTTTTACTTCTTTTTTGGCAACCATTTTGGTTTTGGCTGCTGGCGCTATTGCCGGTGTTTGAGCAAATGCTGTTGTTAAACCAAATGCTGCGATTGCGATTAAACTCAATAACTTTTTCATGTTTTTTCGATTTTTGTTTTACTCGTTTATTTGTTGATATAAAATTGGTTAAACGGAATGAAGTTTTAATGAAGATAATGAAATTTAAGCTTTTTTAATAATTTATTGCTTCACATGCTATTGTTAAGAACTTTCGTTTATTGCAATGGACTGATCAGTTAATGACAAAGTTGATTGTGATTTTAGTTTGCATGCTGATGGTTTGGCCAAACAATGTACCAGGTAACCATGGTGGCGACAGTTTGAGTATCCTGATGGCTTCCTGGCTTAAACGATCGTGCGGTGAAGAAAATATTTCGATGTTGGATAAACGGCCATCGGTATTTACCGTTACAGAACAAACTACCTTACCAGTCAGGTCTGGATCGGGAAAACGAAGAGTTTTTGCCAAAAATTTATAAAATCTTGGATAACCACCCTTGAAAATCGGCTCGGTTAAGACATTTTTCTTTGCTGTTGGCAGATTGTTTTGATCAAAATAAGCGCTGTCTGTTAAATCGCCTGTTGTATTATAAAACTCTTTGGCTGCCAATTGTTGGTTGGGGTAAAAGATTTTCCATTCACCAGTTTTTAGGCCGCGGCTAAAATAACCTTCATCTTTTATATGGTCTTTATCGTAAAATGATTTGAATAAGCCATCAAACTTGTTGTTCAGGAAATGGATTTCTTGCGCCGTGTTGCCCAAAGAATCATAAATGATCCATTTTCCTACTTTAGCATTCTTATCGTAATGTCCGTGGATAAAGAGTTTGCCATTCAAAAATTCCTGGTAGTTTCCATCATGTACCTGCAGTTTTTCGTCAGCAAAAGTCTCTTTTTTTAGGAGAATAAAGTTTTTATCTGCAGTAGTTTTAATCCATGCTAAAGTATCTCTCCTGTTAATTTTATAAATGTTTACATTTTCCCTTTTCGCCGGGCTGCCACCAAAATTATAGGTAATCAATGTATCGCTTTTTTGCGCCATACATCCGATTGTTATAAAGCAACTTACGATAAATAAGAAGAACGTTTTCATATTAATGCGCTGCCAGCCAGTTATCACCCTCCCCAATCTCTACTACGATAGGTACGGTTAACTTAATGGCATTGGCCATTTTATCCTGGATGATTGCTTTCATTAAATCCTTTTCCGACCTCAATACATCAAACACCAACTCATCATGTA
This sequence comes from Pedobacter psychrodurus, assembly GCF_032678585.1. Lineage (GTDB taxonomy): Bacteria > Bacteroidota > Bacteroidia > Sphingobacteriales > Sphingobacteriaceae > Pedobacter > Pedobacter psychrodurus_A. The sequence goes on along the minus strand of NZ_JAVTSN010000011.1, from coordinate 98,605 downwards.
CCTGCATGGTCATGGTTGATTGCACTTGTTGTACTTTCATTTCTTTATGGATATTGATCATGGCAATCTTGATCATATCCGCCGCAGAGCCCTGAATGGGTGCGTTGATGGCATTTCTTTCTGCAAAACCTCTTACCGTTTGATTGGCAGAGTTAATGTCTCTTAAATAACGTCTTCTGCCCATTATAGTTTCTACAAAGCCATTCTCACGTGCAAAGTTCATTGTATCGCTCATATAACGTTTAATACCCGGATATTGCGCAAAATATTGCTCTATAATTTCTGCGGCTTCTTTACGTGGGATAGCTAGGTTTTGCGATAAGCCAAAAGCAGACTGACCATAAATAATTCCAAAATTAACCGCCTTGGCATTTCTACGTTGTGTTCCATCTACTTGTTCGATGCTGATGCCATATACCTTTGCTGCTGTAGCCGTGTGGATATCGATACCTTTGCTAAAGGCATCAAGCATATTCTCTTCCTTACTAATTTCGGCAATGATGCGCAATTCGATCTGCGAATAATCGGCCGATAACAGGATGTGGTTTTCATCCCTAGCAATAAAGGCTTTACGCACTTCTCTGCCCCTTTCGCTGCGGATTGGAATATTCTGTAAATTCGGATTGTTAGAACTTAATCTACCTGTGGCAGCAACAGCCTGGTTATAAGAGGTGTGTACCCTGCCCGTTTTAGGATTAACCATTAAAGGCAATGCATCAACATAGGTTGATTTAAGTTTCTGTAACTGGCGGAAATCTAAAATATCCTGTACAATATCACTTTTACTGGCCAATGCAGTTAAAACATCCTCGCCTGTTTGGTATTGACCGGTTTTGGTCTTTTTCGCTTTAGGGTCGAGCTGAAGTTTATCGAACAATACCTCGCCTAATTGTTTCGGCGAAGCCAGGTTGAATTTGATCCCCGCTTTATCATAAACATTCTGTTCGAACTTGATAATTTCGGTTTCCAATTCTTTAGAGTAAGCCTGTAAGGTTTCGATATCAATACGAACGCCTTCTTTTTCGATATCGGCCAATACATAAACCAATGGATTCTCTATTTCCTCGGCCAGTTTGGCCGCGTTTAGTTCTTTTAATTTTGGTTCAAAGATGTGTGCCAGCTGTAGCGTTACATCAGCATCTTCAGCAGCATAATCTACCACATCAATCACCGGAACATCACGCATGGTACCCTGGTTTTTGCCTTTTGCACCGATCAGTTTGGTAATGGAGATGGGCGAGTACCCAAGATAGTTCTCTGATAAAACATCCATGCCATGGCGGGTATCCGGATCGATCAGGTAATGGGCCAGCATGGTGTCGAAAAGTTTTCCTTTTACCTGAACATCGTACCATTTTAACACTAAAATATCGTACTTGGTATTCTGACCAATTTTCTCGATGTCTTCATTTTCCAACACCACTCTAAATTCGTCAACAATAGCTTGCGCTTCTGCTCTATCGGCCGGAACAGGAACGTAATAGCCTGTGCCGGGTTTCACCGAGAACGATAAGCCCACTAAATCGGCCATGTTTGCATCGGTGCCTGTGGTTTCGGTATCGAATGAGATCCGTTTTTCGGCAAGTAATAATTTAATTAAATCAGCACGTTGCTCAGCGGTATCTACCAGCTGATAATCGTGTGCTGTATTTTCGATGGTTTTAGCAGGAAGCTTTTCTGCAGGTTCTTCCTCCAGCGTGTTCGTGTACTGAATGGCTTCACCAGTCTGATTGCCAAATAAATCAGTTTGCGTGCCTTCCTGAAAGCGGGCGGTGGTAACCGAAAACTCATCGCCAAACACCCTGCGGCCTAAGGTTCTGAATTCTAATTCCGTAAATAAAGGCTCCAGTAAATCGCGGCTTGGATCGCAGAGTTCTAAACTGGCTTCATCAAGCTCAACAGGAACATCCAATAAAATGGTAGCGAGTTTTTTGGAGAGTAAACCTTGTTCTGCAAAGTTTTCTACATTTTCGCGTTGTTTACCTTTTAGTTCGTGTGAATTTGCAATAATGTTCTCCATAGAACCATATTGTTTGATCAAAGCCTTTGCGGTTTTCTCGCCGATGCCCGGAATACCCGGGATATTATCAACTGCATCGCCCCACAAACCCAAAATGTCGATTACCTGCAATACATTTTCGATTTCCCATTTGGCCAATATTTCCTTTACGCCCAATATTTCCATATCGTTACCCATACGGGCAGGTTTGTAAATGAAAATATTTTCAGAAACCAACTGCGCAAAATCCTTATCCGGCGTCATACAGTATACCTGATAGCCTTTTTGTTCTGCTTTTTTAGCCAGCGTACCAATAATATCATCAGCCTCGTAACCATCAGAAGTGATTACGGGAATATTAAATCCGGTAATGAGTTTAATCACATAAGGCATTGCAGCAGCGAGGTCTTCGGGCATGGCCTGGCGTTGGGCTTTATAGGCCTCGAACGTAGTATGCCTTTCGGTAGGTGCTTCGGTATCAAAAACAACGGCAATATGCGTTGGTTTTTCTTTCTTCAAAACATCCAGCAAAGTATTGGTAAAACCCATAACTGCTGATGTATTGATGCCTGTTGAGGTAAAACGGGGGTTTTTACTTAATGCAAAATGCGCCCTGTACATTAGCGCCATACCGTCGAGGAGAAAGAGTTTTTTATTCATGTGGTTACACCGATTTAATGATTACACCGATAAATGGATTTATCGGATGATAAAAGTAACCAAAGTTAATCATATCGCTAAAATGCTTTATCAACAAAAAAATAAAATTAAATTATTGAATTCTTTAACTTTCATCATCATTAAATAAAACGCGCTATGAAAATATTTTGTACACTAATCTTTTGCTTGGTTACTGGCTTGATTAAAGCCCAGCTTCCATCTGATACTTTGCTTACCTATATTACTTTTGAAAACCTGAAAGGTAACGATGATGGCTATGGTGCATCTATTAACCGGCCAATAGGTACTGGTGCATTTAAAAATTTAATAGATAGAGGTTACTTAAGCTTAAGGATGGCCAAACTGGAAAATTCTTACCGTTGGCCGGATGGATCAAGGATTGATTTTACCAAAAGAAAAAGTGAACATTCGGCTACAGGGATAGTGGATCGGTATACTTTAATAAACCCTAATTTAAAAGATACCATATTTCTTTTTGTTGATCCCTATAAATTAGATTCTGCTTTCTTTGTGCCTAAAGGGCTGATTGCACTTAACAAAGAAGTTTTAGCCAGGGAAATTGCCCCACAATTAAAAGCTATTGAGAATATCAATACGGGAAAAGATGCTTTTGGAACCAAAGTGGACAGTCTGAACAAAGTTGCCAACTATATCGCTTCGCGTGCTGGGCTTATTAATTTTGTTGATCGGGAAAATTTAGCCAAAGTGATGACAGATACGCAGGCCTCTGCAGAAATAAAAGAATATCTTTTTAAGATCTACATCGTCAATAAATTTTATGCGTTGAGCAAAAACATCAGCAATACGAAAGCTTACGCCTTAAATAAAATGAAAGAATCCTTCGGCAGCTTTCAAAAAGAACATCCAGGTATAGAAACAGGTAATATCAAAATCAATCTGAATTAGTATGTTTTGGAATTAAGTTCCGTTATTTGTGAAAAGCAATTGATCATATGAAATTTCTATTATCTGTTTTTATTTTCTCGTTTTTCCTGAATCAACTTTCAGCCCAGGATTTCATCGTTAAAAACAATGATGATGTAATCCGCGGCACCATAAAGGGAACTGATTATTTTTCTGTTTTTATCAGTGCTAACGATGAAGCTGATGTGATTTTACCTGCAAAGGATGTTAAAAACTTCTTTTGGAACGGCAATAGTTTCGTAAGCAAAGGTTTTGCAAATGGCCGCAATTTCGAATACCGTTTTGTGAAGGTAATAGAAATGGGTACCGTTAATCTTTATTCTTTTGGTGGTGGTACCTTGGTACCAGAGGTAAAAGAGAAAAAAGTAAAATTCAGACCCTCAATAGGCATTGGAACTGGTACAGGTGGCTATGGCGGCATGGGTATGGGCGGTGGCATAAGTATCGGTGGTGGACGAAATTCTGCTCCGGAGAGGCCTGCAGGTGCACCAGTTGTTCGCTACTTTATTGAAAAACCTGGCGCCGGACCTTTACAGGAGGTGCCGATGAAAGCAATAACCGAAGATGGCAAAAAAGCTGAGGTCAAAAATATCCTGTTGCAAAAAATGGGCGATCAACCTGCTTTAAAAGCCAAGGTAGAAGTTGGAACTGATTTTAACAGTAGAGAGGTAATAGAGTGGGTGAAGGAGTATAACGCGACTAAAAAGTAAATAGGATTATTACGATTATAGGATTGCAGGATCGTTTTGCATAAATCATCTTGCACAATAGTTTAACGTAGGGTTACTAAGCGATTATGGGATTGTTTCGGTTAGAATATTTTAATCCAAATGATTAGGTTTTATCTTGCACAGCAGTTTAATAGATGGTCGTTAACCATTCCTGTGGCTTGCATGTGGGCATAACAAATGGTGGTGCCGAAAAACTTAAAACCTCGTTTTTTCATATCCTTGCTGATGCGGTCGGAGAGCTCTGTTCTTGGTGGAACATCGCTCATTTTTTCGATGTGGTTTTGTATTGGTTTACCGCCTGGAACAAAACTCCACATGTATTTGGAGAAACTGCCAAATTCCTGCTGGATTTCGATAAAGAGCCTGGCATTGGTAATGGCGCTGTTAACTTTTAAACGGTTCCGGATGATACCTTCATCGTTCATTAATCGCTCCACATCTTTTTCAGTAAAAGCAGCTACCCTTTTCACCTCAAAATTGGCAAAAGCTTTACGGTAATTTTCACGCCTACGCAAGATGGTTATCCAGCTTAAACCTGCCTGTGCTCCTTCCAATATGAGAAATTCAAATAAAATTTTATCATCGTAAACGGGTTTTCCCCATTCTTCATCGTGGTATTTAATGTAAAGTGGATCGGTGCCGGCCCATGAGCAGCGGATAATTAAGTCCTTAGTCTTTAGTCCAGAGTCTTGAGTCATATTATGAGAATTTTGCAGGGTTGCTAATCATAAAGTTTAATAATTTGCTTATTTCTTCACATTGGGCATCCAAGTGACTGAACTTTTCTTCAGAAATATAATTACAAGCAAGCGCTACATCTAACCAAACTTGCGTTTCGCCATTCTCCATATCTGCGTCTGATAGCTTGCTAATAAAATGATTTGGATATCTTCTTTTTTTATAAGCTTCGCCAATACTGCTGCATACAGACCTCGAAGATCTTCTGATCTGATCTACCAAACTGTATTGCTCTGATTTAGGAAAGTCTTTAGTTAAGGTAAAGATGTCCATCAGAAGAGCGAATCCTTTTTTATAGGCTATTAATTCTCTAAACTTCCCCATCGTTTTTTTAACTAATGTAATAATTTGGTTGGATTATAGACTTCTGACTATGGACTTAAGACTGAGGACTAGAACAAAGCTCATCCCAATATTCAACGGCTCTCCTATAGTGCGGAATAACAATGCTACCGCCTACAAGATTCGCAATCATGAAGATTTCATTCATTTCGTCGCTGTTTACACCTGCATCGAAGCATTTGCCAAGGTGATATTTAATGCAGCCGTCGCAACGTAAAACCATGGAGGCCACCAAGCCCAACATTTCTTTTGTTTTAACATCCAGGGCACCATCTGCATAAGAAGTGGTATCGAGGGCGAAAAACCGTTTAATGTTAGTGTTCGCCGTTTCCATAATCCTATCGTTCATTTTTTCGCGATAGCCATTAAATTCTTCAACTAATTTTCCCATATCTTAAAATTAAAAATCTTTTTCAACTATTATTTGTTAGAGATATAAATGTTTGATGATGAAAATGATATCCCCAAAATTCCACGCTGTTTTAGATTACATTTTAGTCATTTTTTTATTGGCTTCTCCTGATGTTTTTGGCCTTTCTAAAACAGCATCAACATTGGCCTATGCACTTGGTATTATTCATTTTTTACTAACGGTAAGTACCGATTTCAGCGGAGGCATATTTAAAATAGTCAACCTTAAGCTGCACGGAATAATCGAGTTTTTTGTAAGTATTGTATTAGTTGTTTTGGCTTTTACTTTATTCAAGGGGAACTTAACCGATGAAATATTTTACGCCTGCCTCGGCCTGTTGATTTTGATTATTTTTACACTTACCGATTATAAACGGAGCCTGCCTGTTATATTGTAATTTCCTCGAGTGGATTCCAGAACACCTTTTTAAAGTTAAGGACTTTATCGTTCTTCACTTCTATGCCTTCTTTGTTTAAGAGTTCGATCATTAAGTCCGGTGGACTGAAATGAAACTTTCCGGTAAGCAAACCACTGCTGTTTACCACCCGGTGTGCGGGTACTTTTGGATGGGCTGTTCCGGCATAAGCCATGGCATGCCCAACCATTCTCGACGATTTTGCGGCTCCCAAACTTTTAGCGATGGCTCCATAAGAGGTAACCCTCCCTTTCGGGATTAAACGGGCAATCTCATAAACCTGTTCGTAAAAGTTGGTATCCATTAGTCAAAGGAAAACTGAATATAATTAATATTTTTATCGTGTAGCAGATATTTTTTCTCGTAATAGGTTTTGATTGATAAAACGTCGTCAACCAGATCAGAAGTATACAGATGATCGGTGTTTTTGTGTACAGGCAATCCCAGCTCCTCAACCTTTTCGCAGGTATAAGCATACAGTTGATCGTTATCTGTTTTCAGGTTAACGTTACCACCTGGTTTTAAAACGAGTTTGTAGCGGTTCAAAAATGCAGGAAAAGTTAAACGTTTTTTCTCCCGGCTATCTTGTGGCTGCGGATCAGGAAAGGTGATCCAGATTTCGTCGATTTCACCCTCATTAAAATAATCCAGCAAGTTTTCAATCTGAATCCTTAAAAAAGCAACATTGTTGATCCCGTCTTCGATCGCTGTTTTAGCTCCTCGCCAAATGCGGTTGCCTTTGTAATCAATGCCAATAAAATTTTTTTCAGGGAATAAACGGGCCAAATTGACCGAGTATTCGCCTTTGCCACATGCCAGTTCGAGCACAATAGGATTCGTATTTTTAAAATGTTCAGAAGCCCAGGTCCCTTTTAAAGCTTTTCCTTCTTCTAATTGATATACGTTTGCAAATGTTTCGATTTCTGCAAAACGCCTAAGTTTATCTTTACCCAAAAGTTTTTTTTCTGCAAAAATACAATTAAATCAATAACCGATGTTTCTTTTGCCAGAAAGATTAATGCCATTCTTGCTTAGGAATCGTATTTTTGTAACCTATAAAAAATACCGTGGAAAAAAACGCTAAGATATATGTTGCAGGCCATCGTGGTATGGTAGGTTCGGCCATTTACCGTAAACTGCAAAAAGAAGGTTACGAAAATATCATGACCAGAACATCAGGTGAACTGGATTTACGCAACCAACAGGCTGTTACCGATTTCTTTGCTGAAGAAAAACCTGATTACGTATTCCTAGCTGCTGCCAAAGTTGGTGGGATTGTGGCAAACAATACTTATAGGGCCGATTTCCTTTATGAGAATTTGGCTATTCAGAACAATGTAATCCACAATGCCTATGTAACTGGCGTCAAAAAACTGATGTTTTTAGGTTCGAGCTGTATTTATCCAAAAATGGCTCCGCAGCCCTTAAAAGAAGATTACCTTTTAACCGGAACCTTAGAGCACACCAACGAGCCGTATGCTATTGCTAAAATTGCAGGCATTAAAATGTGCGATGCTTACCGCGATCAGTATGGTTGTAATTTTATTTCGGTAATGCCAACCAATTTATATGGTTTTAACGATAATTACCATCCACAAAACTCCCATGTTTTGCCCGCTTTAATCCGTAAGGTACACGAAGCAAAAATGAACAACGAAAAGGAAGTTGTGGTGTGGGGCTCAGGCTCACCAATGCGCGAATTTTTATTTGCAGATGATTTAGCCGACGCCTGTTATTTCCTGATGCAAAATTATAATGAACCGCATTTGATCAATGTAGGTACCGGACACGATTTAACCATCAAAGACCTAGCGTTATTAATCAAAGAGGTGTTGGGCTTTGAAGGTGAATTGGTATTTGATGCCAGCAAACCTGATGGTACCCCCCGTAAATTGATGGACGTAAGCAAACTTCACGATTTAGGCTGGAAACATAAAATTGAATTGCCCGAAGGCATTGCCCTGGCCTATCAGGATTTCGAAAGCAGGTATTAGATTTAATGATTGAATTACAGAATGAGGGAGTGAGAGAATGAGGGAGTGAGAGAATGATAGGGTGAGTGAATGATAAAATGAATGTTTTATGAAGCTTGACAGGCTTTCATTCAAAATTCAATCATTCACTAATTTATTATAGCTAGAATTTATATCTTTGAAAATATAAATCAATTTTACCTATATGACTTTAGTTCAGCTTGAATATATTGTTGCCGTTGATACCTATAGAAGTTTTGTAACTGCTGCAGATAAGTGTTTTGTAACCCAGCCTACTTTAAGTATGCAGGTCCAAAAACTGGAAGAATTAATCAGCGTTAAAATTTTCGACAGGAGTAAACAACCTGTAAGTCCGACAGAAATTGGCGCACAGATTATTGCGCAGGCCAGGATTATCTTACAGGAAAGCGGAAAAATTAAAGAACTGATCAGCAGTCAGCAACAGGATGTTTTAGGTGAATTAAGAATTGGTGTTATTCCAACTGTTGCCCCTTATTTATTGCCTGAAGTCATCTCAGCCATGCTGGAGAAATATCCCGAATTAAAACTTTTAATTTGGGAGTATACCACCGAAGATATTATCCACCACTTAAAAACAGGCGTACTGGATTGCGGCATCTTGGCAACTCCGTTAACAGATCCGAACATTACGGAAACACCTTTGTACTACGAAAATTTTGTCAGTTACATCAGTAAAAATAGCAAGCTGTATAAAAAGAAAGCAGTAGATGCAGAAGACTTAAACGACGAAAACATCTGGCTTTTAAATGAAGGTCATTGTATGCGCAATCAGGTATTGAACATTTGCCGCTCTACCAAAAATAACAGGCTACAAGGTTTGGAATATAATACGGGTAGCGTAGAAACCCTGGTTCGTATGGTTGATTTAAATGGAGGTGCAACATTGCTTCCTGAACTGGCCATTGCGGAATTAAACGCAAAACAAACCAGTAAAATCCGTCATTTTAAATCCCCGGAACCTGTACGCGAAATCAGCCTGGTAACCCATAAAAATTTTATTAAAAAACGCATGCTTAATGCTTTGAAGGATGAGATCCTGGAAATTATTCCCAAGGCAATGAAGCAAAAAAAGAAAAAAGATATTGTAGGGATTTAGCTTCCTTGCGAAGTTTAAGGGGGGGCAAAATGATGGAGAACTTCGCAAGTTTCTGATCACATTTAAGTTTTGCCAAAATTCCCGAAGTTTTCCGACACACAGGCTTACGAAACTTCGTAAATAGATTCGCTTTTTAACTCCCGGTCTTTATCCACATGATCAGCCAATTGATAACTTTGTGCAGCGGGATTTTTATCTTCTAAAAAGATCAGGATAATCAGCGAAATGATTGGGATTAAAAAGGAAATGAAAAACCAGAACCAAAAATTCCGGCCTGTTCTTTTTGCCAAAAAACCTGCAAGTAGCTGTGGCGAAAGCAGCAGTCCGAGTACAAGTGATCCTAAGATGATTTCTGGCATGGCTACTTTGAATAAAAATCTTGCCCAGTGATATCAGGAGTGATTACTGGTTTTGCTTTTCTACTGGGGGTGCAGATAACAATCCTTTAATATCGCTCTCCACTTCTTCTTCCTCGCCTTTTTTCTTTTTCTTGTTTTTTGCTTTTAAGCCTTTGCCACTTAAACGTTCCTCTATCACTTTGTCATATTCAGTCTGTTGTTCAGGTCTTAATACGTTACGAATGTTCTTTGAGGTTTCGTTCTGCAGTTTATAAAATTTGTCTACATCCTCTTCGCGGGAGTTGCCTGCCTGTTGTCTTTTAATTAAATCGGCCTGTTCTTTCGCCTGGTTAAATGTGAAACTATAAATCACACTTTTTTGCGTGCCATTTAATTTTAATCTTTTATCCAGATCATCCACATTCTTTTGCGCAATTTCGGAAGGGGTGGGTACTTTATTTTGCTGTGCACGCACCAATCCATTTACACCAACTACAATTAAAAGTAAAATTACAAGCCTTTTCATGTCGAACATTTTATATCTGCGAAGTTACTTAATTATCTTAAAACAAGAAAGTCCCGATTTGCACCGGGACTTTCTAAAATTTTATTGGATTTTTAGCTTACAAAGCTTTTTTGTAAAGTTCAGCAACTGCATCCCAGTTTACTACATTCCAAATTGCCGCTAAATAATCAGGGCGTTTGTTTTGATATTTTAAGTAATATGCATGTTCCCAAACATCGATACCTAAAATTGGTGTTCCTTTTACTTCAGCGATATCCATTAATGGGTTATCCTGGTTTGGCGTAGAAGAAACCTGAAGTTTTTTATCAGCACCAACTGATAACCATGCCCAACCTGAACCAAAACGGGTAGCACCAGCTTCTTGTAATTTAGTTTTAAGATCAGCGAACGAACCAAAAGTTTCGTTAATTGCTTTAGCTAAATCGCCGGTTGGCTCGCCACCTTTATTTGGGCCTAAAATGTTCCAGAATAAAGAGTGGTTATAATGACCACCACCGTTGTTTCTAACAGCAGGTGGGAATTTTGAAATGTGTTTTACAATTTCCTCGATGCTTGAAGTCGCCTCTGGTTTACCTTCTAACGCTTTGTTTAGGTTGGTAACGTAAGCTTGATGGTGTTTATCATGGTGGATTTCCATGGTAGTTTTATCAATATGCGGTTCTAATGCATCGGTTGCGTAGTGTAACGCAGGTAATTCAAAAGCCATAATGTTTTATGTTTAAAGATTTAAAAATGTTTCTTGTAGCAAATATAACATTAGAACGTTAAGATTTGTTCATGTTATTATCATCAAATCGTTTTCTGTTCTGCTGTTGTAAGTTGGAAGGGTTGGGTGTTGGAAGTTTTGTTGGTTTGAGTGTTGAAAGGTTTAGGGGTAAAAGAGCTAGTTGTCAGTGGTTTGGTGGCTTTTTAGGGCTCATGGGTTTTACTTATGGCTTGATTGTCAAAATATCTGTAGACTATTAAGCTATAGACCATCAACTACTAAAGATCAACCAGATGAACTACTGCCTCTTTCTCGCAAAAAAATCCCGCATCAATGTTGCACACTCTTCAGGCATTACACCTCCTTTTAATATTGTTTTCGGATGCAACAAATTGGCGTTTTTGGAAATAAAACCTCTTTTTTCTTCGCGGGCGCCATAAACAATGCGACCAATTTGTGTCCAATAACTCGCTCCTGCACACATTACGCAAGGCTCGATGGTTACGTATAAAGTGCAATCTCTTAAATATTTCCCGCCGATGGTTTGTGCAGCTGATGTAAAGGCCTGCATTTCTGCATGTGCAGTTACATCATTAAAGCGCTCTGTTAAATTATAGCCGCGACCAATGATCCTGTTTTTACTCACTACGATCGCGCCGATCGGAATCTCATCTTCATTTAAGGCCTTTCTTGCTTCTTCCAAAGCCAATTTCATATAGTGGATGTCTTCGTCCTCAGGGTCGGTATTTTCGAAATTGTAAAAACTCATGCGGCAAATATAGGGTTTTAAGAGGTCAAAGACTTCCGAAGTTTACCAGGGTAATAGGCGGCCGAAACTTCTGAAGTCTGTAGGTAAATTTTTCTGATTAGGTTTTTGGAGCGCAATTGTGGTGCTCATCGGTTGCTGCGGTCCCGCTTTACGTTAATCCGATGCTAATTTAGTGCCGATTGATCTGTAAAGGATCGGAATCACTTCAATCGGGGCTATTTTGCAGGGGATGTGCTTAATAAGAAAACTGCACGGTAAATAGATTGCTTATTATGCCACAGATTGCTGCGGATAAATAACGCAGATTTAAAAGATTTTATTCGCTTAAGAAATCTGCTTTGATCTGCGTTTCTTATCCTTTAAATCTGCGGGAAATGACTTGTGAAAATTCCGAAGTTTACATGGCCAAGGCTCAGGCAAACTTTGGAAGTGGGTTAAACCAACTTGCTTCCATTAGGCACTTTGCCTTGCACTGTAGTTAATACGATGTCGCCGTTTTCATCAGCAAAACCGGTAACTAAAAATTCGGACATAAACTTACCAATCTGTTTTTTCGGGAAGTTGATTACCCCAACAATTTGTTTTCCCGGTAGTTCGTCCAGAGCATAATGTTTGGTAATCTGTGCACTGCTCATTTTAATTCCGAACTCACCAAAATCTACTTTAACTTTATAGGCCGGTCTGCGGGCTTCAGGAAATTCGAATGCCTCCAAAATGGTTCCCACCCTTAATTCTACCTTTTCAAAATCATCCCAGGTAATCTGTTCCATAGCTTAATTTTAATTTATCTGGCAAATATAAATGATTAAATAATTCGCTTAGCGACCAAATTATATTTAATGCAGTTTAACCAATGGCCTTGAATCAAGCCAATTTTATAAAAAATTTGCGTTTTATATTTTTAAAACTATCTTTATGCAACCGTTTGCATAACCAAATATTAAATAAATAAAAGCATGTATTTATTAGGGATCGATTTAGGTACTTCATCTATAAAAGTTGCAGTTGTTGATGTGGCTACACAACAAAATATTGCTACAGCCCAATATCCCGAAGAGGAAACAGCCATTAAATCTTTACAGACTGGCTGGGCAGAGCAATCGCCAAACGATTGGTGGTTTAATGTACAACAGGCTATACTGAAGTTAAATGCTACAGCTTTATTCGATCCCAAAGAAATTAAAGCCATCGGCATTGCTTATCAAATGCACGGATTGGTTGTGGTAGATCAAAATCAACAAGTGTTAAGAGATAGCATTATCTGGTGCGACAGTAGAGCTATAGATTTGGGTAATCAGGCTTTTGAGGCCATCGGCGAAGAGAAAGCGTTAAAACACCTCTTAAATTCTCCGGGAAATTTTACGGCCTCAAAATTAGCCTGGGTAAAAGCAAACGAACCCGATATCTATGGCCGTATCGATAAAATGATGTTACCTGGCGATTTCATCGCCATGAAATTAACAGGAGAGATTACCACCAGCATTTCCGCTTTATCGGAGGGTATTTTCTGGGATTTTAAAAACCATGAAATTTCAAATGATGTGCTCCATTATTACGGCATTGATGAGCATCTTATTCCAGCAGTAAGACCTTTGTTTTCGGCGCACGGACATCTGAAAACCGATGTTGCCACTGCGTTGGGTTTAACAAGTGGTATTCCGGTGGCCTATAAGTCTGGCGACCAACCCAATAATGCACTTTCATTAAATGTACTTAGGCCGGGTGAAGTGGCTGCAACAGCCGGAACATCAGGTGTAATTTATGGGGTGAGCAACGATCTTACCTACGATAAACAATCGAGGGTAAATACTTTTGCCCATGTAACCTATTCAGAAGAGAAAAAACATACAGGTGTGCTGCTTTGCATCAATGGCACTGGTAGCATGTACCGATGGGCAAAACATAATTTTGCACCATTAGCTACTTACGCAGAATTGAACAAGCTGGCTTCCGAAGCGCCAATCGGTAGCAATGGCTTAAAGCTTCTTCCTTTCGGTAATGGCGCAGAACGGATGTTGAACAATAAATACACTGGTGCCCAGTTTTTGGGAATCGATTTAAATACACACAACCCATCAGATATTTTCAGGGCTGTGCAAGAAGGCATTGCATTTTCTTTCCGCTATGGACTGGATATTATGCGTGAAAACGGCATGTCGCCCAAAGTAATCCGTGCAGGCAGGGCAAATTTATTCTTAAGTGAGGTTTTTGCACAAACTTTCGTTGATGTTACGGGTATCCCGGTAGAGTTTTACGAAAACGATGGCAGTGTTGGTGCGGCTTTAGGAGCAGGTATAGGTGCCGGGATTTTTAAAAGTGCCGAAGAGGCTTTTACCAACCACGAAATAATTAAAACTTTAAGCCCAAAACATTCAGTAGTATATGAGCCAATTTATCAGGATTGGAAAAAAATATTAGAGAAACAGTTATCCATTGGTTCATAAATGATAATTAAGAGCCTCATTTGGCTATCAACTATGAGCTAACAGACCATCAATCAAAAATAAAAAACATGACAAAAGTAGTAACAGGAACAAAGGAATTTTTCAAAGGCATTGATCAGATTCAGTTTGAAGGCTTAGCAAGCGATAATCCATTAGCTTTTAGATGGTATGATGCCAATAAGACTGTGGCAGGCAAAACCATGAACGAGCATTTTAAATTTGCCTGTGCCTATTGGCATTCGTTCAATGGCAACGGTGCAGATCCTTTTGGTGGCCCAACACATGTTTTCCCCTGGGATGACAAGACAGATGCAGTGGAAAGGGCAAAAGATAAAATGGATGCCGCTTTCGAATTCATTACCAAAATGCAGATTCCATATTACTGTTTCCATGATGTAGATGTGGTTGATTATGGTAATGATGTAGCTGAAAACGAGCGTAGGTTGCAAACCCTTGTCGAATACGCCAAACAAAAACAAGCTGATAGCGGTGTAAAATTGCTTTGGGGAACGGCCAACTTATTCAGCCATAAACGGTATATGAATGGTGCATCTACCAATCCCGATTTCCACGTATTGGCCCATGGTGCTGCACAGGTTAAAGCTGCCTTGGATGCTACGATTGCACTTGGTGGCGAAAATTATGTATTCTGGGGAGGAAGGGAAGGTTACATGAGTTTGTTGAATACCAATATGAAACGCGAGCAGGAGCATTTGGCGAAGTTCTTACATACAGCCAAAGATTATGCACGCAAGCAAGGTTTTAAAGGCACCTTCTTTATCGAACCAAAACCTTGCGAGCCATCTAAACACCAATACGATTACGATGCGGCAACGGTAAAAGGCTTTTTGCAACAATACGACCTGTTGGCCGATTTTAAATTAAATTTAGAAGTGAACCACGCCACTTTAGCCGGTCATACTTTCCAGCACGAGTTACAGGTTGCGGTAGATAACGGTTTATTGGGCTCCATTGATGCCAATCGTGGTGATTATCAAAATGGCTGGGATACCGATCAGTTTCCTAATGATATTAATGAATTGACAGAAACCATGCTGATTATTTTAGAGGGTGGTGGCCTGCAAGGTGGAGGTGTAAACTTCGACGCGAAGATCCGCCGCAATTCTACCGATCCAAAAGATCTGTTTTATGCGCACATTGGTGGCATGGATATCTTTGCAAGAGCATTGATTACCGCGGATGCCATTCTTCAAAAATCTGATTATAAAAAAATAAGAACCGATCGTTATGCTTCTTTTGATAGCGGAAAGGGTGCAGAATTTGAACAGGACAAATTAAGTTTAGAAGATTTAAGAAACTATGCCGCAGAAAATGGTGAACCAGAAGTTTGCAGTGGAAAGCAAGAATATTTAGAAAATTTGATCAATAGGTATATTTAAATCTATTTCTCCGTGGTCTGTGTCTTCACAGACCACCAATATTTGATTGGTTGCCATTTTTGTCAGTCTGAGCGTAATCGAAGACCTTTTCATTAAAAAAAAATTGTGTTTCGACTACGTTGCACTCCGCTCGCCATGACGACACCTTTAGCGGTTTTGAATAGAAAGCAAATTAATAAACGTCATAGTAACATTTTTTAATTTAAAAAAAAGCGGAGATTAATTTATGATTTTACTACATTTAGGTTTCTAAACCAAATAACCACTATTACATTAATGAAACACAACTTACTGGACACGAAGGATTACATTGTATTTGCAGTCTACTTCGTTATTGTGGCTGCTTACGGTCTGTACATCTACAACAAGAAAAAATCCGCATCCACAGGCTCAAAAGACTATTTCCTGGCTGAGGGTTCACTTACCTGGTGGGCAATTGGTGCATCTTTAATCGCATCGAACATTTCTGCAGAGCAGTTTATCGGCATGAGCGGATCGGGTTTTAAGATGGGACTGGCAATTGCAACCTACGAATGGATGGCTGCTCTTACCCTGGTTATTGTTGCCGTTTTCTTTATTCCGGTTTACCTGAAGAACAAAATTGCTACAATGCCGCAGTTTCTGCACCAACGCTACAACGGAACCGTGGCCATGATTATGGCTGTGTTCTGGTTATTATTATACGTTGTGGTAAACTTAACTTCAATCCTTTATTTAGGTGCCTTGGCGGTAAGCAGTATTTCTGGTTTTGATTTAACTTTCTGTATGTATGCCATTGCCGCTTTCGCCATCGTCATTACGTTGGGTGGAATGAAAGTAATCGGTTATACAGATGTTATCCAGGTATTTTTCTTAATTCTGGGCGGTTTAGCTACCACTTACCTGGCTTTAAACCTGGTTTCTACACATTATGGCACCTCAGGTATATTTGAAGGTTATAGTTTAATGACTTCAAAGGCATCTGAACATTTCCACATGATTTTAAAACCCGAAAACGAAAACTATATCGATTTGCCAGGATTAAGCGTGCTGGTAGGTGGTATGTGGATTGTAAACCTAAATTATTGGGGCTGCAACCAATACATCACACAACGTGCTTTAGGGGCAGATTTAAAAACGGCCCGTGGCGGTATTTTGTTCGCTGCTTTTTTAAAATTGCTGATGCCGATTATCGTGGTATTGCCAGGTATTGCGGCTTATGTATTGTATAAAGATGGTGCTTTTCAATCGGAAATGTTACAGGATGGATCTGTTAATCCAGACCGTGCTTACCCGGTATTGTTGAATTTATTGCCTGCAGGTTTGAAAGGTTTATCATTTGCCGCATTAACTGCAGCCGTTGTGGCTTCATTAGCTGGCAAGGCAAACAGCATTGCAACCATCTTTACTTTGGATATTTATAAAAAAGTATTAAAACCTGAGGCTTCTGAAAAGAACCTCGTTTTTACGGGTAAAATTGCAGTGGTTGTTGCCATGGTATTGGGTGTTTTAATTGCGCCACATTTGGGTATTGATAAAAAAGGCGGATTCCAATACATACAGGAATATACAGGTTTTGTATCGCCAGGTATATTTGCCATGTTTATTCTTGGTTTCTTTTGGAAAAGAGCCACTTCAAATGCGGCACTTTTTGCAACCATTGGCGGTTTCGGATTGTCGTTATTGTTAAAATTCCTTCCAGGCTGGACCGATCTTTCCTGGTTATCCGGAATGGGTTTCTCGGTTAAAAATGCAATGGGCATTTACGAAATTCCTTTCCTGGATAGAATGGGTTTTGTATTCGTATTCTGTATCATCGGTATGGTGACTATCAGTTTATTCGAAAATAAAAATGGTGTTAATCCAAAAGGACTGGAAATCGATTCGAAAATGTTCAAAACCACAACAAGTTTTGCTGTGGGTGCATTGATTATTATCGGTTTACTGGTAGCCCTTTACGGTATCTACTGGTAGAACATATTCTTACATATTTTAAAAGCTTTCTGGAGAACCAGAAAGCTTTTTTTGTTTAGGCGTATTTTATTGCTTGGTTATTTAAACATCCATGAATGCTAGTTGTCTTTTTTGGAAAGCAGGTGCTGTAGTAATGAGGTAAATACAGCCCTGCTCGCCGTTCTTTCTGATGAAGGATCAGAACCACTTCGATCAGGTTTAGTTGGCAGGAGTAGTGCTATTATTTGTGGTTGCAAGGCGTACAAAAATGATTTTTTTTATAAAAGTAGTTTACTCCTAATAGCAGCTATAGCCACTTTAAATAGCCTGATTGAAATGTATGCCGATTCTTTGCCGGTTAATCGGCACTAAATTAGCATCGGCAGGAATGGAAAGCAGGACTGCTATAACCGATTGAGGCTGCAAAGCGCTCCAAAAAAGATAGCATATTTGAAAAGAGCCAAGCTTTAAATAATAGCAAAAGAATATTTACTTATCAAATCGGTTTGGTTCGTGGGGACACGAACCAAGGCGTAAGGAATTTTAGGCGCCTTGCTGTTTACCTTCAATAGTAGCAAAAGCCGTTCAAAATAGCCCTGATTGAAGTGTAAAGCCCTCAGCGTAGCGAGGACTTGTAACGGAAAGCAGGACTGCTTTATCAGATTAATACTGCAAAGCGCTCCAAAGAAAATAAAACATTTTAAAACGCGAGCGATAAAACTACAATAGGTATAAGATATTTAGGTTTGGTTCGTGGGGACACGAACCAAGGCGTAAGGAATTTTAGGCGCCTTGCTGTTTACCTTCAATAATAGCAAAAGCCGTTCAAAATAGCCCTGATTGAAGTGTAAAGCCCACAGCGTAGCGAGGACTTGTAACGGAAAGCAGGACTGCTATAACCGATTGAGGCTGCAAAGTGCTCCAAAAAAAATAAAACATTTAAAAACGCGAGCGATAAAACTACAATAGGTATAAGATATTTAGGTTTGGTTCGTGGAGACACGAACCAAGGTGTTTTGGCGTTTTACTGCGCGCAAGGCCCGTCTGGAATTTCTTTGCTGATTTTAATTACTTTGGTTACCACTAAGGTAGAATCGAAATCTGAGGAAATGATAGCCGTATCCGATTTGGCAAAATAGCCCTCTAATTCTACATATACGGGCTCGTAAGGCTTTTCGAATCCCAGGTTACTGTACGAGAGTTCTAAGGTTTTTACACTGTCTCTAACCCAATATTCCCGTCCGTCTTCGCAAAGGGTAAAAGATTTCATTTCAGGACCAAAAGTATATAAACCTTTAACAGTTTTCAGATTACTTTTTTCTCCCTCGGCTTTATCGTTTCTACAAGCGGTAAAGGCTACGCCAAGGAGCACAACAAATACAATTGCTTGTTTAAATAATTTCATTTTATATGGATTGATTAATTTGATCTATCTTTTTAACACTCAGATTGGATGACAAAGCAGATGCCAAAAATGAGAAGATACCTACGGTAACAAAAACTAAAACGAAATCTTTCCATTTTAAGCCTATTGGATAAGAAGTGACAAGGGTTTTATTTTCTTCGCCCATTTTGATGAAACCATAAGTATGCTGAAAATAATAGAATATGAGGCCTATAATTAAGCCAAGCACACAGCCCGACATGGTAATCATCATGCCCTCAAATAAAAATATCCGTTTGATTAATTTTTTCCCTGCGCCCAAACTGCTCAGAATGGCAACATCTTTTACCTTATCTATTACTAACATGGTTAACGACCCTATGATATTAAATATAGCAATAATCAGGATAAAAGTAAGAATAATATAAACAGCCCATTTTTCGGTGTTTAAGATATGATACAGCGATTTGTTCTGCTCGGCCTGGTTGCGTACCTCATAATCTTTACCTGCTTTTTCGATAACTTCTTTCTGAAAGTCGTCTACATCAATACCAGGCTGTAAATTGATCTCTATTGAAGACACATTTTTCTCTTCGCCCAACAGTTCACGGGCAAAGCCAAGGGGAACAATGATGCCATTATCAAAGTCCTGCTGTACCTCAAAAACACCACTTACCCGAATGCTTTTTGCCACAAAATCATCGGCGGGATTTAAACTACTGGCCGATATGTCTTTTTTGGGTGAATAAATTTCCAGTTCGGTAAAGGGATCAACAGTATTCACGGCCAAATAACTCTGTAAAGCCGAACCGATTACGGCATTATCCCCACTTTTATTGTGCAGGATAAAACGACCTTCTTTAATGGTGCTATCTAATTTAGTGTTTTTTAAATAATCTAAACTCACCCCTTTTACCATGCCAACAGCCTGTTTATTGTTGTACTTTAACAAGGCATTTTCTTGCAGTACTTCTGTAAAAGCGGCAATATCTTTATTTTTTCTAAGCTGATTAAAATAGGTGGTATTCGGATCGAAAGTTTTCCCCTTTGCCGGGGTGATGGCAATCTGGGGAGTAATGGTATCGAACATGTTGAGCACAACTGTTTCTAAACCGTTAAAAACCGAAAGAATAATGATTAATGCTGCACTGCCCACCATTACGCCAACCATCGATATCCCCGAGATCAGGTTAATGGCATTGGTTGATTTTTTGGCAAAAAGATATCTTTTGGCAATATAAAACGATGTATTCACAGCGGTAAAGATAATTAAAAGGTTGAGGGTTTAAAGGTAGAAGGCATAAGGTTGTAGCCTCTAATTTAAAATTACCTTTCTAACAATTTTTAATATTAAAAAAACGGGTTATGTTGTTTTTCGAAACCAATGCTGGTTGCCGGGCCATGACCTGGATAAACTTTGGTTTCGTCTGGTAATACAAAAAGTTTATCAGAAATGTTTTGAATTAATTGTTGATGATTGCCTCCTGGTAAATCGGAACGGCCAATACTGCCATAAAAAAGCACATCGCCACCCATTAAAATATGGTCTGCTTCGCTGTAAAAGCACAAATGTGCCGGCGAATGGCCTGGAGCGAAAATTATTGACAAAGTACTGTTGCCGAAAGATATAGTCCCTGTATCAGGTAAAAAAGTATCGGGTTGAGGGGAAACATCGTAGCGGGTAAAACCCATAGATGGTGCATAACCCGGAACTGCGTTTAAAATCGCCAATTCACCCTCGTGGAACTGGGGTTTTAATCCATAAGTTTCGAAAACGAATTTATTGCCGAAAACATGATCAATGTGGCAATGTGTATTTAACAATAAAACAGGTTTAAGTCCTTCTTGTTTGATAAAGGCAGCCAGTTCGTTTTGCTCAAAACCCTCATACATCCCCGGATCGATGATGATACATTCTTTAGTTTCATCGTAAAGGATGTAGGTGTTTTCGCTGTAGGCATTAAAGGTGAAGGTTTTTACGGTAATCATAAGTTTTTAAATAATCCTGACCAAATTTGAGTTGTTCAGGTTAACAAATAATAAATTAATTTTTCCACCTGAAGGTAGAAATCAGCGTGTCGATATCTTTTTTGATAAAATTAATCACAGGTGCAATAGAATCGTATTGTGGCCGCTCATTAAAATATAACGATCCTCTGAAATAGTGTTTTGCGCTATCAGTGAGGAAAAATTGAACAGAAGACGCCGTATTTCCCTCTATGGCATAGTAGATGCCATAAACCTTATGGTTGGGGTAATTGATTAGCCTTTGGTCAATTGCACTTGCTTTTATGGTGTGTTTAAAGGCAAGTTCTCTGGCATATTCTACTAATTTATTATACTCATTTTTCCCATTAACATCGTAATAGGTAATGTGAATAAAACCATTAAACTGAGGGAAATGGAGGTTATACCAGTAATTGCCGGCATCTGATCCTTTGTAAGATTCAATTTTTGAATAAACAGGGTATTTAAAGCTGTATGGGGCAATACCTTCAAAAACTTGATATTTTTTTTCTGGATAGTTGATCCTGTAATATGCCCTTGGTTTAGGGCTATAATCGTGGTTCTGACAAGCGGTTAGAAACAAAAGCAATAAGAAGGGAAGGCAGACCAGTTGTTTAAATTTCATATTATGATGATTGCTTTCCCAAAATTGGGATTATTTATTCCAAATTGCCCAGGCTTTTTCGGCCTGTTTGTACAACATTTCCAAACCATTTTTGATACCGGCGCCATGCTCGGCTGCTTTGGCTAAAAATGTTGTTTCCAAAGGATTGTACACCAAATCGTAGGCCAAATGATTGGGGCCAAGTTGGCTATAATCAATTTCAGGAAAGGTATCTACATTTGGCGACATCCCCAAAGGGGTGGTATTGATTAATAGCAGGTGCGAAGCTAAAATTTCCGGAGTAATTTCTGAATATAAAATTGCTCCCGGAACAGGGTTACGCACCACTACCTGATATTGGATATTTAACTTTTCCAGTACGTATTTTACTGCTTTAGCGGCTCCCCCATCACCAAATACCAATGCTTTATTATGTTGTGGGCCAAGTAAAGGTTTTAACGATTCTTCGAAACCATAGGCATCGGTATTATAACCTTTTAAATAGGTTGAACCCTCAAAACTTTTGATCGAAATACAATTTACCGCCCCGATTTTATCGGCGGCTTCATCTACTTCGTTTAAATAACAAAGTACATTAACTTTATGCGGAATGGTTACGTTTAATCCACAGAGTGATGGATTTTTGCTTAACAGATCTGGCAAAGATCTAATATCCTCAATTGGGAAAAGTTCGTATTGATGCTCGGCTATGCCCTCATTCAAAAACTTTTCGGTGAAGTATTTTTTGGAAAAAGAATGAGATAGCGGATACCCGGTTAAGCCGTATGTTTTCATATTTAATTAAAAACGAAAACCTTACAGGTTTCGCGCCTGTAAGGTTTATTATTCGATTACGAATTTATTTTACCTGGTTTAGGAAATAATCAAAAGTATCTCCACGCAACCCTAAACGAATGGTTTCTAAAGGAATTACTTCCGCTGGTGCAATATTACCAAGGTTTACATTGCTGCCGATTAATTTAATAAACCAAACCTGTTGTTCTTTTTGAGGCGCTTCCCAGATGATGGTTTCTTCGGGGATCTGGGTTAAAATCTCATCAACCAAACCTTCACGTACCTCGCCGCTTCCACGGTAAATGCCTACGTTACCCCCTTCGCGGGCTTCGGCAATTACTTTCCACG
The DNA here is from genome assembly GCF_032678585.1 of Pedobacter psychrodurus. Classification (GTDB taxonomy): domain Bacteria; phylum Bacteroidota; class Bacteroidia; order Sphingobacteriales; family Sphingobacteriaceae; genus Pedobacter; species Pedobacter psychrodurus_A. Next base: position 75,999 of record NZ_JAVTSN010000011.1, on the reverse strand, counting down.
AACCGGCTTCAATTTCTGCCTGCATTAATTTAATCCATTTATATGGGGCAAATATTTTGGCTGCATCTTTACTCCCAACTTCAGAGATAACGGTTACCTGTTTCGAAAGTTCACGGATGAACTCACATTTTTTATCGTGTTCAATCTCGATAGAACCATCAGAAACCTCTGCGTATTCCATTCCGTATTGATCTAAAATGCGTTGGTAATCTGCAAATTGATTACGGATAATAAATGCTTCAAATAGTGTTCCTCCAAAATAGGTTGGAATACCTGCATCTTTATATAAAGCTAATTTTTCTTTAAGTTTTGGCGTTACGTGTGATGTAGCCCAACCTAATTTTACGATATCTGTATGTACGCCGGCAACTTCAATAAAATCTTCAACCTGGCGTAGGCTCAATCCCTTATCCATAACCATTGTTAAGCCTTTTTGGCGTGGTTTAGCTGGACGTTCGGGAACGTTTAATAATGGATAATTCATATGGGTACAAAAGTGAAAAAAATTTTGAGATTTATTTGTTAAATTTTTCTCACAAGCTCGTTACTTAATATATCGGTTTATAACGTTCAAAATGGCACTATTATCCTGCAATTGCGGTAAATATTCGAATAAAATATAGTGTTTATCAGGGTCAGTTGTTAAAGCCGTTTCTAAATATCCGAGCGCATCGCTATAATTTCCTAAGGCAAAAAGGTAAGCTACCATGCGGTAATACAATTCTGCAGCTTCCGGATTATTCTTAATCGCTTCAGCCATCGTTTCCGAAGCTTCCAACAATTTTCCCTGCTCGTAAAGCACAGTACTAAAATCTAACCAGGCTTCGATATCCAATGGATTAAACTCCAGCACTTTCTCGTAAGCTTCGATTGATTCTTCAATCTGACCCAATTTATAATACGCATCGGCCATCGCAAACCAGAAGTCTGGATTTTCTGCCTCTAAGTCAATCGCTTTTTTATAAAAATGAAGCGATTCGAAGTAACGTTCTTCAAAATTCAGTGTAACACCGATCCCAAACCAGGCATCACCCATTTTAGGATCCATTTTTACCGATTTTTTATAGTAAGAACGGGCCTCGTCCATTTTTTCCAGCTTTTCGTAACACTCGCCTATGGCACAATAAGTATCGGCATTGGGCTGTTCGTATTCGAAAGTCTGTTTGTAAACATCAATGGCCTCATCATATTTGTCTAACTGAACCAAGGCATTACCTTTGTTAAAATAAGCAGAGCTGAAGTCTTCTTTAATTAATATCGCATAATCATAAGCATCAATAGCCTTTTCGAAAAGATTTAATTTGTGGAAACTATTCCCCAAATTGTACCATGCCGCATACGAATATGGATCGGTATCGATGTACTGTTGATAAAATTTAATACTTTCTTCCTGTTTGTCTAACACATCATAACAGAAAGCCAGCTCATACAAGCCGTCCTGGTTCTCCATATTTTGCTCTAAACTGAGCTTAATATAGGTAATGGCACTTTCATAATCGCTCATGCTCTGGTAAACGTAAGCCATCTGCAATAAAATCTCGTCGGTGCTTTCGGCAAGGCCCAAAGCTTTTTCATAATTTTCCAAAGCCTCATCATAACGTTCGGTATTTTGAAAAATATTACCGCGCAGCAGATAAATATCCGGTTCCGACGGTTCCAGAAGCTCGGCTTTTTGCAAAGCAATAAACGCCTTTTCGTTATTGTTGGTTAAAATGTAAAGATGAGCCTGTTTAATTAAAAATACAGTTGCATAAGGGTGTTGACTGATTGCAAAATCAACTACCTGCAAAGCTTTGACCGGATCATTTTTCTCAATGTAAAAATCTACAATGTATTCGAATGCGCCTGCATCGAAAAAATACTGATCCTGATTGCGGAGCATTTCTTCGTAACGTTCTACTGAGCGTTGTGCGTCTTCGTTGGATTCAAAAAAGAATTCTTCTTCCATATATTATACTATTAAAGAACCGTGCCAATTAGCAGAAAAACACATTATAAGTTTACCGATTTTAATTATCCGTTTTTAAAATAATTATTAACATCAATTGCTTAAAACAGTGTAAATAGCTGAATATAAACTGTATTACCCCTGATTAAGATGTGTGGATAATCGATAGATTTTTTTGCAACATCGCGGTTTCTTTCTCCTTCTTTTACAAAAATACTATAAATTTATGGGATATACGTAATCAAGAAGTCATGAAAGGATCAATCATTTTTGCCCTGTTTTTACTATGTTTTGTTACTCAAAGCTTTGCGCAGAGCGATGAAGAAAATGCTGTTAAAAAAGCCGTAAATAATCTTTTTGAAGGGATGAAGGCCGGCGACAGTACATTAACCGCTTCGACATTTGCACAGGGAGCCATAATGCAAACCATTGTTGACAAGGGCGGTAAAGTAAATGTACGTACAGAATCCGTGAACGATTTTGTTAAATTTATCGGTACGCCACATCAGGAGAAATACGATGAACGTATCGTTTTTACCAAAATTTTAATTGATGGCCCTCTGGCTTCGGTTTGGACAGATTATAAATTTTATCTGGGCGAAAAGTTTAGCCATTGTGGAGTAAATTCCTTCCAATTGGTAAAAGGAGATAAAGGCTGGCAGATTGTTTACATCATCGATACGAGGAGAAAGGATAAGTGTAATTAGTGATTTACAGGTAAGTTATTATGGTTTTGAAAAGCAAAGCATGGAGTTTAATTATTGTTATTCGGGCTTAACATTATAGACCCAATTTTTATTAATCGGGAGCTGGCACTACAATACCATTATTACACAGCAGATTTTATTCGTCAGCGTTGCTATTTGTCAACTCAAAAGCCGTTCCATCGGAACGCTTCATAGGTAGAAAAAATAATGTTTACATATTTTTTCGTTTCCTAGGAACGTTTGGTGTTTGCAAAACTGGGATTGGGTTAAAATAAAAAGGGTTGGTTATGTTCTACCATGCCAACCCCTTTAAAAATGTGGTTTAAATATTATTCTTTTCCTAAATCTACAGCGCCTTTTTTAAACAGTTCGGCCTGCTTGTTTAAGTTGGCTTTCACATCGCCACTTACTGCTGCGGCCTGTTGCGTTTTAGCCTGGGCAGTTGCGGTGTAGGCACCTGCCAATTGTTTATTTAAATACGATTGCAATTTTAGCCTTTCGATGGCATTGCTGATGTTGCTTATCCCTTTTTCGGTAATAGCAGGATTTGTATTTGCCCTTAAATACTGAAAATACTGGCCAATTACAGCAAAGATTTTATTGCGGTCGCCGGTTAGCATAATATTTTCGTAAAATGCCTGATGTTCATCTTTCGGATCGCTGATGTACAAGGCTGCAATAGAAGGGGCAATATGCTCTTTTGTATCCGCATCTAACGTAGATAAAGCGGATAGGCTTTCCTGTGGCGCCAGTTTAGCCAGGCCACCAATACCTGCTGCAATTACTTTATAAGATCTATCCTTCAAACTTTCGCTCATTAAAGTTTTATAAGCTTGATCGTTTGTTTCAGCTAATTTTACAATAGCTGCAGATCTTACTTCGGTGTCTTTGTCGCTTTTGGCGATCTGAAGCAAGATGGGTAAAGCCGCTACTTTGATCTTGGCATCATCCAGATTTATGCCATCAATACTTAAAGCACGTAAATCGGCTGATTTGTCTTTTAGACCCTCTAAAAGCACTTGTTGTCCGCTGTTGGCTTTGCTCTGCATGATAAATTGAAGCGCTTCGATCCTATTGGCATAACTAGGGGCATTTTTATACTGGAAATAATAGTTTTCGGCAGTTTTATTGTCGTTTGTTTCACCAACCAAAATTTTATCTACATCAAAATCGATTAAGTCGGGTTTAGTGGTTATATCGAAACTAAAATTCTGTTCGCGGCTATTGATCAGTATTTCTTTCCTGATTTTCTGACCGCCTGCATAAATATCAATTTTGATCGGTAAAATGAAAGTTTGAACACTGGAATCCTGTGTCTGTTTTACTTTAATAGTGGCTTTACCATTTTCGTAGCCATAATCTATACTTAAAATCGGGTGACCGCCATTATAATACCATTGGTTAAAATAAGGGCTCCAATCTTTACCGGTAACCTCTTCCATGGCCAGACGCAATTGATGCGTTTCGCCATTTTTGAAGGCATTGGTAGTTAAATAACGGTTAAGCGATTTGAAAAAAGCGGCATCGCCCATCTGGTTTTTCAGTGCATACAGAATGATCGATCCTTTTGCATAACTGATGTTATCGAACATGTCTTCTTTATCGCCATAATAGAACCGTGCTAAAACAGGGCTTTCGCCTTTTTTTGTCGAACCGATATAGGATTGCAGTTTATCGTAACGCGATTTATCTTCTGCATCCTGACCAGCATCGTGCCCATGCCAGATCACTTCGCCAAAGGTGGCAAAAGATTCGTTCATAGTCAAGTTAGACCATGATTCGGCCGTTACATAATCGCCAAACCATTGGTGGAAAAGTTCGTGTGCAATGGTTCCTTCTTCGTTGCCATCTAACAACTCACGGTCTGTTTTTTGTACCTGTTCGCCATGCAAAGTTGCCGAAGTATTTTCCATGGCACCCGAAACGTAATCTCTGGCCACCACTTGCGAATATTTGTTCCATGGATAATCCACACCAAGCAAATTGCTGTAAAACTGGATCATATCAGGTGTTTTTCCGAAAATCTGTTTGGCATAAGGAGCAAATTTTGGTTCAAGGTAATAACTCACTTCTTTGCCTTTATACGTATCTTTTGTCACCTTAAATTCGCCCACGGCCATCATAAATAAATATGGCGAATGTGGCAGGTCCATTTTCCAGGTATCCGTTCTGGTGCCATCAGCATTGGCTTTCTGGCTTACCAGTTTACCATTAGAAAGAGTGGTGTATTTCGATTTTACGGTCATCGAAATTTCGTCGGTAGTTTTCTGATCGGGTTTATCAATGGTAGGGAACCATGCAGACGATGATTCGGTTTCGCCCTGGGTCCAGATTTGTGTTGGTTTGTTTTTATCGGTACCATCCGGGTTGATGAAATAAAGGCCTTTTGCATCGGTTATGGCTGCACTTCCCTTCACTTTCAATTCGTCGGGTTTTGCGGTATAAGCAATATATACGGTGTATTTTTCGGTATTGGTGTATTTTTTATTTAAGGTAATGTAGAGTTTATTGTCGTTGTAAACATATTTAAGCGGCATATTTCCTTTTGCGCCAACCAAAGCAACGGTTTTAATGACCATGCCCTGAGCATCGAGCGTTAGCGAATCGGTAGGATAAAAATGTGGCTTTAAGGTAACCCATTCTTTTCCGTACAGGTAGCGCTTTGCGTAATCAAATGATACATCAAGTTTGGTATGGACCAGATCGTTCACTTTTGTTGCCGTTACGCGGTAAACATTTAGATTGTTTGATTTTTCTACCGGTTGTTCCTGTGCGAAAAGTGGATTAGCCATAAAAGCTGAGACCAAAATTACGCCACAGGCCATAAATTTTTTATTCATTTTTTAAGATTTAATAAGTCAGTTATCTTCAAAAGTAAGATATTAAGAATTGTGATAATTAAAGGCTCAAATGTAATCTACTTTTATTTTAGTTCGTTGCAATTGGTTTTAAAATATAATGTTTTGCTTGCAGACCTTTTATTAAGCCTTCATCGCCAACTAAATGCCCGGCGCCTACCGCGATAAACAGCGATTGCTTTTGCATCATGGCAGGCAACTGATCCAGCCATCTCTTATTGCGGTTTTTTAAGAGTTCGGTCATAAATTCTTTAAATTCTTCATCCTGGATCTTAAATAGTATTGTAAGTTTATCCATATCCTGATTTAGATAATCGGATTTTAACTCTTCCATTTTAAGCTTGCTTTTATCTACCTCTCTAACGGCTTTTAGCAAAGCTTTTTTTTGTTTCTGAAGATCATTGTCGAATAATAGTGAGGCCTGATATTCGGCGGTTTCTAATCCATATAATGCTTTTGCATTTTTTTTAGCATCTTGCTGAAAGCCATCATCCATTCCTTCTTTTCCAACATTGTCCATTAATTCCGGATTATCGAATAACGTGATCATTAAAGAAACCATTGCAGGTTTAAAATTGTTCAGTTGTTTTAATTCAAAATCCGGTTGTTTGCTTTTAAAATAATCTTCTACCTCTTTGTATTCTGTTTTTGTTAATAAACTATCCAGTGTATTGTTTTTCATTATTAAAAATGGACCCATTTTCTTTTGTGTGCTGCTGTCCGTTATAATTTCGCCAACTACTGCATCGGCCAATTTTAATTTTTCCTGCAAAACCTTCATCGTATCAGCAAATTTTTTGCTGATTAAATGGTGTGTACCGAATAGATAGGAAGGCTTTTTTAATCCATTTCCTGAAATTTCCCATAAAAGCGTGTTGGTCGCCTTTTTCGTTTGTGCATGTAGTACAAAACTGAAACCTAAGAAAAGGAGAAGGAATATTTTAATATTTTTCATGTTATTTGATAAAGAGTGGATTTTATTCGCCGTAATTATTGGTTTGTGAAACTACACATTTACGGTTCATGGTAAAAAAAATAATTGTAGCCAGCTTTTTTGGTTTAATTAACTTTAAAGCAAGATATTAAACATTGTGACAATTAAAGACCTTAAATCTAACCTCCTTTATGTTAATTTTTTGTTTTTTTGTGTAAATCGTTAGATATATGACTACAGATATTCAATCCATTTTAAACAAATTGGGCATTAAAGCCAGCAATGCAGCTTACAGTACAGGCAGCATTTGGGGCGGAGAATCGAATACAGATACATTGGAAAGTTTTTCTCCTGTTGATGGTAAACTGATTGCTTCGGCAAAAGTTGCAGGCAGTGCAGATTACGAAGCGGTGGTATTAAAAGCGCAATCGGCGTTTAAGGAATGGCGTACGGTTCCATCACCCAAAAGAGGGGAAATTGTGCGTCAGTTTGGGGATGCCTTACGTGAAAATAAGGATGCATTGGGTACTCTGGTTTCTTATGAGATGGGGAAAAGTTTACAGGAGGGTTTTGGCGAAGTGCAGGAGATGATCGATATCTGCGATTTTGCAGTTGGTTTATCGCGACAGTTGTATGGCTTAACCATGCATAGCGAGCGCCCAAGTCACCGCATGTACGAGCAATGGCATCCGCTGGGTATTGTAGGTATTATTTCTGCATTTAATTTTCCTGTAGCGGTTTGGAGCTGGAATACAGCTTTGGCGCTGATTTGTGGTAATGTTTGCATTTGGAAACCATCAGAAAAAACACCTTTAACCGCTATTGCCTGTCAACATATTATTGCAAAGGTTTTTAAAGATAATGAAGTAGCTGAAGGCGTTTGTAGTTTGATTTTAGGCGATAGAACTGTAGGCGAACTGATGACCAATGATGGACGTATTCCATTGATTTCTGCAACCGGATCTACCCGTATGGGTAAAGCGGTTGGTGCTGCAGTTGGTGCCCGTTTAGGAAAGAGTTTGCTGGAACTCGGTGGTAATAATGCCATCATTATTTCAGAACATGCCGATCTGGACATGAGTTTAATCGGCGCTGTTTTTGGCGCTGTTGGTACTGCAGGCCAACGTTGCACTTCTACCCGAAGGTTGATCATTCACGAAAGTGTATATGATGCCTTTACAGCCAAGTTGGTTAAGGCATACGGGCAACTGCGTATCGGCGATCCTTTAGATCAAAACAACCATGTGGGGCCATTAATTGATACGGATGCGGTTGCAGCCTATTTAGATTCGATTGAAAAATGTAAAGCCGAGGGAGGTTCTTTTGTGGTAGAAGGCGGTGTATTATCTGGTGATGCCTACACCAGCGGCTGTTATGTAAAACCTTGTATTGCCGAAGTTCAGAATGATTTTAAGATTGTTCAGCACGAAACATTTGCGCCGATTTTATATCTGATCAAATACAAAACTTTGGATGAAGCCATCGCTTTGCAAAATGGCGTGCCACAAGGTTTATCGTCGGCCATTATGACCTTAAATTTAAGGGAAGCTGAGCAATTTCTTTCAGCTAAAGGATCAGATTGTGGTATTGCGAACGTAAATATTGGTACATCGGGCGCTGAAATTGGTGGTGCTTTTGGTGGCGAAAAAGAAACAGGTGGCGGTAGGGAAAGTGGATCGGATGCCTGGAGAGCCTATATGCGCAGACAGACCAATACCATCAATTATTCGAATACTTTACCATTAGCACAGGGTATAAAATTTGATTTGTAATATCTTCCTCGTTTGTAAAGAGGATGCATGAGAAAGGCGGTTTTATCGCCATTAATTTTTACCTGCATTACAAATTCAGATCACATAGGCCCTCATTGTTCTATAGGAATCACTTTGTGACAAACGAGGACCATCTTATTAAAATAAAAAAAGGCGCTGAACTTTAAATTCGGCGCCTTTGTGGTAAAATATATGATGGAGTTAGAATAGTTTTTCTAATAAACCTACTTGTAAGTCATCATAGCGCGATTTATTGTTACGTGCTAGGGCAGATTTGGCAACCCATTTAATACTACTTGCCTGAGCAGTAAATTTGCTTGCTTCGATTTTGGAAGCTATGCCGCTGATGGATAAGTGTGTTTCTGATGAACCTTCAAGCTTTAAGGATGCTGAATCTTTTACGTCAGTAGTAAGGTTAACGGTATTAACATTCATATCTGCCGAGGCATCGTCACCCAAAACAATATTTAAGTTTAATAAATTGAATTTTCCGGCAGTAGTTACTGTTGCGGTGTTCTGCGCTTCGATACTGGTTAGATTATTTACATGGGCAATTACCGTTAAGGTATTTTTCTCAAAAGAACTGATTCTAAGTTCGGCACCCTGTTGTTGAACCAAAGCATTTTTGGTATAGTATTGATCGTAAACCTCAACACTTTCTTTGGCATCCTGAACCAGGATCAATTTAACGTTTCCCGATACTACGATTTTGCTGATGTTTTTAACCTTTGTTAAAGCTGTGTAGTTTGAACTGTTTTCTGTAGCATTTGCTACTACTGTTGCGCTACTTAAAGTAACCATTACCAATGCAGCTGCGAATAAATTTTTAATAGAAGTTTTCATGACTTTAATATTTTATGTTGTATAAATCTTTTGTTTTAAATCCCTAATAATTAGGTGGTTTTGTAATTAAGACTACGATTGGTGTAAAACGTTTCAGCCCATTCTCCGCTATTATACCATGGACTTGTATTTATAGACGAACGCCAAAATAACCTATACGAAAAGGTATTGGTTGTGTGCGAAAAAAAATGAAGTTTACTGATTATTAAGTATTAATGTTAAAAAAGGTTAAAGCATTACCAATAACTAACGGATTAGTTTTATATTCGGGAAACAAAACCAAATCCTTCTATGAAACGTCTGTTACTTTCGTTGTGCCTTCTTGTTTTTATTTCCTCCTATTCGAAAGCACAGAACCTCCACACAATTAAAGGCCGAACGATTGACACGGCATCTACCACCCTCTTATCCGGTACTTCGGTTGCCGTTTTAAATGCAAAAGATTCTACGCTTGTAAAATTTACCCGAACTGCAGAAAATGGTTCTTTTGAACTTAGCGGTATTAAAAATGGAAAGTTTATCCTCTTGGTTTCCTATCCAAAATATGCGGACTTTGTAGATCATTTTACCTTAGATTCTACCACTCAGGTTAAGGATTATGGAAAGATCAACCTTACCGGTATGGCAAAAATCCTGGCTGATGTCATTATCAAGGGGAACAGAACAGCAATCAAAATTAAAGGTGACACTACTGAATTTGATCCTAAAGCTTATAATATTGAACCAAATTCGAAAGTTGAAGATTTACTTAAACAGTTTCCGGGCTTCCAGATAGATAAAGATGGTAAAATTACGGCACAGGGCAAAACCGTACCGAAGGTCTTGGTAGATGGGGAAGAGTTTTTTGGCGACGACCCTACGTTGGTAACGAAAAACCTCCGTGCAGATATGGTCGAATCAGTTCAGCTTTATGATAAGGCCAGCGACCAGGCGAGTTTTACCGGAATTGATGATGGCGAAAAAACCAAAACACTGAACATTAAACTAAAAGAAGATAAAAAGAATGGTTACTTCGGTAAGGTACAGGGTGGTTATGGCACTAAAGATTTTTACCAGGGGCAGGCGATGTTCAATAAATTCTGGGGCAAGAAAAAATTCTCTGCTTATGGAATTCTGGGCAATAACGGAACGGTAGGTTTAGGCTGGGACGACCGCGATAAATATGGTGGCTCTGGCGGGATGACGATGACGGATGATGGCGGCATGTATTTTAGCTACGGTGGCGGAGATGATTTCGACAGCTACGATGGGCGTTACAACGGACAAGGTTTACCTGTGGCCAGAACAGGTGGTTTACATTTCGATAATAAGTGGAATAAAGACAAAGAATCGTTAAATACCAATTACAAAATCGGATCGATCAGAGTAAAAGGTGACCGGAATTCAATCAGTCAGAACAATTTAACGTCAGGTATCCAGAACAGCAATTCGGATGAATCTTATGATAACGATATGTTTAAGCAAAAGCTGGATGCGACTTATGAAATAAAGATCGATACGACTCTAACCATGAAAGTTAATATAGATGGGGCCTTGAAAAAAAGCAATACTTCAAGCCGTTTTAAAACATCTACTACTGGAGAAAACGACATTTTGTTAAACTCATCAGATAGAACGATCAGCAACGAGGCAGATGATCAGAACTTTAATATGAATGTGTTGCTCACCAAAAAACTGAAGAAAAAAGGTCGTACACTATCATTGAATTTAAACCAATCGATTAATAAAAATAATACCGAAGGCTATTTAAATTCTGAAAATAAACGGCGTATTGTAGAAACTGGTGTAATAGTAGATAGTTTAACCAACCAGCGCAAGGTTAACGATATTACCAATAATGCATTCAAATTAAATGTAGCTTACACCGAACCACTTTCAAAAACGTTAACCGTAATTCTAAACTATGGTTTAACTTCCATGAATGGAAAATCAGACCGCAGGTCATTCAATAAATCTGGTAGCGGTAATTATGATGTTTTAGATACCTTATACAGTAATAATTTTGAGCTGAACCAATTGATCAATCAGGGTGGTGCTATTTTCAACTATAAAAAAGGTAAAACGGTAGTCAATTTCGGCTCTAAATTTAGCGGGGTAAATTTTAAACAAGAAGATGTTTACCATAACAAAACGTATATAAGAAACTTTGTTAATTATATGCCGCAGGCATCATATCAATACCGTTTCTCTCAACAAAAATCGTTCAGACTTAGTTACAATGGCAATACCAACCAACCCTCACTCGATCAGCTCCAGCCGGTTAGGGTAAATAATGATCCCTTTAATGTGGTAATAGGAAACCAGGATTTAAGGCCTTCGTTCAGAAGCAATATCAATGCGAATTACAATTCTTATAAAGTATTAACCAACCAGTCGATCTGGCTGAGCGGTTCTTATAGTTTTACCTCAAATCCGATTGTGAGTGATGTAACAACAGACAATGTTGGTAAGAGTACCTTTAAATATGTCAACTTTAACGATAAGATGCAGACGAATTTTTATCTGTATGGCCAGATCAGTAGAAAAATAAAAGTTCTTGATATGAACGTTGGTTTAAATGTTGATGCCAACGGGAATTCGTCTTATAATTTTATTACTACAGATCTTGTTCGGAATTTAAACAATACCAAAAACTATACTTACGGTGGTGGACTTAACATTTCGAAATATAAAGAGAAAAGTTATAGTTTTTATTCCCGCTTTGGTCCAACCTATAACATGAGCAGGGTAAGCGTTGGCCGCAACAGTGATGGATGGGGATTAGCTGGTTATATATCAGGAAATGTGCAGTTGCCAGGGAAAATTGAAATTTCTACAGATGGCGATTATCAGTATAACGGAAAAACCCAGGTGCTTACTGAAAGTTTTAAACGTTTTATCTGGAATGCGGCTTTGACCAAAAAGTTCTTTAAATCAGAGAATTTGAAATTTTCGTTAAGTGTTAACGATATTTTAAACCAAAATGTTGGTTTCGACCGTTCGGCATCCAATACCACCATTAGTCAGAGCAGTTACACTACGATACAAAGGTATTTCATGTTCTCACTATCATGGGATTTCAGCAAAATGGGCGGCGGCGTTAAAACACAAAAATAATTTATCATGAAAACTACACTAAAATATATCATCCTATTTGCTGTTATTTTCATCAGCAGCGATCTTTTTGCCCAAAATATACACTTTGTTCAAAATGGAGTGATCGAATTTGAGAAAAGATCGAATATGTACGCCATCATTAAAAAGAAAATCAATAAGGACAACGAAACCTATATGAATGATGCCTTTGATCAATATAAAAAGAATAACCCCCAGTTTAAAGCAGCCAAAAGCACACTGAGTTTTACCAAGGATAAAAGCTTGTATAAATGGCAAACGGTAGAAGAAACCATGAACAATAACTGGCTGTCGACAGATGTGCTGGCCGATCTAAAAAATACCATTGCCACAAATTTCGACTTGCAGAGCAGTACTACGCAAAAGAGTGTTTACGAGGATACTTATCTGGTAAAGGATAGCATACGTAAAATCAACTGGAAAATTACCGACGAAACGCGGGAAATTGCCGGCTATGAATGCCGAAGGGCAAATGCAATTATTATGGATTCGGTTTATGTGGTGGCTTATTATTCGAACCAGATTGCTGTTTCGGGCGGGCCTGAATCATTTACGGGATTACCTGGGATGATATTAGGTTTGGCTTTACCACACGAAAACGTAACCTGGTTTGCCACCAAAGTAACCGAAATTGCGGTGCCTGAAAAGGATTTAACCGCACCAACAAAAGGGAAACCCACCGATAATAAAGGTTTAAAGGCCATATTATTGTCTGCGATGAAAAACTGGGGCGAATACGCGCATCCCATTTATAAGGCCTTTTCGCTTTAGATGGTGTAAGTTTCGTTTCTATAATTATGCCTATTTTAGCAAATCAAATGGTATAACAATGAGTACTGCACTTTATCAGCATATTAATAGATTTATAGATTTGAGTAATGATGAACAAGAGATTCTTGCTCCTTTGCTCAAATCTTTTTCGGTTAAAAAGAAAGCCTTTTTATTGGAAGAAGGACAAACCTGCAGGGCCAATTATTTTGTAATAAAGGGTTGTTTACGGCTATATTTTATCGATATTAAAGGTGCTGAACAAACCACGCAGTTTGCTATAGAAAACTGGTGGATTACCGATCTTACCAGTTTTCTGTTTCAGGAACATTCAGAATTTTATATCCAGGCTGCGGAGGCTACTGAAGTGATTGCCATTGAGCATCATCACTATGATGAAATGTTCCATAAATTACCGAAACTGGAAAGGTATTTCAGGTTGATCTTACAAAAGAATCATCAGGCTTCGCAGCGAAGGATCAAATTTTTATATAGCCAAACTGCCGAAGAAAGATACCGCCATTTTAATAGTTTATTCCCTGAATTTGTGCAACGGGTGCCACAGTATATGCTGGCTTCCTATCTGGGTTTTACGCCGGAGTTTCTAAGTAAGATCAGGGCGAAGAAGATATAAGCCACGGAGCCCACAGCCTTAGTTTTGTTTAACATGGGCCACGGAAACACAGAAGGTACGGATAAATATCGTACGGGTATTGAAAAAGAAAACAAATGGTTTATGAGGACACCAATGCTATTAAGTTAAGCCCTAGTTACAGGCAAACATAATTTAACGACATTAATGAGGGCACAGGCTACGAAACCACTCCGTGTTAATCCGTGCTTCCGTGGCAAAAAAATATGCCCTTTGTGTTAGGCAATCATTTCTTAAACTACATTAAGTTTTTTGATTTTAAGGATGCCGAACTTTACATCGTAATCAAAAAACAAATAAAATGGAAAGTAGAATTGATATCCCAAAAGTAGAACCTGCAGCTTACCAGGCCATGTATGGTTTAGAGAAATATTTATCAAGCAGCAAGTTAGATCCAATCCTTTTAGAACTGATTAAAATGCGTGCCTCTCAAATTAACGGTTGTGCTTTTTGCCTAAATATGCACTCTACAGATGCCCGTAAAATTGGCGAAACTGAAAAACGTTTGTATCTATTAAACGCATGGAGAGAAACAACAATTTTTACTGAGCAGGAACAGGCCGTTTTGGCTTTAACAGAGCAGGTAACTTTAATTAGCAATCACGTTTCAGACGCTGTTTATCAAAAAGCAGCAAGCTTTTTCAGCGAACAAGAACTGGCACAGATTATTATGGCCATTGTAACGATTAATGCCTGGAACAGATTGGCGATTACCGCCAAAGTGATGGTAGGGTAAATCTTTCAGACCTCGCAGGTTTCCGAAACCTGCAAGGTCTATTTAAAAAAATACTTAGTGTCTGTTAAAAATGAATCATCTTGATTCTTCATCATTCTTTTAAAGCTTGAACGCGAAACCAATCATATTCGGCAATTCCGGAATCATTTGTTTGCGTATCTCTAATGGCAAATATCCCTATCTTTGCACCGATCCATTGCCCTGCAGTAGCCTGAAATTCATCGCCGGCATTGATGAAACTCATTCCATCTTCGCTATAGCTAAACTGGCATTTCGAACCTGGCAAAACTTTAACCTTAAGATATACCGAACCTGTTTTAAGCTTTGCAATTTCCTTTTCATTTTCGGTTTTTTCTTTGTCGGCATTTTGGCAAACACCATACATGAGGTAGAACCCATCTTTTTTACCCTTGATGCTGATCTGCGCATAACTTCTTCCCATTACAACCAAGCCGGTTTTTTCATTTTCCAATTTCGGGTTGGGTTTAAAGTTGAGCTTGGTTGTAGCCATAAATTCATCAGCAGGGAATTTCTGTAGCAATAAGTTCGGAACATCCCATAGATTTTTAGCCCCATCAGGCACTTTCGCCGTGTATAATTTTAACAAACCTTTGGCAGCATCGGTAAATAACCATGTTGATTGTGGATTGGCCTGCCATTGCCATTGCAAACCTAATTTTGAAGTTCCGAATTCATCACTTTCTACAGGAGTTTCTATTGGATAAACTTTACCTACGTTTGGCTTTTTGTAGGTGATAACCGGTTCGCCTTTTCCATCGCCATCTGCATCCACCCCAATAACTGGCCAGTTGTTTATCCATTTCATTGGTTGGAGGTGTACCACGCGGCCATAAGCATCCTTATCCTGAAAATGAAGAAACCAATCTTCGCCGGTCTGCGTGTTTACCCAGGCACCCTGGTGCGGTCCGTTTACAGCAGATTTCCCCTGATCCATAGCTACCTTTCTTTCATAAGGGCCGTAAATACTTTTACTTCTTAAAATCAGTTGCCAACCTGTGGAAACGCCTCCTGCCGGTGCAAATAAATAATAATAGCCATCGCGTTTGTAAAATTTTGGCCCCTCAATCGTTGGATCAAGTTCATGTCCATCGTAAACAATCTGGCCTGTTCCTCTTGCTTTTAAGCCATCGTTGGTTAATGCCATAACGGCCAATACACTTTTAATTCCTGCCCGGCTACCTGCATAAGCATAGGCCAGATAAGCTTTGCCATCTTCATCCCAAAAAGGGCAAGGATCGATCAATCCTTTGCCAGAGATAACCAACTTCGGTGCAGACCACTCACCCGTTATCGTTTTTGCTTTAGTTAAATAAATGCCAAAATCGGGATCTGGGTAATAGATGTAAAATTCGCCATTGTGGTAACGGATAGCTGGTGCCCAAACACCATTGCCATGCTGTGTTTTTTCGAAATGAACGAATGGTGGCTGTCGGTTTAAGGCGTGACCGATTATTTTCCAGTTCACCAGGTCTTTCGAATGTAGGATCGGCAATCCGGGTATGGCATCGAAACTCGAGGCGATCATATAAAAATCATCCCCTACGCGGATCGCGTCGGGATCGGAATAATCGGCATTAATTACCGGGTTTCTGTAAGTACCGTTGCCCTGATCGGATACCCAAACTTTAGAAATGTATCGGTTATCTGGCAATTGCTGTGCAAAGGCATTTATACTAAAGCTTATAATTAGGATTGAACTGTAGAGATATTTCATCTTACAATGATTTTTTATTAATATTTGGTCAATAATAGCTTAGGACCAGGATGCTGAAACAAATCCGATAGCTCGGATCAGCATGATGCCACCTGGGTTGCCAACAAGGTTAGCTTTTTTTTTATTTTAAGACAAATGCTTATTGTGCAATCGTTCCCGACATCGTTTGCAACGTTTAATCTGATCAAAATTTCTTT
This sequence comes from Pedobacter psychrodurus, assembly GCF_032678585.1. GTDB lineage: Bacteria > Bacteroidota > Bacteroidia > Sphingobacteriales > Sphingobacteriaceae > Pedobacter > Pedobacter psychrodurus_A. The sequence goes on along the minus strand of NZ_JAVTSN010000011.1, from coordinate 59,735 downwards.
CAGACGAATATTAATGTTTAAAATTGCTCATCATATATTTTAAAACACGGCTGCGTTACAAAGTTTATACTTTACGTGGCCGATTTTAATTTAAGCCTAACCAAATTGATATGAAAGCAAGTATTTTATTTTTTCTTTTAGTCATTTCATTTGCGGCAAATGCTTTTGAGGTTAAACCCGATTTTGTTGTGGCCGCCGATGGAAGTGGAAACTTTAAAACCGTACAGGAAGCCATCCATGCGGTGCCAGATTTCAGAAATAAAACAACCGTAATCTTGATCAAAAAGGGCATTTATAAAGAGAAATTGATATTGGCTGCTTCTAAAAAGAATGTAAAGTTTATTGGCGAAAGTTTAAATGAAACCATTTTAACCTACGATGATTATGCCCAGAAGAAAAATCCTTTTGGTGAAGATAAAGGCACTTCAGGTTCTTCTAGCTTCTATATTTATGGGGAAGGTTTTTCGGCAGAGAACATTACTTTCGAAAATTCATCTGGCCCAGTAGGGCAAGCGGTGGCCGTTTGGGCTGGAGGTGATAAACTGATTTTCACCAATTGCCGGTTCCTGGGTTTTCAGGATACGCTTTATACCTATGGCGGCAACAACCGTCAATATTATAAAAATTGCTACATAGAGGGAACGGTAGATTTTATTTTTGGTGCTTCTACGGCCTGGTTCGAAAGCTGCACGATTTTCTGCAAAAGGGCAGGTTACATTACTGCAGCCTCAACGGCCGATACCACAAAGTTCGGTTATGTGTTCAATAAATGCAAAGTAAAAGGCGATGCAACAGCCAATAGTTTCTATTTGGGCCGCCCCTGGAGGCCTTATGCAAAAGTTGCCTATCTCCACTGTGAATTGCCCGATTTTATCCGCCCCGAAGGCTGGAACAGCTGGGGCAAAGAGAGCAATGAGAAAACCGCTTATTATGCTGAATATAAAAGCATGGGAAAAGGGGCCGATCCGAAAAACAGGGCAAATTGGTCGCACCAATTAACAAGCGAGGAGTATAAGGCTTATATTTTGGAAAACGTTTTCCGTGGATGGAATCCGGGGGTAAAATAAGTAAGGTAAATATATGATATTCAGTTGTTAGCGCTCGTTTTAATGAGGCATTTTTGCTTTAAGTTCCGGCAACGATTGCATAGATTTCTCTTCTATTTTAGATGCAAACAACGTACACTTGTTATTACAATAACCAAGTATAATTTAACAGCGCAAATAATGAAACATATTTCTGGTGGTTTATGCCGTACTAAAGTAGCTCTGGCATGTTTGATCTTATCTTCTGCAACTGCTGTGGCACAACAAAAGCAAAGCCTACCCGTAATCGAGCAGGTTGAATTTAAAAAAGATACCACGAGCATTGTGCGCTTTGGTGCAAAGGGCGATGGCATTACCTTAAATACACAAAGTATTAATAAAACCATTGCAAGCGTGAGTCAAAAAGGTGGTGGCGTGGTGTTAATTCCTTCCGGCTTATGGTTAACCGGACCCATCGAATTAAAAAGTAATGTAAACCTGCACTTGAAACGTGATGCCATCCTTCAGTTTACCAACGATTTTACCCAATATAAACTGGTGCAAGGAAACTGGGAAGGACAGCCTGCGTGGCGGAACCAGAGCCCGATTTCGGGTGTTAACCTCGAAAATATCGCCATTACCGGAACAGGGATTATCGATGGAAATGGTGGTGCCTGGCGTATGGTTAAAAAAGATAAACTTAGCGAAACACAGTGGAAAACTTTGGTGGCCTCTGGTGGTTTGGTTAGGGCCGATGGAAAAATGTGGTACCCATCTGAAAAAACCGTTAAAGGTTCGAATACCAAAAATGCAGGTGTAATTGAAGCCGGCAAAACCGCTGCTGATTATGAGGATATTAAAGATTTCCTCCGTCCGAATTTACTGGTATTAACCGGCTGTAAAAGAATACTTTTGGAAGGCGTTACCTTTCAAAATTCGCCTGCCTGGAACTTACACCCATTATTATGTGAAGATTTAACCTTAAGAAATTTACAGGTAAAAAACCCTTGGTTTGCGCAGAATGGCGATGGAGTTGATGTAGAATCGTGCAAAAACGTATTAATTGAAGGCAGTACTTTTGATGTTGGTGATGACGGGATCTGCATTAAATCGGGAAGAGATGAAGCTGGCCGCAAACGTGGCGTACCTACGGAAAACGTTATTGTAAGAAATAATGTGGTTTACCACGCACATGGCGGTTTTGTGATTGGAAGCGAAATGAGTGGTGGGGCGAAAAATATCTGGGTGTACGATTGCTCTTTTATCGGTACCGATATTGGCCTGCGTTTTAAAACTACCCGTGGCCGTGGTGGTGTGGTAGAAAATATTTACATCAACAACATCAACATGATTGATATTCCGGGCGAAGCCATTTTGTTCGATATGTACTATGCCGCCGTGGATCCGGTTCCTTTGGCTGGCGAAAAACGTGAAGCCATTAAAACCGTTACCGTTCCGGTTACTGAAGCTACACCTCAGTTTAAAAATTTTTATATTAAAGATGTAGTGGCCAATGGCGCCGAGAAGGCCATATTTTTTAGGGGTTTGCCAGAGATGAATATCAAAGGCATCCATCTGGAGAATGTAACGATTAAAGCCAAAAAAGGGATTGAAATTATTGAAGCTGCCGGAATTTTCCTGAAAAATATAAACGTAATTACTGATAATACCAGTCCGGTTGTGATGATCCAGAATGGATCGGATATCAATATCAGTAATCTCACCTATCCAATTAATAGTAAAGTGCTGTTTGATGTGAGTGGAGAAAAATCAAATGGCGTAAAGATTAGCGGAACAGATGTTTCCAAAGCCAAAACAACTTCGCTTTTAGGTGCAGAAGTGAATAAAAAAGCATTGGAAATTTCAAAATAACAAACATGAAGAGATTAATTCTATATACAACAGCTGCCCTCATTGGTTTTTCCATTTTATCACAAAGTGGATTTGCCCAAAAGAAATTATCAGAACAGTTAACGCTAACTGCGATGGAAAAGCTTTGGCAGGATACCATCGTTTTAAAAGGTCAAAAAGGACCGAGATGGTCGTATGATATGGGGGTAGTTTTGGAAGGCGCTGCAGCGGTTTGGCGTAATACAGGTGACGGAAAGTATTTTAAGTACATCCAAAACTCTATGGATGCCTATTTGGATAAAGAAGGAAATATCACCACTTACAAAGCTGAAGATTTTAATATCGATAACGTAAAAAATGGTCGTTCGTTATTGTTGTTGTACCAAGTTACCGGACAACAGAAATATTTGCTAGCGGCAACTAAATTATATGATCAGCTGCAAAAACAACCGCGAACCAAAGAAGGGGGATTCTGGCATAAGAAAATTTATCCCAACCAGATGTGGTTGGATGGTTTGTATATGGGTGAGCCTTTTTATGCAGAGTATGCGAAGCTGATGAAAAAAGATGCGGCCTTTGATGATATCGCCAAACAATTCATCCTGATGGAAAAGAATTCGCGCGATGCCAAAACAGGCCTGCTTTATCACGGTTACGATGAAAGCAAAGCTGAACAATGGGCGGATAAAACAACCGGTCGCTCGCCAAACTTTTGGGCTAGGGCGATGGGCTGGTACATTATGGCATTGGTAGATGTATTGGATAACTTTCCAGCCAATCATCCACAGCGAAAAGAATTGATCGCCATTTTAAACCGTACGGCAACAGCAGCGGTAAAATACCAGGATCCAAAATCGGGTGTTTGGTTTGATATCTTAGATATGCCTGCCAGAAAAGGAAACTATCTGGAAAGTTCGGCTTCGAGCATGTTTGTGTACGGCTTGGCTAAAGGCGTACGCAAAGGTTGGTTATCTCCTTCTTTTATGACAGCTGCCAATAAAGGTTATACCGGTTTAAAGAAAGAATTTGTTGAACAGGCAGGAGATGAAAGAATAAACCTGACCAAAACCGTTTCGGTATCGGGTTTGGGTGGAAAGCCTAAATACCGCGATGGAAGTTTCGACTATTACATCAGTGAAAAAGTAATCACCAACGATCCAAAAGGTATGGGAGCGTTTGTTTGCGCTGCTGCCGAAATGGAAATCGACATGTTGCCAAAACCAGGCAAAGGCTTAACCGTTGCCGTTGATAATTTTTTTAATAACGAATACACTACAGGTCCTACCGGAGAAAAGATTCCTTTCCATTATGTTTGGGCAGAAGATGATAACAATGGGTTTTCGCTATTCGGAAAAATATTTAACGATGCAGGCGTAAAAACCTCTACGCTTAAAATGGCGCCCACCACAGCAAATTTAAAAGGAAGTAACATTTATATCATTGTTGATCCCGATACCGAGAAAGAAACGGCCAATCCTAATTTTATGAATGCTGCGCATGCTAAACAGATTGGCGATTGGGTTAAAGCAGGAGGTGTTTTGGTGCTCTTGTTAAATGATGTGGGCAATTGTGAAATATCGAAATTCAACGTACTGCCAGAAACTTTCGGAATCCATTTTAACGAAGATAGCCGCAACAAAGTTCAGGGTGCAAATTTTGAACAGGGTGCAGTAAATATTCCTACGGAAAATTCAATTTTTAAAACAGCAAAGAAAGTTTATATCAAGGAGATTTCCACAATTGCAGTCAAAAGCCCTGCAGTTTCTGCTTTAACCGATAAAGGCGACGTGATCGTTGCAACGGCGAAATATGGTAAAGGAACTGTTTTCGCAGTAGGTGATCCATGGTTTTACAATGAGTATACCGATGGTAGAAAATTGCCGGCAGAATTTGAAAATTTTAAAGCTACCAATGATCTGGTAAACTGGCTGATTAAACAGGTTCCGGGGAAAAAGTAACATTGGAAAATTAAATATAGCCACGGAAACACAGAAGATTAGCTAATGGTTATGGAGTGAAAATCCTCCGTGTTAATCCGTGTCTCCCTGGTAAAACAAATAAGAGACATATAATGAAAATAAAAATATTATTAACCCTGATCTGTAGCACTTTGCTGTTATCGTGTTATGCTCAGCAGCCTACCGATTCTACAGCAGATAAAATGCTCGTTTATCAGTTGGGCAATGGCGGTTGGCCAAAGCAGCTGGAAGATAAAAGTGTGGTTAACTATGGTGCAACCATAACACCAGATCTTTTGGCAAAGATCAAAGCCACCAAAGACCTGCATGCCACCTTCGATAACAAAGCCACAAGCAGAGAAGTGGTATACCTTGTTCAGGCCTATAAAAAAACAAATAAAAAAACGTATTTAGCAGCAGCAGAAAAAGGATTGGGTTATATTTTATCCGCTCAGTATGGTAACGGTGGCTGGCCGCAGTATTATCCGGATAAAGCCTTGTACCGCTCAGAAATTACCTACAACGATGATGCGATGATCAATGTACTCAATATCTTACAGGATATTGCAACACAGCAGAATGGCTTCGAAGTGGTTAACACTGCTTACCTTAATAAGGCAGAAAAAGCGGTGTCAAAGGGTATCGATTGCATTCTCAAAACGCAGGTAAGGCAGCATGGCGCTTTAACTATCTGGGCAGCTCAATATGATAAAGATTCGATGTTGCCAGCAAAAGCCAGGGCATTCGAACCAGCATCGTTGAGTACAAGCGAATCGGCAGGAATTATCCGTTTTTTAATGCGGATTAAAAATCCATCAGCAGAAATAAAAACTGCCGTTGCGGCAGCGGTAAAATGGTTCGATACCTATAAAATTGCAGGTTATCGGTTCGACCGCAATAAGAACGTTTCGGCTTTGGTGGCCGATCAGGCAAGCATGACCTGGGCACGTTTTTACGACCTGGAGAAAAACACACCTATTTTCGGCGACCGAGACAATACAATCAAAACAAAATTAGAAGAGTTAAGCCCCGAGCGAAGAAACGGTTATGCCTGGTATGGCAACTGGGGGCAGAAATTAATTGAAAAAGAATATCCGAAGTGGTTAATCGCCAACGGGAAATAACTAAAGTATAAATGTTGTTGCGAGGTACAAAGCAATGACAGAAATCGTAAGAACAATGATTTTAAACAAAGAAAATTTAGCAAACATTAACGGCGATAAGGTTACGAAACCTACAGCCGAAATTCTGGCCTTACCAGAAAAAGTAATTCAGTTTGGAACAGGTGTTTTATTACGTGGCCTGCCTGATTATTTTATTGATAAAGCCAACCAGAAGGGTATTTTTAATGGCCGTGTTTTGGTGGTTAAATCTACGTCAAAAGGCGGTTCAGATGCTTTTTCTAAACAGGACAATTTATATACACTTTGTGTAAAAGGTATTGAAGATGGCGTTAATGTAGAGGAGAATTCAATCAACTCATCTATCAGCCGTGTATTGTCGGCTTCGCTAGATTGGCCCGAAATTTTAAAAGCTGCCCATCAGCCCGAAATGCAGGTTGTAATTTCAAATACAACCGAAGTGGGTATTGTTAAAAGCGAAGATAAGATCAGCGATAATCCACCTCAATCCTATCCGGGTAAGTTACTGGCTTTCCTGCACGAAAGATATAAAGCTTTTAATGGCGCTGTTGATAGCGGTATGGTGATTGTGCCCACAGAGTTGATCAGCGATAACGCCGACAAGCTGAAAGAAATTGTATTGGACCTGGCCATCCAGAACAAATTGGGCTGGGATTTCGAGAACTGGTTAAAAACGGCCAATTATTTTTGCAAGACATTGGTTGATCGGATCGTGCCTGGAAAACTCCCTGAGACAGCACAAAAAGCCATTGAAAGCGAACTGGGTTATGAAGATGAACTGATGATTATGGCCGAGCCCTTCAGGCTTTGGGCCATTGAATCATCGAGCGAAAAAGTAAAGGAAATTTTGTCTTTTGCAAAAGCTGATAAAGGTGTTTTTATTGTTCCGTCAATCGATAAATTTAAAGAGTTAAAACTCCGTTTGTTAAACGGTACACATACCATCAGCTGCGGACTGGCCATTTTAGCGGGTTTCAATACCGTAAAAGAAGCGATGGCGAATGAGGATTTCGCGAATAATGTGTTAAAACTTATGAAAGATGAAATCGCACCTGTTGTGGTAAATGAAGATATTACCTATGAGGAGGCGATTGCTTTTGCCGAAAGTGTGATTGATCGTTTCAGCAACCCTGCTTTAGAACACCAATGGCAGGCCATTACGCTCAACTTTACGTCAAAAATGCAAATGCGTAATATGCCATTAATCAGGAGGTATTATGCGTTAAAAAACGAAGCACCTCAATTAACTACTTTAGGCGTTGCGGCTTATATCCTTTTTATGAATGTGAATAAAGAGGGTGATAATTACACTGCAAATGCAAACGGAAAAACCTATCCGGTTCAGGATGAGTTTGCAGAAATCTTATACGAATATTGGAAAAATCCTGAAACGGTGGTGAACAATACCCTTGGCGACAGACGCCTTTGGGATAAAAACCTGAACAATTATCCAGGCTTTAATGCGGCCGTAAAATCTTACGTTGACTTATTACAGAACAAGGGTGCAAAAGAAACTTTAAGTAACTTGCATTCAGAAAGAACAATTTAAAATGGTTACTAGAATTTTAAAAATCCATCCAAACGATAACGTACTTGTTGCCCTGCAAAACCTGGCAAAAGGCGAAACCGTTATTTATGATGGACAGGAATATATTTTGCAGGATGATATACAGGCCAAGCATAAGTTTTTTATGCAGGACATGAATGCAGGCGATCACATCATGATGTATGGCGTACTGGTAGGTAAAGCGCAGCATTTTATTCTTAAAGGTGGTTTAATGGATACTGAAAACACTAAACATGCTTCAGATCCATATGAATTCCGCCCATACCATTACGAATGGCATGCACCTGATGTTTCTAAATTTGAAGGCAGAACTTTTAACGGTTATATCCGTAGCGATGGCCGTGTGGGAACGGCAAATTATTGGTTATTTATTCCGACTGTTTTCTGCGAGAACCGCAATTTAGATGTCATCCGTGAGGCTTTACACAACGAATTGGGTTATGCCGTAACCGATAAATATAAATCTTATGCCCACCAGCTGGTTGAGGCTTATAAAAACGGCGAAATTTTAGAAGAGGCTGATCCGAGTTCAATCGGACTGACAAATCCATCGGCCAACCGTGTTTTTAAAAATGTGGATGGCATTAAATTTCTAAATCACCAGGGCGGTTGTGGCGGTACCCGTCAGGATGCTGCCGTGTTGAGTAAATTATTGGCCGCATATGCTGATCATCCGAACGTTGCAGGTGTAACAGTATTGAGCCTAGGCTGCCAGAATTTACAGGTGAAAGATTTTATGGACGACTTAAAACACCGTAGTCCAAATTTTGATAAACCTTTATTTATTTTCGAGCAGCAACAATCCCAGAGTGAAGAACAACTGGTAAAAGAAGCGATCAGAAAAACCTTTATCGGTTTAACCGAAATCAATAAAATCGAACGCCAGCCCGCACCATTAAGCAAATTGGTTTTAGGGGTCAAATGTGGTGGTAGCGATGGGTTTAGTGGAATCAGCGCAAACCCGGCAGTAGGTTATACTTCAGATTTATTGGTGGCTTTGGGCGGAACGGTATTGCTTGCCGAATTCCCTGAACTTTGCGGAGCCGAACAACAATTGATCGACCGTACCAAAGACGAAACTGCGGCACGTAAGTTCATTCAGTTGATGACGGCTTACAATCAATCTGCAGAAAACGTAGGTTCGGGGTTTTTCATGAATCCATCCCCTGGAAATATAAAAGATGGTTTAATTACCGATGCAATTAAAAGTACCGGAGCCGCCAAAAAAGGTGGAACATCGCCAGTAGAAGATGTTTTAGATTATACTGAACCTGCAACAAAACCTGGATTAAACCTGGTTTGCACACCAGGAAACGATGTGGAAGCTACTACAGGTAAAGCAGCTGCTGGGGCAACCTTGATTTTGTTTACCACAGGTTTGGGAACGCCTACCGGAAATCCAGTTTGCCCAACAATCAAAGTATCCACCAATAATGCATTAACCCAACGTATGGGCGATATCATCGATATCAACTGCGGACCGGTAATCGAAGGCGCAAAAACCATCGAACAGATGGGTGAGGATATTTTGGAATATTGCATTAAAGCAGCCAGTGGCGAAGTAATACCTAAAGCAGTATTGCTTAATCAGGATGATTTTATTCCCTGGAAACGGGGGGTTAGTCTTTAGTCCATAGTCTGAAGTCTTAGATGCTAAGTCAAATTCCGGGGTCGGTGTTCTCACAGACCACGATAGATAAAATATAAATGGAATTCCGATCTGTGAGGACACAGACCGGGGGATAAATAAAAGCTAATAGATAGTTGTTTTGATCAACTCAAACCTACTATCTAATGTCTCAAATTACATAACATGAAACCTTTTTTAGACGAAAATTTTCTTTTGCAAAGCAAAACAGCTGAAAAACTTTACCATAATTTTGCAAAACCATTGCCGATTATTGATTACCACAATCACCTGATTCCGGAGCAAATTGCCAATAACATGCAATTTGCAAATATCAGTCAGGTTTGGCTTGCAGGCGACCATTATAAATGGAGAGCCATGCGTGCCAATGGCGTGGATGAAAAATACATTACGGGTGTAGGATCAGATTATGAGAAATTTGAGAAATGGGCAGAAACCGTTCCTTATACCCTGCGTAATCCTTTGTACCACTGGACGCATTTAGAGCTTCAGCGTTATTTTGGTATAAATGATTTGGTTTCGGGCAAAACCGCGCAGAAAATTTTCTACGAATGTTCTGCGAAACTGCAAACACCTGAATATTCTGTACGCGGTTTGCTGGCTAAAATGAATGTAGAGACCGTTTGTACTACCGACGACCCGCTGGATAGTTTAAACTTTCATCAGCAATTGGCAAGGGAAGGTGTTAACCTTAAAATGTTACCTGCTTTCCGCCCTGATAAAGCGATGAACAGCGACGACATTGAAGGTTTAAACGAATATATCAACAAACTGGAAGGTGTAGCAGATAAAACGATCAGCAGTTTCCAGGATTATATTGATGCTTTAAAAAGCCGTCACGATTACTTCGCCGCAAATGGCTGTTCGGTTTCCGATCATGGTTTGGAGCAAATTTATGCTGAAGATTATACCGAAGCAGATATCTCAGGTATTTTTGATAAAATCCGTGGTAAACAAGGTATTTCTGAAGAGGAGAACCTTAAATTTAAATCGGCCATGCTGGTTTATTTTGCAGAGTGGGATCACGAGAAGGGCTGGGTACAACAATATCACCTGGGGGCATTGCGCAACAACAATGCAAGGATGTTAAGGCAGTTGGGCCCTGATACCGGTTGGGATTCGATCGGCGATTTTAGTCAGGCCAGAATGCTTTCTAAATTTTTAAACCGTTTGGATAATCAGGATAAATTGGCAAAAACCATTATCTACAATCTTAACCCCGCCGATAACGAATTAATTGCAACCATGATCGGAAACTTTAACGACGGTTCTATTGCTGGTAAAGTACAGTTCGGTTCGGCATGGTGGTTTCTGGATCAGAAAGATGGCATGATCAAACAATTAAATGCACTATCAAACATGGGTTTGGTAAGCCGCCTGGTTGGTATGCTTACCGATTCGCGCAGTTTCCTTTCTTTTCCCCGTCACGAATACTTCAGAAGAATTGTTTGTAACCTCTTTGGAGAAGATATTGAGAATGGCGAATTGCCTAACGACCTGGAGTGGGTTGGCAAGATTGTTCAGGATATTTCGTACTTTAACGCAAAAAATTACTTTAAATTTTAACCAAAATAGGGCTTTAAAGAGGTATTTCGTTGGAATCTAATCATTTCAATCGTTTTCCTTCCATTTTCATACCGTTGCAGAAAACAACATGAATTACGCCGATTAGACACAAAAATGAGCAGCCAAATATTCGCTTCATCAAAAAAAGGAGAAAAAGTTTTAAGCTTTGGTGAAATACTTTTACGCATCTGCCCCGATATGGATGGCCAATGGTTAAAAGAAAACAAACTTCCATTTTATGTTGGCGGTGCAGAGCTGAATGTAGCTACTGCACTGGCCCTTTGGGATGTACCTTCTACCTATTTATCGGCTGTGCCTGATAATTCGGTAACCCGCGAAATCGTAGATTATCTGGATGCCAAAAACATAGACACTGCACCAATGGTTTACCATGGAGAGCGTTTGGGTTTATATTATCTTCCAAAAGGGAAAGACCTTAAAAATGCCGGGGTAATTTACGATCGGGCAAACTCAGCCTACGCTAGTTTAAAGGTTGGGCAAATTAACTGGGATGAGGTTTTTGAAGGCGTGAGCTGGTTTCACTTCAGTGCAATATGCCCCGCAATCAATCAATCTATTGCGGATGTTTGCCTGGAAGCTTTAAAAGTAGCCAATGCAAAAAATATTACCATTTCTTTAGACTTAAACTATCGTGCAAAACTTTGGAAATACGGTAAAGATCCGATTGATATTTTGCCTGAACTGGCGCAATATTGCACGCTGATTATGGGCAATGTATGGGCGGCAAATAAAATGTTGGGTACTGCACTTCACGAAGACTTAACAGCGACCGAGGGTTATGCAAAGGAAACGTTACTGCAACAGGCAACCGATACTTCTAAAGAAATATTAAGTTTGTTTCCGGCATGTAAGGCGGTAGCCAATACCTTTAGGTTCGATCATGGCAAAGGAATCAGGTATTATACGGCTATTTATACTGCTGATGAATTAACCGTTTCTGAAGAATATGTTTCTGAAGAGATTTTAGATAAAGTGGGTAGTGGCGATTGTTTTATGGCAGGCTTGATTTATGGTTTTTATAACCAGTTATCGGCCAAAGAAACTTTAAACTTTGCCACCGCAGCAGCATACGATAAATTATACATTCCAAGTGATGCTACAACCAGTACAGTAGCAGATATAGAAAAAAGAATAATACGCAATGATTAATAACAAGCACAAAATTTTAGATGCCATTTTAGAGCAGGGCATGTTACCCCTTTTTTATCAGGAGAGCGAACAGGGTAGCGTAGAAATATTACGCACTTTGTATAAAGCGGGCGTGCGTGTTTTCGAGTATACCAACCGCGGTAAGTCGGCTTTACCCAACTTTAAAAAGTTAAAGGAAATACGCGATGCCGAAATGCCCGATCTTTATCTGGGTATTGGAACGATTAAAACCCCTGCAGATGCACATGCCTTTATCGAAGCGGGAACAGATTTTATTGTCGCACCGATCGTTAATCCCGCAGTTGCCGAAATTGCCAATAAAATCGGTATGCTCTGGATCCCAGGTTGTATGACACCAACTGAAATCAGCATTGCACAGGAACACAAGGCTATGCTGATCAAAATTTTCCCTGCCAACATTTTAGGTCCTGAATTTATTTCATCAATTAAAGATCTTTTCGCCGGACAGTTATTTATGCCAACCGGTGGTGTAGAAATTAATGCCGATAACTTAAAAACCTGGTTTAAATCTGGCGTCTGCGCTGTTGGAATGGGTAGCAAACTCATCAGCAAAGAGGTGATGAGCAAAGGCCTTTACGAAGAGTTATTCGACAATACAAAATTAGCGCTTAATCTCATTCAGCAAAGCAAATAAACACCTAACACAATCTAACCAAATGAACCAACACAAAACAAGCAAATACAGATGGACCATATGTTTGCTGTTATTCTTAGCTACGACCATAAATTATTTAGATAGGCAGGTACTTTCGCTAACCTGGACAGATTTTATTAAGCCAGAGTTTCACTGGGACAACAATGACTATGGAAACATTACGGCGCTGTTTTCTATTTTCTACGCGATATCGATGCTTTTTGCCGGCCGTTTGGTTGATAAACTGGATACCAAAAAAGGCTTTTTATGGGCCATTGGTATTTGGTCGGTTGGTGCCTGTTTACATGCCTTTTGTGGTATTGCAACCGCAGGGATCATCAACGGCAACTGGTTTGTAGGTTTTGAAGGTGCTAAAGAAATCATTTCCCGCGTTAACGATACCGGGATGGTCGTTTCAGTAAGTGTTACCTTATTTATTTTTGCCCGTTTTGTATTGGCGGTTGGCGAGGCTGGAAATTTTCCGGCAGCGATTAAAGCCACAGCAGAATATTTCCCTAAAAAAGACAGGGCATTTGCAACCAGTATTTTCAATGCAGGGGCAACCGTTGGCGCATTGGCCGCACCTATTACCATTCCTTTTATTGCCAAAGCTTATGGTTGGGAAATGTCGTTCATTATCATCGGTGCTTTGGGCTTTCTGTGGATGGGCTTATGGGTTTTTGTGTACAACAAGCCAGAACTACATAAAAGGGTGAGTGCCGAAGAATTGGCCTATATTCAACAAGATGTAATCAACGACCGTAAGTTGGCAGATTATGTCGAAGAAACTAAAGAGAAGGTTTCGTTTATTGATTGTTTCAAATACAAACAAACCTGGGCTTTTGCCTTTGGTAAATTTATGACGGATGGTGTATGGTGGTTCTTTTTGTTCTGGACTCCGGCCTATTTGAAATCAGTTTATGGAATGGATTCTACACAAAGTGCACTTCCGTTATTTGTACTTTACATGATTACCCTACTTTCTATTGTTGGCGGATGGTTACCAACCTATTTCGTTGATAAAAAAGGCATGAACCCTTACGAAGGACGGATGAGAGCCATGTTGATTTTTGCCTTTTTCCCACTTTTAGCATTAGCAGCACAGCCTTTAGGCCATATTACGTATTGGATTCCCGTAATCATTATCGGTATTGCAGGTGCAGCGCACCAGGCCTGGTCGGCAAATATATTTTCAACCGTTGGCGATATGTTTCCTAAAAAAGCGATAGCCACCATTACTGGTATTGGTGGCATGGCCGGTGGTATAGGTGCTTTTATCATCAATAAAGGCTCTGGTTTATTGTTCGATTATACGGGCAAAAATGAGATTGTTTTTATGGGTTTTAAAGGTGAAGAAGCAGGCTATTTCATCATTTTTTCCATCTGTGCAGTATGTTACTTAATCGGCTGGACCGTAATGAAAACCTTAGTGCCAAAATATAAAGTGATCGAACTAAAATAATTGCAGATTTAATACGCAGGTAAAGTTAAATGATCTGCGTATTGGTATATTTGCAACAAGGTTAATCTATACTTAAACCATAGATTAACACAGTTATAAACCCTAACAACCAACCCAAATTGAGTACATCGCTAAACCTCGAAAGTATTTTCGTTGAAGAGAGCCAGATTCCAGATGAATTTAGGCTCACGGAAGAAATCAATCAAAAGGAGTTTCTTTCAAATGGAGAAATGAAACCGTGGAACGGACCATTTAACGAAGTGTTTTCTCCGGTATGCGTAAAAACCCCTGAAGGCTTTAAACGAAAGCGCATTGGTAGTTTCCCTGTTTGTACGGAGAAGGAGTCGACAGAAGCCTTAGATGCAGCTGTGGCCGCTTACGACAATGGGCGCGGGCAATGGCCAACTATGAGCGTGGCTGACAGAATAACCTGCGTAGAAAATTTTACCCACAAAATGCTGGAGCAAAAAGAAATCGTTGCGAAATTGATTATGTGGGAGATTGGAAAATCTTATGCCGATTCTGTAAAAGAGTTCGACCGTACGGTTGAGTATATCTATGCCACTATCGATGCATTGAAGGATATCGACAGACAATCATCACGTTTTGAAATAGAGCAGGGTATTGTGGCCCAGGTGCGTCGTTCTCCGCTAGGTGTGGTACTTTGCATGGGTCCGTTTAATTATCCTTTAAACGAGACGTTTACCACCTTGATCCCTGCCTTGATTATGGGCAATACCCTTTTGTTCAAACCACCTAAACACGGTACTTTATTACACTACCCATTGTTGGAAGCCTTCCGTTCTAGCTTTCCTAAAGGCGTGGTCAATACCATTTACGGCCGCGGTAATACCATTGTTCCGGGTTTGATGAAATCGGGAAAAATTAATGTACTTACCTTAATTGGGTCGAGTAAAGTGGCCAACGAACTAAAAAAACTGCACCCTAAAGTAAACCGTTTGAGGGCAATTTTAGGTTTAGATGCAAAGAATGCAGCCATCATTACCAAAGATGCCGACCTGGATTTAGCCGTTTCTGAAACCGTTTTAGGCTCACTTTCTTTTAACGGACAGCGTTGTACTGCGATAAAAATCGTGTACGTTCACCGTAGTCTGGCACAGGAATTTTTGAAACGTTTATCTGCTGAAGTGGAAAAACTGAAGTTTGGTATGCCTTGGGTAAAAGGAGTAAACCTTACGCCACTACCTGAGTTGAACAAGCCAGAATACTTAAAAGAATGTATTGATGATGCTGTTGCTCACGGAGCGAAAGTGGTGAACAAAAACGGCGGTCAAACCTTAGAAACATTCGTTTATCCGGCAATTGTATATCCGGTAAACAGCAACATGAAACTATACCGCGAAGAGCAGTTTGGGCCGATTGTTCCTGTTGTTCCATTTGATGATTTAGAAGAACCTATCGAATATTTAATCGGTTCGCCTCACGGCCAGCAGGTGAGTATTTTTAGCAACAATGCTGCGGTAATTTCTTCGTTAATCGATCCTTTGGTTAACCAGGTAAGCCGTGTAAACATTAACTGTCAATGCCAGCGCGGACCAGATGTATTCCCTTTCACGGGTCGTAAAGACAGTGCCGAAGGAACACTTTCTGTTGTCGATGCCTTGCGTTCGTTCTCGATCCGATCTTTGGTAGCCACCAAATTTACGGAGGATAACAAGAAGTTATTAAACGAAATTGTGAACGGAAATGATTCAAATTTCTTAAGTACGAAGTATATTTTCTAAGTAGAAATTTTATAAAAACCAAGCCGCAGATTAACAGCTATGAATTTGCGGCTTTTTTGTTTTGTGTTATAGTCCTCGTTTGTAACGAGGACTGTTGAGGTCCGCATTTGTAATGCGTTAAAGAAGCTAAATCGGCGATTCAATCGCCTTTTTCATGCATCCTCATTGTTCCCTAGGAATCACCTTGTGACAAACGAGGACAATATAAGTTACTGTCATTCTGAACGCCGTGAAGAATCTCCAGGCGATAAAAGGCAGAACCCCAGATCAATTATTACTGTAAGATAATATATTGCTTTAACAAAAAGATCCTTCCCAGCGTTCAGGATGATAAATCATATTTTTTACTTCAAACTCTTTACCAAACTTAGCTTTAACTCCTTGATCCCTTTCACTACCAAACCTGCAACTTGTTTGGCCCCTTCAGGGCTTAAATGCGTATTGTCTTTCTTGCCGTTAGGATAGTTCACATTTCCCGAATCAACATGATTGAATAATTTGATTGATGGTTCTTCACCCAAGCGGTTTAACAAACTTTCAGTTTTCACCAGCATATCGATCAAAGGAACGTTTAAAGAATCGGCAACCTGGCGGATAATACGTGGATAGTCACCGTGAGAATCCATCAGAACGCCATTTTTAAAACTCCTGCGCGAAATTGGTGTAAGTAAAACAGGAAAGGCTTTTTTACTTCTGCTTTCCTTTACGTAATTCACCAGATTGATTTTAAAATCAGCTAAGGAAACGCCAACTTCGGGTTTATCTACTTTCTCATCATTATGGCCAAACTCAATAAATACATAATCGCCTGGGTTTAGTTGCGCTAAAATTGGTTCCCAGTGTTTTTCGGCCCTGAAAGATTTTGTACTCCTTCCGTTCAATGCCCGGTTATCAACGGTAACATCTGTTTTAAAATAAGACTGTAATGCCATACCCCAACCTGTTTCAGGATAGGCTTTTTCTTCTTTATTGGCAGCAGTAGAATCGCCGATGATATACAGTTTAGTTTTCTTTGGGATGATGGTAAAAGAAAGTAAAACGGCCAAAACGCTTACTGATAAAATTTTAAATAAATTTTTGTCCATATCTCATTGAGCATGTTATAAATGAAATGGATTCCAATGATCTGTTCCACCCAGTATATTTTTTAAATTATAATTTTTCGCCTCTATGTCTGTTAGTTGCTTCGTCCAGGGTAATCTTGTTTTTGGCGATGCGCCATCGCCATTATTTTTATATTCTGCATAAAAAACACTTTTTTCTTTATCCGGAAACATCTTGTCGCCTTTCCACGGATTCCAGCCTTCGCGCAAAATATGTTTGCCCAGATTGCACTTTAAAAATACTGTTTTGGCATAAGGTCGCCAGGGCCTGCCCAAATAAACTTTCGTTACAGATGGATCTGCAATAAGCGTACAATTTATAAAAACAAATCCAAACTTTTGCCGGGCGGAGGTTGAAGCTGCAGTAATATATGAGTCACTTAAACTTTTTAGGGTACAATGTTGAAAAACCACGGTCGCCTTACCAAAAATAAAATCGGTTGTACCTTCGATATCACAATCCTGATAATATTGACGGCTATTTTCAATCGCGGCATATAGCGTATCCTGATTGCCCAAAAATCTGCAGTTTTTAGCTATAAATCGATCACCCTCTACATGTAAGGCCACCGCCTGCCCCACCCGGCCTGATGCGTTAACGATGCTTAGATTTTCGAGACGGATATCACTGCCCTGTACCAGCACGGTAAATGAGGTATAGGTACTGAATTTTGCATTGCCAAAGGCATCTTTACCCAGCAGATTAGGCTTTCCCGAATAATCGTCAAAAGTGATGATTGTATTCTCCCTACTTTCGCCAATAATCGAGATGTTAATTTTCCACGAAGGAATAATCAGTTTCTCTTTGTAAATGCCATTTTTGACATAAATTTTAACTTCTTTCTCGCCTAAATCCCTTACCGAATTTAGTGCTTCCTGGATGGTTTTGTAATTCCCGCTATTATCTTGCGCAACAGTGATTGTTGAAGGGTATTTGGTATCCTGGGCATGGGCGTAATGTATGGAAAAGACATTTAAAAAGAAAAGGGTAAACAACTTAATATAAAGGGTTCTTTTCATTTTGGTTTATTAAATCTGCAGTATAAAGTTCATTAAAAAGGGCAGATAAAAATCTGCCCTTTTTAATAAATATAAATTAGTTTCTCCACCGTGGATCACCTATTCCGTTACTCCTTAAATCGGTTTGGCTAATGGTAAAGTTACCAGTTGCAGGGTCAGTAAAACCAGGATTTAAAGTGGTAGAAGTTCCTGTATCATATTTAGCACCTGATGTTGCACTTCCCGAGAGATATGTTGGGGCATTGAAATAATTATTTCCTGTAAAATTTGCAGCTACAATAATGGTAGATGCCTGATTGCTTAAAATACCTCCAGAATTGGCTACAATGTTTTTTGAAAAATAAATTTCATGTTTAGCTAAACGAACATAAAATAACCTGTTTCCAGCGCCATTACAGATGCCGTTAAGTGTATTGGTTGAAACTGTAATTACCGAGGTAACGGTTGGAAAGTTAGTAGAACCTGTTGGATCCATTCTGAAAAAATCTCTCGACAGCACCGAAGCATAAACGGTATTGTTGGAAAAATTTAATGTTTTAGTTAAACCTGATCTAAAATCAATAAAATCTCCGCCATTACATTCTATATTGCTGATCACATTTCCTTTAATGGTAACGGATTCGATCATTGCTTTTAAGTTTACATACATCAAACCTTTAACATAGTTCTTGATTGTACAGTTTTCGACAGAAAGATTGCCATATGCATTATCAGAAGCCTCATCATATATAATGGCCTGATTTCCGTTTAATGCACCTGTACCATCTATTTCCAGATCTTTTAAACCCAGGCCAGCATTGGCTTTTAACCTTATCACCATACCTTTAATAATCGGCTTATCCGTTGGTTTTGCACCCTTTAACGAAATGGAAGCACTTACTGCTACGTCGGCATTAATGGTATAGGTACCAGGGAAAAGTGCAAATACATCCCCAGCTTTTGCATTGGCCATTAAAGTAGCCAGGTTATCCGTTGGCATTACTGCTATGGCACCCCCAAGATCAAGTAAAGTGGTAAATGTAGTGTTACCCCTGATTTTTGCTCCGTTAAATAGTTTTGCCGTATACAATGTTTCACCTGTTAAACCTGTTATAGTTGCCTCTCCAGCAGTAATTTCGGCGGCGGTTACCGTATGGGTAATGTTGCCGGGGGTCAGTGTAATTGTTGTTGCCGTTTCGCCAGCTGGCCAATTTAATACAACAGTATTTGATGTTAATTTAGCTGCATTAACAGTTTGGAAAATTTGTTCTGCATCTGTTTTTAATATTGCCGTGATCCATTTAGAGTCGGTAATGCTTTCGCCTACTGCCTTTACCCTAACCGAGTATTGCGTATCGCCGGCAAGACCGGTAACTGTATAGGGCAGCTGAGCAAAAGTGATATTGTTTACCGATTTAATAGGGGTACCTGAAAAATCAACATTTTCAAAAACTTCAA
This sequence comes from Pedobacter psychrodurus, assembly GCF_032678585.1. Taxonomy (GTDB): domain Bacteria; phylum Bacteroidota; class Bacteroidia; order Sphingobacteriales; family Sphingobacteriaceae; genus Pedobacter; species Pedobacter psychrodurus_A. The sequence continues at coordinate 40,386 of NZ_JAVTSN010000011.1, read as the reverse complement.
TAGTATATGTTTTTGCATTGTTTACCGCTTTCCACGATAACCTTATGCCTGTTTTATTTACAATACTCGCTGCAAGATCGGTTGGTGAAAATGCCCTGTCGACCTGTAGTTTGGTAACTTCTTCCAAATCACTATCCTTACAGGCTGAAAACCCAATTAAGGTGATTAGAAAGAAAACGATTATAGATATATTATTTCTTTTCATTGCCGGTAAGTTTATAATCCTAAATTTTTGTTGTTTAACAATCCGTTAGATGAATCTAAAAAGACTTGCCATACGGGCCAGAACTGCTGTTTGTTTGGATCTTTAACGGCAAGGGCGTCCCAATAGGTAATTGCATCACCGCTGGCGGCCATTGTCCATGCCTTGTTTGATGTATATCCTAATGCAACACCCTGCGCATCGGTATCGCCGAAGTTTAAACCATAAATTTCTACAGTTTCACCATTTGCAGCCGTTCGGTAATAAATTTTGGTTGGAAGAGCTGCGTATTTACCCTGTCGGGTTTCCAATTGCTGAAGTTTGGTTTTGGCCTCCGCGATTTTTACAGCTAATAAGTTCCAACGGATTAAATCGTTCTTTCTTAACATTTCGCCTGTAAATTCCAATGCTCTTTCATTTACAATTGCATCAAAGAATGTTTGTTTTGATGCCGTTACAGCAGCCATAAACGTAGCTACTTTTGCTGGATTTGTTGGGAAAGCGCGGTCTCTGATCATTTTGAGGTACGGTGCAGCTGCAGCTGGTCCGTCCAATTCATTAATGGCTTCTGCTGCCATTAAAACAACATCCGAGTAGCGCATATACATCCAGTTTAAACCATCATCATTGGTAGAGGTAACACGTCGTTTCATCCATTCGTAACGGTATTTGCCAAAATATAAACGCCCTAAGGCCGAAGGTACCTGGTAACCGCCGGTATCGCCTGTGCCACCATCCCATTCGTAAGGAACAATGCTTACATCTCTTCTCACATCATCCCTATCAAATTCATATAACATTATCGGGTTTGGCCCATCGGTGCCCCCTTTATTCTGCCCTGTGTATTTATCAGTTTTAAGATGTTTAACACCTAAATCGAAAATAACCCTTCCTCTGCCTTCGCTAAAAGGAATCTCCCACATCGATTCTAATCCTGCCGCTCCACCTTCTTCATTCAGTTTTCTAAACACCTCTTCGAAACCCAATAACCTTAATTTATTGCTGTTTATGATTTCAACACATTCTTTTTTGGCAATGGCATACATTTTATCACGCGAGAGATCAGGATCTGCACTCAATTTCACAGTTCCATCCAGGCGTTGGGCATAACCACCAGCTGCCAATGCCAGACGTGCCCTTAAGCCTTTGGCAAAAGCCTTGCTTACTCGTTCCACCTTAGCTGTTGTGCTGTTCTCGCCCGGCCATGGCAAGTAGCCTGCTGCCTCATTTAAATCGGCCAATAATTGCTTGTAAATGATATCCCTGTCGTTTTTTGGCACATATGATGTTTCGCTTGTAATGGGTTCAAAACGGGCCGGAACATCTCCCCAGCCTTTAATTAGGTCATTATATAACACGGCTCTTAATGTCAAAATTTCCCCTAGAATCTGAGCCATCTGTGGGTTGCTGCTAATATTTCCGTAAGTTCTCAACCCCCTGATGGCCAGGTTAGCTCTTTCAATACCTTCGTAAAATTTAGCCCAGGCATTATCAGCGGTATTCATCTGGCCGTTGTTAACATTGGCATCGTAATTTGATAATTTAGCCTTATCATCTATTGTTTTTAAACCGTTATAGACTTCAGCATCATTATTCAGCCCATAGTAAACCAAAAAGCGTCCACGGTAAGAATTGGTTTCTCCGAACGACTGTAAAATACCCGGAATTGTTCCTTCTGCCAGAGATGGGGTAGAAAAAATAACTGATTCATCTAAGGAAGATTTTGTTGGAGCATCTAAGGCTTTTTTACAGCTGCTTACAATTGTAATGGCCGTAAGGATAAACATTGTATATATAATCTTTTTCATCTTTTTATATTAAACGATATACTTAGAAATTAACATTTACACCGAAAACGAACGATTTGCTTTTTGGATAAGCAGAATAATCTACACCAGGTGTTAACGGGTTTTTGCGACGCGTAGAAACTTCCGGATCAAAGCCCGAATAGTTTGTTAGCAACCATAAATTATAAGCAGAGGCATATATCCTAAACTTTTTCATTTTTAGTTTTTCCGATATTTTTGCCGGTAAGGTGTAACCCAATGTTAGGGTAGATAACCTCAAGAACGAACCGTCTTCAACTGCCCAATCGCTCAGCACAAATGTTTTCATGTATGGCGACCATAATGTGGTATTTGCATTCATAGCCGAAAGTTCTGCAGGGTCGTTGCTAATGGTGCCATCTGCGCGCAGGTTGGTCCATCGGTTTCCTGTTGCCATTTCCGATATCATGTTTCTGGAACTGTACTTACTTGTAGAGGTATATTCTATTTTGTTGGCATTGTAAATGTCGTTTCCATAACTCCAGTTAAAATAGGCCCCGATATCAAAGTTATAAACTCTTGAATTTACAGAGAAACCGCCAGTGTGTAATGGGTTCGCATTGCCTATAATTGTTCTGTCTGATAAATCAATTTTTCCATCGCCGGAAATATCTTCGATTTTCATAGAACCTGGGCGGATTGTTCCGATAAATGAAGTAGCATCTACTACACCAGGTTTTAATGTCCAGTTGCCTGTTGTTGCATTGTAACCCGTAAAATCAGATACTTCATATCTGCCGGCACTGCGATAACCATATATTCTTCCTACAGATGCGCCTTCTTCAACTAAATAATCTACACCTACCTCTGTTGAAGCCCAGCCAGATGAGGCGTTAATGTTTTTAACCGAACCCAATGAAAGTACCTTATTTCTGTTGAAGCTGATATTTGCGTTAAATGAGAGGTCAAAATTGGTTTTCTGCAAAGCATTCCAGTTTAAAGAAAATTCTAAACCCTTATTTTGTGTAGACCCAAGGTTCCGGTATTGGTTATCATAACCCGTTCCGCCCACAGGGAAAAGGATTAATAAATCTTTGGTCCTGTTTGAGTATGCATCTATTGTACCGGTAACTTTAGAATTAAACAAGGCAAAATCCAATCCTATATTCCGGGTAATGGTGGTTTCCCATTTAAGATCAGGGTTAGCCATCACTTTAGATGCAGCCCAGTAATTGTTAAAGCCATTTACCCAGGTAGTAACAGAATTCTGGAAACTTTGAACCGTTTGTCCAACTGGAATATTGTTATTACCTGCGCTACCATAACTCGCCCTCAATTTTAAATCACTGAGCCATGATTTTGTTCCTTTCATAAAGTCCTCTTGCGAGATCCTCCATGCGGCAGAAACAGATGGGAAATATGCCCATTGGTTTCCTGGAGAGAACTTAGATGATCCATCGGCCCTGAAGGTTGCACTAATTAAATACTTGCCTGCATAATCATAATTGGCCCTTCCGAAAAACGAGAACAGATTGTTGTCGTTAGAAAAATTGTTGTCGATCGTGTTTGCTTTTCCCTGGGTAGATAAAACCCTGGCCTGTTCGAAAGTAAATGTTTTAGGAAATCCGTGCACAACATTACTGAGTGTGCCCGATTCCGTTGTCATGTACTCTTGTCCCACCATTACATTTAAATTGTGCTTGTTGCCTATGATTTTATTAAAATTATAATTTAAGGTGTTCGAGTTTCTAAAGGTATTGGTGCTTGCGTTGGTGAAAATAATGGCAGGTAGATTCTGGTTTTCTGCCGAAGGAACATTTCTTACATAATAGGTTGTTGTGCCATAAAAACGGTCCTGGTTACTTCTAACATCATCAATTCCAACTTCAGAACGTAATCTTAAATTGTCAATAATATCGTAACTCAGGGCACCATTAATATTGTATGCCTTGCGACGGGTGAATTGGTTATTGTCGGAAATTGAAACCAAAGGATTGTAAAGGTTAAACTCATCATCAGTTTCAGTAGTAGTTGTTAATCCAGGCACAGGAAAAGGCGGGTAAATCATCGCAAATTTTAAGCGTGAATCTGCAGAGGAAACTTCATTCTGTTCATTGGTCCCCCCGCCGTTGGTTTTCGCATCAGAATACCTAAAGCCCAAATCCAGGGTAAGTCCTTTGAATAACTTATGGTTCAATTTAAAGTTCAGATTCTGTCTTTCAAAATCAGAAAGCTGCATAATTGCTTTGTCTTTAACAAAGTTATGACTGATGCTATATTTGGTTTTCTCCCCACCACCGCTAATGCTTAAGTTGGAGTTGAAAGTGTTGCCCGTACGTCCAAAAACAAGTTCCTGCCAATCATTCGCAAGAACATTTTTGTATAAATCGATGTCCTGGTAGTTGCCGAAATACTTGGTGTAGTCTGTTGGCGATTTGTCTAGAAGTGAACGCTCATATTGCCAGGTTACATAATCATAAGGTGTAAGTACATCCAGTTTGTTGGCAAGATTTCTTACTCCGCCAAACACATTTAAACTTATGGCCGTTTTACCATCCTTGCTGTTTTTTGTAGTCACCATGATTACGCCATTCGCTCCTCTTGAGCCATAAATGGCTGCCGATGATGCATCTTTTAGGATATCGATGCTCTCTATGTCCTGTGGAGCGATATCTGCGATGGAGTTGACAGGAAAACCATCAACGATATAAAGTGGAGTATTATCGCCGGTAATTGAACCCCCTCCCCGAAGGCGTACCACTAATTCTGCATTTGGCGAACCTTCAGTTGATGCAATACTTACGCCTGCAACCCGGCCCTGTATGGCTTCCAATGCCGAAGAAACAGGGGCTGCTGCAATTACCGATGCCCCTACTGAACCTACTGCCCCGGTTAAATCTTTTTTACGTACGGTACCATAACCGATGTTTACCGTTACCTCTTCAAGATTATTTGCATCTTCATCTAAAGAAACAGAAAGTTTCGTTTCGTTGGTTACCGTAACATTTTTGGTTTTATAACCAATGTAAGTAAAAGTTAAAACCGTTCCCTTTGCAGGTATAGTGATTTTAAAAACACCATTTGCATCGGAACTGGTTCCATTTTTTGAACCTGCGATAGTTACACTAACGCCAACCAAAGACTGGCTGTCTTTTTTATCTTTCACCGTTCCGGTAAGCTGTCTGTTCTGTGCCTGAGCTTCGGATAATGCGAGAAAAGAAAGAAATGTAAATAAGAGTAAAACTTTGCTCATAATTATTAATTTGTTTGAAACGATTTGGTTATTTAGATACTGCAATGGTTTGCAGATAGAATATAATTCTATTTCGGGATGTTATAGTTGGTTTATATTTGGTTATGTTGGCATAACAATTTTACAAACTAAAAAGCAAATGAAACCAGATTTAACTAAAAAAGTGTGCAAACGTTCCCAAAAACGTTAATTAGACGTTTATTAATGTTGGTGATTAAACACCCTTAAAGAGATATTTTTTGTAACTTGTACGCACCGCGAAAATGAGATTTGAAACATCTACCATAAAAGATATTGCTAAAGCATTAGGGCTGTCTACCTCTACAGTTTCCAGGGCTTTAAGAGACCGTTACGAAATTAGTGAAGAGACTAAAAAGCTTGTTTTGGCATACGCGGAAAAGGTAAATTATCGTGCCAATCCCATTGCCAGAAGCTTAAAGGAACGCCGCAGTTACGCTATAGGTATTATTGTAAGTGAAATTGCCAACAACTTTTTTTCTCAGGTGATCAACGGGATTGAATCGATCGCATACGATAAAGATTACCATGTAATTATCTCTCAAAGTCACGAATCGTATAAACAGGAAAAACTGAATGTTGAACACTTAGCCTCGCGCTCTATCGATGGTTTGTTGATTGCCCTTTCTTCTGAAACACAGGATATTGAATACTTAAGAAGTTTGTATGCCAAAGGCCTGCCAATTGTTTTTTTCGACCGCGTACCGGAAGATTTTGAAACCCATAAGGTAATCGCAAATAACTTCAAAGGTGCTTTTGATGCAACAGAGCATCTGATTTTATCAGGAAAAAGAACCATTGCTCACCTAACCAATTCCGAAAATCTTTCGATAACGAGAGAAAGGCTTAAAGGCTACCAAGCAGCTTTGGGTAAATATCATATCGAATTCAGACCCGAACTGGTTAAATATTGCCAGCATGGTGGCATGCATAGCGCAGAACTGGAGCAGGCTGTTAAAGAACTCCTACCCTTACAACCTGACGGGATTTTTATTTCAAGCGATCGCCTGACAACAGGTTGTATTATGGCTTTAAAGAAAACCAATCCTGAAGTAGCCCACAAAATTGCCATTGCAGGTTTTACCAACTCTAATCTGGTCGAATTATTTTCGCCGTCGCTAACTTCAGTTAAACAGCCTGCTTTCGAAATGGGGCAGGTAGCTACCGAATTATTGATTTCGATGATCGAAGCCAAAAGACCCATCGCGGAATTTGAAACTAAAGTTTTGGACACCGAACTGGTGAAGATAGCGAAGCAGTAGCGCTAAGCGTATGACGGTTGGGCTGATGCGCAGCACCCCAAACTCCCAGCGCTCAACTCCAAACTTATCCTCCGGCACAGGGTATTTAGCGTTAGCAGTGCAGGCTGATGAATGAACTCCAAACTCCCAACCCCCAACTCCAAACTAATTATTACCTTTGCACTATGGTAGAAATCACATTAAAAAAAGGCAAAGAAAAAGCAGCATTACAAAGACATCCATGGGTATTTTCCGGTGCACTGGAAAAAGTTAAGGGAAAACCCGAAGATGGTGATGTGGTAAAAGTTTTTGCTTTCGACAATGAATTTCTGGCCTATGGCTATTACAACAGCAATTCACGTGTCGCAGTCCGTTTGTTAGAATGGGATGAAACACAAACAATCGATAAGAGTTGGTATGAGAACCGCTTAAAACAAGCCATTGCTTCACGCCAGTTTATTTTAAGTGAACAAACCAATACTTGCCGTTTGGTTTTTAGTGAGGCTGATTTTCTTCCAGGTTTAATTGTTGATCAATACGCCGATTTCCTATCGCTACAGATTCTAAGTTCTGGGATTGAAAAAGTAAAAACAGCGATTGTAGAAATACTAAAAGCCGAATTAAAACCAACAGGAATCTTCGATAAAAGTGATGCCACAGCTCGTACCCACGAAGGTTTACCCATCGAAAACGGTTTGCTTTGGGGCGAAAATCCACCAGAATTTTTAGCGGTTAAAGAAAACGGGATCACTTATAACATCAATATTGCCGAAGGACAAAAATCTGGTTTTTATTGCGATCAACGCGATAACAGGCATATTTTAGCCAGCTATACAAAAGGTAAAAAAGTTTTAGACTGTTTCAGTTACAGTGGTGGTTTTAGCTTAAACAGTTTGGCTAACGGAGCGGCAAGCATCACCAGTGTAGATAGTTCGTGCCTAGCCGTCGAAACGCTAAAACAAAACGTAACCTTAAATAATTTTGATGTAAAAAAGGTAACCACCATTCAATCTGACGTAAACAAACAACTCCGCGCGTTTAAAGAATCTGGAGAATTATTTGATGTAATTGTTTTGGATCCACCTAAATATGCACCATCGCGTTCGGCATTGGACCGTGCTGCCAGAGCTTATAAAGATTTAAACCGTTTAGGTATGTTGCTGTTAGAGAATGGCGGTTTGTTAGCTACTTTCTCTTGCTCAGGAGCCGTTGATATCGAAACCTTTAAACAGATTATTGCCTGGGCCGCGCTTGATGCAGGTAAAGAAGTTCAGATTATTAAACAGTTCTGCCAACCAGAAGATCACCCGGTTAGGATTTCTTTTCCGGAAGGGGAATACTTAAAAGGATTGTTGTTAAGGGTTTTGTAGTAAAAGATGGTTCATTAGTTCACTGGTCATTTGTTCATTGGTTGGCATGGTGCAGAACCTACCTCCCTTGACGTGTGCAACCCACAAGCAATAATTTATTTAAGCCACGGATGAACACGAAATATTTTAACTCGATTTGTCGTCCTGAGGGGTAATTTATTGTATAAATCGATATAAATGAGAGAAAAGATTTGGGGGTAAATCGCCTCAAAGTATAGTCATCCGATAGCTATCGGATAACGATCGCTTTACTGGTGTCTGCCAATGATAGCGTATTCGAAGGATCTTAGTGTCTTCGTGCCTTTGTGGTCAAAAATATTCCTGTAGCCTTTGCGACATAAACCACTAAATTTCCTCCGAACTTTCCGGCAACCGCTCATACTCACCCTTCCATGCATAAAAGCCGAAAATCATCAACCCAAGGCTAATGGGAAGGAAAATAAAGAGGATGATTGCCCACTGCAGAATGGTGTTTGTGCGTTCAATATCAGTATGGGTCAATCCCACTTTGTCTATCGCCTGGATAAACAGAAAAGTCATGGTTAATGGGCCTAAAACCATCCAAACCAATCCTAAAAATTTCTTTAACGTATTCATTTTCTTGGTATCTAGTCGTTAATGTTTTCGTCTCTTTTGTTCGATAAATAAATTGTTCCGATAATTAAACTTAAGGTTGCGATACCTATCGGATACCAAAGCCCTGAAAGTGGGGTAGAACCCGAAAAACTGGCTATCAAAGTCGCAATAAACGGAACAAGACCACCAAAAACACCGTTGCCGATATGATATGGTAAAGACATTGAAGTATACCTGATTTTAGTTGGGAACAATTCCACCAGAAAAGCCGCAATCGGTCCATACACCATGGTGACCAATAAAATCTGGAAGAAAATCAAACCGACGAATTTCCAGAAAACCGGGGTTGGCAAAATTTTATCCTTCAATATTTCTTTGCCTAAAAGAATACCTTTTGTTGCAGAAACGGTGTCGGTTTGAACTCTATTAAAAGAGGCACCGTTTTTAAGCATGATCTTGGTAGAAACCGTCATTAAACTATCTGTCGAATTCGCAATCAAAACGGAGTTTACCGGTGCTGGCGTTGACGATAAAATATCTGTTTGCTCGATTTTAGTGTAATCCGTATTGTCCAAAAAAGTTTGATAAATGGGGCGATAAAAAAGGATTCCCAAAAGCATTCCCGTTAACATGATCCATTTCCTGCCCACCTTATCACTCCAGGCCCCAAATACAACAAAAAATGGCGTAGCAAAGGCAATTCCCCAAAGCAAAATGTACCGTGAGTCGTTAAAATCCAATTTACAGGTATTCTCCAAAAAAGACTGGGCATAAAACTGCCCGGTGTACCAGATTACGCCTTGCCCCATGGTTGCCCCAAATAAAGCCAGTAGCACCATTTTAAAGTTCGCCTTATTATTAAAACTCTCTTTTAAAGGATTTTTTGAAACATTTCCTTCAGCCTTGAGCTTTGAAAACATTGGCGATTCGTGCATTTTCATACGGATGTAAATCGAAACCACAACCAATACGATCGACAATAGAAAAGGAATCCGCCAGCCCCAATCGCCAAAAGTTTCAGCGCCCAAAATATTCTTGGTAATCACGATAATACCCAGCGAAAGAAATAACCCCAGGGTTGCGGTTGTTTGGATCCAGCTTGTAAAAAAGCCCCGTTTATTTTTAGGTGCATGCTCCGCTACATAGGTTGCAGCACCACCGTATTCCCCGCCCAAAGCCAAACCCTGGATCAGTCTCAGTATTAAAACCAAAATCGGGGCAGCATAACCAATGCTTTTATAAGAGGGAATTAAACCGATAAAAAACGTCGATCCACCCATCAATACCAGCGTGAGTAAAAAAGTATATTTTCTGCCTATTAAATCGCCAAGCCTGCCAAATACCAATGCACCAAATGGTCGGACGATAAAACCAGCGGCGAAAATAGCGAGGGTATTAATTAAGGCCGATGCGCCTGCATCCTCAGGAAATAATTGGTGGCCGATAATAACCGCGAGGCTACCAAAAATGTAAAAATCGTACCATTCGATCAGTGTACCTAAAGATGATGCCCCGATTACTTTAAAGATATTGTTCTTGGGTAAGGTTTCGCTCATAAGAAAAAGAATATTTGGTTTCCCAAGATAAACATTTGCATCACAATTGGCAACCTGTACTGTCTGTGATTTAATTTGTTACAATCTCAAACATTTCGACTTTAGTTTTGTATTTTCAACCGTAACTTATTTGTTTTCCATTCAGATTATATGCTTTTAATACAAAATATCAGGTTAAGTAGAATTTTAAGAAATACATGGCATGTTGATCTGATTATGATCGCCTCTTGTACTGCGGCTTATTTTGTCCGTGAGTATTTAATTGCCCATCATTTCTCTATCCCGTCAATTATTCCAACCGTATTGGGTACAGCAATTGCCTTTTTTATTGGTTTTAATAACAACCAGGCATACGATAGGTGGTGGGAAGCCCGAAAAATATGGGGCGCCTTTGTAAACGATTCCCGCTCTTTTGCAAGGGCTTTGATCAATTATGTTGATGAGGATGAAGAAAGTATAAAACGCATGATCTACAGACATATTGCTTTTTTATATGCGCTAAAGGCCAATTTGAGAGGCACTGTCGACGAAATTTATACCAAGTACCTATCTGAAGCAGATTTAAAGGAAATCGGAAAACACAACAACGCGCACAATGCGATTTTAAATATCCAATCCAGGGATTTGCAAAAACTGTCGAAAGCAAATGCAATTGATGGCTTCCGCTTTATTGAGATCAACGAAATGTTAACCCGTTTCTCTGATTCGATGGGAATGAGCGAAAGGATCAAAAACACCATATTCCCCACAACCTATACCTATCTAACCAAGGTGTTTATCTGGTTATTTGTAGTCACCTTTACCCTGGTTATCAGTCAGGATGCAGGTCCTGCAGCTATATTTTTGGGTTGGTTAATCGGTTTTGTATTTGTATCTACTCAGATTAATGGCATGAGCCTGGTTAATCCCTTCGAAAATAATTCGGCAGGTGTTCCCCTTAATCAGATTACCAGAACCATAGAGATTAATCTTTTGCAGATGCTGGAAGAAGACAATATTCCGGAGCCAATTAAACCAATCAATGATGAATATATTCTCTAAGCTTTAGCTGTTTTCTTTCCGATAAAGATGAACAAGAGAGATAGGAGCCAAAAGATAAAGATTACTATAATGGCATTCAGAATGGCTTTAGGATAACCCAGCTGTGCCACATCAATAAATGGATAAGGATATTTATTGATGAGGTAGCCCCTGATCACGACAAAAACAACATAAAGCAATGGATAAATAAGCCAGGTGATGGCCTGTTTATATAGTAGACTGGCCTTTTTAACAAAAAATATCCAAAAGAGCAGGAAAACCAAAGGACTTACCACATGTAAAAGTTCGTCAGCCGCTCTTGCCCAGCCTGTTGGTAAAATCAGCCCCCTGAGCATTACGTTGTAAATTAACCCCACCACTACAATATAAACGGTTATGGCTGTTAAGGTAGACGCTTTTGAAAATAAATGATTGCTTTGGTCCCGTTTAAAAAAAGATAGCCGGGTAAAACAAATGGCCACAATGATATTCGTGGTTATGGTAAAGTAAGATAAAAATACCTTTATTGTCGCAGGATAATCTCCGCCTGAAAGCGCTAAGCTCACCCCAAATTGTAGCCCTAAGGAAAACCATACCAGAATGGCTGCACAAATTACAAAAGGCCTGAAATTTTCTTTTAAATCCATAAGCGCACACTCGGTTAACTTCAGTGTGACAGAAAATTAAGAATTTAATAGGAATGAATTAAATTTAGCGGACTTTATTTCCAGTTCAGCTATTTTTATTCTCCTTTTTTCAGATGTATTACCCGCCAGCTATTATCGCCTTTAATTTTTCCTCAAACAGTATCGATTTAGCTTTAAATTGAGGATCAGAGAATGAAATATTGGCCGTCGCAAAAACAATTTTTCCATCCTTCCCAACCAGAACATTTGATGGAAAACCATGATTGATATTTAGTTTTCGGATTTCATCCTTGCTTAAGGATACGATTTCATATCTGTAACCATTTCTTTTTTGAAAGCGCCTTGCACTTGCAGGGGAATCATGCGTGATGCCGATAAATCTCGCTCCATTTGTCCCATATTTCGCTACCAATTTATTTAATTCAGGCATTTCGGCGATGCATGGCGGGCATTTTTCAAACCAAAAATTAATTACTACAATCTGGTTTTTTAGATCTGCATTGGAGAATGACTTTTTATTGATGGTTAGTCCCTTAAACGCAGGAAGATCTTTTTCTGATAAATCTTCAAAAAAAGTTTCTTGTGTAGCCCATTTAACCGGGGCATCTTGCGCCAATAAGGGTAGGCTAAAAACAGAAAGCAAAATGATCAGATAAATTTTCATCGGGGCTAAATATAAAAAAAGTCCCACCAAAACGGCAGGACTTTAGGGTTTGTTTAGCTTGGAAATTCTTATTTAAAGGTAACTGAACCGTACTCTGTTTTAATAGATACGTTTGCTCCACCCCCGCTCCCAATTTTACCTGAGTATTTTTTGGTTTCATCATCTTTACTCACCATGTTCGAGGTTACGTTCGAACCGTATTTAAAACCTGCATAAGATGTAGAAACATTGAAGTTGGCATTATAACGGTCTGCAAAACCCAAACCGATGCTTACATATTCACCACCAAAGGTGAAGTTTTTACAGGCTGGAGTAATTTCATTTACGCTTAAGCGGTTATAATCCATGTTGATGTTGGCATCACCATTCAGGGTGCCTAAAGTAACGTTCGAATATTCTGCATTTACGGCTATTTTGCCTGCCGATGCAATATTTAAATCGCCATAAGCCTGTTTAGCAACCGTATTTCCTCTAACCGTATTGATGTTTACTTTGGCATATTCTGAATTTAAAAGCAGGTTGCCGCCAATGGTACCAATGGTTAAACCTTTACCATATTGTATTTTAATATCAGCCGATTTCCTGATGGTATTGATATTTACAGCAACATACTCTGCATCAAGCTGTAAGGTGCCAACAGCGCCAATGGTTACCGGGCCATTATATTCGTGTTTTACCACAGCAGCATTCAGATCCTGAATATCGCATTTGCCATACTGCACATTGATGTAGTTGTTTACATTGCTTAAATTGCCCGCAACCAGATTACCATATTCTACTTTTAATGAAGTTGGACCAGAAAAATTGCCGAGTTCTACATTGCCATATTCTTGCGAAACCGTAAGTGGGTTTACCGCTGGCATATACACCACATAGTTTACTTTTACTTCCCTTCGCCAGGTGGTTACGCCATTTTTCACGCCACGGCCATAACGTCCGTTTCTATCACCCATATTGGTTCTGAAATTAACCACATCACCGTTTTTAGAAGCGTCAATACTTACGCCATCAATCAATTTTTGCGCATCATTGTCTGAGTTGCTATAGGCTTTAATGTCTACATCAACACGTACATCTTTTTTATCCCAGGTTTTAATGGTGATTGATCCGTATTGATTGCTCAGATTAATTTTGTCGTTATTATCTACACTAAAACTCTTGCTGAAAGATTTAGAACGTTCGGCATCGCTTCCTGTTTGTTTGTATTTCGAGGTGTTCACCATCGCCAGTGTCGACGATTTCTCTGCACTCTCCGCAATTACTTGCTCTGACGGACTATTTAGCACCGCTTCTTGCGCGTGGGTTTTTACGGCGATTAAAGCCATAAAGGCTAAAAATATTTTTATTGTTTTCATGTTGTTAATTGTTAAACATTTTATGGCTTAAAGCCTGCCGGCTGGCGATAAGCAACTTAATGTGGTGAGCGTTCTCCTAATGGTATCAAGTATGTTGAATCAAGTATCAAGTAGTGCGAATCGGGTATCAAGACTAGTTTTCTTACTACTTATTTAGCATTTGCTACTTTCAGCTTAAATCTGGTTAACCCTTTTGTAGTCGTCAACCTGGTTTATAATTAATAATTGTTGTTTTAATAACTGCAGTTGTATTTCGCGGTTTTTAACCATCGCCTTTACCACAAAAGTTTGGTTGGGCGAAGTTGGCAGTTCTGCTTTTAATCTTTCATAATCTTCATCAAGCTTTCTCAGATCTGCAGTAAATTTTTTGTACAGTTCTGGATTTGCAGAAGCAAAAATGGCCAGGCTATCTCTTTTTTCGGTAATTAAACCTGCAAAGTGGACTTCTTTCTTGGCGTACGAAGCACTAACGTCGGCTATTTCTAAATCTTTGTTTTGCAACCTTCCGGCGTATAACCAAACTAAACCGAAAACCACCACGATAGCGGCAGCCGCGCTCATCCATAAATATAGCTTTAGCGGTTTTTTTTTCTTTTTTGTATCTAATTCCAGTTCAATCTTTGCCCAAAGTGCTGCCGATGGCTCCATTACATCAAAGGCTTTACGGTTTTCCTTTACAAAGGTTTCTAATCTATTATTCATCTCTCATCCCTTTCTGTTCTAAAATACTTTTTAACTTCTTTTTAGCCCTCATATACTGTGTGCGGCTCGTGTTTTCGCTTATTTTTAAAATGTGTGCAATCTCTTCATGGTCGTAGCCCTCTAAAAGGTACAAACTTAATACCACCCTATAGCCATCTGGCAATTGGGTAATGGCAGCTCTAACTTCATCAGCCTGCAACCGCACTTCGCTGTCGTCAAAACTATCCTCATCAGGCACTTCCGATATTTCATCGGTACTTACAAATTCCATTTTGCGTTTACGCAGATAATTGATGGATTTGTTGATCACAATCTGCTTTAGCCAAAGCCCGAAAGTGGTTTCCTGCCTAAAATCTACAATTCTGGTAAAAGCATCCAAAAATGCTTCCTGTAAAACATCTTCGGCTTCTTCCTCGTAATTTAAAATGCGCAGCGCCACATTATACATGGCCTTTGCATACAGCTTGTACAATTCAAACTGTGCTGCGCGGCTACCCTGCATGCATTTTTTTACGAGTTCTAGGTTTTTATCGATGTATACGGCTTCCAAAATTTCGAATATTCTGATTATAAGACATAAGGGATTTTAAAACGTTGCATCAAGGTAGAAAAAAATTAAAATATATGAATGCAATTTTAAGGTTTGATCAAATATGCTGTCGTGGTGAGTAAAGAAAGCATATCTCTTCTCATGAAGATGTACTTTCGTTTTCTGATGAAAAATTGATAATGATTGGGAAATGTAGAGTTCCGTGCCTTTAGCAATTTCAGTCCCGTTTTTGGTACGCGTTCCGATGAAGGATCAGAAGTGATATCCAATAGCTATCGGATCGGGTTTTTTAATATGAATCAATATGGGAAACTCCGATCTTAACTAAACCTGACAGAAGCCGGCATTCCGATTTTAAATACTGTTTTTTGTTGTTTTCCGGTGTGTTTGCTTGTTCCACAGGTTTCAATCGGGATAAAGCGAATGGCAGGACTGTAGCACCGATGAAGTGCCGGCATTCTTTTCTAAAAATCAGAAATAATTTATAATTGAAAACAGACAGTTTTATGCTTTTCGCATTTGTGGAAAATCAGCGGCCTGATCATCATAAATTTGAAATCTCTGAAACAAACAATTAACTTCATGCCATGGAAACCGATTTAATCATTTCAGCAATAAACGAGATACACCAAAAAGCCGATAAGGCTTTAGAAAATAAAGATGTAACGGCTTACACCACAATATTCGACGAAGGTTTTACCTTTACACCTGCTGAAGGTATAGCGCTTAATAAACGCGATTATACAATCGATTTAAAAAAGTATTTTGGAAGTATTAAAGAAATCCATACGAGCTATTACCGCATTAAATCTTCTGTTGAAGATGAAATTTTTACTGAGAAAATTGCGCGTAAATCGGTTGTTTTAAAACCTAATCTGCTGATCTTCTCAAAAAAACAGACCATACAAACTGAAGAAATTTACCATTGGAAAAATGTTAAGGGGGAGTGGAAGGTTGTAGCAATTGAAATCGTTTTGGAGGAGAAATATTAATTAGGCAGAATGGAGAAATACATCAGATGGGATGCTGAAATAGTTTTTTAGTTTTTGTGCCATTTTTAAAGTAATATCTCTTTTTCCTGATAATATTGCTGAGACGTGCCCCTTACTTCCTATAATTGGCTCAAGATCTTTAGCCTTTACCCCCATTTCTTTCATTTTATATTTAATTACTTCTAAAGCATCCAATTCTGGCAATTGATAATTTTTTTCATCAAAATCTTTTACCAGAACGAGTAATAATTCTAGCTCATCACCTTCAGGAGTGTTGGGTGCTGCATGAAAAATTTCCATCAATCTTATTGATGCCTTATTGTAGTCGGTTTCGTTTTTTAATATTTTCCAATTCATCACTATAGATCATTATCCGTTAAAATTTTCGTGTCAAAGGCAATCGTTTCAACATCAATTTTGTCATATTCCTTATGTGTTCCAAACCAGATCACATAACAGGCCTGCTGTATAAAATTTACAGACACGATTAATCTAAAATCATTGCCTTTAATGTTGAAAATAACCCGATTGTTTGCTACAATACTTGCATTTCCATATACACTTTTAAGCTGATTAAAATTATCGAGCCGTATCTTGCTGAATTCATGAAACCAAACTAATAATGGCATTTCCGCTAAAGGGTAGACTTTAACATAATGCAGAATAGTTTTCTTCACTAAAATTTTCATTAATCAAATATAGTTAAAAGTTTTCAATTTGCAAACTTTATTGCTTACTTAAAACGCTACTTCAAAAACCTTCGCCTATAGCGCCAACTTTAAAACAAAATCGGTATTTTTGCCGCTCAATTTAGATTACAATATATGTTAAGAACAGTAACTTGTGGTGCATTAAACCTAAATAACTTAGGCGAAAGTGTTACGCTATGTGGTTGGGTACAGAAATCAAGAGATTTGGGCGGTATGACGTTTATCGACATCCGCGATCGTTATGGTATTACTCAGTTGGTTTTTAACATGGATGATAACCGCGAACTTTGCGAAGCCGCACGTTCGTTGGGCCGTGAGTTTGTAATTAAAGCCATTGGTACCGTTGTAGAAAGAAGCAACAAAAACCCAAAAATGGCAACCGGTGATGTAGAGATAAAAATTTCTGGTCTGGAGATTTTAAATGCTGCAAAATTGCCTCCTTTCATGATCGACGATGAAACCGATGGTGGTGATGAGTTGCGCATGAAGTACCGCTATTTGGATTTGCGCCGTAATCCGGTTCGCAATAACCTGGTTTTACGTCATAAAATGGCACAATCGGTTCGCCGTTATTTAGATGCTTTGGATTTTATCGAGGTAGAAACACCCGTTTTAATCAAATCAACACCTGAAGGTGCAAGAGATTTCGTAGTGCCTAGCCGCATGAACGAAGGTGAGTTTTATGCTTTGCCGCAATCGCCGCAAACTTTCAAACAATTGTTAATGGTATCCGGTTTCGACCGTTATTTCCAGATTGTAAAATGTTTTAGAGATGAAGATTTAAGAGCCGACCGTCAGCCTGAGTTTACCCAGATCGACTGCGAAATGTCGTTCATCGAACAAGAAGATATATTAAATACTTTTGAAGGTTTAATCCGCACTTTATTTAAAGAAGTACGTAATTACGATCTGCCAGAAGTGCCGCGCATGCAATATGCTGATGCAATGCGTTTATATGGATCTGATAAACCCGATACCCGTTTTGACATGCAGTTTGTAGAGCTTAACGATTTGGTAAAAGGAAAGGGTTTCCCTGTTTTTGATAATGCTGAATTGATTGTGGGTATCAATGCAAAAGGTGCTGCAAGTTATACACGTAAACAATTAGATGAATTAACCGATTTTATCAAACGTCCGCAGATTGGTGCTACAGGTTTGATTTATGCCCGCCATAACGAAGATGGAAGCGTTAAATCTTCTGTTGATAAATTCTTCAACGAAGAAGACCTTAAACAATGGAGCGAGGCTTTTGCAACAGAAAAAGGCGATTTATTGTTGGTTTTAGCAGGTTCTACCGATAAAGTGCGTAAACAGTTAAACGAACTTCGTTTAGAAATGGGTAACCGTTTAGGCTTGCGTGATAAGAATACATTTTCTGCACTTTGGGTATTGGATTTCCCGCTTTTAGAATGGGATGAAGAAACCGAACGTTACCATGCCATGCACCATCCGTTCACTTCGCCAAAACCGGAAGATATTGCATTATTGGATACCGATCCTAAAAATGTACGTGCTAATGCTTACGATATGGTAATCAATGGAACCGAAGTTGGTGGTGGATCAATCCGTATCCACGATAGGTCATTACAGGCATTAATGTTTAAACATTTAGGCTTCAGTGCTGAAGAAGCGCAAAAACAGTTCGGCTTTTTGATGGATGCTTTCGAATTTGGTGCACCGCCACATGGTGGTATTGCATTCGGTTTCGACCGTTTAACCTCAATTTTTGCTGGTTTGGATTCAATCCGTGATGTAATTGCCTTCCCTAAAAATAATTCAGGCAGGGATGTAATGATTGATAGCCCTAGTACGATTGATGATAAACAGTTGAAAGAACTTAAAATTAAGACGGATTTATAGGTTCATTAGTTCAGTGGTCATTGGTTCATTGGACTGGATGTCTATATAGCGCTTCCCATATACAAGTGTACTATAATCTTTTAATAAGAAAGCCTCAGGATTTAAAATCCTGAGGCTTTTGATTTTTGTCACCTTGCTAACGAATGAACCAATAGCTAGTGGACCATTGAACTAAAAACTAATACGTTTCGCTATCCGGCGGAATGCCATAATCGATAAATTTTTTGTCTTTTTTCTCTTTCTTTTTACCGAACCAGCCTTTCACCGAATTAAAAATAGCTGAAAGATGTTCGGCATCCAGCGATTTACCAACTTTACCTGAGATTAAACCAACGGCAGCTTTGGTTAAAAAGCCCGCACCCCTGAATATGGTTTTATTCATAAACATGGGTAAGAGTAATGACATTGCTGTGCCGCTAATATTTAACTTGTCGTCGGCCTTAAACAAATTACTTGGTGTGGCATATCTTTTAATCAATGCCCCCAATGTAAATTGGTGGAAATAAGTTTTTGCATCAGATTTAAGCATATTCTGCTTAAGCGTATACTCCACCTTAAGTTCTAGTTTTTTAGCCTGCAGGTCTTCCAGGTTACGGATGTCTTTATACCTTTTCATCTTCCTCCTTATCTGCAAGTTTATCAAAGTATTTTCTAATGGCAACATTAATAATTGCTTTCTCGATGTACTTATCTTTGGTTAAATAAACGATTATGGCCAAAAGGATATAGAACAAAGAAACACAGCCAAAGCCTCCGGCATAACTGCCCAAAACATCCGATAGGTAAAGTGCCAATGTTACCGAGCCAAATAAAAAGGCCAGGATAAAACAGACAATAACTGCCGTGCTGGTTACTAAATCGGCAAAAATTTTCGATACTTTTTCTACTAGATAAAGCCTGGTATATTCAACGCGGGCTTCCAAAAAGCCTTTCGCATCATCTACCAGATCTTCAATACTTTTATCTTTATTTTCCTGCATAATTCAGATGAGGTTTAACCGGGCAAAATACCCGGCTATACAATTTATTGATTAAGCGTGCTCTACGTCGTCGCTATATTCTTCTTCTACGCTTCTTAATTTTGTTTTGATTGAGCTTACCACTTTATCTTTTAAACTGGCAAGGTTATTAATTTCGTCTGCAGCTTTATCTTTGATAGAATCGCCCAAATCTTTTAAAGATTGGCTTAATTTATCGCGTGTTTCATCACCTTTATCTGGTGCGAATAAAATTCCTAGCGCAGCACCTGCAGCTAATCCTGCTAAAAGCGCAACTACAACTTTTGAGTTATCGTTCATAATTATGTATTTTAAGGGGTTTAACAATTATTACAGTATAAAACTACTACATTATTTTATTGTTAAGCTATATTTATAACTCGCTATGCTCAGTATTTGTTTTAATTCTTTCCAATCTTTCTGATGCAAGCGTACTCGTCTCATAAATTTTAACGAGCAATATAAAATAAGATAATAATAACGGACCAAAAACAAGTCCCAATATTCCAAATAAAGGAATACCAATAATTACGCCAATTACTGTAATTATAGGGTGAATGTTGCCAACTTTTTTCGCAATGATAAACCTCAGTACATTATCGATGTTAATAATGACCACAAAACCGAAAATAAGCATGGCCCAGCCAGCAAAGTTATTGCCATTTGCAATTTGTAAAATGGCCGCCGGAACAAAAACTACGGGTGGGCCCAAAACAGGTACAAATGAAATAAAAGTGGTTATTACACCCCAAAAAATTGGATCTTTGTAGCCCAGTACATAAAATGAAAGACTTACCAGCGATCCTTGTACCAAACAGATCAATCCCTGGCCCAAAACATTTGCATAGGTGGTATTTTTCATTTCATCGCCAAAACGTAGCGCATTCTGTTCTCTAAAAGGGGCATATTTTACCAGCGAAAATTCGAATTTCTTCCGCTCAATCAACATAAAGTAGAGTAAAAAGTACATCACCAACAAACTCAATACAATATTTACAGCACTTGATATGAGCGAGGGGAACAATTGCGTAGCCCAATTACCTATACGGTTTAAACCGTCTTGAATAAGCTCCTGATTGATTTTAACGGGAACCAGATGCTGTAATTTCACCAACAGATTTTTAAAAAAGATCTCATTGCTCCTTAGTTCTGATATTTTGCTGATCACCATGCTACTTAGTGCATAAAATGGCAGTACAATTAGAATAATGCTTACGCTAATCAGCAAAATGGCGACAAGCCTTTTATTCCACCCTTTATTTTCGGCGAAATGAATATAGGCCGGACGCATAATGGTATACAGCACCAAAGTGCTTAAAATGGCGCTAAAAATACCTTGCAAAGAGTAGGCTATTAATACCCCAAGCGCAATAATAATCACAAGGTTGATGTTATTACGCTGTTTATAGGAGAATACTGACATGTTATTTAGATCATTGGGGATATACTTTAAATGCTAAAATGACCGATTTTGTTTGCAGTAATTTTTAATTTATGTCTCCTCACCAAATTTGATCACTTTGATTTTATTATAAAGTGTTTTTCTGTCGATATTTAAAATTTTTGCAGCCTTGGTTTTATTAAAATTAACCTCTTTCAGAACGCTTAAAATAGTCAGATACTCAGCCTCCTGAGTGGTACTTTTTAAGTGTTTTGGTTTATTGCCAGGTTTGGTTTTAGGTTGGGGCAGTTTTTTTTCCCGATGTTGGTTTTTTGAATAATGAGCTGTTTCTAACTCAAAAGGTAAAACATTGGCTTCAATCTGATTCCCCTTTGTAAGTAGGGCAACCCGCCTAATTACATTCCTGAGCTCGCGTACATTACCAGGCCAGTCGTAATTTAAGAAACTATTTTTAACTTCCTTAGAAAAAGATTTAATGTTTTTATTTAACTCTTCATTTGTTTCTGTTAGAAAAAAAATTGCAAACGTGAGCACATCCTTACCTCTATCTTTTAGAGAAGGCACATGGATAGAAAATTCATTAAAGCGGTGATATAAATCTTCCCTAAATGTTCCCTTTTGTATACAGTCTGTCAAATTTGCATTCGTTGCGATAATAATCCTGACATCCAAATCAATCTCCCTTGTACTGCCGATCCGTTTAATTTTTCGCTCCTGAACTGCCCTCAACAAAATAGCCTGAATCTCGTAGGATAAATTACCCACTTCATCAAGAAATAATGTTCCGCCATTGGCCTGTTAGAAGTGCCCTATTTTTGTAGATAACGCACCGGTGAAAGCCCCTTTTTCATGTCCGAAAAATTCACTTGCAGCCAATTCTTTTGTTAAAGAGCCACAATCCATCGCAACAAAGCTTCCGGCTTTGCGTAAACTGTTTAAATGGATGGCTTTAGCTACACATTCTTTTCCTGTACCACTTTTTCCGGTTATAATAATACTATAATTTGTAGGAGCAATTAAGTTAATCTGGATTAAAAGATTTCTTGAGGCACTACTCTTGCCATTAATATATTGAGATTGAGGAAATAAATCAACCGTTTCGTTTTTGTTGCCGGTACTTTTTATTTGTGGGGTTTCCAACGCTTTATTAATCGTATTTAATATCTCATCAGGATATAAGGGCTTAACAATATAGTCGTAAGCACCAAGTTTTATGAGTTCGACAGCAAGCTTAATATCCGAATAACCGGTGATAATAATAACGCCTGTTGCAGGGTGGTTTTCTTTTATGTACGCTAAAATTTCTTTACCATCTGTATCACCCAAACGGTAGTCGCATAAAATCAGATCGAACTTTTCTTTATTCAGAATTTCTAGTGCGGCAATGCCTGTGGTACTATTTAATACCTCAAAACCATTTTTAGTTAAAAATTTAGAAAGCAATAAGCCGATATTTATTTCATCGTCGATTATCAGTATCTTGTTTTTCATTAATAGGATCTTTAACCCTAAAAAGAACCCCGAATAATTAAGTGGGATGAGTCAAAATGATTGAAATAAGCATTTTAGATCATACATAATTACTCAAAAAATACTATAATGAAAAATATTTTCTATTTTTTAATACTAAAGAAATAGAATTAATACTACGTGGCCGCTATTTGCCTGAAAATATTGCTTTTCTTTTTTCAACAAATGCGCTTACACCTTCCTTAAAATCGGCAGTTTCAAAACTTTTACCAAAGGCTTCAATTTCCGTAGCATAGCCATTATTGTTATTTACCGATGCAATGACCGATTTTATGGCGGCCGAAACGGCTAAAGGTGCCCGTTGCTTAATTACGTTTAGGATCTCCTGTGCTTTGCCGATGAGGTCTGTTTGTGGAACAACATAATTCACGAGGCCTATTTTTTCAGCATCTGTAGCTGTAATCATGTTTGCTGTAGTAATCATTTCTATCGCTTTGCCTTTTCCAACCAGCTGCGTTAAACGTTGTGTACCGCCATATCCTGGAATGAGTCCTAAGGTAACTTCAGGTAGGCCTAGCTTCGCATTGTCTGATGCAATGCGCATATGACAGGCCATGGCAAGTTCCAGTCCGCCGCCCAGGGCAAAGCCGTTAATTGCCGCAATAAATGGTTTTGGGGAATTTTCGATGGCATTAAAAACCAGATCTTGGCCATGTTTAGCCAATTCCTCTCCCTGTTTACCACTATAATCAGAAAACTCTTTAATATCGGCACCAGCCACAAAAGCTTTTTCTCCGGCGCCGGTTAAAATAACACCTCTTACTTCGTCGGTTTTTCCAGCAAAAGCAATGGCATCCGCCAGTTCTGCCAAAGTATCTCTATTTAAAGCATTTAACGATTTTTCACGATTGATGGTAAGATATAAAATGTTTTCTTTTACTTCTGATATTAAATTCTGATATGCCATAGCTTTAAAAATTTCTGTTTTCTGTAACCCAATTCTGAATATATTCTACAATACTGGCCATGGTTGTGCCGGGCGGGAATAATTCCCCAACGCCCATTTCAGCAAGTTTTAACCGATCTCTTTCCGGAATAATCCCCCCACCGGTTAACAACACATCGTCCATCTGTTTTTCTTTCATAAAATGAATAATTTTAGGGAAAACGGTCATGTGTGCACCCGAAAGGATAGAAATCCCGATGGCATCAACATCTTCCTGAAGTGCGGTGTTTACCACCATTTCTGGTGTTTGGCGCAAGCCGGTATAAATTACTTCCATACCTGCATCGCGTAGAGAAGTTGCAATTACCTTGGCCCCTCTATCGTGACCATCTAATCCAACTTTAGCCACCAAAACGCGTATGGGCCGGTTTAATACTTTGCTCATAGTGAATATTAAGTTGATGTAAATGTATTGAATTTATTAGGTAATTGAGAAATAGGATAGATGTTGATGATGGTTGATGGCTCATTGTTTATAGCTGTTGTTTTCGGCAGCGATTTAGCTTACATTACTATCGTATTAATCTTTTCATCGTATTATAATGAAGTTCTGGGCTATTAACGATCAACCATAGGCTAATAAACCTATAATCATTGTATAAATCCGCTCAATCTTTTTACATTTGCATTCCTAATTTACAGGTTTTTATGAGTGAAGAGAAGTCATTGAACTTTATTGAAGAGATTGTTGAGAACGACTTAAATAGTGGTAAGTATGAAACTTTGGTTACGCGTTTTCCGCCTGAGCCTAACGGTTATCTGCACATCGGCCACGCAAAAGCAATATGCTTAAATTTCGGACTAACACAAAAATACGGCGGTTATACCAATCTGCGTTTTGATGATACCAACCCGGTAACGGAAAAAACGGAATATGTGAATAGCCAGCAGGAAGATATAAAATGGTTGGGTTTTAACTGGAAAAATGAATTATATGCATCAGATTATTTTGATGACTTGTATGGTTTTGCCGTTAAACTGATCGAAAAAGGCCTTGCTTACGTTGATGAAAGTTCTGCAGATGAAATTGCAGCCTTAAAAGGTACACCAACTGAACCCGGACAGGATAGCGAATACCGTAACCGTAGCGTTGCAGAAAATTTAGACATTTTTACGAGAATGAAAAATGGTGAATTTGCTGACGGGGCTTATATTTTAAGGGCCAAAATCGACATGGCCAGTCCTAATATGTTGATGCGCGATCCGATTATCTACCGCATTAAACATGCTGAACATCACCGTACAGGCAATAAATGGTGCATCTACCCGATGTACGATTTTGCCCACGGACAAAGCGACAGTATTGAAAACATCACACACTCGATCTGTACTTTAGAGTATGTTTCGCACCGCGAACTATACGATTGGTTTATCGAAAAATTAGAGATTTTTCCTTCTAAACAATATGAATTTGCACGTTTGAATCTGACCAGTACGGTAATGAGTAAACGTAAGCTGTTGCAATTGGTTAATGAAAATTTAGTAAACGGATGGGACGATCCGCGTATGCCAACAATAAGTGGTTTACGTAGAAGAGGTTTTACGCCAAAAAGCGTGCGCGAGTTTTGTGAGCGTATCGGTATTGCCAAACGCGAAAATTTAATCGAGCTCAGTTTATTGGAATTCTGTATCCGTGAAGATTTAAATAAAACGGCTAACCGTGTAATGGCGGTTCTGGATCCGATTAAATTGGTGATTACGAACTACGAAAAAGGTACAGAAGATTTAATTGGCGAAAATAATCCAGAGGCAGAAGATGGTGGTGGCACTCGCGTGATTCCCTTCAGCAACGAACTTTGGATCGAGCGTGAAGATTTTATGGAAGTACCTGCAAAAAAATGGTTCCGTTTGGCGCCTGGTGCAATGGTGCGTTTGAAATTCGCTTATATTGTGAAGTGCGAAGATTTTGTTAAAGATGAAAATGGAAACGTTACTGAAATCCGTTGTACCTATATCCCAGAATCAAAAAGCGGAAACGATACAAGTGGCGTAAATGTGAAGGGAACCATCCATTGGGTGAGTGCGCCGCATGCTAAAACTGCCGAAATCCGTCTATATGATCGTTTATTTACGTCAGAAACCCCTGATGCGGAAGAAGGCGATTTTAAAGATTATCTGAATCCTGAAAGTTTGACGGTTTTACCTAACGTTTATATCGAACCCGCTTTGGCCGATGCAGATTTAGAAGGTCGTTATCAGTTTATCAGAAAAGGTTATTTCTGTTTAGATCGGGATTCTACGGCCGATAAATTGGTTTTCAACAGAACGGTCACTTTAAAGGATACTTTTAAGAAACCGAACTAAAATAATTAAACAATACATTTTTAAAGAAGCGACCCTAAAAAGTCGCTTTTTGCATTTTTTAACAATTGGAGTGTTAGATGTTTACTAGTTTTATAAAAAACTGATTATGAAAAACATTCTATTTACCGCTCTCTGCTTTTTATCTCTTGGCGTACTTGCACAAACACCACAGCAAGTTGAAAATGAAATTGCCTTTGCTAAATTTTACGGATACATAAAATATTTTTATCCCGGTGATGATGCGGCAAAAATTGATTGGGATAAATTCGCTATCTATGGTGCTAAACAGGTCGAAAACTGCAAAACATCTGGCGAACTAAGAGACAGTCTGAACGGATTGATCAAACAACTGATGCCTGGAGTACAGATTAAAAATGCCTCGGAAACTTTTAATTTCAATCCAAAATTATTGACGCCAAAAGATTTAAACGGCTATGAACTGGTTACCTGGCAGCATTTAGGTGTTGGTTTGGTAAGAGATCAACCCACCCTATATAAAAGTGCGCGAACCAACCGCCCACAGATTTTCAAGTCAACGTTTAAAGGTTTTGGTAATGTTTCTGCACAAAGAAATGCAAAGGAAATTGGGGGCAAAACCTTTGAGTTAACCGGAAGGGCAAAAATGGTAAGCGGCAGCGGCGATGGCCACTTTTGGTTTAGGGTAGATAAGGCCAGCGGTAAGTTTGGCTTTTTTGATAATATGGATAGCCGTCCGATAAGGGATAAAGAATGGAATACCTTTACCATTAAAGGTAAAATTGACGATGGAGCCGAAAAGATCGTATTTGGCGCATTCCTATCTGGACTAGGTACTTTTTTAATTGATGATCTTTCTGTAAAAGTTGAAGGAAATGAAATCTATAGCGCCAATTTTGAATCGGAAACTGTAGATAATGAACCAAAATCGATCTCTTTTAGTACAGGAAGTGCTTCCGATCAAAAAAGTAAATATTCTTTTATTGTACATGAAGCAAATGGAAATAAGTACCTGTCGTTAACAGGTCCGGCAGATGCCGAAAAAGTCCAGATTGTAAATGAAAAACCATTTGAAAAACATGCTGCATTTGGCGAGTATGTTGAAAAGCCAATAGGTAAAGGTTTAAAAATAATTGTTCCACTTGCAGTTTACGGGACAAAAAAAAATACCTTCCCGGTTCTAGATTCTTTGAAAACAACGCCTGTACTGGCGAAAATTAACAATGCCGGTTACTTGCTGAATGGATCAGATTTGTATTTTAGGTTAGGTAATACCATCAATGCATGGAACATTTTTCAGCACTTTTTTCCATATTTCGATATTGCCAAAACGGATTGGGCGAATGACCTGAGCCTGGCATTAAATGAATGTTACCAGGATAAAAATGATCAGGATTACACCAATACACTAAAAAAACTAACCGCCAAATTAAAGGATGGCCATATCAGTGTATGGTCCAGTACAAATAACAAGAACCAATATATGCCTCAACTTGCCTGGAAATGGCTGGATGGTAATTTGGTAATTACCAAAGTAATGGATTCGACCTCAAAATTGAAAATAGGTGATGTGGTGGAAAAAATAAACGGTGAAGATGCCAAAAGCTATTTTAGTAAGGTTAATAGTTATATTTCTGCAGCTACAGTTGGCTATTTAAATTATCGCGCCCAAACAGAATCGCTAATGGGAGAGAAAAACACGCCTTTCAATCTGGTATTGGCCCGAGGGGAGGAAGTCAAACTTTCAAGAAATTTATATGCTTCAACATATTATTCGTTTTCCCCGAAACAAGATACCATCAAATCGCTTGGGAATGATATTACCTACATCAGCATTAGTAATGCAAAAATGAAAATGATTAATAATGCATTACCGCTACTGCAAAAGAGCAAAGCAATTATCTGCGACCTGAGGGGCTATCCTACGGATAATTCAGGGTTAATCGAATACCTCATGGTTAAGGATGATACCTCATCCAAATGGATGCAGATTCCGCAAATTATTTATCCAGATCAAGAGAAAATTACTGGTTACCAAGAGGAGAAATGGGGATTAAAAGCGAAGTCGCCACATTTAGATGCTAAAATATTTTTTCTGATCGATGGGCAAGCCATCAGTTATGCAGAAAGTTATATGAGTTTTATTGAGCATTATAAACTGGCAACAATAATCGGGCAGCCAACTGCAGGCACCAACGGAAACATTAATTTTATTAATTTGCCAGGAGGGTACAGCATGTGGTTTACAGGGATGAAAGTGCTAAAACATGATGGCTCCCAGCATCACGGCATTGGCATTAAACCCAATATTGCTGTGGAGCAGACGATAAAAGGGATTAGAGAAGGTCGCGACGAAATTTTGGAGAGGGCTATTGCGGAAGCATCAAAATAGATGTTAACCTTTTGATTGGCGTTACATGCCGGGCTGTAAGTTAATATAAAGATTGATTCGCTTATCAATCTTATATTTTTCCTGTTTTCTAATATTTCGTATACACATTATACAATACCAAAACATCTACAGGCGTTAAGGTTGATGTAATATCGCTCTGGATAAAGTGGATCTTAAAAGCGGTAATTGCTGCAGCAAGATTACTTGTATCGTAACCCATATATTTTAAGGCCATTTCTGTATTGAAATCTACTGGTGGGTTTTTTAGCACATCCTCATACCAATAACCGAAACCTTTATCTGCCAGTTTTTTCCAGGGAAAGTTTTTCGGGTCATTTTTGCGTTTTGGGGCAATATCGGCATGACCAATAAAATTTGCTGTTGGGATGTTGTAAGTTTTCTTTAAAGTAGTCAATAATTTAATCAAACTGTTAATCTGTGCATCAGGCCAGGGGTCTGTTAATCCATTATTATCCAGTTCAATCCCGATAGAGGAAGAATTGAGGTCGGTATCTTTCCCCCATTTGCTTATGCCTGCATGGTTTGCACGCAGATAATCGTTCACCATGTGTACCACTTTCCCGTCGCGGCTAATTACGTAATGTGCACTGGTGCCTGCTTTGGTAGAGAAAAATGTTTTGATCGTTTGTGCCAGGCTATCCTGTGCGGTATGGTGAATCACTACAAAATTTGGTTTACGTATCCCAAAATTTACAGAACCAACCCAGCTTTGATTTGTTGCTTCTAATGAATCGTAAAGTTGACCAACGGGAGGTGTTGTGCCTATTATTTTAGAAAAATCTTTTGCCTTTTCTTTATAGATTTTTTCGGTTGCAGCATACTTGCTGCTACCACAGGCAGATAAAATGAGTAAAAGTGAAAGAGCGGAAACAGATAATGAATTTGATAATTTGGGAAATAACATGGGCATGAATTGTTAGCAAGTTGAAGTTACAAAGTTATGTGAAACTTCACCCAATGCATCAAACTTTATACAAAGCTTTCAAATTTTGCTAATTTAGCACCGATATACTTTAATAATGAAGAATTTATACAAATCATCCCTATTATTATCTGCCCTGGCAATTTCAGTTGGCTCATTGGCATCTTGTACAGGTAATAATAAACCTGCCGGTGAAAAGGCTGTCGTAATAAAAAATGATAGTTTAACCAATTACGTTGCACAACGTTTGCCCATTTACGAAAAGGTTAAACTCACCACCAATATCAATCAGCTGAGTATTAATGACCGCAAAGTTTTGCCTTTGTTGATTCAGGCGGCTGAAATTATGGATGAGCTTTACTGGAAACAGGCCTATCCACAAAGAGACAGTTTGCTGGCCACCATTAAAGATGAAAAAACACGCGATTTTGTTACTATTAACTATGGTCCATGGGACAGGTTAAATAACGACAAAGCTTTTGTGGAGGGCGTTGGCGCTAAACCAGAAGGGGCATCTTTTTATCCTTATGGGATTACTAAAGAGGCGATTGAAAAATCAGATCTAACAGATAAATTTGGCGCCTATTCTGTTGTTCAGAAAGATAGCACTGGTAAGTTATTTACTGTGCCTTACCATGTTTTATTCGCTTCCGAACTACAAAAAGTAAGTTCATTGTTGAAACAGGCCGCATTAATTGCTGACGATAAAGGCTTAAAAAAATACCTGAATTTAAGGGCTGATGCATTGGTAACGGATAATTTTACGGCAAGTGATTATGCATGGTTGGATATGAAAACCAACGGTTTGGATATTATTATCGGCCCGATAGAAAATTATGAGGATAAACTTTTTAATGCCCGAACCAGTTACGAAGCTTACGTTTTAATTAAAGATAAAGAATGGAGCAAGCGTTTGGCCAAGTATGTAAAAATGCTCCCGGAACTACAAAAAAACTTACCCGTTGCGGCAAAATATAAAAGCGAAACTCCGGGAACTGATTCGGAGTTAAATGCTTATAATGTGGTTTATTATGCGGGAGACTGTAATGCGGGATCGAAAACCATTGCCGTTAACCTTCCTAACGACGAAAAAATCCAGCAGGAAAAAGGTACCCGCCGCTCACAACTGAAAAATGCCATGCAGGCTAAATTTGATAAGATTTTGGTACCAATTTCAAAAGAATTAATAGATGCCGATCAGCAACAGTACATTAAATTTGATGCTTTTTTTGCCAATGTAATGTTCCACGAAGTGGCGCATGGTTTGGGTATTAAAAAAACCATCACCGGAAAGGGTTTTGTGCGTGCAGCATTAAAAGAACAATACAGCTGGTTAGAAGAAGGTAAAGCAGATATTTTAGGCTTGTATATGGTAACTGGTTTGCTTAAAAAAGGAGAATTAAAAGGTGATATAAAAGATTATTATACCACATTTATGGCCGGCATTTTACGCTCTGTACGCTTTGGTGTTTCTGAAGCACATGGAAAAGCCAATATGCAATGTTTCAATTACTTTCAGGAGAAAGGCGCTTTTGAACGTACAGCTAAAGGTACTTACAAAGTTAACTTCGAAAAATTTGCTACTGCAATGAACGATTTAAGTGCATTCATTATTACCCTACAGGGCAATGGCGATAAAGTTGCAGTAGAAAAGGCGCAAAAAGATAAAGCGGTTATCCATCCCGAACTTCAAACAGATCTGGATAGGTTAACTAAAAAGAATATTCCGGTAGATGTTGTTTTCGAACAGGGTGTTGATGTACTTGGTGTAAAATAATATTTCCTGATTTAGGAATTTAAGGCCACGGGCTTGCAGGTGTTAAACTTGTTGATTCGTGGCTTTTTGCGTTAGATAAGGGTTAATTGTTTAAACTGGTTAATCGGTTAATTTACTTGAAATATATTGGGCACATGTACCTTTTGTTTACCCTTTCTAGGTACCAAGTTAACCCTTTGCTTACCTATTCTCTACCTATTGGTTACCTATTCTCTACCTATTGGTTACCTATTCTCTACCTTTTGCTTACCTAAAAGGTAAAGCCAGAGCCTGCTTTTGGCCTTTATTTGGTGAGCCGGGGCCGACCTTGCCTGCCTGCAGTTAGCCAAAACACCTCTTTTTTGGATAGTTTTGGACTTATGTCTAATGTTATTTGTATTGATTTTATAGATAAATTCAACTCAGGGCCACATCTAGTGCGTCAAAGAATAATAGGTGCTAAATTACTGACTTCGACTGAGGATTTAAGGCGATAACTCGCAATTCCAAACTAAAAATGCTCAACTTTTTCAAAATCCTTGTAACCTTTTCAAAAAGCGGTCGTCTTATTTTCAACTAAACAAACGGAAACCTTTCGTTTCTGGGCTAAACTTTAAAATAAGCAAGCAATTTAATAGATAGCGTGCATGATGCGCAATAGAATTTTTTTTGCCCAATTTTTTAAAATTATAAAACATCCCAATGAAAAATTTATACAGAATATCCCTTATCCTTTGTTTCTTTTTAACCGCTACAACTGTTTTTGCACAAACCACCCCTAAACCCAATATCAGTGGTGTAATTTTAGATGAAAGCAAAAAACCTGCAGATTATGTTACGGTTGTATTGTTCAAAGCATCCGATTCGAGCGTGGTTAAAACGGCATTTACCGATCCTACCGGAACATTCAGTTTTAATGTTCCCACTAAAGGAAGCTATTATTACAAAGCCAGTAATATGGGTTATAAAACGCTTAAAAGTAAAACAATTGTTTTAACAGAAGACAACCAGAAAATAGATTTCGGAACGGCACAACTTGCTGCAAGCACGCAAAACTTAAAAGAGGTAAATGTAGCGGTTACCAAACCATTAATCGAAAGAAAAATGGATAGGGTGGTGATGAATGTTTCAAGCAGTTCGATCATGAGCGGCTCTACCGCACTGGAAGTTTTGCAAAAAGCGCCAGGCGTAACAGTAGATCAGAACGATAATATTTCGATGATGGGTAAACAGGGCGTGCTGATTCAATTGGATGGAAAACAGACCTACATGAGCAGTGCCGATGTGGCGAATTTACTCCGTAACATGCAAAGTTCAGACATCGAAAGCATAGAGCTGATTACCAATCCTTCTTCAAAATACGATGCTGCTGGTAATTCGGGCATCATCAATATTAAAACCAAGAAAAGTAAAAATGGCGGAACCAATGGCAGTGTAAACGGAATGGCTGGTTATGGTAAAAATTTTAGGGGCAATGCAGGTTTAAGCTTAAACCATAGAACACAAAAATTAAACCTTTTTGGGAACTACAATTATGGAAAGAACGAACGCGAGAACCAGATTGATATCGACCGGATTTCTAACGGTAAAACTGCTGATACCTATTTTATGCAGGTGGGCTCCAGCCTCAGGAAACAAAATAACAACAATTTTAAAGTCGGCTTAGATTATTTTATCGATAAGAAAAATACCATCGGTGTTTTGGTAAACGGTTACTTTAATCATGGAACGGAAGCTTCGGTAAACAATACCTTAATCGGCCCATCTTTTCAAAAGGTAGATTCCATGTTGGTTTCGAATACCTTGCAAACCAATAAGTACAACAATCTTTCTTATAATTTAAACTATAAATCGGTTTTGGATACTGCTGGTTCAGAAATTTCGGCCGATGTTGATTATTCAAGATACAATGGAAACGATGGTTCAAAATACGATAATGATTACCTGTTCCCTAATGGCGAAAGGATCCGCCCAATAGTTTACACCAGAAACAATACACCTTCTATCATCGATATTAAAGCTTTTAAGGTGGATTATAATGTTGCTTTGAGTAAAACGGTTAAACTGGAAGCAGGTGTGAAAAGCAGCTGGGTTAAAACCGATAACGACCTTCAGGCTGAAGAATTTGTAAGCAATACCTGGCGGAATGATGTAAACCGCAGTAACCAGTTCATTTACGATGAAAATGTAAACGCCGCCTATACCAATTTAAATAAACAGTTTAAAAATACAAGCGTGCAGATTGGTTTAAGGGTGGAGCAAACCAACTCCAAAGGGAATTTAATTACGACAAATACAGTGGTTGAACGGAGTTACTGGGACTTCTTTCCAACATTGTTTGTGCAACAAACGCTTTCTAAAAACAACCAATTGGGTTTCTCCTATAGTAGAAGGATAGATCGTCCGAGTTATGATGCTTTAAACCCCTTTATCTATTATCTAGATCAGTATACCTATAATAAAGGTAACCCATTTTTGAACCCACAGTACACCAATAATTTCGAATTGAGTTATACCTTAATGCAAAAATATATGCTTTCAATAGGTTATAGCAGGGTTAATGATGTAATAACGGAGGTGCTTTTACCCGATACTGCTCAAAAAGCCTTGTATCAAACCAATGCCAATCTTGCCAAAAATATCAGTTATAATGCCAACTTGAACGTACCTATCCAGATTACCAAATGGTGGCAGACCAATAACAACTTAAATGTTTTTTACCTGAGTTTTGAGGCACCCGATTTAGCTGGGAGAGCCTTAAAGACAGGGAAAACATCTTTCCAGTTTAAAACGCAACAAACCTTTACCATTGTAAGTGGATTTACTGCAGAACTGAGCGGCAGCTATGAGTCGCCACTTGATTATGGTACTTTTTCAATCAGACCACGCTACTCCATTGATGCAGGTTTAAGCAAAGCATTATTTAATAAAAAAGCGAGCTTGAAATTTGCCTTATCGGATGTGTTTAACACGTATAAAACGAATTTATCGAGTATCTATTCCGGCTTAACTTATGAGGTGCGCCAGAAAAATGAAAGTCAGGTAGGGAGGCTCAGTTTTACCTACCGTTTTGGTAAAAATGAGATTAAACCTGCACGCCGCCGCTCTACGGGTACTGAAGCAGAGCAGGGAAGGATGAAGAATTAGAAGTAAAAAAAGAGACAAATCAGTTAGGATCTGTCATGTTGAGCCTGTCGAAACACCTTACAATATATTTAGGCGGGTCCTTCGACAGGCTCAGGATGACAAATTTTTAAGAAGCTTATGTCCCGTCTTATACGACCTGCTGTCCAGAATCTTTGCGAACGAATAGTTATAAATCTTAAAACTTATATTCCATCACGTAATCGTCCATAAAATATCCTTCACCGATATCGAGTTTTACCGATTCTTTTATGGTAAAGCCTCCTTTGAGGTAGAAATCTTTGGCATTATTGTGTTTGTTCACATTCAACTGTAAAGCGCTACCTCCGGCATCCTTTACCTGGTTAAAAACCTCGTTGATCAGGATTTTGCCAACACCTTTACCATGTGCGGTTGGCAATACATAAAGCTTGTGTAATTTGTAAATGCGTTCGTCGTGCCCAACAATGGAGTAGCCTGCAAAGCCATACTGCTTTTCACCATCTTCGGCAATCAGGAAGATATGTCCTTCCATAAATTGTTTTAACAGTTCGCCTTTGTTGTACATCTTATCCAGCATGTAATCAATCTGTGCCTGCCCTATAATATCAAGATAGGTTGAAGGCCAGGTGGCGGCCGCAATATCCCTGATAATTTCTATATCTTCTTCTTTTGCTTTTCTAAGGGTAATCATATCGGCTCACTAATATAAATTGGTTGTCCTGAAAAGGTGAATTCTACAAATCCATCTTTCACTACGATAAAAATTTCATCTTCATTCTGCATCAGGTTGGTTACCTCCATATATCGGTTGCCATGGATAAGGAACTCGCTTCCGGCAGGTTTCCAAACCGAAAATCCCGATTTAATCGGATAGTGTTTGGCCTTTTCTGTAAATACCACCAGGTTGATCTGGTCTTCAAATCCTGCAAATTTTTCGAGATCGAATTTCCTTGCAATCACATTTACCGCAGGATATTTTTCTTCATACAGATAATTGATTGCCACCATTAAAGCATCAACAGGGCCCTGGATCACTTTTGTATCCTCCTGCGTTTCTTGTCCACTCCCATTTACCAGTACATCTACCTTTAAGCCTAAGGAAAATATTTTATCATAATTTTCCCCGTTCACCAAAAGTGTAGGGCTCCATTCTAACAGTTGGCCCAATAACTCCTCGTTAAAATTTCCCAGCTCATCTATATATAAAGCTGGCTCTTGTTTTTCTTTTACAATATGGTGTGAAGACATACTGCGAATATATAAATTTCGCATTAAGTAAAATACATCAAGAATCAGAACCGGGTAAAATGATTAACGGTTGTAAGGATATTCACTTACCCAATGGAATCCCCTGTTAATGAGTCTAAAATCTTTCAGGTCTTTTCGTTTAAAGCTTACTGATATCGAATCTTTCTCGCTCAAGCCAGAGAAAACGAGCCTATCTTTTCTGATAACATGGTAGTTTAACACATATTTTGATGAATCTTTAGCGGTAGATTTTAATATCAGTACTTTCTTTTTCTGATCAAAAACAGTAGTAAAATTAACGGTACTATCGTTCATCTTTTTTATCCTCGCATAACCGGTGTAACTGATCACCATTTGTTTCCAACGGATACTGTCGGTAGTTAACGGTGGCAATGTTTTGTCTTTAAGCCGCATGTCTTCTACGTTATAAATGCCATATAAAAAGGGTTTGGGTGCCGCACTGCCATAGGTTTTGGTTTGTTGGTTAAAGGTATACAGCATAGACACAATCCCGGCGGTGATATAGAGATATTTCAAGCTATAGGCCGAAATATAAAGCCAACGCTTTTTAAAAGTAGGGCGGTACATTTTATTGAGCTGCTGACTTTCATATTTGATGAAGAAACGGTACAGTGTTAAGAAATGAGGGGCCAGAATAAAAAGGCTCATCACTACAAGCGCGGTAGAGAGTAATTTTACGGGGACATCGAAAAAATAATTCATCGACATCACGTGTGCAGTTGCCGCCAGCGATAAAAAGGCGCCTACTACTACAGTTCTGCGGAACAATAACAAAACAGCAGAAACTTCTACAATGCCCATAAAAGTATTGTATCCTTTCGAAAAGCCCAGAAATGTCCATGCCAGGCCCATAGGTGAAGCATCGCCAAAAGGTTGTAAAAGCCTGTTTAACGATGGATCAGGAAATTGGAGTTTGATTACTTTTATTAAACCATATAACATTAAAGTAAAGGCCAGGTAAAACCTCACCAGTACTACTAGCCAATAATATGCGGTATTGTAGCTTTTACGCTTGCGGTCGAATACCGACCAAATGATACAGCCGATTACCGAAATGAAAAACATAAAAAGCAATAGTACCCAATCGTAAGAGGTATCACCACTGCCGTTCGTGGTGATTGTAAAGTCGTAATTGTAATGGATAATATGTTTGGAAAACCATGGAATTAAATCGTGCAGCACCAAACCTGGCAATTGTAATAAGCCCGAGACAAAAGGGAAAGCCCCGTTATTGTTCAGGATGATAAAGAGCGGCAGTAAAAGAAAGAAAAATCTGAAAGCGATTTTTTTATAGATATTCCAGGGGGTGTTGGGTTGAAGAGCGTTTTCGGACATGTTCGTTAGGGTTTTATCCCAAAACTATAAAATATCCAACGGGCTTCAAATTATAAAATGTTAATTAACAGCACTTTCTTTAACTAAGTTGTAAAAATCCTGATAGGTTTCTATTGGGTCCTCTGCAAAATTGATCGCTCCAGAAACGGCAATTCCATACATACCGCTTTGCATCAGTGCTTCAACATCGTAGGTTTTAATGCCACCCACAGCCAGTACAGGGAGATCGATATTTTGATTTTTCAATTCTCTTATGGCATTTTGATAACCTTCGATTCCTAGAAGAATATAATTATTTGGTTTGGTTTCGCTTACTGCATATGGGCCAAATCCTGCATAATCGGCGCCTTCATTTGAAAGTCTGATTAAATTTTCGATGGTATTGGCCGAGCCACCTAGGGTAATGTCGTTACCAACCCGTTTGCGCAGCGCAATAAAATCGGCATCCATATCTTCGATGTGAAAACCCTGTATGTCGGCCTTTCCATTTAAATGCACATGATCGGTCACAATTAAGGTGGTACCCCAATCATCACAAATTTCTGCTATGGCATTAATATCCTGTAAGAGTGCTTCATCGGTTTTGCTCAAACAGTGGTATTGAATCCACTTGGCGCCCGCCTCGCAAGCCAGCTGTGCCTGCTCGATATGGCTTAAATGAGGGATATCGTGCGTGATGTACTGAAGTTTCTCGATGTATTTCATGACTGCCGTGGGCCAGGATTATTAAGATTAAAGGATTTTAAGGTTTTAGGAGGGCAATATAAACAAAATCGTCATTGCAAACGTGAGATGCAATGACGATCCTTTTTTAGCTTTAGGAATTCGAGTTGACAACTTTGCAGGCTGGTTGCTTAGCAAAGTTGTCAACTCTGAATAACAGATTAAAATTTCACATTCAAACTTAATAAAAAGTTGCGGGTTGCCTGTGGGTAATAATAATTTGAACGACTTAAATCGCCATTAAAAAGGTATGGATATGTGCCACCATTACTTTCGTATAAGGTGCTAAACACATTATTGATCAGCAAACTCAATCCAACATTTTTTACAGCAGCAAATGATGTATTATAACTTAAACGGATATCGTTAACAAAGAAACTCGACAGGGTACGGCTATCTGCTGATGTATTATCAAGGTGCTGTTTACCTACGTATTTAGTCAACAGCGCAACACTTGCATTTTTCAATACGTTGTAATTGATCTCGCTGGAAGCAATAATTGAAGGCGAAAAAGCAATGGTGGTATTCTTGTACTGATTAACCACTACCGGATTAACTGCTTTAGGATCTTCATCATAGATGTACTCTTCAAAATTTTTAATTTTGTTTCTGCTTAAAGTTGCCGTTGCAGCCCAGGAAAGGTTTTTAAGAATCTGCCATTTCCCATCAAACTCTACACCTGCACGGTAGCTATCCGGAACATTTTGGCGTGTTTGTCCGCCAACATCATTTAATTTTCCGGTATTGATCAGTTGATCTTTATAAAACATGGCAAAACCATTTAGACCAAAAGAAACAGTTGAAAATTGGGTACGGTAACCAGCTTCAACATCCGTTAAATGTTCGGGTTTAGGCCTGCTGTTGATGTCTGAATCGGTAAAATCGTTTCTGTTTGGTTCTTTGTTACCAACAGCAACCGAGGCATAAATATTGCTCTTTTCGTTAAAATTATAGGTTAAACCTGCTTTTGGATTGAAAAAATTTAATGCTGCATTTTGTTGCGCTGGCGTTCCATCCGGATCTAGTCCAAAATAAGAATAATAAACCCGTCTGTATTGAAGGTCGGCAAATAAACTAAATTGATCGATCTGGTAATTTGCCCTTCCAAAAATATTGAAATCAGATTTGAAAGCATCGTTATCGTTGTATCGGTGACGGATAGACCCACTTCCATCGTAATTGGCAAACTGTGCCCAAATCACCTCGTCAAAATGCTTGCCCTTATATTCGTTATAGGCACCTCCCAAAGCAAAATTCAGGTTGTTTTTTGGTGTATAGTTTAAAGAATAGGTTACGCCATAAAAATCATTATCCAGCCATAACCGGCGCACAATATCAGAGATTTCTTTCCGCTCAGTCCCAACCACCACAGGATTTATGTTATAAAATTTCAAACTATCACCCGCAACAAACTCCTCATAGTAACCTCTTCCGTAAGTGTAATGAAGTGCCGCGTTGGCAACCAGTTTATCGGTTAAATTTCTGGTATAGAACAATTGATAATGATCTTGCTGATAATTATCGGTTTGGTTATCGTAGGTGAAATCGTTATGCCTGCGATTGGTATCAAGCGTTACCTCACCAATGCCATTCCAGGCCTGGTATGTTTTTTCTGTCCCACTAAAAACATTGGCGCGGAGAATGTCTTTTTTACCGTAGTAAGCACCAGAAAAAAAGAAAGATTTTAGATCCGATGATGCACGGTCTACATAACCATCAGATTTGATCCGCGATAAGCGGCCATCAAAGGTGAATTTATTATTGATTAAACCTGTACCCACACTAACCGTATTTTTCCAGGTATTGTAAGAGCCATAAGTATTGTTCAGTTCGGCATAGGCAGAATCTCTGCGCGTAGTGGTCTGAATGTTTAAACTTCCGCCAAATGCACCCGCTCCATTTGTTGAGGTACCTACCCCACGTTGGATCTGTATGTTATCAACGGATGATGCCAAATCTGGCAGGTTGATAAAAAAACTTCCCTGACTCTCCGCATCATTTAATGGGATTCCGTTTAAGGTTACATTAATCCGGGTCGCATCGCTACCGCGGATCCTCATTCCAGTATAACCAATTCCTGTTCCTCCATCAGAACTCACCACAACGGAAGGCGTTTGGTTTAATAAGTATGGAAGATCCTGTCCTAAATTGTTCTTCGCAAGTTCGGCCTTATCTAAGTTCCGAAAAGTAGTTGCCGAATTTTTAGACGCCCTTGTTGCGCTAACCACCACTTCATCAGCCAGGAAATTTTGGGGCGAAAGGCTAAAATCTGCTGTCGTATTCTGATTAAGCTCAATCGTTTTTTCGGTTGTTTTGTAACCTACATAACTCACCACAATGGTATATTTTCCATTATTTAAATTTGTGATCGTGTAGTTCCCATTCGCGTCGCTAACTACAGCCGTTTTTTGATTTCTCAATTTAACCGTAGCACCTGGAAGGGCCTGCTGGTTTTGATCTGTTACTTTACCGGTAACAGAAATTTGTGCCGATGCTAAGAAAGGCAACATTGCAACAAGTGCTGCAAAAAGTAAATTTTTCAATCTGATTGTTTTTAGCTAAACCCATCGGAAAAAGGGGTTTCCCCGATTTCAGTTAAACTTCCATAACTCCAATCCCTACGCCGGCATTACCCGGATCAGGTGCATTTATAAGGCTAAGAGGTTTAGGGTTTAGGGCTTAGGGTTTTACCCTTTACCTTTTGCCTTCTACCTTTCACCTATAAAATGGGTATGATCTCAGCCTGTTTTTGTGTTTATTCAAACAAGGCACCCCTAATGATGGGGCAAATGTAGAAAATATTTAGCAATTCGATCGCTTTTTGATGCGTTGTCGGTCAATTTGATAAAAATTGACAGCACAATGGGAATATTTATTGATTTTCAGGTTTAGAAAATGAGCGGTTCTGAGCACTTGGTATCTTCAGCCCCGCTTTCCCTCCTGCCAATTTTGAAGGAAAATCGGCCTCCGTTCCAATCGCCTGCAACGGGCAGTGGTTTAGGTAGCCAGGGCGGTAATGATATGATCGATTAATCACCAAACGTTCCTATGGAACGAAAACGCCAATTAAACAATTGGCTACCCATGAGTCGTCCCATCGGAACGGTAAAGGATAAAGAAAGTAAACGGTTGGTGCAGATATTTCGAAGATTATGGATCACCGTGGAACTATACAGCACACTACTATTTCCTGATCGTCCCATC
>NZ_JAVTSN010000010.1:0-155127 GCF_032678585.1 Pedobacter psychrodurus | reverse complement strand
TCCCCTTCCTTTCGGTTGGGAGTGCAAAGGTAAGGATCTTTTCCGGATTTCCAAATAAAATAAATTTTATTTTTTCTTCCCTCTTTCCCTCTTTTCCCTTATTTCAATATGCCAGTCTTAAACTGGCTTTCCGTTCTTCCGAACCGGGCTGCAAAGGTAGCAATCTTTTCTTCACCTGCAATATTTATTCTAAAATAAATCCTGCCCTCCGATCTCCTGCGCCATCCTTTCATTCAAAACCCTTCCTCCGAAGCGGGATGCAAAAGTAGGGAATTTTATCGTACGCACAAACAAAATCTTAAGATTGACGGCAGCTTTACCGTAACCGCATGGTTTTCAAGAAGAAAAAATATCGAACAGGCCAAAACTTTTTCAATAAAACGGTGTTTAGGGGTTTGCCTAATGTCAGAATCCGGAGTTTTCCCTGCGCATGGCCATTTAAAAATCAGGAAGCCCCTGCCACCTAAACCCGATTCGATAGCTATCGGATGGAATGGAAAGCCTACAGCGCAGCGAGGACTTGTAATGAAAAGCGGGAACACATTAATACAGTAGCACCAAACCTGCTTTTCCAAAAAAACGAATAACTTTTGCTCCTAACTTTCACAAAATCACATTATTTCTTAATAAATATTTTATAAATTAGTTAGATGTTACTTGCTAAACAATGTTATACCGATCTATTTGGGCTGTTATTCCCAAACCTTTGCAATGCCTGTGGCGTAGCGTTATACCGCAGCGAGCATTTGATTTTTACGAAATGTTTATACGACCTGCCCTTTACCGACTATCATCAACATGCAGAAAACAGGGTAGCCAAACAATTATGGGGTCGATTGCCATTTAATGCCGTAATGGCCATGTTATACTTTAGAAAAGGCGCAAAGGTTTAAAGTCTAATCCACAAGTAAAATACAACGGCAGAACGGATGTTGGCATACTATTAGGGAATATGCTGGGGGAAAGGCTAAAAACGAGCGCACTTTATCAAGACGTTAACTAAATTATTCCTGTTCCGTTGCATCACAAAAAATATTAATATAGAGGATACAACAAATGTACATTTATTGCCGAGCGCATACCAGCCAAAATGGAGATTGCCTTTAGTGAAAATAATTTAGTGCGGAATATGGCTACCGAAAGTCAAACCAAAAAAGGCAGATATAACCGGTACGAGAACATGCAAGATGTTTTAAGATAAATGCACCACTTAACATTGCCAGCAAAAATATTTTATTGATTGATGATGTAATCACAACAGGCGCAACTTTAGAAGCATGTGCAACAGCACTTTTGAACAATGGTGCGGCCAAAGTGAGTATCGCAGCCTTGGCATTTGCTGTAATTGTATCAGGATAATTATTGATACTATTGTAAGTACTCAAACAATTATCTAAGTTTGATTTATGCGTTCCATTATTTATTTAGTATTATCAATCTTGTTCTTTGCTTCAGCTTGCCGGAAAGGAGAACGCATAACCACTGACGCAAATGCCAGGTTGAGCATCGAAAATAGCAAACTTTTATTCGACACCATTTTTACCTCGATAGGTTCTACAACGAAACGGATAAAAATTGTTAACCAAAATAACGACGCGGTTAAAGTTTCGGAAATTAGCTTGGCCGGCGGTAGTACCTCCGCCTTTAGTTTGAATATTAATGGTGCAAATACATTTAATAAAACCGACCTGGTTATAAGGGGCCAGGACTCTATAAACCTATTTGTAAAAGTGACCATTAATCCAAACGCACAAAATCTTCCTTTTTTGGTTCAGGATTCCATTATATTAAATACAAATGGCAACAGGCAGATGATTCACCTTTCTGCTTATGGCCAAAACGCCATATTTATCACCGAATCGGTCATAAGCAGCAATACAACCTGGACAAAATCGCTACCATATATAATCAGTGGCGCACTAACCCTTAAAAACGGTGTTTCGTTGAGCATCCAGCCGGGCGCCAAAGTTTATTTTCATAAAGATGCCAATCTAAACGTAGAGGGAAACCTGATTGTGAATGGAACTGTTGCCGAACCTGTATTGTTTTGTAGCGATAGGCTAGAAAAGTTGTACAGTGATGAGCCTGGCCAATGGAAAGGTATTTTTTTAAAGCGCAATGGCAATGGCTTAATCAAAAATGCAACGATCAAAAATGCATCTGTTGGTATTACTTCAGATTCATTATCATCCAACGCCAATCCTAAATTAATTTTAAGCAACAGTATCATCAAAAATATGCAGGTGGCAGCCTATATTGGTTACCATTCCGAATTGTTGGCCTTTAATAACCTCATGTATAACTGCGGCAACTATTTAATTTATGCTGTGGGCGGAGGAAATTACAACCTGAAACAGAATACTTTTGCAGGATACAACCTCAATTTTCCGCGTAAAACGGCCTCGCTTAGTTTTTCAGATTATTTATCAAACAGTATT
Organism: Pedobacter psychrodurus; assembly: GCF_032678585.1. Taxonomy (GTDB): domain Bacteria; phylum Bacteroidota; class Bacteroidia; order Sphingobacteriales; family Sphingobacteriaceae; genus Pedobacter; species Pedobacter psychrodurus_A. The sequence goes on along the minus strand of NZ_JAVTSN010000010.1, from coordinate 152,689 downwards.
TACAACAACCTGCAGTTAGATATCACAAACAATATCATTTGGGGCAGTTTAATCAACGAGCTGGACATACAAAAGAAAACCTCAGCCATGGTACAGCTTAATTTGCGGAACAACTTAATCCGTAGTACCAATAACAGTTATAGCAGCAATGGGAATATTTTAAATACCGATCCGCTTTTTATCGATAAAGATTTAGAAAATTTTGAAGTGTCGGTCAATAGTGCAACCAGGAAAAAAGGCTACGATTTAAGTACAGATTCTTATTATATCAATTACCTCAATAAAGACATAAAAGGCAATAACAGATTTTCTCCCTCAACCTTAGGTAGTTATGAGAAATAATTAATTTTTCTACATTTTCTGAAACAAATCGGAAAGAATTTACGTTTATATATTCGAGAGCGTTAATTTAGATGGTAAGGGTCGATATTTCTACAGAGAATATCGGCCCTTTACTTTTACTAGAATTTTAGGATTGCAGGATTAACATTGGTTATCCAATTGCACTCTGGTACTTACTAGAAATTATAAAGCAAAAGCAGCTACAAATTAATGCAACTGCTTTTATTTATTTGTTTTGTGATAAAATTATTCAACCGTTACCGATTTAGCCAAATTTCTGGGTTGATCAACATTACAGCCTCTCATTACCGCAATATGGTATGACAGTAGCTGAAGAGGAATGGTAGCCAAAAGCGGCAAGAATACCTCGTTTGCATAAGGAATTTCGATACAATAATCAGCCATTTTTTTAACCTCGGTATCGCCTTGGGTTACAATAGCAATTACCTTTCCTTTCCTTGCTTTTACTTCCTGTATATTGCTGATCACTTTTTCGTAAGACGAGTTTTGCGTTGCGATAAAAACCACTGGCATTTCTTCATCAATTAATGCAATAGGTCCATGTTTCATTTCCGCAGCAGGGTAACCTTCTGCATGGATATAGGAGATTTCCTTCAGTTTTAAAGCACCTTCTAACGCTACAGGGAAACCACTCCCCCTACCTAAGAACAAACAATTGGTAGAATCTTTAATTTTTTCTGCAACTTCTTTAATCAGGTCGTTTGATTCAAGAGCAATCTGGATTTTTTCAGGAATATTATCCAGCTCGGTTAAAAGCTCGATTAATTTTGAAGTGGTAATGGTTCCTTTTTGCTGGGCCATATAAAAAGCCATCAGTGTTAAAACCGTTACTTGTGCCGTAAAAGCTTTTGTCGATGCTACGCCAATTTCTGGTCCGGCATGGGTGTATACCCCTGCGTGGGTTAAGCGTGGGATTGATGCACCAGCAACATTACAGATGCCAAAGATAGTAGCCCCACGTTCTTTTGCCATTTCGATGGCGGCCATGGTATCGGCAGTTTCTCCGGATTGTGAAATGGCAATTACAACATCCTTTTCGGTAATAATTGGATTTCTGTACCTGAATTCAGAAGCATATTCAACCTCAACAGGAATGCGGGCATATTCTTCAATCAGGTATTCGCCAACCAGGCCTGCGTGCCATGATGTTCCGCAGGCAACAATGATAATCCGATCTATATTTTTTAATTTCTCAGCAAATTCTTTAATCCCTCCAAGCTGTACCTTTCCTTCTTCGGGATAAATACGGCCGCGCATACAATCTTTAATAGAACGTGGCTGCTCATAGATCTCTTTTAACATAAAGTGATCGAAACCGCCTTTCTCTAACATTTCGAGCTTTAACTCCAATTCCTGGATCTGTGGAGTTTGAACAACATTGTCTAAATGTTTAATCAAAAGATCTTCTCTGGTAACCAAAGCAATTTCGCCGTCTTTTAGATAAATTACATTTTTAGTGTATTCTATAATTGGTGTAGCATCAGAAGCAATAAAGTATTCTCCCTTGCCAACGCCTATCACCATCGGACTTCCCTTTCTGGCGGCTATTAGTTGGTCCGGATTGTCCTTATCCATAATCACTATTGCATAAGCGCCATTCACTTCGTGTAAGGCTAAACGCACGGCTTCCAATAAATCAATTTTTTCTATTTCCTGAATTTCTTCAATCAAATGGATTAATACTTCTGTATCGGTATCGCTTTTAAATTCGTGGCCACGACTAATCAGCTCTTCCTTTAGTGTAGCATAGTTTTCGACAATACCATTGTGAATAATGGAAAGTTTACCCCTATTTGATGTATGTGGATGAGAATTGAGGTCGGAAGGCACGCCATGCGTAGCCCAACGGGTATGCCCCATTCCACTCGTGCCGGTTTTATCCATGCTTTCAGCAAATTCTTCTAAAACAGATACTTTCCCTGCTTTTTTATAAATATGCTGACCATCATTATTCATTAGTGCTATACCGGCACTATCATAACCACGGTATTCTAATCTTTTAAGACCTTTCAATACAATTGGCCAAGCTTCTCTATAGCCTATATAGCCTACAATTCCACACATAAATTTATATCTTCATTAATTCGCTAAATATATAAAACAAACGTTTGTTTTAAAGCATTAGCGCTAAAAAACTTTGATCAATAAAAAAGCAACTGCAAATTAATGCAATTGCTTTTCTATCCTAAGTAGGCTCAGGAAACTTATCTTATTTATAAAGCGGGAATGCGCTTACCAATTTAATTACTTCAGCTTTCACGGCGTTCAGATTAGCTTCATCTTCCGGATTGGTTAAAACCCTATCGATTAATTCAACAATCTGGTCCATTTCTGTTTCTTTTAAACCACGCGTGGTAATTGCAGCAGTACCTACACGGATACCAGAAGTTACAAATGGTGATTTATCATCAAAAGGAACCATATTCTTGTTCACTGTGATTTCTGCCTTCTCTAATGCATTTTCAGCCACTTTACCAGTGATGTTTTTATTGCGAAGATCGATCAGCATCAAATGGTTATCTGTACCGCCCGAAATAATGCCATAACCTTTAGCAACAAATGCTTTGGCCATAGCCTGTGCGTTAGCAGCAACTTGTTTAATGTATGTTCCGTATTCATCACTTAAGGCTTCGCCGAAAGCAATTGCTTTAGCTGCAATAATGTGCTCTAACGGCCCACCTTGTGTACCCGGGAAAACGGCCATATCAAGCAAATTGCTCATTAAACGGATTTCGCCTTTTGGTGTTTTTAATCCCCATGGATTTTCGAAATCCTGCCCCATCATAATCATACCGCCACGTGGGCCACGCAAGGTTTTATGGGTAGTAGTGGTTACAATATGGCAGTGCGGAAGTGGGTTGGCCAACAATCCTTTTGCAATTAAACCCGCCGGGTGAGAAATATCTGCCAAAACCAAAGCACCAATTTTATCAGCTACTGCGCGGATAAAAGCATAATCCCACTCACGTGAGTATGCAGATGCACCGCAGATAATCAATTTTGGCTTTTCAGCTAAAGCAACTTCTTCTAATTTTTTATAATCGATCAGTCCGGTTTCTTTTTCAACACCATAAAATAAGGGCTGATATAATTTACCCGAAAAGTTAACAGGTGAGCCATGTGTTAAGTGGCCACCATGAGAAAGGTCAAATCCTAATATTTTATCACCTGGCTGTAAAACCGCAAGCATTACAGCTGCATTGGCCTGTGCACCCGAGTGTGGCTGAACGTTTACCCAAGTTGCACCGAACAATTCTTTTGCCCTATCGATCGCAATCTGCTCTACCACATCTACTACCTGGCAACCGCCATAATAACGTTTTCCCGGTAAGCCTTCGGCATATTTATTGGTCAGTACCGATCCGGCAGCTTCCATTACCTGCTTGCTTACAAAGTTTTCTGATGCAATAAGCTCTAAACCATGCTCTTGGCGGTTTAACTCCTTATCAATAAGTTCAAAAATTTGGTTGTCGCGTGTCATCATTATATTAGGTTGTATTTTTTTGGCAAAAGTAAGAATTTCAAATTTAATTTAGGCCCTATTAAGATAATGCTTTCACATTAAAGTTGTTAAAGCCGCTCCCAATGGTTATCTCTACGATTTGTTGCTGCAACATTTCTAAAATAGCCAGGAAATTATACACGAAATGCACTTTATTTTCCGAATTTTTAAGCACCAGGGCAAAATCGATCTGTTTATTGATATCGAGCAGATTGGCGATAAAGTGTTTTTGCTGTTCGATGGTATAGGGATATTGAACAACGGTGTGTTTAACCTCCTCGCTGCGCAGCTCATACTTCTGCATCGTGCGGTGATAAACGGTTAAAAGTTTATACAAATCCAGTGATAAAAGTTCGTCCTGATGGGTAGAAGAGGCGGCTGCCAAAGTCAGATCGTATGCAATGTTGCCCCTATGGTCTTGCTTCAACCGTTCTTCTTCAAAAATTTTCATTTCTTCGGCAGCAGATTTGAATTGTTTGTAGGCAATTAGCCTGGCGATCAGATCCTGCTCAGAGTTGATTTGGTTTCCAGCTTCATCAACCTCAATCCGGGGTAAAAGCATTTTAGACTTAATGCGCATTAAGGTGGCCGCTACCAGAATAAATTCGCTGGCCACTTCAACATTTAAAGATAGGAGCTGATGGATAAAGGCCAAAAAATCATTGGTAATCTTCGCAATCTCCACATCCTGAATACTAAGTTCATCGCGTTCGATAAAGAACAGCAACAAATCGAAGGGTCCCTCGAAGACCGGAAGTTTTATCTCAAAATTCTCTGCCTGCATGTATAGCAACAAACATAATGAAAATTTTTAGTCCCAAGCAATCCTAAACATTACACACTAAAACCTAAACCCTAACCGCTCAGCGCTTATCGCCAACCGCTTAGCGCTAAGCCCTCAACGACAGTCGTTGACGCCCGCGAATAAACCACTATTTTTCTCTTCCATATTAAAACAAATTTGCCTTACTTTGTAGCTTGTTTTTTACCATAAATTCGAATGCAAGTAAAAGCTGGCCCCCTATTATCTAAAATCAACTATCCCGCTGATTTAAAGCAATATAGTGAATCTGACTTGGAACAAATAAGCCAGGAATTACGACAATATATTATCGATGTTGTAAGTGTTAACGGAGGTCATTTCGCTTCAAGCTTAGGCGTTGTCGAATTAACAGTGGCCTTACATTATGCGCTGAATACCCCATATGATAAATTGGTTTGGGATGTAGGCCATCAGGCATATGGACATAAAATTTTAACCGGCCGCAGAGATTTGTTCCACACCAACCGCGTATATGGTGGCATTAGTGGTTTCCCTAAAATTTCTGAAAGTGAGTATGATACCTTTGGCGTAGGCCATTCTTCTACTTCCATTTCGGCAGCTTTGGGTATGGCTGTGGCTTCGCAGTTAAAAGGCGAAACAGGTAGGCAACATGTAGCCATTATTGGTGATGGTGCCATGACGGCTGGTTTGGCCTTTGAAGGCTTAAATCATGCAGGGATCGAAAACAGCAATGTACTCGTGATCCTGAACGACAACTGCATGTCTATAGACCCAAATGTTGGTGCACTTAAAGAATATTTAACCAGTATTACCATTTCGAAATCGTACAACCGTTTCCGTGATGATATTTCTCATGTACTCAGCGGACTTTCCAAACTTGGCCCGAATGCACACAAGTACGTGAAGAAAATAGAAAAAAGCATTAAAGGAACTTTATTGAAACAGAGTAATCTTTTCGAATCCTTAAACTTTAGGTATTTTGGGCCGGTTGACGGACATGATGTAAAACGTTTGGCACAGACTATAAAAGATTTATCTGCTATCCCAGGACCAAAACTACTTCACTGCATTACCGTAAAAGGTAAAGGTTTTGCATTGGCAGAAAAAGACCAAACCGTATGGCATTCACCAGGCCTTTTTGACAAGATTACCGGTGAGATCAAAAAAAGCATTCCAGATAAGCCCCAGCCTCCGAAGTATCAGGATGTTTTTGGACATACAATGGTTGAGCTTGCTGAGGCTAACGATAAAATTGTAGGTATTACCCCTGCAATGCCTTCAGGATCTTCGTTGAACATAATGATGAAAGCGATGCCGAAACGGGCATTTGACGTTGGTATTGCCGAACAGCATGCAGTTACTTTTTCTGCCGGCCTGGCAGCACAGGGACTGGTTCCTTTCTGCAATATCTATTCCAGCTTTATGCAGAGAGCATATGACCAGGTAATACATGATGTGGCCATCCAAAAACTCAATGTGGTATTTTGTCTGGACCGGGCGGGCCTTGCAGGCGCTGACGGGGCTACCCATCATGGAGCATACGATATTGCCTACATGCGCTGTATACCCAATCTGATAATTTCTTCTCCAATGAATGAAGAGGAATTAAGAAATCTCATGTTTACTGCCCAACAGGAAAACACAGGACCTTTTGTGATCCGTTATCCTCGGGGAAACGGAGTGATGCCAGATTGGAAAAGACCGTTCAAAGCACTGGAAATCGGGAAAGGACGTAAAATCTGTGATGGTGAAGAGGTGGCCATACTTACTATTGGCCATGTAGGGAATTTTGCTGTGGAGGCGCGTTCAGAACTGAATGCCGAAGGTATTTATCCCGCTCACTATGACCTGCGCTTTGTTAAACCGCTTGATGAGCATTTGCTCCACGAGGCGTTTTCAAAATACAAATATATAATAACTATAGAAGACGGCTCTTTACAGGGAGGTATGGGATCTGCAGTCCTGGAATTTATGGCCGACAATGCCTATAATGCGCAGGTAGTCAGACTTGGGATCCCTGACCAATTTATAGACCATGGAGAACAGGCCGAGCTTTGGGCAGAATGCGGATATGATAAAAATGCCATTATTAACACCGTTAAAAAAGTTGCAGTTAAACGGGTTACAGATAAGTTGGCCGGATGAAATACAAAAGCTCAGGCAGAAACGGGATCGATGTCTTAACAATGGTTCTTTAGATGTATTTTGGTTTAGAAAAAATGCTGAAATACAATTGATCCGGATTAAAAGATATCAGTATGCCCAAAGAATTTCAAGCAATTAAAGTTTTCATGCTTGCTTTGACCTAATGTGGTTGAAAGGGTACGAGTACCACATCCGGCCATGATAAACGCATCTTCTCGTCAAACTTTTTAAATCCTGATTTTTTCTGCCAGTTCATTGTATTGTTAACCTTAATTTTTTTCAAAAAGCGAATTTGATAAGTACTTATTGTTCCCATTAGTTGTAGTAATTGTTTTGATATATCCAAGACACCTATTCCTTTGGCAGGCAGTTCGGCAACTTTTAGTTTGCGCCCAGAGGGTCTTGTGTGAAAATTATCATAATCCTTTTTAAATAAATTTATTAAACATATCTTCTTTGACTGCCGGACTCGAATAGCGACTTCCGGACAATATTTTAGTGACTGCGATAACGATCTCTGATTATGGGGCATTTTCCGCAACAAAACCAGATGCTCCGGCTTTTAATTATGGGACGGCATAAATATTTTCCTTTGGTTCGGTAAAAACCAGGATTTGAATCAGAGTAAACGGCCCTAGAGCTCACATATAAGTTTTCAGACCATTAGCTACGGGAATATCAGCATCGATGATAGTAAGCTTGGGGATTTCCGGTTTTGGTCCATTGCTTTCTGAAAAGTATCCGCATATATAGCTATCAGATCGGGCCAAATTTCTGACAGCAGGCCTTTTACTCCGCGATAAACGATCCCGTGATTGCCAGCAATCAGTACGGTAAGGGTATTTTGCTGGATTTCATCGGAAAAAATTTTCTGATTTTAAAAACGAAGAAAATTGTTCCATATGATTATGGTATGGATGCAAAATAATACAATTGAGCATCTTCTTACAAATCGGGGTTAAAAAACTTAAATCCCGTCAGCGACAGCAGATGGCAGCGCTGTTATTAAAAGGGCAGCTGCTTTTTATATATCCCCAGAGACAAGGTTGAACAATCAGGTAGCCAAAGCAGATCATAGAACAGAATCTCTTCTTTTTAATTCAATTTTTAGCTCAATGACCGCTTGATCAATAACACTGTTAACCTGAGCGACCATTGGAAGCAGTTGAGATATCGGTGCATTTTGATCACTTAGGGATTCAATATCCCTAATAACGCGTTGAATGGAAATAATGCCAAGATTATCTATAGTGGATTTAAGCTTATGGGCCAGCTTCGATATATTTGACAGATCCTTATCCTCTAAAGATTGGTTTAGATCTCTGACTGCGATGGGCATTTGATCACAGAACATCTGGATCATTTTGGTAACAAAGTCCTCCCTTCCCTTGCTTATGACATACAGACCGTCTAAACTGTAAAGGGGGAGCTCAGCTTCCGGCTGGTCAGTCTCTGCAGCTTTTTTTTCCATCCATTTATCTATTACCGTGACAAAGAGTTCTTCATTTATCGGTTTTGTAATATAATCGTCCATTCCCGCGGCAATACATTTCTCTCTTTCCCCGGTAATCGCTGAAGCGGTTAGCGCAATGATAGGCCCCTTATAGCCCCCATCCCTTAATAACCTTGTTGTATCGTATCCATTTAGAACAGGCATCTGAATATCCATAAGAATAAGATCAAAATCTTCCTTATCCACCATCTCAAGAGCCATCTCTCCACTATCGGCGACCATAATCTGGGAACCATAGTTTAGTAATATAGTGGAGGCAACAAGCCTGTTCATTTCGTTATCATCAACAATGAGAATTCTCTTACCTGAAAACAGGTCATCACTAAGTGCCAATTTTGCCTCTATGGGAACATCGCTACCAACACCTTTCTTAAGGCGGATTACAAAAGAAATGGCAGAACCCCGTCCTTTTTCGCTTTTGACATCAAAGTATCCACCCATCTGACCAACCAGTTTTTTAGATATACTCATTCCCAGGCCAGTCCCACCATACCTCCGGGATACAGACTCATATTCTTGGCTGAAGTTGTCAAAGAGAAGCTTGATAAATTCAGGCTCCATTCCTATTCCTGTATCCTTCACCAGGATTTCAATTTTCTGGGCATCCTCGAAATCTGCTATAAGTCTTGCCGTAAGGGATACAGATCCCTTTTCGGTGAATTTTATAGCATTGCTTAACAGATTCAATACTACCTGACTGATCCTGAACGGATCTCCTATCAAAACCGGAGCAATATCATCATAATGGGGTTGAAAATAATGGATTGTCAACCCTTTTTTTTCAGCCCTGTGAATAATCACCTGAATAACCTCCCTAAGTACTTTGGAAATATTCAATCCGATATATTCAAGATTCACTTTACCGGCCTCAATCTTTGAGAGATCTAAAATATCATCGATAATTACCAGTAGATTCTTCGATGCTGTTTGTATGGTCTGGATACAGTAGTCCTGCTCGACGGTAAGGCTGGTTCTGGAAAGCTGGTTGGCCATGTTCATGATTGCATTCATGGGTGTTCTTATCTCATGACTCATATTGGCCAAAAACATATCCTTGCTGTTGGCAGCTTTTTCAGCCTCTAATTTTGCAGCGATCAGTTCGAGCTCCTGTCCCTTGTTACGGGTAATCTCAAAATTTACAGTGATAGAACCGATTACTTCATTTTTACCGTTAAAATTTACTGTCCTGCATATCAACCACCATTTCCTATCCCCCTTCGCATCCAGAAACTGGATTTCAATCATCTCTGAGGTGATACTATCATAACTTATCGGATCACCCTCTTTCGAGAATATCCTACCGGTAAACAGTTCTGAGACTACTCTACCGTCAATATCCGCAAAATCGTAACCGGAAATTTCACAAAAGCTGTTATTTGCATAAACAATCTGCTCTTCCATATCCAGTTCCAGAAGACCAAGCTTCATGTTTGCGATAATGTTATGATAACTGTGTTTGTTAGCCGCAAAAGGCAGGCTTTCCATATGGTTATTTTTAATGCCATCAGCTTCAACGCCTTCATTAGGCAGGGGAGCCTGGTTGGGTGATTGCCCATATCCGGCAAAAAAAAACATATTTTGATCAAAGATCTTCTCCCATCTCCCAATTATCCGCGCGGGCTGTTTTTTCATATTCAGCACGATGCTATTCAAATCCGGTCCCTTATTACCTTCACCGGTATTAAGATCATCAAAATGATCGAAAACCGACTGACCAACACAGTTACCACTGATTTCTTTCAGGCTATCCCCCACTTCTACTATATTCATATCTGCGTCAATGAGGACAAAGAATGGAAATAGCCGGTTAAGCTGGGTGCTGTCCAGGGACAAAAGGTTTTTGTTTATCATTTTATACTATAATAGCGGTAAATTAGAATTATATCGTCCAGGCAGGGCATAATGCCTTATGTCAACTCCTGCTAAATACAAACAACAACAAGGGGCCAAAGTTTCCATGAAAGCGAATTTATGCCTAAGGCCTTGTCAGCTAATGCTGAGGATTTTAACACTCCTAAAAAGAATAAAAAAAAAGTTAACTCTTTTTTTTATTATACTTGCATTGAAATGTCGCCGTGCCTAAATTAGAGTTATTATTCATCAAAACTGAATTTATTTCAGATTTATTAACGGATCAACAAAGATAATAATTATTGAAAATCAATTGTACATTCAAATGATTGGCTGCTATTTTCAGACAGGAACTATGCAAAAAAAATTACATAAAAGTCCTATTCCAACAACGCTTCTTCACTAATGAACCAACAGAATAATCCTAAAATACATATCCTCCTCGTTGAGGATGATGAATTTATGCAGGCAATACTTGAAGAGATATTGCAGACTAAATACCGCATCGATATTAGGCCTGATGGAATGACTGCACTAACTTTCCTACAGAGCGGAAATATCCCAGATCTGATTATTTCTGATTTGAACACGCCCAATATAAATGGCCTTGAGCTGATCGAACAGCTAAAGACAAGCGACTTTTTCAGTTCCCTGCCAATTATGATATTATCCGGAGAGGAGAGTTCGGATAAGCGCATAAAATGCCTGGAAGCCGGTGCTGATGACTTTATGGTTAAACCTTTCAATCCTGCTGAACTGGAAGCCAGAATAAAGATGGTATTAAGACGGGCCGGAAAAAGTAATTTCTGATGGTAGAGGAAAAGATCAATGGCTCTGTTGAGCCCCCCATCGTTGCCATGGTAGGCTTCGAGGACTATGCACAACGTTCATTTTTTGAAAACTGTAGTTTTGAGGGGGTGCGACTGGTCTATTTCGACAATGGCCTGAAGCTGGCCCAGGAATGGGCAGACCAGGGCCTTGAGATCGTGGCGATAATATCAAACAGTGAAATTTTGTCAAACGGCGGCCTTTCCCTTATCGAAACGCTCAAAAATATACAGATGCCGAGCGTACCTTTTTTTCTGGTCGTAAAGTATTTCAATCCGAACTTAAGGATCCTGGCCCTTACAGCAGGCATCTCAGATGTATTCAGGCTGCCAATGCATCAAGCCCGTGTAGAAAAACGTATCACTTTTTTTGTCCGGAACTGGAAAGCCCTGACCAAAAGCCTTGCCATCAGACCAAACGTGATACGCCCGATCGGACCTGCAAAAAGAATGTTTGACATTTTCTTTGCCGGTTTTGCATTGATTATGCTATTTCCTTTACTCCTTCTGGTTGCCCTTTCAATATGGCTGGAATCAAAAGGGCCGGTTTTCTACTATTCACTGCGGGCAGGAACAGGATTTAAAATCTTTAGATTTTATAAATTCCGCTCTATGTATGTAGATGCTGACCAAAAGATTAAAGATCTGATGCATCTCAACCAGTATGATATCGACCGTGGGGAGCAACAAACCATGGTAGCGGATTCGGTCCTTTGCCAAGACTGCTCACAGACGGGTAAATGTCAATACCCGCTTTATGGCGATGGGGTCCAGTGGTGTGAAAAGGACGCCGGTTATTTTAATGCCGCCAATAGCGGATCTGCATTTTTCAAGATCGCGAATGACCCAAGAATAACCAAGATCGGTAACTTCATTAGAAATACGAGTATTGATGAGCTTCCTCAGCTCTGGAACGTAATCAAAGGGGACATGAGCATAGTTGGGAACAGGCCGTTACCAATTTATGAAGCTGAGAAACTTACAACAGATAAATATGTACTGCGGTTTGCTGCACCCGCAGGAATAACGGGGTTATGGCAAGTGGAGAAACGGGGAAAAGGTGAAATGAGTGAAGAAGAGCGCCTGCTCCTTGATAACACATACGCAAAGAACCAAAGTTTCTCCAACGATATAAAACTTATCCTTAAGACGCTCCCAGCTCTGTTCCAGAAAGAGAGCGTTTAACCTAACCATGCCCTCAAAATTGAGTAATTGACAAAGATCTTATTGTTATTGGCATAATAACCCTTCTATAGATTCTCCTTCCCAGATTCCCAACGCCTTTCACTGATGGAACGCATAGAAAATTCTAGATAGAATGATTTTTTCCAATTTTGTTTTTGATATTCAAGAACTAATCGTAATATTAAGGAATAACTAAACAACTGTACATTCAATTACCTTAACTGCCTTGGTACACTAGAAAAATCAGCCGTATGGGATAATTTACTTTGATTTATACTGATTAACTTAAAGTAAAAAATTAATAATGCTTTGCCTGACAAAAAGATCGAAATGGAAGAAAATGAAAATGCTCGTCTGGAAGCACTTTATAATTACGAAATCATAAACTCTGGACAAGAAAGAGGGTTTGACAGACTCACAGAGATCGCATCGTTGATCTGTGAGTGCGAAATATCGTTAATTTCTTTCGCAGAAAAGGATAGGCTATGGTATAAATCAGCGACCGGTCTAGCTATAGAGGAGGTTCCCCGGGGATTTGCAATATGTGAGTATGCCTTACTGGGAGAGGGAGTGTTTATTGTAGAGGATACACTTGAAGATGAACGTTTCCGGCATCATGCCCTTTCTGAAGACGGCGTAAAAGTGAGGTTTTATGCAGGATATCCCTTAATAGATCCTAACGGATTCACGCTTGGTTCGATATGCGTAGCGGACTTGGCGCCAAAAAAATTAACTGCTAAACAGCAACGGATCTTGTCCTTACTCGCCGAAGAGGCCATATCGCTGATCATAGAACGCCGCAAAAAAGAAGAGTACAAAAATTTCAGCATCCTTTTTAATGACTCTGAAGATCTGATCTGTATACTCTCCCCAGATGGGAAATTCAAAAAAGCAAATCCGGGCTTTAAAAAACGGCTCGGATTTAATGAATCCGAGTTGATGCAGAAAACAATCTTTGACTTTATTCCTCCCGAGGATCTGGAAAATGCTACGATGGTCTGGAAGAACCTTAAAACGGGTCAGCCATCCGACGAGCCGACACATACCATGCTAACCAAGGATGGACAACATAAGATCATTGAATGGACAGCAACACCTGAAAAATCAAATGGAAACCTTTTCGCCATTGGCCGCGATGTGACAAGGGAGGTCGAAAAAAACCGGGCACTTAGAGTCAGCGAACAGAAATTCAAAGCATTTTTTGAAAGCTCGCAGGGATTGATGTGCACCCACGACCTGGACGGAAATTTCATCTCACTCAACTCGGCCGGTGCAAAAATACTCGGTTTCAGAAGAACGGAACTTCGGGATAAAAGCCTTTTTGACATTGTTCCAATTGAAAGGCACAACAATTTGCGTCAATATCTGACTGAGATAGTGCAACATGGGCATTCAAAGGGATATATGGTGGTGAAACGGAAGTCAGGGGAACAAAGAATCTGGCTATATTCTAATGTCCTGCAAAAAGATCTTGACAACAAGCCTTACATTGTTGGGAACGCAGTTGATATCACCGATCAGAAAAAACTCGAGAATGAATTGATCCATACCCGGAACCTTTTAGAGGAAACGAGCAAACTTGCAAAAATAGGCGGATGGGAACTTAACCTAAACGAGGGGAAAGTTGTCTGGACGGCAACCACCAGGGAAGTACACGGTGTACCGAAGGATTTCATACCGACATTGGATAACGCGCTCAATTTTTATAAAAACGGGGAGAGCCGGGAGAAGATACAGCTTGCCATTGAGGAATGCCTTCAAAGTGGTAAAGACTGGGATCTAGAGCTTGAGATTACGGACTTCAATGGAAGAGAGATTTGGGTAAGGGCCAAGGGACACGCAGAATCCCCGGCAACGGCAGCTAACCGTATTTATGGTACCCTTCAGAATATTGACGATCAGAAACGCGCAGAGCTGGCACTGATGGAATCTAAAAAACTGCTGGACGACGTACTTTCCGCATCCACAGAGGTGAGTATTATCGCAACAGATAATGAAGGGATAATTACAGTATTTAACCGGGCATCAGAGCATTTACTTGAGTACAGTGCCGCGGAAATGATCGGCAAGCAGACACCGGAAATCCTCCATGACAAACAAGAAGTAGAAGAACTTTGTACAAGTTTCTCCTCAACACTGGGCTATGAGGTTAAAGGCTTTGAGGTGTTTAAGCGATGCGCAGACAGTCCACAGAAAGAACGGCCCTTCACTTTTATCACTAAGTCCGGCAAACGCTTAAGGGTATCATTATCCATAACCTCGATCAAGGACACCGAAGGGGAAATAATCGGATACCTTGGTATATCCACCGATATCACTCAAAAAGAAGAAACGGAAACGGCACTTGCCCGGGAGAAAGCGATATTGCTTGCTTTCATCGAAAATGCTCCCGCTTCGGTAGCCATGGTAGATAAGGATATGTATTTCCTTGCAGCCAGCCGCAAATGGATTAAAGATTATACGCAGATCTCGAGCAACATCGAAGGCCTATGGTACTATGATGTATTTCCTAATCTTTCTGAGGAGCGGATCGCCAATCACAAAGAGGTGCTAAGCGGCAAGATCATTAAAAAGGAGGAAGATATATATATCGACGTGAGGAGCAATACCCCACATCAGATCGCATGGGAGATGCGGCCCTGGCATCAGTTAGATGGATCTATCGGCGGAATGATGATTTTTACGCAAGATATATCGATTGCAGTCCAACACCGTGAAGAAATGACCATCGCGAAACTGCGAGCGGATCATGCCAATGCTGCAAAGTCGGAATTTCTTGCCAATATGAGCCATGAGATCAGGACCCCACTCAATGGCGTGATAGGCTTTACCGATCTGGTACTGAAAACCCAGCTAAATGAAACACAAAAACAATACCTCACAATCGTCAACCAGTCGGCAAATTCATTGTTGAGTATCATTAATGACATTCTAGATTTTTCAAAAATTGAGGCTGGCAAATTTGAACTGGATATTGAAAAATGTGATCTGTACGATATTGCCTGGCAGGCGAGCGACATTACAACTTACCAGATCCAGGCCAAAAACCTCGAAATGCTTTTAAATCTGCCACCCGATCTACCAAGATTTGTCTGGACCGATGCGCTACGGCTAAAACAGGTTTTAATCAACCTATTGGGAAATGCTGCAAAGTTTACGACTAAAGGGGAAATAGAACTCAAAATAGAAAGCCTTGGCAGAGAAGATGAACACCATTCATACCGGTTCAGCGTCCGGGACACAGGAATAGGCATCGCAAAAAGTAAGCAGGCAAAGATTTTTGGTGCCTTTTCTCAGGAGGATTCCTCAACCACAAAAAAATATGGCGGAACCGGACTGGGACTTACCATCTCCAATAAGCTACTCAAGATGATGGGTAGCCATCTTGAGCTCAAAAGTTCACCAGGGGAAGGGAGTACTTTTTTCTTTGATCTAAAACTAAAATCTGAAGAGGGGGAGCCGATTGAATGGAGAGGTATAGAAAGCATAACCAATGTTCTTGTTGTCGATGATAATGATAACAACAGAGCGATTTTAGTGAATATGCTATCACTTAAAAACATTCAGGCCGACCAGGCAAGAAATGGGTTTGAAGCGCTTCAGTTTCTTGCAGAAGGAAGAGTTTTTGACGCGATTCTGATGGATTATCACATGCAGTATATGGACGGACTCGAGACTTCAGCAAAAATCAGGGAGAGCTTCACGTTAGACCAGGAAAATCTTCCCTTGATACTTCTACACAGTTCCTCCGATGACGAAAAGATTATCAGAGCGTGCCGGGAACTTCAGATTGACCACCGCCTGTTGAAACCGATCAAAATGCATGAACTTTACCGTGTCCTTTCAAGACTCAAGACCAATGAGGTTGCTACTGACCATTCGGAGCAAATAGTCCTCGCTGATGAGAACGACGGATATCAGTACAAGTTCATGGTGGTTGAGGACAATGAGGTTAACCGTTTTCTAGCCCGCGCCCTACTTGAAAAAATTCATCCCCAGAGCGTTATACTGGAAGCTGAGAACGGCCTTGTAGCCCTGGAGATTTTCCAGCGGGAATCTCCTGACCTTGTCTTTATGGATATCCAGATGCCGGAAATGAACGGTTATGAATGTACGGCCAAAATACGGCAGGTCGAAAATGGGAAAAGAACCCCTATAATTGCCCTTACAGCAGCAAATGTAATGGGAGAGCGGGAAAAAAGTCTGGCAGCTGGGATGGACGATTTCATCACAAAGCCAGTTTTAGAAGAAAACATAGAATCCATTCTAAAAAAATGGCTGCTGGGTGTTGAAAAGCCTGAGACGCAAATCTCTAAAATAATCAAGCCGGTCCATTTTGATAGTAAAAAACTTGAATCTTATCTGGACAACGATGTCAAAAAAATGGAAAAGATCATCCGCATTACACTCATACAGCTCAACCAGGCATTTTCCCAGTTGAACAAAAAGCTCACTCCTTTAGATTACGATATGATTCTTTCACTTTCCCATAAACTCTATGGGATGGCATCATCAGCCGGGCTAAACAACCTTGCACAAATCAGTTCAGGTATCCAGGAATTTAATATCACCGATGGTGTTTCCCTAAAAGCAGGAGCTGAGCTGATGAAAAATGAGATTGAAATACTTATTCCGCTGTTGAAACAAACATACGCTATTGAATAACACTTTAGAGAGCTTCAGATTTGAAGTTCTCTAAAGTATCTTTTTTGTTCCGGCAGTAAGAGGTCATGCTGCCTTAAAAATCGTGATATATATTTCTGAAACTACTTCTGATGCCAAAAGTCAGCATTCCGGTATTCTCTACATTAATACTGCTCTCTCGCCTGAATATCCCGGCCAGTTCCAAGCGGAGGTTATACTTTGGATTAAGGAGATAGGATACCTGTGCGCGTGCAAAATACAGATTGGTCTTTATCCCCTGGCCTACCCTGCTGCCATATTCCACAGACCGGGTTTCGTAACTCTTGAAGATATCGCCACCGTAATTTAGTCCCTCAGGATCCTTCCCATACCTTGAATAGAGTGCTTCGCCCTGAAGATCAAAACGCTTGTAGCTGTAATTTAATATCCCTAGAAATTCCCTGAAATTTGCACCGTAAGGGTGTGCCAGAGGCTGGTTGTAATTAGAATAATTAGAAAGCCTGTCAAAGTGGGCATAAGTATACGGACGGGCAGTATTGAATTCAGCCAGATAATTAAGACTCTTCACTTTAAAAAGATCAGATCCGCGGAGCCCCAACTGAACAGCATATTTATTGGCCCAGTATCCATTCCCGGCGAAAAATTCCTTTGCTGTGAATTCATCAAACATAAACTGCCCATAAAGGGCGGTATTCTTTAAAATTTCATATTTCAGATTGAAACCAAGCCTCATCTTATCAGGCGAGGTGGTATTTGTACTTTCCACAGGTCTTAAAAATATAAAAGGATGTACATAGTTAAAATCAAAACCACGTTTCCCTTCAACTTCAGCATCTGCCCAGGTCACGGCCTGGAAAAATCCGACAGAGAATTTTTTGGTAACGTTCCAGTCCACGTAATGGGCAGCCATCCATTTCCCCCTATCGCCCAACCTACGGTCGTCGGTAAGCTTGGGTGCACCTGGATCGAGCATATAGGCAAAGATCGTCTGATACTGGACAGCACCGAGCGTAGCCCGTACCCTAAAAAAAGAATAATTGGATGACACGTCAGATAGAAGCATCGAGCGGTATCCGTCTCCGATAAAGTTCTTATCATATCCCAGTGAAAAATTGAGATGCGAGTTGGGGGTATAGGACAATAATGCTGTTACATATGACCAGTCCTGCTTGTCGGTCCCCAGTTTACCGGAGCCCTGACCCGGGACAACCTGATTGGCGACAATATACCGGTTGACATAATCAACAAACTTGCCCTGGTTTTCAAACCCGTTCAGATAAAAAGAAAACTGTTTTCCTACCGATCCACCTACCTGAAATCCCCGGGTGTTCAACCAGGTGTTCCGCTTACCGCTGAAGTCTCTGCCGATCTGAAAATCCGGCAGAAAATCTGCATAGACCTTATAATCCTCACCGGTAAATTCCAACAGATGCTCATTGAAAAGCTTCCTATGTACCCAGGAACCTATGTTGAGGGTATCAATTCCAATTTTCATCAGAGAATCATAGGACGTCGCAATTTCACCTCCATCGGAATAGATTCCTTTGATCGAGGAATGGAACTTACTATCCTGGTTATAGATGCGCTGATTTAATTTCTGATAAAACTGAAAATCATATGGAATATTGACGTTGGGAGTAGATTGACCCCGTGAGAGCGTCACTGAAAAGGCCAGAACAGCCAGAACAAAAATTTTCTTCATCTTTATTAATTGACCAAATGGTCAAGCTCTTCAAATATAGAATTCATACTTTTAAACTCAGGAACCATTTTTTTCATGTTGATTACCACCTGGATGTCATCATCCTGTTTTGCTGACCTGATCAGCTCGGCAACGTTACTGGCAACTTCATCAAATACATACTCCCTCACCTTCCCTATCATAATTTTCTCATGATGGGTAGGCATGGTATTCTCATTATCATTTAAAAGTTCTTCGTAAAGCTTCTCACCTGGGCGAAGACCTGAAAATTCTATTTTAACATCCACATTCGGTTCCAATCCAGCAAGCTTGATCATTTTTTTTGCAAGGTCTAAAATCCTTACAGATTTGCCCATATCAAAAATAAATATTTCTCCACCATTTCCCATGCACCCAGCTTCAAGAACCAGCCTGCAGGCCTCCGGTATGGTCATAAAATATCTAGTGATGTCTGGATGGGTTACAGTCACAGGGCCACCTTTTTCAATCTGCTGTTTAAACCTCGGAATAACTGATCCGTTTGATCCGAGCACATTGCCAAACCTACTGGTTATAAACTTGGTTGCAGGTCTTCTCTCCAGGCGGTTGATAAAACTCAGTCCGTTACTAAAAATGAAATCCTTCTGACCAAGGGAATTGTTAAGTGACTGAACATATATTTCAGCAATTCTTTTTGATGCGCCCATGATGTTAGTGGGATTTACTGCTTTATCAGTAGATATCATAACAAACTTCTGAACACCGTATTTAACAGCCTTGTCGGCCACAGTTTTAGTCCCCAATACGTTAGCCTTGATAGCCTCTGCGGGATTGTCCTCCATCAAAGGTACGTGTTTATAGGCGGCAGCATGATAGACGTAATCAGGACGATACATGTTAAAGAGTTTGTCCATGCGCTGTTCATCCCTCACATCCCCTACAAAAGCATGATAATTTTTAGTACGGTCCCCTTCATCAAGTTCCAGATAAAGATCATGTAACGCTGTTTCCGATTGGTCACATAGAATAATCAGACCTACATCGAACTTTGACAACTGTCTAACGATTTCACTCCCGATAGAACCTGCCGCGCCTGTTATAAGTATCCTTTTCTTATGAAGCATGTTTCCAATACCTTCAATATCTATGCTTATAGCCTTTCTGTTTAACAGATCTTCAATATTTAATTTCTGGATCTGGGCGGGTTGTAACTTTCCATTTGTCCAAGCATCTGCAGGGGGAATATTCAAAACCTTGATGTCATGTTCCAAGCAAAGATCTACAATGGAATCTCTTTTTTCTGTAGGAATCGTGTAAGAAGCAAAAATAATTTCATCAATCTCATGTTTTGCAATCAAACTCGCCAAATTCCGTGCATCAAGGATACCAACACCATCTATTGCCTTGCCTATCTTACGCTGATCGTCATCCACAAAGGCGACGATGTATTTGTTCACCTTCTCATCATGGTCAAAAGTTCTTTTTGTAGCCATCCCTGCCTCACCTGCGCCATAAATAATGACCTTTTTTTTATCCAGTTTCAGATTTTTGATGTACATAAAAAAGTACTTTATAAAAATCCTATAAGTAATCAGGAAAAGAAAACTAAATAAGCCCCCGATAATCAGTACCGAATTTGGTATAAGCGGCTTGGTAAAAAAGCTTATAGCAATTAGGTTTAAAACGAAATAACCGCCGGTCGATATAAGTACCGATGATAATATGCGGAATGAATCCTGGGCACTCGTATATCTAATGATACCTGAGTAGCTTTTTGTTGCTAAGAAAACTATTGAATTAGTCATGAGCAATAAAAGCAGATTTGTTGACAGCTGAGGTATATCTACCGATGTTAGGTTTAAATTAAACTTTAACATATAGGCGAATACCATCGCCATGGAACAGCATATGAGATCGAGAGCAAAAATAATCCACCGAGGGACGATATTAATTTGAGTAAACAATTTTTTATAGGCTAAGTATGCATTTCAAAGTTAAATACTATAAGCAATAATCCTGCCATTCTACCTAAAAAAATATTTCTCCACTAATAAAGAAGTGGAGAAATATCATCAGAAATTAATTGATTAACCGGCTACCTCAAACCAGAGACTTTTTGGATAATCACCCACTGAAGTTAACTGTTCAAGTTCAGACCTGACAATTTCAGCATCTTCTTTGAAAGTCACGCCAAACCATCGGGCATCAGTGTTAACCAGGCTAACCACGCCTCCGCCCGCACTTATCAGATTATCAACAACTTCGGGGATCAAAAATTCCGATTTTAGATTGCCGTCATTCTGATCCAAGAACTTATAGTATTCTGCTTCGCTCCATTGAACGAATGAAGGTGTAAAACAGAAAAAATTCATACTCACAGGGGTTAGCAAATCCATCTCTACTTCCCCCTCATCACTAACCCTAAATGCCTTGCCATCACGCTTGAAGATTTCTTTCCTTTCGGTAATTCCCACAACAAAACCCTCTTTATCTACCCTAATCTCTCCACGCGTAACTGCACCATGCTCACTTAAGGTATTTTTCAGTTTATAACCCAGGCATGCATACTTTCCATCTTCCACTGACTCTGTAAGAAACTCATAAGCTTTTTTAAAAGCATCCATCCCATAAAAATCATCAGCATTGATAACTGCAAATGGCGCATCAATTACATCTTTGCAGCACAATAGAGCATGCTGTGTTCCATAAGGCTTAACGCGCCCCTCAGGTAAAGCTCTGCCCTTCCTGAATTTATCCAAGCTTTGATAAACATATTCGAGCTTAACTTTACCCAGAAGTTTTGGTTCCATCGCAGCTTTAAAAGATTCGGCAAACTCTTCTCTGATGATAAAGATCACCTTATCAAATCCGGCTTTAATGGCGTCAAAAATTGAATACTCCATAATGGTTTCTCCAGTAGGGCCAAAAGATTCTGTTTGTTTAGCGCTACCATAACGACTTGCCATTCCGGCTGCAAGAATTACTAATGAAGGTTTGAGATTAGTCATTTAATTTTTTTTTTAAAATTATAACGCAAAAATACATATTTAACTTAAAAAAGATCAGATAATACTATAAAAAAGACACACATCACCCATTATTACCTCAAAAAAAAACAAATTATTAACATTAATTTAATATCAATAAACAAAACAACACTAAAATCCGAAAATACTTGATTAAAGTCATTTATAGAGATTAAAATCACAAAAAATTAACAACAATTACTTCCTTCTGCACCTAAAAGAAGCCCTTAATTCCTTATCTTTGTGTAATAGCTGAATCTTTACAGATTTTCACCAACAACAAACTATTCTATTATCATGTCAACATCAGAAATAGCTAAAGCAGAACATAAATGTCCTAAATGCAAAAATCCCGAAACCAGCAGGATTCCTAGGAATTTTTTCTTAAAATCAATAACACCGTGGCTGCCTATCCGACATTTTATATGTTACCGTTGTAAAAATAAATTCTACAAACTTCTTTAGTTTTATGATATCATTATGTTGTACACATATACACATTTATCAGGACAACATTGATAGCGTAATAGTTTAGTCTAAACAAGAGCTTAAATCTGGTTATAAGTGGAACTGCACTCTTTGCCTTATCAATGAAAAATTCATTACATGCATTTGACTTCTCAATTTTTATATCAAATCCCATCTAAGGCACTCCGATTTGTACAAGACTAGCACATTAGCTTTACAGTGCAGATAAAATAACGATTTTCACAGATTGAACCACAATTTTAATTTGAGCCATACTAATAATGATCCGGCTAATCAGAAAAATAAGCATAATGAATATCTTCACTATGCCCAGGATTCATTGATTTCATTAATTACAAAAAGCTATTACCAAACTTTTCACTTATAAGTCCTGAAACCTTCTTGATTTCTTGTTCTTCGCTTTTCGGATAAATTAACAAAACATCACCATCATCAACGATGATAAAATCGTTAAGGCCCCTTATCACCGCAACCTTATCTTTTGGGAGTTGCACAATACAATTGGAACTCTGAGCAAGATGAACCGACCGGCTATTTACCGAATTGTTATCCGTATCTTTCTCTGAGACTTCATGAAGTGATGCCCAGGTTCCTAAATCTGACCAGCCAAACTCTCCGGTAATGGTAAATACGTTATCTGCTTTCTCCATAACCGCGTAATCTATGGAGATATTTGGCGAAAACGGATAGTTTTCACTAATAAATGTATTTTCCGTCTCCGTGTTATAAAATTCTTTTCCTTTTAGAAAGAGGTTATAGATTTCGGGCGCATGGGAACTCAATGCTTTTAGTATACTCGATACGTTCCATATAAATATTCCCGCATTCCAAACATAACCGCCAGTCTTTATAAACTCAGTTGCCCTTTGCAAATCAGGTTTTTCCATAAACCTGATTACCTGATGAATATCACCGCCATCGGTATTAATATAATTAATATAACCATAGCCGGTATCCGGACGGGTGGGATTAATACCTAAGGTTACTAATGCGTCATTCTCCGCAGCATAATCTAATCCGAGCTTTACCTGTGTTAAAAAAACTGCTTCATTAAGAATTAAATGGTCTGAAGGTGCAACAATAATATTTGCATCAGGATTTATCTCAGCAATTTTAAAAGAAGCATAGGTAATGCATGGGGCAGTATTGTTTCTGCTTGGCTCTAAAATGATATTATCTTTGGAAATCCCAGTCAATTGCGCCGAGATCAAATCATCATATTGAGAATTGCTAAGTATATAAATATTTTCTCTTGGACAAATTGTTAAAAATCGTTCATAAGTTAACTGAAGAAGTGATTTACCCACTCCTAAGATGTCAATAAACTGTTTTGGAAAACTATTTCGGCTTTTAGGCCAGAACCGACTTCCAACCCCGCCAGCCATAATGAGAACGTAAGTGTTGTTTTTCATGCGCTACTATTTTGTGTTTATCGTGTCTTTGCTCTATATAATTATGCAAACTTTTAATCAGATAATAGTCCTGTTGAAAATTCTTGTTGGACACAAAAAAATTCTCTGGCTCTAAAGCTTTTTATTTTGTTGAATTCTTAACGATTACTCGGAAGCTAATATGCATTGTCCTCTCCTCGAAAAACATTGATTACTGTCATAAAAATAATTCTTACATCGAGCATAGAAGTCCAATTTTCTAAATAGTAAATATCAAATTTGACTCTATTCTCCATTGCCTCATTCTCTTTGGTTTCCCCTCGGAATCCATTAACCTGCGCCCATCCAGTAATACCTGGCTTTAAAAAATGACGGACCATAAATTGACTAATGATTTCTTTATATTCTTCAGTATGCTTTAGCATATGAGGTCTGGGACCGACCACACTCATTGATCCGAAAAATACGTTGAAGAATTGGGGCATCTCATCCAAACTTGTTCTCCGTAAAAAATGACCGATCTTTGTTATGCGGTCATCATCTTTGGTTGCCTGTTTTTTGTCGCTTTCTTTATTAACCTTCATGCTCCTGAACTTCCAACACCAAAACGGCTCATCGTTCCTCCCACTTCTCAACTGCTTAAATAAAACTGGTCCAGGGCTTTGAACTTTTATCAATATGGCAATGATAGGATATAGCCAACTCATAACAAAAACGATTACTAAAAAACTAAAGATAACATCAAAAGCTCTTTTCTTGAATCGATTACCCATAACCTCCAGAGGCTCATTTCTCAGGGTTATAATAGGAAATTCACCCCCCATGTAAGATATCGTATATGGAGATGCAAGGGTGCCACCTATGTCAGGAATAAATTTCAAACGGACACATTGTTGGTCCGCTGCCGAAACCAGCATGTTAACATCATTCATCCTATGGGGAGCAATCGCAACATACACTTCTTTAACGCCGAAATCAGCCGCTTCTCCAAGTTTGTTCAACACCCTCCCTGAAGCATCAATAGAATCGTAAATATCTTCGTCACTCCCCACAAAGCCATAAAAATCCAAACTCCTTTGTTTCTGTATATATTGCGAAAGTCGCAATGCAGTTGGGTTTGATCCCATTACTGCAACTTTTTTTGCAGCGTTAAATTTATTAAGAACTACATATTGTATAAAAGTGCCTACAAATCGATTAAAAATAAAACAGAAAATGAGTAAGAAATAAAAAACTATTAAAAAAACTCTCGAAAAATTGTCCTCAGCAGAGAAAAGCAGATATGACAGATACAAGACAAAGTGCGTTGTTAAGCTTCGGTAGGTACCTCTATAAATCCTCTCTAACTTTCTGGCTCCATAAGAAGTGTAAAGTCCAAAAATCGCGGTTGAAAACAGCCATATTAAATTATACACCACAACATGATGTCTATCTATCTCCGCGTGCACTTCTTTTCCAAGAAACGGTGTTAAATAATATGCTGCGAAATAGACTAGATTTAGCATAATTAAATCTGTCACAGGCAGAATGTACCTCAATAGATAGAGATATCGCGTTGGAGAAGTCATAAGGGACTATTATCGGAATAAGACAAGAACAAAATTAAACAATTTTACAGCAATTACAACCACAGGTTATAAAAACCCTGTTTGATAAAAATCAAAAACTGAATAGCAATTATCATACTGCATTAAATTTGAATGATAATTACTATTCAATTCCCTCAATACTTTGTTTTTACGTCAAGGATTGAAAAATAACATTTAGAGCAATAATTAATATTTATCGAGACAATACAATTACATTCCAATACCGTTAACTTTAAAACCAATATCCCTTAACTGTTTATGGTCAAGAATATTTCGCCCATCGAATATTTTAGCGGGTTTGAGCATCCCGTCGTAAATGCGTTGCCAGTCGTAATTTCTAAACTCATCCCATTCAGTCAGAACCGCGATAGCGTGAGCTTCCCTACAAGATTCATAAGGATCCTCAAATACAGTAACTCCTTCTTTATTGGCATCACTACTCCTCGTACCTAAATAATCGAGATCTGCAAAAATTTGTTTATCTCCAACTTTCGGATCATAAACCTGTATTGAAGCCTGTTCATTCAAAAGTTCATCTGCTACGTAAATTGCGGCCGATTCCCTGGTGTCATTGGTATCCTTTTTAAATGCCCACCCCAGAAAAGTGATCTTCTTTCCTGAAACAGTATTATAAAGATTTCGTACAATGTTCAATGCAAATCTTTTCTTTTGATGGTCATTCATAATAATAACCTGCTCCCAATAATCGGCTACTTCCTGAAGGCCAAATGACCGTGAGATATAAACTAAGTTCAAAATATCTTTCTGGAAACAAGAACCTCCAAAACCAACTGATGCCTTTAGAAATTTCGGCCCAATTCGGCTATCAGTACCAATCGCTCTGGATACCTCGTTAATATTGGCTTCAGTTTTTTCACAAAGTTCAGAAATGGCGTTAATTGAAGAAATCCGCTGTGCTAAAAATGCATTTGCAACCAATTTAGAAAGCTCGGATGACCAAACATTTGTAGTTAATATCCGATCCCGTGGAATCCAATTAGCATAAATATCTACGAGCGATTGAATCGCTTGTTCACCTTCCTCAGTGTCGTCGCCACCTATAAGTACCCGATCAGGGGATAAAAGATCCTCTACAGCAGTTCCTTCGGCTAAAAATTCCGGATTAGAAAGCACCTGAAATTTAACACCACTTCCTGTATTGTGCAGAATATCGCGGACAGCTTCAGCCGTACGAACGGGAAGTGTAGATTTTTCGACAATGATTTTATCTGACTTAGATACCCTTGCAATTTGCCTTGCACACAATTCAATCCATTTCAAATCCGCACCCATACCTTTACCTGCACCATACGTTTTGGTCGGTGTATTCACAGAAATGAAGATCATTTCCGCTTCATCAATTGCCGTGTCTACATCAGTAGAGAAAAATAAATTTCTACCGCGTGCTTCAGCTACTACCTCACTTAGTCCTGGCTCGTAAACAGGAATGTTATTCACATCCGGATCATTCCAGGCCGCAATGCGCGCTTCGTTTAAATCTACTATAGTAACTTTAATTCCTGGGCATTGTTTCGCTACAACCGCCATAGTGGGGCCACCCACGTAACCTGCACCAATGCAGCAAATGTTTTTGATATTCTTCATTTTACTCTAACTTTTTTTCGTATTAACTTAAAACCAATATTTATAGTTTGACATTATAATTTTAAACTCGAAGTATAATGAGTTTCTGTCTTCATTTTTTGATAAATCCTTCTAATCTTTTAGCTAAAAATTTTACATTCATTTTAAAACGTTGAGTAAAATCAACCTTAATATTAACTTTATTAAACCATGCATCCACTTCTTTTGGTATTTTAGATTTATGATCCATAAGCACTTTATAAATAATCAAATCTAAATACTTTCTTCGAGATTCGTTATACTCATTCGCTTCAATTAAATATTCTTTTACCTTGCACCTCAGAGTTAACCAATTTCCCATTATCCTTGCAATTTTATCTTTATCTGCTCCCCTTGAGATAGAGTTCTCGATTTGATGGATCTTTGTATTGGGAATGAGATCGTATGCGACCGTGCAACCATTTTTCAGTAGCCTGAAAATTAAATCGTATTCTTGGGAGGATGTTAAATTTTCATTCCATCCACCTGCGTCAGTCAAAGTTTTTTTTCTCCATAGATTTGCACTAGTTATCCCTAATTCAGTAGAGATAAGCCCATACCAGAGATCATTATGGTTTGGAAATTTTACCTGCTGTAGAGTTCCATCTTGGGGAGTCATATTTCTATTCAGAAGTTTAAACCTCAATTTATTGTACACGCTCAGACTAGTTTTTGGTAACTCCTTAACCTGTATGTAACTTCCAAAAACTAAATCGGCCATTTGAGCGTCAATAATTTTCACTTGCGCTAAAAGTTTTTCAGGTAAAATTTCATCGTCAGCATCCAAGAACTGAATCCACTCCCCCGTTGCCTCCCGTAAGCCCTTATTGCGAGCCGCAGGAGCCCCCTTCTTTCGCTCTTGGTAAACCTTAATCTTATCTGGATGTAAACGCTGGTAAGATCTAATTACAGCTAAAGTTTTGTCGATTGAATTATTATCTATAAGCAAAAGCTCCCAATCTGTGAACGATTGGCGGATTACACTTTCAATCGCCCTGCCTACAAAGTCTTCACAATTAAAACATGGAACAATTATTGAGATTTTCATAACCGATTGTTTTTATAAACTAGATTCAGCACTAAAAACATTGTTCAAATTTTCTTTTATCATGGCGGTGTTCTTCGCAACCAAAGTTGAAAATTTATTCATGATCACATTAGTGTTATTGATAGCAAACGAAAATTTATCTCTGTTGATTTCTAAAGTGTCGCTGTTGTAAATTATCACAGAATCTAATCCATTATCCTTGTAAATGCTTGTAATTTTTCGATTGTCAACTTCAGAAACAAATGGCAGAGCTAACGAATTACATTGCATGGCTAACAATAATACATGCAGTCTATTACTTATCACACATTTTGCGCCAGAATAAAGGCTAACAGCCTCATCAAGCAGTAGCTTTTTATCCAAAAACTCAACGTTTGGAAATATTTCGGACAATGCTGCATGAAGACTTAGGCATGCATCACGGTCATACTTCACCTGATACGAAATGACTATCTTTGTAGTTAATGGCATACCTCCTTTAAGCATCTCAATTAGGCTCTCGATTATGGGAGATAAATAGTTTTGATCGTGTAAATCTCCATAAGAATTTGAACGAAAGCTCAAAACGTAATATACACGCATTTCCTTATTCTCTATATTATTTGGTAGGTAGGCCCAGGCTAAATCCGGAGAATATTTCGGATTATGAAACTTATACCGCTGTGCTAAATTCAATGATGACTTATCTCTTACGGAATAGTGATAAAAGGTTCTTGATGTAAGTGATTCCAACCAGCCGTTTAAAGTATCAAATGGCCCGATGGAAAATCCTGTTCTTACAATTTTACAACCAAAAGACTTAAGAATGAACAATTCAACCAGTGTTTTTATTGACCATAATGCTGGTTTTAACCCTTTTCTGCTGGTATGCCCTGGTTGGATAACCAGAAAGATCTCATGTTTATCATTCTTATCTTTTTTCCTAAGCCTTTTAAAAATAGTTTTAAGCAATGAATCCGACGAAACTGAGGATAAATATTGATGAGTACCGCTTGGGCTTATCTCCTTTATAAACCAACTCGGGGTATGACTATCATCTAATATAACATTCCCGTAATCATCCAGAAGATCAACAATTGCCTTATTGATTAATAAGTCCCCTGTATTTTCTATTTGAAGAGCTGGTTTAAAATATATCTCATTTAACATAATGGTATTTTATAAAATTTATTAATTTGGATGAAATTGAAGAGGAATAATAAATCGCCTTGTTTTTATATCAGAGTCCTAAAGTATCCAGTAGCTTTTTATTAAAGATGTTAACACCTTTCTGGTTCAAATGACTATCATCAATAAAAAATTCAGAAGATAAATCCAGTGAATTGTTAAAATTATAGTATTTTCCGTAATGCGATAATAACTGATCAATATCCTTTGTATTATTAAAAGACTTATATCTTAAAGTCGGTATTGGAGCTTGCACAAGAACATATCGAATTTTACGTCTTTTCAATTCATTTATGATATTTTCAAATGCTTTGATCTGAGTTGGTGAAATATCATATTTTCCAGCTGGATATGTATTCCGAAAGGTCGCTGTTTTAAAAGATTCCACAAAACCACCCTTTACATAAGTATCACCACCACCCAAACTATCCGTAGTAACATAATTTTTATTCTTTCCTGTTATCTGGTTATAAAGTGAAAATATTGCGGTATTGTAAACTTTAATTTCATTAACCTTTAGCATTAAACTAAATAAATTCTTATCAAAATTCAAATTTGTTAAAAGGTCTACTGAAGATTCAACCCCGTCCGACCCCAACACTGCAGGGTAAATATCCATTATAACAAATTTCGGTTTTAGAATATTTATGTATTTATTAAACAAAAATTCAGTTTGTATTGGGGTCTGTGCAGAGGTCCCTAAATTAAAAGCACTTAAACCTTTGGCCCGAAATTTTCTAACATCATATCCGCGGTAAGCATGCGAGGAACCCAAAATAAGGACATCTACATTAGTATAATGACTCACTTCTTTCAATCGATTCTGGATGTGTCCACCAAAACTGTATGGTAGGTTTTTATTTATACCTTTTGGCATGAAACTTCCGAAAGCAATAATTAATACTATATAAGTTATAATGGAAATGAGCAAAAAAACGGATAAGTTCAACAAAAATTTTTTCATGATCTAAAATTGAAAGTAAATGAATGCTGTTTCTCCGCTCTGCATAAACATTCCTAAGCAAAAAATTAATACAGAATAAAAAAGTAATCTCATAGGTTTTGGCCAGCTTATTCCCAACTTTTCAAGTGCAAAGTTGTCTTCTCTTCCAAACCACTCTATTGTCATAAAGGCAAAGACCAGTAAAAGACAAAGTAATGACCTATTTAACTCAGGATGACCTGAAGTTGGAAGGCTAAAAAGTGATTTGTTAAATATTCCCTTAATATAACTTAATGCATGTTGAAGATCCTTAGCCCTAAAAAAAATCCACGCAAATACGGTTAATCCAAATGTAATTAACATTTGACAAAATGACTTAACAGATGGTAAAATTTTCCCTTTCGCTACTATTTCCAAATTATCTCTATTGGTCTTAAAGATTATCGAAGGCATTATAAATAAAGCATTTAGAGCACCCCATATTAAAAAAGTCCAATTAGCTCCATGCCAAAAGCCACTAACTAAAAAAATAATGAATGTGTTTCGAACTCTTAAGAAGGTGTTCCCTCTACTTCCACCCAACGGATAGTATAAATAATCACGAAACCAAGATGATAATGAGATATGCCATCTTCTCCAGAACTCAGCTATGTCTCGAGAAAAGTAAGGGAAGGAAAAATTCTTTAGTAATTCAAAGCCAAAGAGCCTTGCTACACCAAGAGCAATATCAGAATATCCGGAGAAATCACCATAAATTTGAAAAGCAAAAAAAATGGCCCCCAAAACTAAAGCACTTCCAGAGTATTCGCCTGAATTATTAAATATCATGTTCGCAAATTCAGCACAACTGTCCGCGATAACCACTTTCTTTAAAAAGCCCCATAAAATTTGTCTTAACCCATTCACTGCCTGAGCATAACTGAATTTACGGGCGTTCTCCATCTGTGGAAGCAAGTGGGTTGCACGTTCGATAGGACCAGCAACTAAAAGCGGGAAAAAGCTAACGAAAAGGGAGTATTGTACAAAATTTGTTGTTGGCGTGATTTTTCTGTTATAAATATCGAAAACATAAGACAAACCATGGAATGTATAAAATGAAATACCCACAGGAAGTATTATTTTCAACGTTACGACGTTAGCCTGAAAACCTGACTTACTCATTAAGTCAGCAAAACTTTCTACGAAAAAATTATAGTACTTGAAATAAGCTAAAAAACCTAGATTAATTACAACGCTCAACAATAACCAGAATTTCCGTTGATATTGACTTTTAGAACTTTGAATGGCAAGCCCTGAATAAAAATCTAATAATGTAGAAAACGCTAATAAAAAAAGAAATCTCCAATCCCAGCAGCTATAAAAAAAATAGCTAGCTGTTAATAATAAAATATTCTGAAATTTTAGCGACTTATTAAAGATAAACCAATAGAGCAGAAATACTATTGGTAAAAAACATGCGAAACTAATAGAGTTAAAAAGCATCTATAATTATTATATCAAATAATGAAACATTCAAATGTTAAGTTATTTTGATTTTATTTCTAGAGATAATACTTGTCAGCGTTTTTATATAAATACTCACAACAACTTTATTATTCCATTAATCTAATCTTGTGACATTGCTCACCCGCACAAATCTATTCCTAATGTTATACGACCATTATTACAATAAAATTTACAATAACAAACCACTATGATTTGTTTATTCACACAAATCATAGTGTAATTTGTACACAAATATAGATATTTAAATAGAAATGAATATATTTGTTAAAAAAATAATAGCTAAAACCTATTAATCTTAACACTAACACTATAAATATTAAGATAATATAAATTTATCATAATTATAACATCACCAAATTAATTTTTTTTTAGAATTATTAGTATCAATCTTAATATATTATTCAAATTTTTAGTTTTTTAAATCTAACATCAAATGAGGAAAGCTCTAATCACTGGTATTACAGGTCAAGATGGCTCTTATCTTGCCGACCTTTTGTTAAAAAAAGGATACGAAGTTCATGGTGTAAAACGTAGAAGTTCATTATTCAATACTGATCGGATTGATCATCTTTACCAGGATCCCCACGAAAGTAATGTTCGTTTTGTATTGCATTACGGCGACCTAAGTGATTCCACAAACTTAATTAGGATCATCCAACAGGTACAACCAGATGAAATTTATAATCTTGGCGCAATGAGCCATGTTCAGGTTAGCTTCGAAACCCCTGAATATACCGCAAATGCAGATGGCATTGGAACGTTACGAATTTTGGAGGCAATTAGAATTCTCGGTTTAGTTGAAAAAACTAAGGTATACCAAGCATCCACATCTGAACTTTACGGGTTAGTGCAGGCCGTTCCACAATCCGAAACTACCCCATTTTATCCACGTTCACCGTATGCAGTAGCAAAAATGTATGCATATTGGATAACAGTGAATTATCGAGAAGCTTATGGTATATTTGCGTGTAATGGGATTTTATTTAATCATGAAAGTCCTTTGCGCGGGGAAACCTTTGTAACAAGAAAAATCACCCGGGGTACGGCAAAAATAGCATTAGGAATGCAAGACAAATTATATCTTGGCAACCTCGATGCTCGTAGAGATTGGGGGCACGCTAAAGATTATGTTGAAGCAATGTGGCTGATTTTACAACAGGAAAAACCGGAAGATTTTGTTATTGCGACTGGTGTGACGACGACAGTTCGTGACTTTATAAAAATGGCCTTTCTGGAAGTTGGAATCTCTTTAGAGTTTAAAGGAACAGGTGTAGAAGAAACCGCAAGCGTAATTTCATGTAGTAACCCAGATTTTCAAATTGAGATAGGGAAAGAAGTTGTAGCGGTCGATAAACGGTACTTTAGGCCTACAGAGGTAGAATTGTTAATTGGGGATCCGAGTAAATGCAAGCAAAAATTAAATTGGGAACCAAAATATGACTTAGCAGCATTGGTTAACGATATGATGAGCTCTGATGTTGAGCATTTTCAAAAAGAAAAGATGCTAAAAGATGCGGGCTACACTGTTAAAAATCAATTTGAATAACATCCTTCATGCTTCAAAAAAAAAGAATTCTCTCTATTGATGTTTCAAGTGGCACTTATAAAGATTTTATAAGTGCCATTATAAATTTGGCTAAAGCAAAAACCTCGTCATACATTTGTGTTGCCAATGTGCATATGCTAATTGAAGCTCATAATTCATCCAGTTTTGCGAGGGTCGTAAACAATGCAGATATTGTGACTCCAGACGGCATGCCCTTGGCAAAATGTTTTAGCTTTATCTATAATCAAAACCAAGTCAGAGTTGATGGGATGAGTCTTCTTCCTTCTTTGTTGTCTGAATGCCAAGGTAAGGGTCTCTCGGTATATTTTTTTGGCGGAGCACAAAGTACCTTAAATGAGACTGAAAAATACCTTAAAAACAAATATCCTGATCTGAAAATAGCAGGCATGCATTCACCTCCATTTAGAGTTCTTACCGAAAAAGAAAAAGAAGAATCTGTTCAAATGATCAATTCATCCAATGCAAATCTGGTTTTCGTGGTGTTAGGTTGCCCGAAACAAGAGATTTGGATGTCGGAAATGAGAGGAAAGGTTTCTTCTGCGATGATAGGAGTTGGAGGGGCGCTACCTGTATTAATAGGACTACAAAAAAGGGCACCTAACTGGATGCAGAAATCAAGTCTAGAATGGCTGTATAGACTATTACAAGAACCAAAAAGATTATTTAAGAGGTATTTTACAACAAACAGCAAGTTTATATACTTGTTAACAAAAGAAAAGTTGAAAAGAAAATAATGAAACAAAACGCAAAGATATATGTGGCAGGACATAATGGGATGGTTGGATCAGCGATAGTCCGAAAATTAAAGACTGAAGGATATGAAAACCTAGTAACCCGCTCATCAAAACAACTTGACTTGAGGAATGAAGCTGCAGTAAAAGATTTTTTTCAATCGGAAAAACCTGAATATGTTTTTCTTGCGGCTGCAAAAGTGGGTGGCATCATGGCTAACAACGTCTATCGTGCCGAGTTTTTATATGAGAATTTAATGATTCAAAACAATGTAATACATTCGTCTTATCTAAATAACGTCAACAAATTAATGTTTTTGGGATCCTCCTGTATTTACCCGAAATATGCCCCTCAGCCGCTTAAAGAAGAATATTTATTGTCAGGCGAGTTGGAGCCTACAAATGAACCCTATGCGATTGCAAAGATCGCTGGAATAAAGATGTGCGATGCATATAGATCTCAATATGGATGTAATTACATTTCGGTTATGCCAACCAACTTATATGGACCAAACGATAATTATGATTTAAGCAACTCTCATGTTTTACCCGCCTTAATCAGAAAATTTATCACAGCAAAAAACAATAACGAATCTACTGCAACAATCTGGGGAACAGGTACTCCTAAAAGGGAATTTTTACATGTTGATGACCTTGCTGACGCCTGTTTTTATTTGATGCAAACATACAATGAACCTGGTTTAGTTAACGTTGGCGTCGGTGACGACATCTCTATTTTAGACCTAGCAAAACTGGTTTCTAAAATTGTAGGATTTACGGGAAACATTGTAACTGACACAAGTAAACCGGATGGAACACCGAGAAAACTAATGGATGTAACAAAATTGAATTCAAAGGGATGGAAAGCCAAAGTAACTTTAGAAGAAGGCATTGAGAATGTATACAGAGATGTTAAAGATAATAATTGGAGCTAGTCCCACTGGCTAAAGTAACTTATCAAAAATCATTAATAAGAATCTTACCTATATCTCAAAATAGCCCTGTTATCCATAAAATATCTAATATGTGTAACAGGGCTTTCTATTTTTTAATCATTCAAGATATACCCGTACATTAAAGAAGCTTAGCATTTGACCAACGATTCAGGAACCATCCTAAAAACAGAACTAAATATAACATCAATGTAATGCTGGCTGTTGCAATGAACTTTAAAAGGATGATGAACATTTTGAAAGACAATCTTCC
Organism: Pedobacter psychrodurus; assembly: GCF_032678585.1. GTDB lineage: Bacteria > Bacteroidota > Bacteroidia > Sphingobacteriales > Sphingobacteriaceae > Pedobacter > Pedobacter psychrodurus_A. The sequence continues at coordinate 117,908 of NZ_JAVTSN010000010.1, read as the reverse complement.
AGCTCTTTTTCTACAACTCATCCAGCTTTATTGCAGTATCTACGCCACAACCAAGATTCTATATTAGTTCCCGTTTAATAACTTTATTACGGAACGATTAGTAGATGCTATTTTTCGGAGACGCGATGTATTGTTTTAGACTTTATCTTTAAAAAAGGCTTTTCAATCAAACGCCAAGAAAGGAATGCTAGGATATAAGCAAGAGATAATACAACTAAAACATTTGCCGAGTTTCCAAATAGCTTATATTGAACGAAAACCCCAAGTATTAGCCCATGATATATATATACGCCATACGAAATATCATTCCCTTTTAATAACTTTTGTGCTACTCCGGAAAGGGTATACGCAAGAGAAATAGTTGTTATACCTAGTAAAATTTTAAGGCACATATTAAAAAAAATGGTATCAGGTAGTAAATAATTGCATAGCAAGAAAAGAATTACCCAATATATTCCCTTGCCATAAAACAACTTAGATTGGTAAACCTTGAATCTCTGCAAACATATTCCTAATAAAAACAGATAAACATTTGGCAAAAATGTATATCTGGTAATTTTTTGCAATTTAGTTTCGAACTTTAGTTCTAACGGCGAATAATATGCTAAAATAATATAAGCTATAACGATAGATAAAAAAAATAGTCCAGTAATAATTAAAGTTCTGTTCTTTTCTACTCTAGTTGTTTTATATGCAAGAAAATAAATCACCGGTAGAACAAGGTAGAATTGTAGTTCAATTGGAATTGTCCATAAACTACCATTGTAGGAACCAAAGCCGTAACTAGACAAAAAAGCGGGGGTATATATGATACCAACTGATTGGCTGAGGAACCACATCAATCCAGGCCTACTGAAAAAATTAACATGGCCAACAAGAGATATGACAACAACTGTCAAAATGATGCAGACCCAGAGCGCGGGGTAGATTCTTAAGACTCTATTTTTAAAATAATTTTTAAAATCCGTATTTCTCTCCCAAGAGGCAGAGATTAAAAACCCGCTCATCACAAAAAACATTGGAACTCCAGGAAATTTTTCAAGTACCTGAAACCAAAGAGGGAAAGGGATTTTCAGATGTGTAAATGAATGTAAAAAAACAACTTGAGTTGCTGCAAAAATCCTTAATAAATCGAAATTATTAATTCTAAATTCCCTATTAATCATTCGACTTTGTTTAATTTCATAAATAATTTTGTTTGATTGGTATTCTTAATGAACTTATCACACTTTATAAACTTGTTTGACCTGATATTTAAACCTGAACTTTTGCCAGAATGAGGAAGAGATATTGCGGTTTCAAAATTATCAATTGAATTTGAGTCTATTGTTATATTTAAATTCATTACTGACACAGCACTACTATTTAAACATATGCCCGAATATGATTTCCGTTTAGTGAATGATCTAATTGTATTGTTCTTGATAATTCGATCAGAAATAGCTTGTTTAGTCTTAAATATATATATCCCATGCCCATAGGGGTTTATGATTTTATTATCAATAATATTTAATCCTCCAAAAATCCCCTCTGGACTAGGAGTAGGGAAATCAACCATATTATAACCTGTATTGGAGACAGTATTTCCCTTAACAAGCCCAAATGGTCCTTCAATCCCATTCTCTAATACACTATCTATATTATTGTTTGTTATTGAAACATCATTTAAATTACCTCCGTTTAACACCGAGGCAAAAATACCGTTGCAACCCACACCACTTTTAATATTCTGCTCCGCTCTTAAACTTCCACACATCCGAATTTTGTTATTATCTACAATACCCGTAGAAAGGGGGCTTACTTTAAAGAATTCAATACCCTGACCACTGATTTTGTTAATACTATTGTTATAGATTTTAAAACCTGTTAATAGGCCCCTTGCAAAAAAAGCAGAGCCTCCATAAATAAGAGACATAGTATTTTTTGAAAAATTTAAATTTTCAATTTTGGAACTTGATGCGATATAGACCGCCCTGCCTGTTGAGTTTATTAAGGCTAGCGTCGTTGGATAAATTTTAAAAAAAGTATTATTCAATATCTCTATATTTTTCATTGGTGACGCCTCACTTGCTGATACATTAATTGCATTTCCAGTAATGTTGTTGAAATCACAATTTATCACGGAGCTGTTACTTGAACTTAAAAAAACAAATACCCCTTCAAACTTCATATTTGACAGCTTAATAGGAGCCACGGCTTTTAAGGCTCCAACCCCGACAAAAACAGCATCCTGCCCCGTGATTATTATGGCTTTTTTAACATTAAGGTTTCCAGAAATTTTATACTTACCCTTAGGAAAAAATATAGTTGAATTTGCTCTAACAGAATTAAATAATGCATTTAATTGTTCGGTATTATCAATGTTTTCATTGCCAATAACTTTATGTTTCGAAACATCTATTGTTTGGCAATAACCGTAGTGGTGAGCCAAAACCATTAGAACTAAAAATAACTTAATTACTTTCATAAATATTAGCAATTTTTTTCATAATCTCTTTTAAACCAAATTTTTCAATAGCCAAAGACGTTCCACTATCTGATAACTGTTGAATAAGTTGAGGATCTGACATCAATGTGTCTAAGGCCAAAGATAAAGCTTGGACATCCCCGGGAGGAACAAATAGTGCGGTTTCCCTATTTGTTAATACGTCTGGTATTCCGCCAACAGGGGTAGTAACAATTGGAACTCCATACCCCAAAGCATCTAAAATAGCCATCGGCAATCCTTCAGCATAACTAGGAAGGCAAAAAATTTTTGCATTGTTAAATAACAACTCTTTATCCTCACCTACTACCCAGCCAGAAAAGACTACATTACTACTTATGCCCAGTTCCGATACAAGTTCCTTGCCCTTATCTAATTCACCATTTCCTGCTAAAATCAATCGCCAATTGCCATGCTTTTCAGATATAAGGGCAAACGCATTTATCAAGTCTATGAAGCCTTTTCTTTCAGATAACGTTCCTGCGAAAAGTATTGTATTATCGCGCTGATTAATAGGATTTCGACCCTCAACAATATTTGAAGGATTATAAATTACATGAATTGGAAGCCCTTTACCAAATTTATCCTGAATATCATTTTTCCAAGAATCTGTTAACACAATTAGCTGATCACATTTAGTGAATAAATATCGGTAAAGTTGACCAAATTTACCATTTATTGTTGTTTGAATTGAAAACGCATGAAAATGAAGAATAACTTTTTTTCTTAGCAATTTTGCAATCACAAAAAACACCGTCTTCCTAAGGGCAGATACAGGTTCGCTTAAATGAATATGAATTAGTTGCGAATTATTGACATGAAATAAAAATTGCCAGATAGCTCTAAAAAAATATCCAAGCTTTTGGAATACTCCTCTGTCAATTTGTGTTTCAATCCAGTGACAGCTATACTCGTTCCATTCTTGAGTACCACTATATGCATTAATCACCGATGTAACTCCACCGCGTGTTTTGCTTGAAGGGCCCACCACTAATACTTTCTTCATAAACTAACAGTTTTGACGTTAACAACCCTTGCCGGATTGCCGACTACAATCTCATTATCGTTAACATTTTTCACCAGCACAGAGCCAGCCCCTATATCTACATTATTACCAACGAAAATTTCCCCAATAATACATGTATTAGCACCGATGTTGACATCGTTTCCTATTACAGGCGATTTCCCCCCGTCTCTCTTATTACCAATTGTGCTGTTTTGTCGTACAGTGACCCTTTTACCAATCACTGTTCCCTCATTTATCACTAAGCCTTGTCCATGAAAGACATTGAAACCGAAGCCAATTTGTGTTTTGTCAGATATATCAATCCCTAAGCACCATTGAACAATAATTGTATAGAAAATTCGAACGAAAAATAATAAATACCTTAAAATTTTATGTTTATAAATACCTGAGCTTATCCTAAAACAGATTATAAAAATCCTTCCTTTAGTATTGCCTTTTAAAAATTTCAATTCTCTAATCAACTCCATTATTTAGTAATATTTATTTGTTCAGCCGTTAGATTGTCTCGTTTTACATAAAGTAATGCAAATACCATTGCTAAGATAATTTCCATAATAGAAGAAATCACCCCGCCTTGAACTAATTGATAAAAAAAATAAGAAATACTAAAACTAAAGCATAGATCTCGGTCCGGGGACTTGCTATAGAAAGACTTCTTAATGATTAAAAACATATATGATATAAATAGTATAAAACCTATTAATCCATCTTTAACCAACGCAGTCAAAAATCCATTATGAGTATAAATTTTAAGACCAATTAACGATTGCATGTTCAGCATAAAGTTTTCAAGACCTATACCGAAAAGCATCTCCCAAAAAGAGAGATTTGACCAAATATGAAGTGCAGCGAGCTGAAAAACCAAGCGCCCAGATCCAATATCAGACTCCTCATTCCCTGTAGAAAACTGTTGTTGATCCAAAATTCTGTTTCGTAAAACCTCATCCGTACTAAATAAAAAGGCTACTACTAGCCCTACTGCAATTAAAATAGCAATATAAATTGGACTATGTTTCAATTTAAAGTTCTTGAAGAAGAGATATAATGAACCAGTAATCAGAGTTAAATATCCCGTCCTAACATAAGTTTTATATATAACATAAAGTCCAATAACGATAGCAAAGTAAATTACATATTTCGAAATATTGATATTAGCCAAATCGGACTTCACATAAAAACTGTAGTAAATGAGGATTAGAATACAAAAACTTAATGTAATACTGGCACTATGAGAATTTTCGAAAACACCAATAAATCCCGAAGAATCCTCAGCTCCAAAGATGCTAAGCCTGTATCCAGATTTAATAGGGCTTAATACCTTCAATAAAAAAGGTACGCTAGCATAAATTAATATCAAAGAAAATACAATCAAATATCTACGGAGTTTTTCTAATGTAAAGAACCTACTCATGTATAAGATAACCAGGGGAAAGGTTAATGATTTAATAACATCTAGCATCACTGACCCCAGATTATTAAGACCAAAAGAAAATAAAGGTTTAACGGCTATAAGGAACCCAATATTTGATAGTGCGTTTCCTTTTAACTTCCTCTTTATTAGTTTTGAAACCATATACAAGTAGATCAAACCTATCGTAACAAAAGAAACTTTTACTCCTCCGGCAGATAAAGGCTGTATATAAAGAATAAAGAAGATTATTACAAACAACAAAATTGATTTGATCTTCATATATGATTATTTTTTGAGGCCCACAATCTTGTCAAACTCATATTTTATGTCATATTGATCATTATTCAGCTTAAGTCTCTTTGTATAATCTTGCTCAAAAAAGCTTAAAATATCTACACTATTATTCTCATTAATCTTATACTCAAATATAGGCCGATCGGAGGCAACATAGTCTACAAGTTTACTTGTTAAAAGGTGGTCCGTACCTGATATAATGTTTAGCAGAAAATCTGATTTCTTTAATACAGTTATCACATCATACCGATCAAGGTCATAATATACCCTTACTTTATCACCTAAAATGTTTTTTATCTCTTCAACAACCTGAACACTTTCGACATTACTGCTAATTGTGCATATTACAAATATGAAATCTTGCCTAATGTGCGTTTTAATAAATTCCATTAGTACCTTAGGATTTCTCATCTCCTTATAAAGAATCCCTGTGTACGCAAAGATAATTCGTCCTCTGTCTTCAAGATCAAATGCCCTGTTACTTATTTTTAAGTTATCAAAGTTCATACAATGATTGACAACTTTAATCTTATTTTCTTCAACTAACGGTAAAAATGCATGAATAGATCTAATATTAGGAACGATCAAATAATCAAAATACGTCAGCACTTTTTTTTCAGTCTCAACAAAGCGCTCCAGTGGTTTATTCGAAGCGGTTGAAAATGGATCGCCATAGTCAGCAAATTTCACAGCTTTTTGTAATGAAGGATTAATCTCAATTGCTTTGGCAACGCCTTTATGAACATGAAAGGGAAGACCAATTGACACAATACTCTCATAAACAGTTACATTTAATTTAAGTGCACTAAAAATTTGATTAGAGAATTTAACGAGATAGTGTGTTTCAGGAAAAAAAAATTTGTATAAATTCATTAGGCCTCCCTTAAATGAATCAAGAATGCCTTTTCCTTTATTCTCCTTCTGTGCTCCAGTAAAAGCAGGGTATTCCGTTTCACCGAGGAAGCTAATTGTTATCTTATCAGGATTTCTAAATTCAGATAATAAATTAGCAAATTTGTTTTTTTTGGGGAGAATTAAGTCTACGTTATAGCCCCTTCTCGTATACTCATTAACAAATTCGAAACATCTAAATCCACGTGGCGTCGATTCAGGATAACAATAATAAGATACAATTAGAACTCTATTCATATAAATTAAACATTTTACGGTTATATACTCAGGCTTACGTGCATAAACTACTTCCTTTTCAAAAGCGAAGAAGAGATTGATTCCTTTTCACTCCGAGATAATAAAAGGAATGATATTGCTGCCAACAACAAAAACAAGAATCCACAATGAAACACTATACCACCCCAATTTTTAATCTCTACATATGATTTGTAGACAAACATCAAACCAATTGAAATAAGCATAATTAAAATTGAAGAGATTGATGATCTAAAAAAAGTTATTTTAGGCACCCCCATGTTCATTGCTGTATATATAGGCATAAATAAAAAATTTTTCATTGTTAGAACAACTGCACTTGCAATAGCAATCCCATAAAGTTTAAGATTTGTAAACCTTATTAAAGAAATGGCAAGAAGAAGATTAATTATTCCCATCACACAAGTGAATATTCCTGGCACTCTTACCTTGTTATATGCGCGGTTAATTGAAAAGAGAGGTAATACCCCCAAATTTAATGGCAAGGGAATAAGCATAATGATAAACAACCAATACATTTCACCGATTCCCTTACCTACCCATACTGTAAGAAGAGGTTTTGATACAATACATAATACCCCTACTCCACAAGAGATAAATAATGTCAGTAATTTGTTTGACAATAACGTCAGTCTAATCATTTCTTGCTTTTTTTTCTGGGCATATAGATTAAGGACGAGTGGAGCTAATGCTCCAGAGAGTGTAATCGCAAATGTTCTTACCATGGTGCTCCATTGCAATAAAACTCCATATTGACCCGCGGCATGATTTCCTAACATCTTGTTTGCAACCAACAGGTCTATTTGCAAGAATAATATAGTCCCTAATTGAATGACAACCAGCCAACCACCCATAGAAAGTAAATCCTTTAAAATGGTATTATCAAAAGACTTAAAAGTTAGGCTTATAAAAGGGGTATATTTTCTGAAAAGGTAGTAACTATAAGCAGCAGAGATTAAACTCCCAGCCAAAAATGAGATACCATAACCAAGTAATGAAATTTTAAAAGCGAAGAAAATGAGAAAAATAAATATCAAGCGAACATAGGTATTTATTACAGTCACACGATTCACTAAATCCAATCTATTTGCAACATAGGCGGATGAATTAAATAGCGAAGAGAAGCATGTTAGTGCAAACGAAACGGTTACGCAAATAAAAAGCAGATTTGAATCTCCAATTAATTCGTTAGGGATTGAAATAAGGGACGAAATATTCAATGACCCATAGATCATAATAGGTAGTAGACAAACAACCAAAACCGACATTGCTACATAAGAGGTGTTAAAGGTTCGTGAAGCCTTGTCAAAGTTTTTTTCGGCAATGTCAATTGCTAAATACCTTGAAAGTGAGCCGTTAATAGCAACTGTAACTAACGCTGCATAGCCAACAATAGCTGTCGATAAAGGAATTATACCATATGCACCTATTCCAAGTTTACGAATTAAAAAAGGCGGTAGCCAAAAGCTTATTATACCATTAAGAAGAAACAATACAATATTAGACGTTAGATTTTTTCTAAGTGCTCCGTTATTATTCATTTATTTTAGAATATCGATTTGGCATTAGAGCTGTGAGTCAAACAACAGTATCTAAAAGCCGTTAATAATAGTATTTATACAGATTATCTAGACAGCAACAATAATTATATGATCTATTGAGAAAAATTTACTTTTTAAACAAACGTTTCCAGATACTTTTACTTTTGTTGTCAGTTAAACCATAACTTCCGTAGCCATAACCATAACCATAACCATAGCCATAACCATAGCCATAACCATAGGATCCAGTTGCTTGTATATCGTTTACAACTATCCCAAGTTTCTTCATTTTTTTATTTAAACTTAGATCATTGACTATGTTTAATTGTGTCTTCGATGTATATTTTTGACGCACGAGGTATAAACATATATCAGAATAAGTGTCTAGTAATTGAGCATCTGTCACAACACCGATTGGTGGAGCATCAATAATGATGTAATCAAATTGGGATTTTAACTCCTCGAAAAGTTGTTTTGTCCGAGGATTCAATAGCATTTCTGTTGGATTAGGCGGAATTGGACCAGAGGTCAAAATAAATAAATTTTCTTGAAAGGCAAGATTTTTAATTATATCGCTACTTTTAACCTCTTTATTGATAATGAAATTTGTAAATCCTAAGTTATTAGGGATACTTAATTTCGGTGACAAACCGGGCTTTCGTAAATCCAACTCCATCAATAATACTCGTTTCCCTGCAACTGCGAGAATATTACCCAAATTTATAGCGACAAAAGATTTACCTTCTCCTGAAATACTTGATGTCAATAATATTACCTTTTCGGAGGAGTCATTAAGATAAAATGAAAGATTTGTTCGCATTGCCCGAAATTGCTCAGCGATGGCGGATCGCGAACTATTTGCAATGACTAGATTATCAGGTTCTTCATTATGACTGATTTCTCCTAGAATTGGTACACTCGTAGCTCTTGTAACATCCTCTTTTGTATTGATTCTGGTGTTTAAAAAGTCTAAAATAATAATTGTTGAAACTGGAAGTAATAGTCCAACTACCAAGCCGATTAAGATTATAATAGATCTTTTTGGGCTAAAAGGGCTAAACTCTGATTTTGGAGGATCAATAGTTTTGGAGTTGGAAATAGTAGACGTCTTTGAGATTGCAGTTTCCTCACTTTTTTGCATTAAATAAATATACAGTTCTTGCTTTATTTGTTGTTGCCTAGCTAAATTCAGGTAATTACGCTCCGTTTCAGGTACTTTTTTGACCTCACTTTCTGCAGAGTTCATTTGTTTCGTCAAACTATTTTTGGTGATAGTTAACGCATTTTTTGTACTTGCCAAATTAGCCAACATATCTTTTCGAAGATTGGCAATTTGTTGATCTAAGTTGACTATTTGCGGGTTGGTTTCCGTCACCCCCAGTAACCTTCTATCTCTTTCCAATAAAAGAGTGTTATATTTCTCAATAAGACTTGTAAAGACTAAATCAGAGGGCAGTAATGAGCTCGGTAAAACTCGTTTAGAATCATCATTTAGATAACTCTGCAAACTATTTAAAATACTTAACTGAGTTTCTGTATTCGCTAACTGACTTACAAATTGCGTCGTATTCTGAACAAGCAATTTGGATTGTTCGGTCATGTCAGCTAGATTATTTTTTTGCTTAAAACCTTGAATATCACCCTCTAAATCCCCTAATTCGCTACTAATGTAAGCCAATCTATTTTTTATAAATTTGATGGTACTATCTGCAATTTCATTCTTGTCCTTCAAATTGCTTTCTACATATTTCTGTATTAACTTATTTAGAATGTCTTCTCCCTTTTTAGGTATGGGATGATTTATAGTTAAATCTATTATTGTTACCAATTTATTGTTTACTGCAACATTAAGATCACTCATTAAGCTACCTACCTTTTCATCGATAGACACTATAGTAAAACCATATTTCTGGTCTTTAAATGATTGACCTGGATTTCTTGATATAGTAAAAGTTCCCATTCTACGGATATTAATGGGTTTATCAAATGAAATTACTGTATCAATGTCATCACTGGAAAGAGACAATTTACCGTTATGGAGTAATGTTAGATCTATTTTGGCCTTACGAATACTGTCCGCCGGTACAATTAGATTAACTGAAAATGGGCTTTTATACTGTTCTACATCCTTCACATTGCCCCGCTGATAGTATGTTATGTTCAAATTCATGTCCCGAACAACCTGCTCCATCAGAAATCTTGTCTTCAGAATCTGTACTTCATTGTCAACAGTACTTTTAACTCCTAACAATCCACTAAGATCTCCTAGCATTGCACTACCGTCGGGCAGCCCTCCACCCTTTTTATCATCATTCACGAGTAACTTTGCAGAAATCAAATAAATAGGGGTTTGATACCTAATGTATGTATAAGCGACACCTAAACAGAAAATTAACGAAAGCAAAATCCAGGGCCATTTACCCAACACTTTAGCAAACATTAGCATTAAATCAATCCCATCTTCGTCTTCGTGAGTATTATTTACAACTGTATTCATTTATATTCTTAAGTGTGTTAAAATTAGAAAACTCTTGATATTAAAACTATTGCAACTGAAAGCGCTGATCCAATGATTGCAAATGTTTGAGTACGAGCCGCATTATTTGCTGCGACACGAGCTTTATTAGGTTCGACATAAATCACATCGTTTTGCTTTAAATAAAAATATGAAGATTTAAATAACATCTCTGAGTTCAAATTTAATCTTGCAAATTCCTTTTTACCATTGACCTCACGAATTAATAGTATATTCTCTCTTTTCCCATAAATTGTCAGATCGCCTGCTAATCCTATGGCGTCGAGAACACTAACTTTTTCGTTTGGCAAAGTATAAGCTGCAGGCCTCGCGACCTCTCCTAAAACAGTTACCTTGAAGTTAGCAAAGCGGACTTGTACAGTCGGGTTCTTAAATAATTCTTTAGCTCTTGACCGAATAGTATCTCGTGCTTCAAATGTGGTAAGGCCTGCTAATTTTATCTTTCCGATGACGGCTAATTCAATTTCTCCCTTTTTATCCACTAAATACCCTGACACTTGTTGTTGACCAACCGTAGTTACAGAACTAACCTGATTAACCACCCCAGTATTTTCTGGATCACCTGTAAATATTGAGATTGATAGTATATCATCAACTTGTATTTTAGGATCTGAATAATCTGCAGTACTTTCTAAAACCGATTTGCCTGCCAATGATACATCTTGAAAATATGGCACATTTTTGGTGGATACACATGATGAAATTAAGACAACTAATAATATAATGACAGATATATTAATTTGTTTAATTGTAATTTTTCTATTCATAAAGCGGGGATATATTTATTGATTTGCAGGCAAATATATCAGTTTAACTTATATATTTTACCATTTTTGTATATATGTAGAATAATATGGTGGGTATATTTAAGGAAGCCTATCCAAAGATCTCTACGTTTCTAAAATTATAATTTCCTATTAAATCATAAAGCTCACCCTTTTTAACAGACTTTTCAAGTGCTGACATATGCCTTTCATGATGTAAATCCGTCCCTGCTAGATCATATAGCTTTAATCTAAGTAAATAATCGGCGGCTTGTTTGACTTGTGGCCCGTAATATCCAATCACTGAAAGTAAATTTAGTTGAAATAGACATCCCATATCTTTAAGCCGATGTAAACGTTGGTAATTTTTGTGGTAGAAGGTGTATCTTTCAGGGTGGGCTAAGATAACTATGTACCCTTTTATCTGTAGGTCAAATATAATCTGTTCTACATTGGGCGATTCGTTAAGATAAGACATTTCTATGAGAATGTATTTTTTTGGTAAACAAATATGCTCATCTTCACTTTCAAAGTTCTCATCAATCATATATTCTGCAGCAGCCTCAATTTCGACATTTATTTTAGCTGCCTTCAACGCGTCTTTGGCCGCCTCAAGTGCTTGTCTAATGCTATCTGATGTATTCGGATAAAGCTCTTTAAAAATGTGTGGTGTGCAGAAAAATTTACTTAGACCTAAGGCATTAAGTTTTGTAATTAGAGCTACCGTCTGGGCAACATCAGGCGCCCCATCATCTATCCCTGGCAAGAGATGAGAATGCATATCTAAACCAAGCCAACACAAATCTGTAACCTTAACTGGTTTTTTTTTAAATATCGAGAACATTAAGCAACGTTAACTTTCACAATCAATCCTTTTATTGACTACTAAAGTAGATATATTTTTTCTCATAGAGAACATTTAATGCAAAAATGAGTTTAAAGTTTATATTTTTTTTCCGCAAAGCCAATATGTTATGCAAAAAAAAATCGATTGCACGATACAAATCAACGAATTAACAATTTCATAATGAAAACGAAATGAACTTTTCACAATTTATCCTTACAAAAACATAAAATCGACCTAACATCGTTTTTTTATCAGGAAATTAATATTCTACATATTAATTAATCCCACTTTTAGACGAGATTATTTATACCTTGTTATCCCAATTCCAAAAGTTCTTATCTGTATAAACGATATCTTTTGCCGTATATTGATAATTGTGGGAACTAATGTAAGTCAATTGAGAATTTATGACTAAATTCTTATAACTCGAGTCAAATTTGCCCAAAAACAAACTCTATCCATTTCCTCCCTGGATCGGTAGTAATAGCGGCATAATATATAGCATCGTTATATACAAGCCTCTCGATTTGCAAACCGATTCTCTTCATGGCTTTACCCAGCTTACATCTAAAGATTGCGGGTTACTGCCCCGAAACAATTCCTGCGCCAAGACCTGCCCATACTTGTATAGCCGTCTTTCACCTGATTATGAACATACGAATGATTTTTAATCGAAATTACTAGTCAAACTAATCCGAATCAAGATGAGTTAATCGTACACCTTCGATCTAGTGCTTACCTAGTTAGCTCTTTTTTGCTTGGTAGTTGTTTGCTGTTTGATTAATTAGATCGATAGCTTTGATGAATACATTCCATTGCCTACTTACATCGTATAACTGATGGGTTATTTTCGCAGATTTAGCGATAAGTCCTTTAAGATCCCAATTCAGGCTGAAGATTCTGGTTTTCGCGGGCTTGACCATCTACCCCCAAAATTAATGCATCGATTCATCGCTTTTAAGCAATAACGTTTTGCACCGATTTTGATACTAGCATTTCGATAGGCTCAAGGTGATATTAACGGTGACTGATAAATAGGTGCTGATCGGAATTCCCTAGAAATTATAGAGTACACCTATTTTGATCTGTAAATTATTTACATCTTTCTTTTTCCACTCCCAATAATCAGGACCCGCCTCCCAATTATACTGATAGTTTAATGATCGAATATAGGTTAGTTGGGAATTGATTATAAATTTATCGAAATTCCATGCGAATTTGCCCCCAAACGCTAAATCGACCCAATGCCTGTTGATGTATTGTGGTTTTTCCCCAGATGCCTCTGCGTAACGGTACAATAAATCGTTATTATTAACCACTCTCTCTATTAACAAACCTATTTTTTTAAGGCCCTTTACCCAAGCCAAATCCAAAGATTGCATGTTACTTCCAGGGCCAATGCCTGCGCCAAGAACTTGCCCTCTATTCGTGTAACCGTCAAGTACCTGATAGTGTGTATACCACGTCTCGCTAGCTCTGGTTTCTCTGGTAGTGCTTTTTTGTAACTGGGTAAACTCCAAGCCTATTTGAATAAACTCATCTTCCTGAACTAATGGTACTAGTTTTCTAAAACCGGCCACATAGGCTCTGGTATGCTCAGGCTCGACAATCGCATCCCTTAAATCGTAAGCATGATCATTACGGCCGTATTGCAAATAAACTTCGGCTTTGCTTTCTGGTAACACATAACGTGCAGAAAAGGAGATATACTGGTCTTGTTTAGATTGATCTTCGGAATTGGTGCGATCGGGATTAACAAAATCTTCTTTAGGCAAGGCCTTAAATATGGGGAAATAATCTGCAAATCCCCTGCCCATATCTCTCCTATTTACTATAAACGATCTGTCTGCACCAAGGTATAAGCCTGGCACCCATTTCGGCTGATAGGTGACTGCAATCGCCGAAAGGTACCTCCAATCGTTAGCTTTGCGCACAAACCCCGTACCTGCCGGTGATGCTACGCCGGACTGTTCTAGTTTCCCTGCTATGATTTGTCCTTCAAAATCACCGATATAGGTTTGAATGGGTCTGGATGTATTTAAACTAAAATGCTTAAAACCAGATGCATTATTAGTCATTAGTAAGGAATTCCTAACGCCTGGTCCCCACCATAGGTTTTCATTGGACAGGCTCAGCGCCACTTGCCCTACACTTACTCCTATACTGCTTTGACCCCAGCTTAGCTTGCTATATTTCTCGTCGCCAAATCGGTCTGGCAAATCGATTCTGTTATAATACAGGGAAACTACATTTTTAAAAACGGATCCATTTGCATCGCTTAATTTTTGGAAGTTGCTATTCTCTGCAAAGACGTACTCCGGCCTTAATTGAATAAACAAAGGACCAATTTTGGCGAATACACCTGCAGACACCTGGGTTTGATATCCTTTAGCTTGCACCATAGATCCATCATTTATCCCATATGGGTGGTGCGTATTCAGTTGCTGTTGCACTACTGCAGGCAATAAGTAAAATGCGATCTTACCTTCATTTGCTATATAAAGTTCTTTCCTAAACTGGGTAATATAGAGTAATTCGCCATTTTTCTGCTGACCCAAAGCAAGGTTATTGGTAGCTGAAATATGCATAGGTCTGATCATGTAGGAGGCATTGGAACTATCAAGTCCCAGCAATTGTTGTCTTCTATATGCATCCTCAACATTCTCTAACAACCCTACAGGGATAGTTTGGGCGTAACTTGGAACCGCGAATAAACAGATGAATGATACAATACTTAAACCGAGAATTCTGATTTTTGAATGATGCATATTTTTTTAAGAAATGTAGCCGAAGTTAGTCAATTTAGGCCATGTTTGAGAATAGTGTAATTAATTTTAATGTTTTGCAAAAAAATAAATCTATAAGACAAAGTTTTAAACTTGATTTAAAGCCATTTTAATTTTCTTACGCAGGCGAAGGAGTAGGTAATACTGCGCAACTGTTGACAACAATCCTACCTTTTTAAAATGATGACGTAGCATAAAGCTAATTAATATGCGGTTGCTTTGCTTCATTGCAGTTAAAAACCCCGAGATAATCGGTAGGCTGGTTTTGTTGAAATGCGGTTTGTAGGTTTCGAAGAAAACATCCATCATTTGATATTGCTTTGTGAGTGCAGGTAATTGAGTTGTAGTGTACAAGTATCTTTTAAAACGAGAGCCCATCGAGCGGCTGTCTAGGTTGGTACTGAAATTTTTACTATGCTGGCGATAGGCCAATAATTTCTGGGGTAATAATATTGCTTTGCCGAACGAGCAAGCTACCAGAGCTATCCAATAATCATGATAGACTGCATTGCTGGGAATGATATTGATTTGATTGATTAATGCCTTGTTGAGCATCATGGTACAACCATAGGCATAGTTGCCAAACAGCAACACAGGTAGCTTTAAGGTTGCAGGCATGCTCAACTCCTCATTAATTTCGATACCCATCTCATCAACAAACTGAAATTTTGTGTATACTAATATCGGAAAGCCTTCCAATTCAGCTTGTTCCAGTAGCTGCATGTAGGCAAGGCTTGCCTCTACTTTATTTGCGCACCAAATATCATCCTGGTCGGCAAACATCATATAATCTATCCCCCTTACACCAATATAGTTAAACAACGTGCCAAAATTAAGCACTGGCGATCCATGTCCCCCTTCTAATTCCAATATCTTAATACGGGAATCTTTAGCAGCGTATTTTTCTAAAAGGTTGCGTGTTTGGTCAGTTGATTGGTCATCGCGGATATATAGTTCCCAATTCGTATACGTTTGAGAAATTATGCTCTCCAGCTGTTCGCTTAAAAATGCTGAACCATTGTAAGTGGCCATCAAAATTGTAATTGTAGTTTTCATTATGCCTGTCTCATTTTTTATACAGTCTGACCATCATTTTGAAGCAGCCTTTGCAAAGCAAACGAAAGTTTTGCAGAGGATGACGAATAAAATGTTTCATTATATACCTCATTCCAATATGTAGTTCAAGTGAACGGATATGATGCAAAGCCAATAGGTCTGCATTGTTTTTTTTGAGTTGCCCAACACCATGTCCATTAGGCTGACTAACAAGTTTAGCTTCCATCTTGTTCCTTACCGCTACTTCGGAAAGGGACATTCGCCGGTGGTTGTTCATCAGACTTTTATTGTGGACTCTAACTCTTGTGAAGGAAGTTTCCACATGGTCAAAAACAAATTCCGGATTTAATAATGCGATATCAAACCAAAAAAGCCAGTCTTCATTACTATCCAGGCCGGGATCAAATTCTCCGGCTTTTTTAACAAGGGCAGCATGTACAAGGGCACTGCTTACGGGAAAAATATTGTTTTTTATCAGGCGGTTTAAAAGCTTGAACCCCGACAGGGTCTCCTTTGCAAGATACCCTTGCGGATATTTCTCTACCGAAACGGAACGTCCATCTTCCTCTTTAAAAAAAGAGGATTGGGAGAAGACAAGCGCACAATCCTTCATTTGCAGTAAGCGAAGCTGGAGAGCAAATTTATCTCTAGAGAGCAGATCATCTGCATCTAAAAATTGAATGTAAATCCCTCGGGCCTTTTTTATACCTACATTTCGGCTGGCAGAAGGCCCTGAATTTGATTGATAAACATATTGAAAGTTTTGCTCGGGATGTTGTTTGATATAATCCTGCACCACTTCCTCCGTATGATCAGTTGAGCCATCATCTACAATAATACACTCCCAGTTTGGATAGGTTTGCGCGGATATGCTTTCCAGGGTTTCTGTAATCAGGTGACCATAGTTATAAGCGGGTACGATAACTGAGATCAGGGGATTATTCATGAACTTCCTCTATTTTTTGTTTCATAATTGCCCAACGATGGATCCATTGATGCTTAAGCAGTACTTCCTGATAGTTCCGCTCAATAAGCGAAAGATATGATTCATAATTATCGAGAATTGACAAGAGTTGTTGGGCCGCGTTTTTCATGTCGATTTCTATAATTGCATCATAATCGAACAACTCCCGCATATCAAAAGGCGTTACTCCGACAATCAGGCACTTGGAAGCCATGGCTTGAAGGTATCTTAAGGTCATTGTAGATATATACTCCGCGCGTTCAGGATGAGTGATATCAGATGGGACGCAGATCACAATTTTTGTTTGCGCCAGGGCTTGTACAAAGGAGGGCTTATCTGGATATAACATTGGCAGATTTTGCTTTCGGTACTGGTGGTTTTTTCCAGCCTGAGTGAGTGGCATCTGAATTAAATCGTGGTACTCTTGATACATCCGCCCAAACTCCAGCACGTCAATCGTTTTATTTGCATAGGATTCAAAGTGGTATTCGGAAGCATTGAGTGCTTCGGGTAGCCACATACTCTTACAGGTACTTTGGGGATCTTTTTTCAGGTGGTCTTGCAAGACTTGTTTGGAGGAGAAAAATACATATCTGATGTTAAAAAAATTGAGCAAAGGGAATATCCAGGATTGAAACCTTGGCCAAGCATCGTGCATGTAAATATAATTTTGACGGGTAAAAAAGACGTAAGGTAGCATGAGCCTAAAATCGCCACTGATCATGGCCGAGAAATTAACTTGCTCCCGGTGCTCTAAATTGATACGGAAATGGAACAGGAAAGGCATAGCACTGAGTGCGCGTACAAGATACGACTTCAGCCGGCCATATCTGACCACTTGCCGACTCACCTCGAATGCAGGATCCTGCTCAATGACATGGTAAAGTTCCTGAATGCCATCCAGAAAGAAATCTGCTTCTTTGGCCTGCAGGAGCCGCATTTTTTTACAATTCATATCCATAGGCGTTAATGTGATTTTTCCAGAAGTTCAGGTCATATCTCCACCAGGCATGACAGCCAAAAGGAACCCTGTTTCCGTTCATTTGATATAAGCCTCTAGGATTAACTTCAAAGCTAAATGGGATAGCTGCTGAAGCCGGTGGCACCCTGAAGTTTTTAAAAGCTTCAGGGATCAATACCGACCAAAAAATATCTTCATTGACCACTGGCTGAAATGGATAAAAAGAAAAATTATATATAAAATTATACTTTATATCTCTCCACAAATTGATATAAAACGGTTTTTGGTTAGAATAAAAAGGATGTTCGAAACCCATTTTCTTAAACTGCTTCACAGCATTATAGCAATTTGAAATTTTCCGAAGACTGAAACCTCCATTTCCCTGGCCCGAGATAGCAAAAGTTCCGTCACTATTTTTTTTAATAAAAGGTGCGCCAATATAATCATAACCACAATTACACCAGTATGCTAATTCATTCTTAAACACAAATGCATCTAATTGATAGATAAGCATAAATTCGTAATCCAAAAATGCTTTATAAAAACCTGGTTTTTTCATTAGCCGATTATAGCCGGTTGTACTGAAAAAAAATCGGTTGTCAAATATTTTATACTGTGCTTTTTTCTCTTTGATAAATTGGTTATCAGCAATTGTTGCTGACAGCCGGGCTGGAATAACAAAATAAATATCATACTCGCCCAGCACATTAAAACACTGCTGAAGCGAAATCAACTCAAATGCACTGAGGACTTCCTTGTAAATTGGAATAACAATACATACTTGCTTCATTTTATTTTATTTCATTAAAAATCTTAATCCAGGGTAGGTCGACAACACTTCAATCACATCCTTGTTTCTCCAGATGAACAACTGTACCAGCAAATAGGCTATTGCAGAAAGACCAACCGTAAAGGTAAGTACTAATATGGGCATTATCGTGATTTGCAAAATAAGGTATCTGATCAAAAAAAACGTTAGGCTAGCCAGAACACTCTTTAGAAAAACCTGTACAGGTAATACGACCGAAAAATGTTTTCTGACATAAACATACAATACCAATGTAACTGAAAATTCGGCAAAGAGTGAGCTAATCGCAGCGCCTAATTGCAAAAACCTGGGAATAAGCATAAAATTTACGGAGAGACTAATTATTACCCCCACTATAGAGGCATACAAAATTTTTTTTTCCTGCATTAGTGGTAACAGAATTTGGTTGCTTAACACTTGAGCCAGACCTATTACCACAATAAGAAAGGACAAAACCCTTAAGGAATTTACACCAGGCAAAAACGCCTGCCCGGCAAATACGCTAATGATTTCGTTTGCTAAGCAAAAAATACCGATGGCAATCGGTACACTAAAGAAACAGACAAAGCGTAGCGACTTGTTTAATAGACTAGCGGCTGCTACATTATCCTCTTGATTGAACAAGAAAGTAAGACGGGGTAGCAAAACAAGAGAAACCGCTCCTAATACCGAAAGTGAAATTTTTGCGACCCGCATGGAAGCTGCATAATAGCCCACAGCAGTATCATTGGTTAAAAAGCTTAAAATAACCGTATCAAACACCAAATATATGGTGGTAACTAAAGCACTTGCCAATAGAAGAAACAGTGGCTTAAGGTGTTTCCTGATGGTTAGATTTTTAAAAGAAATATGGATCTTTTTGCGGATGTAATACATATTAAATGCGGCTGAAGCGAGCATAGCAATTAGGTTCAAACCATAATAAATGCTACTATCTTCTGGGCTCTTTACAAGTATAAATAATAAAGGAACGGTACATGATCTAATGATAACGGTTCTGATGGTGATATACTTAAATTCTTCCAAACCTTGAAAAAACCATTCTGCAATAAAAACATTTCCTAATACAATAGCCATCCCTATCTGGTATAGCACAAAATTTGAATAAAGTTTATCGATAGAAATTGTTAGAAGAAAAAATAGGATAATTGCAACTATAGCAGTAACCAAATGAATGAAAAGAAGTGATGAAAAGGTTTGCCCAAGAAGTTGACGGTTATGCTTAACCTTTGCCACCTCACGTAAACCATAAAGTGGAATACCAAGACCTGAAAATATTAGAAAATATAAGGTAAAATTATCTGCCAGACTGACTGCTCCCAGCGCTTTTGGGCCTAAAATTCTAGAGGCATAAGGAAAAGTAATTAAAGGGAAAGCAAATTGGGTAAGCGACAATAGCACATTATATCCAGCATTTTTTCTTAAGACAGCCATCCCTCAGTTTTTTAAAAAATAAAGCTCCACCATTTTAAATAAGTATTTTGCATAAACCAATGGCGTAATGGTGAAAAGACCATTGCCTTGACAAGAGATGAGAATTTCCTTGTTCTGTTTAATGATACTTGCTAATCCGGATATGCTTATACCACCTAAACGCATTTTTACTGCTAATATAGCTAACATTAAATAAATATCAATGGCGACAAGATAATCAGCTTCACAAATTGCCGCCAACGCGCTACGCTATAGTGAAAATAAAATTTAAGCTTTGGAAGGTTGCTTCTCTCTGAGAAGCAACCTTCTTTTTCCTTCTAATGTAAACCGTAAGGCGACAAATAACAAACCTAGCAATACGACTCCAATTATTGTCCAGGTCAGGCTTGGTTCTAGTATAATGAGTAGGGCATTAAAAATAGATTGAGAAATAGCATAACCTAATGCTACCATAGGATGGGGGATACGCTTTTCATTAGCTAGAAATTGATAAAAGTGACTTCTATGTGCTTTGAAAATATTTTCTCTACGAACTAAACGAAAAACAATGGTAGAAATGGCATCTAACCCATATAAAAGTAATAGTAGTAAATAGGTCACCTTGCCAGAGGCGACTATCAAACTTACCATAAAAAAGATAATGATAAAAGCAATTCCTACGCTACCAACATCCCCGGCAAAGCTTTTTGCTTTGGTACGGAGATTAAAAAACATAAATACAGTTACCGCTAATATAGCTGTAATGAGTAGGTCCTTTGACACGAAATCTGGTGTAACATTGGTATCCAGATAATACAATGTGAGCAAAGTAACAAAAGAATAAATACCAGTAAGTCCATTTATACCGTCCATAAAATTTATGGCATTAATGATCCCAATCGCCATGACAAAAGCGACAGGTACGATATAAATAGGCAATTTAAATAATCCAACCTGATAGAATAATAGAGATACCGCCAGAAAATGACAAATAATTCTAAACCTGTTACTAATTGGTTTGATGTCATCTGCAAAACTAATACTACTGATGATGACCAAACCCAGCACAAAAAAAGGATAGCTAAAGTCAGAAATGAAGCAATGCAACAGTACGGCGATGGTAAAAATGATCCCTCCGCCACGGATGGTGATCTTACTGTGCGAACTTCTAAAATTGGGCTTATCAATAATGTTATAGCGATCTGCTATTCTAAAATAGAATAGTTCGATTAGAAAAAATAACGCTAAAAATATGGCACTTGAGGTAATGTTCATTTGATAAGTAAATATTTACAGTATAGTTTTAAGGCGTCAAGAACAGACGTTGGATTCCATCGAGACAATCTTCTTTCTTTCAAATCATTAAAGGTTAAAGTTAACTTCTAAAACTTATAGTCATTAATTGGTGAGATAAAACTCAAATTCTTTGCAGAGATATGAGGCCCTTGCTACACCAGTTCGGAATGCTTAAGGGCCTGGGTTTATTTAGATGCTTTGGTATTAAAGTTGCTAATTCCTGGAAAGAGCGGTGGCAGCCATAAGTTAAATTAAATGTTCCTGTCATTCCTATTGTCGGGGGAATTAGCTTAGCCATGTCTTCTGTTATGACAATGCTTTTAAGAACAGCAACCTTAAAACCAAATGCATCCAGATGTTTCCGAACGTAGGTGCCCAGGTAACCATTTCCACCGGTTAGTAAGTAAGTATTAGATACCGTTTCTGTTGAATTATTTACCGCCATTTGATTAAGTTAGTTAACTTTCCAGTTTTTTGCGTTGTTTTGTTACTGTTTTGAATGTGCAAATGAATTGGCGGTCTTAATCAGTCCATCCTTAGCACTTAGAGGAAGTGTAATACCTAGAGTTTGTCTTATTTTAGTATTGCTTACCACATAGTTCTCCGTAAGCTTATGCAATCGCTCGGAATTAAGTGGAAGTTTTATTTTATCCCCAATCTTCGCTATAAACCTTATAAATGATGAAGAAATCTTCCATAGCCTTGCTTTTGTTCCTATTGATTTGGAGAGAATTTCGACAACTTCATTGGTCGATAATGGTTTGTCATCTGAAACATTATAAATCCCTGATGGAATATCTTTTTCCAGTAAGGATTTGATTACAAAACACAAATTTTCAACACTCAAAAAAGATCTTTCATTTTCAAATGCTGCTAATGGATAGGGTATACCTCTTTGCACAAATTTATATAACAAGTTTAGATTTCCTTTATTACCTGGCCCGTGAATCATACAAGGACGTAAAATATAATAAGATTTACCATCGGGTAAGGCTTTGCTTTGTATGTATTGTTCGGCCATTAGCTTTGACTTACCATAATGTGTTTTAGGGTTCGGCATTATATCTTCCACTAAAATACCATCAACCCCGTCAGCTGCGGCTTTTACAGAACTGATAAAAATAAATTTTTTAGCCTCAGACAATAAAAAAGCATCATAAAGCTTTTTCGTTAGCTCAAAATTTACCTGATAATATTCATCGGGATTAGAAGTTTTTTTGAGATCGTGTGCTTTTCCTGCCAGATGGACAACCACTTCATCATCCTGAGCAAAAGAAATTACTGATAAAAGTTCTTCCCGACTTACAGCCGTCGTATTGATGCTGTAGTGCTTTAAGTATGAAACCAGGTTATTACCTACAAATCCAGAAGTACCAGTTATCTTAACTTTATTCATTAGTAAAAATTTTTTCCAATTTATTTAACAGTAATTCACGTTCGAAATTAACATCAAAATAAGCTCTAGAATTTTCTCCCATTTTGTGTAATGCATCAGGAGACATACCCGCCATTTCTATTGCCTTATTTGCTAACAATTGAGGATTTTGAGCATCACTAACTAAACCTGCTTTAGCCTCTATAAGTATTCTTCCACCCTCACCATCCAGTGAGGCAAGAATAGGTTTACCACAGGCCAAATAAGATTGAATTTTTGAAGGTATTGTTAAACTGAAAATATAATCTTTTTTTAGGCTAACCAGTAAGCAATCCGCGCAGGAAAAATAATTTGGCATTTGCTCAACTGGAAACGAGCCCAGCAGATAAAGCTGATTTTCTAAGTTTAACTCTTTAATTTTTTCTTCTACAAACTCCTTTTTTCTTCCATCCCCTAGAATGATCCATTTTATGTTTGGATTTATCTTCGCAACAATTTTTGCACTCTCAATGATGGTTTCAAAATCTTGTGACTCACCAATATTGCCAGCAAACATAATCTTAAATCCAATTGGAAGGCTTTTTAGAATGTTATGATCAGGTTCAATAACTTTAAAAAAATTTTCAACAGAATTAGGATAATAGATAATTTTACTATCTGCCACTTGTTGCTCAAGCAAAATCTCTCTAAATGCTTCTGACTGGATAAGAACTTTGTCGCTTTTTTTGTAAATCCATCTGGTTAGTTTTTCCAGTAACTTTATTATTAATGTGTTATTTATTCCTCCAGCAGCGGTTACACTTTGCGGCCATAAATCCTGAACCCAGAAAAAAATGGGGGTGTTCTTTCTGATTTTATATGCAATTGCAGGTAATCCTACGGTAATCGGAGAGGGTTCATAAACTAATATCTTATCAAAATCACCTTTGAGAAAAATAGCCTTAAAAGAACTAAATAATGCAAAAGAAAAATAATTAATCATTAATCTAAAACCACCTGCTGCTCCTCGCGGAATAACTTTGCTGCGATGAATTTTTATTCCTTCCCATATTTCTTCTTTTTTTGAAAAAAAAGAATAGCCTTTATAAAAATTTCCATTAGGATAATTTGGTTTACCAGTTAAAATCTCCACACTATACCCCCTTTGAGCTAGTCCTAAAGCAATATCATTTATCCTGAAATTCTCTGGCCAAAAATATTGGGTAACAATCAGAATTTTCATCAATTAATAGAAATTATAAAGAGCATGTTTCTCATCAATCCAGACTTTCATTTCATGTAACATCTGTCTATATGATGGCACAGTATAACTAAATGAATTATTGGTTTTTATCAATGATTTATCTACTCTGTAGTCATCATAAGGCTCAACTTCAATATCAGTTTTATCGAATATTTCCTTAAAAAGATTTACTAAATTATATTTACTGATTTTCTCATTATTAACTACATGATGTAAACCTGTAATTCCTTCACTGATTGCAGCGACAATCACCTTTGCCAGTTCAACCGTGGTTATTCCAGTCCAATAAGCATTTGTATAACCTTTAATTTTACCCTGCTGATTCATAAACCAATGAAAAAGACCAATACCATTCTCTTTCAGTTCAGGTCCTATTATAGAGGTACGAATAGTTAAGTTATTCGCATAGGTAACTTCCCCTAAAGCTTTTGTTTCGGCATAAAAACCTTTCCCATCTTTAAAACTATCTTCTGTGTAACCACCTTTTTTACCATCAAAGACACAATCTGTACTAATATGAATTAATCGGAAGTTAAGCGCCTTACCATTTTTCGCTAAAAAATGAGGAAAATAGCTATTTAATAAAATAGATTTCTCTGGATTATCTTCAGCATCCCTGTTTAAAATACCAATGCAATTGATTACATAATCTGGCATTTCCTTTTTTAACACATCTGTCAAAGATGCCAAATTAGTAACGTCGATCTGATGTGTTGGCAAATGGCCATCACTCCCTCTTGCAATATCTACCACAGTAAAATCAGTATTTTCTTTGAAGTGATTATAGATGACGTGACCTGCCATCCCTTTTGAGCCTATTATTAATACTTTTTTCATTTATTCCAGGTTACGCGATTCACAATTGAGGTATAACTTTGTATAGCTTTGATTACTCTATTTGAAGTGTTTTCAACATTATATTCCCAAGGTAATTCATCTCCACTGCCCTGAGTTCCTTTAACCACTTCTATAGCTTGCAAGATTTGATCTTTACTTATGCTACCTAAAACTATCGATCCGGCATCAATAGCTTCTGGTCTTTCTGTACTCGTTCTAATACTTATCGCCGGGAAATTCATCATTGCAGATTCTTCACTAATTGTTCCACTATCCGATAAAACAATATATGACATCTGTTGTAAATGAACATAGTCAAAAAAACCTAAAGGCTGCACATTTTGAATAAGAGGATGAAACTTTATTTTTTTTTCTTTTATACGCTTTTGTGTTCTGGGATGAGTAGAAAATATTATTGGCATTTGATACTTCTCTGCAACGGCATTTAAACTTTCAGAAAGAATATCAAAATGATCTTTTAAATCAATGTTCTCTTCACGATGGGCACTTACAACAATATAATTCCCACTTTGTAATTTAAGTTTTTCAACAACTTTTGAATTTTCAATCTGTAATGCATATTTATTAAGCACTTCCTTAAGAGGTGATCCTGTTACAAATACGTGATCTTTTCTAAATCCCTCACTTAATAAGTATCTTCTGCTATGTTCTGTATAGCACAAATTAATATCACTGATGTGATCTGAAATTTTTCTATTAATTTCTTCCGGCACATTTTGATCAAAACATCTATTACCTGCCTCCATGTGAAAAATTGGGATTTTCAATCGTTTTGCAGCGATGGTAGATAATACGCTATTTGTATCACCAAGAACAAGTAATGCATCTGGCATTTCATCCTGCAATACCTCATAAGATCTGGCAATAACATTCCCTATAGTTTCACCCAAATTTTTACCAGCAACACTTAGAAAATAATCTGGTTTTCTAAGCTCAAGATCCTCAAAGAATATCTCATTTAATTCATAATCATAATTTTGACCTGTGTGAATTAGTATATGCTCGAAAAACTGATCGCATTTTTTTATACATTCGGCCAGCCGTATAATTTCTGGTCTAGTGCCTACAATTGTGGCTACTTTTAATTTCTTCATATCTGAATATTCTATATCAACTTGTTACCATTTATACCATAAACCCTTTGCAAATCTATAGTCATCCGCTATGGATTGTTCAAGAGTTACATCAGAAAAAATCATCAACTTGGAATATGGTTCTAAAGCCTGAAAGCCTGTAGCTGTGCCAGCGCTAATATTCAGGATTTCATTAGTATTAGCATGCAAAGCAAATTCTTTATAGGGTAAGTCTTTTGAAGGTTGATCCCAATCATCAGGTTCAACCAATATTACTTTAAATGATCCTTCCAAAACAAAAAACCACTTCTGCTCTTTCTTATGGCCTTGCCAGGCCCTAATTGAATCCGTATCAATAGGTTCAGTAATATAAAAACGTCTAATAGGCGTCATGTCAAAATCATTAAAGAACGTTAAATTGCCTCTATTATCTTTTTGATTTTGTCCTTTTATTAATGGTACGTTCATAATTAAATTCAGTTATCCTGGGTACTGAACGACACTTTTTTCATTAAATACTTCTTTTCTGATCAAAGGGAGTCTGGAAAGTAATTTCTTCATACCTTCAACATTTTCTTGTTTTGTATTGTGTGAGTGATAATCTTCAATTATAGAAATATCTTTTTCGCCTTCGGAAAAATATTGTGCATAATTTAAATCCCTATTATCTGCTGGCACACGATAGAACTCGCCCATATCTTCCGCTTTGAGCATTTCTTCGCGTGTGCAAAGTGTCTCGTAAAGTTTCTCTCCATGTCTTGTGCCTATTACCTTAATCTTAGTATCAGAATTACACAGCTCTTTTAGTGCTTGGGCCAAATCGCCTATAGTACCTGCGGGCGCTTTATTTACAAATAAATCGCCTTGATTACCATGCTCAAAGGCAAATAGCACTAAATCAACGGCTTCATCTAACGACATCAAAAATCTGGTCATAGCTGGATCAGTTATAGTTATATCCTCACCATCCTGTATTTGCTGTAAAAATAATGGGATTACAGATCCCCTGGATGCCATCACATTCCCATACCTGGTTAAACAAACCGTAGTTGTATTATTTGAAATATTACGTGAAGCAGCTATAGCCACTTTTTCCATCAAGGCTTTGGAGATACCCATTGCATTAATTGGATATGCTGCCTTATCGGTACTCAAACAGATTACCTTTGTCACTTTATTGGCAATCGCTGCATCAATAACATTTTGAGTACCAAACACATTAGTTTTTGTAGCTTCCAATGGAAAAAACTCGCAAGAAGGAACTTGTTTCAAGGCAGCTGCATGAAATACATAATCTACTTCTCTCATTGCATTTTCAACGCTGTTATAATCACGCACATCACCAATATAAAATTTCAATTTTGGATGATTCAAAGCAACCCTCATGTCATGCTGTTTCTTTTCATCTCTGGAGAAAATTCTTATTTCGCTAAAATGGTCTGTATGCAGGAATCTATTTAAAACAGCATTACCAAATGAACCTGTTCCTCCTGTTATGAGAAGTGTCTTATTATTTATTTTCATTTATTTTTATTATGAATTTAATGATGCTAATTAAAATTAAGGACTAAAGTACAAAATCTTACCTTCCTTGTAACAACTTTTCGAAGTTTGGGAGCAAAGTAATGAAGCTAGTATTTAATTAGTTTTTTAGGTTTAGTTAATTGTTCTTTATGAGCTAGCGTTAACCGCAATAATACTTTCTTAATTAAACCATAGTTTTAAAAAATCACTTTTAGCGGTAAGTTATTCATTTTAAATATTAACATTTTTCTCTTGTATTTACAAAAATACACTGGATTAAACATTTACACAAAATTTCTGAACAACCGGCATAGTTGATTTTATACTAATATGTGTAATATACCGCCCCATGATTATTTTAGATCCCATATACTACCAAAATTTGGCAGTTTATGAAATCTTATGATTTTTAGACTTTTTAGAATTGAATTATTAGTTCAAATTGATCTTATTATATACTCAAATCTTAACAATCGGTTATATATTTTTAGCTGAAGTGACAATGTTAATCAATTCCTGAACGTTATTTTTTATTTCCGGAATGGTTTCTCTTATCTCTTCGTTCAACGTTTTTTCAAAAGCATTAATAATGCTATTTGTGCTGATTGGGTCAAAAGTTACAGATGGTTTGCAGATTTCGTATGTATACGGGAGATCCGCTCCTATTACCTTACATCCACATTCTATTGCTTCAATTAGACCGAGACCAAAACTCTCTGTTAGGGATGGAAAAATAAGAAACTCAGATTTTAAATATTGTTCATGAAGTGTATCTCTGTCGACATAACCAATGTTCTCGATAGGATAACCTTCACGAACTTTTTCTGAGATTAAATTTAGTAAATAAGAATAATCACCGGCAAGCGTTAATATCAATTTGCCTTTCTGATTTCTATTATAGAATTGACAAAAAGCATCAATCAATCTTTCATGATTTTTATGTGGAGTACCATTGCTGACATAGATATATGTGAACTTTTCTCTAATAATATCTTCTGTTAAACTTCCAAACTGTTCATAAAAGGGTAACACTTTAACTTGATCTGGGTGTATATTAAATTTTTTTTGAAGTTTTAGCTTAATCAGAGAGGATTGAACGAACCAAAAAGAAGTATTTACCTTGAAATGCCTTAAAACCATAATCTTAATTTGAAACTTTATTCTATCTAGAATAGAAAATTCTTTTGGAACATCCAAGTACATAGGATTATGAAAATAAGTGTATACAACGGAAGTAAGCTTTATATTGGGGGGTAAATTACCAAAACAAAATACTTTTGAAAATTCAGCAGTTCTATTTTTATAAAACGAATACCTTCTACTAATACCTGCTTCTAAATAATAAATTTGATTCTTTGATTTAATAGCTTGATGTTTGTCACGAACTCTAGAATCTAGTAGATAGAATATTTTCGTGTCTGTTTTTTCCAACTCACATATCAGATAGTCAAGCAGCACCTTTCCCCCACCATTATTTATATATATCGCATCAATCAAAATCATACCAACTATTGAATTTACCAAACCGTGACCAATTATCTAAAAACTACTGACTTAATTTTCTTGTAAATATTTTCTAAAGCTATGATAGGGCTACTATAATATCTTTTGATAAATCTAAAACCCCTTAATAAAAGCGATGGTTTATTATCGACCCAGCTGCCATTACACAAATGAAGTGCGTAGGTTTTTTCAAGTGAAAATTCACCGGAAGGATTTGTAAACGTTACAGGAGAATAGATTTTCATACCGTCTTTCAGGCTTTGTTCTATTGGTTCATATTTGAAACCCCAGTTTTGCTCTGCAATTTGAGCTATGCGCGAAGTAATCGTGGTTTTATCCATTTTACCATCACTTCCTATGAAAGAAATGGAATCATAAAACATTAAACACTCTTTTATAAATGGATGATTTGAAACAGCGCCCATTACAGCAGCTTCTATAGCTATATAGTTGGTGGGTTTAAAATATTCAATACAAGAGAAAAAAGAGTTATCTAAAAAGCCGTCAAAAGTTTTATAAAGCCGCACATCTGAGTCTAGATATATACCACCAAATTTATATAAAGCAAATAACCTTACATAGTCTGCAACGAATGCCCATTTCTTATTTTGCAAGGCTTCCATCGCATAATTACTATTAATCTGCTGTTCAAATCTAACCTTATCCCAAAGCATAATTTCGTAATCAGGTAAGAACTCTTTCCATGACCTTATACATCTATCGATATTGTCTGGATATGCATCACCACTAATCCAGCAAAAGTGAATTATTTTGGGAATTTGTCTCATAAAAAAAAATTAAATAATACTGTTTTGTAAGGCATATATGCCTCTGCATAAACTGTGACCATTTCATAATGTCTCCACAGAGAAAATAGCGTGTACAGCATAAAAATCCATGCTCGATTCTTATTGTTGGCGACATAAAGAATAAGTGGCACCAATAAAACTTCAACATATAAAAAATATATAGAACCTCTTATAGCTGCTTGTGGCAAAAAACCTAAGCCTAGATATAAAACAAGCGCAAGGAAATATACATTGATAAAAAGAGGCCCATATTTCGGGAATTCTAAAGCTATTTTATCACGATATCTATAGGCTAATATGAAAGTAAAAAATCGTATTACAATCGCGGTATTGAGCCCAAAATGTATCTCCTTTTCTGTTGCCAGATAAATCTCGAGTTTCCAAGCTATGACCGCTGGCAAATAAGCTACAATTTTCTTAAATATTTCGTATAACAACAAGTTTGAAAAAATTGCCATTACGCCAATTAAAATATATGTGCTCCTCTTATAATAATCATTCCTGAGAAATCTTATTATCACGACTAATATAGCAGTATAATGAAACATAGTTGCTACAAATAATAACCACCAAAATTTCTTGTTATTATGATTAATCATGGCCCATAAACAAATTGCAAGAGCTAAAGACTGACGGATAGACCCCATTATTCCTGAATACAGAAACATTCCTGCAAAAAAAAGAAGAGTTACGTACGGATAGGGGGAGTATTTTCGAAAGAAAGGAAATAGTACTGCAATATTCGCCCCTGCCATTACAATTAATAATGTTTGATAAGGTAGACTAGATAAAGTTATATTAAGAACGGTAAAAAACGGTTCAACAAATACTTTTGAAGGATCAAAAATCTCAATAAAGGAAAGCTTTTTTATAGCATCAAAAATCTCCTCATAACCGTCATAATCGTTACCCATAGCACGAAAACCAGCAACAAAAAAAATAAAAATTGCAAATAAAAAATAAAAATAATTATATAAAGTATCTTTTCTTATTATGAAATCAACTAGTGACAACAAAAGTAAATAGATAAAGATTATAATATAAAGAAGCATTATTTGGTCATGATTTTTCCAGTTACTATTTTAACGAAAACTACGATACGGTAATAAAAATATTTTGAAGCACTACCGTACCCATAACTTTTGAGATCGGAGGCAAGTTTAAAATGATAAGATAAAAACGACTTTAAATTTAGTAGTCTACGAAATTGATTTTTAAACATTGTACCACTTGAATCCTTGTCAGTAACATTTTCGCCATGTCTACGATATATCAATAAAGGCTGATGAATGGCAAATATTTTACCAAAACGTGCTGTCTGAAATGCTAGCCAACCATCATGAGCATCATGAAATGAAGTTGGTTCAAGGCCATGTTGCTTGCACGCGGCATTAAACATCGCAGTAGCCCCACCAACTATACGCAAAGGGACGTGTTCAAATTTTGAAATTGAGTCTGGATTAAAACGGGAATATTTCCAATGTGAAGGAAAAAGTATATTCAAATTGCCATCAGCAATTGCCTTATCCGTATGAACCAAAATCGGTACATAGGGATATTGATTCTCCTTATCCTTGATGAAGTTATAGCTAATCTCAATTTTTTCGGGCAACCAATAATCGTCAGCGTCACAGAACATGTAATATTCAGAATCCACAACTTCTAATAATCTAAAAAAATTCTTATAGCAACCTAAATTATGTCCTCCTTTATCAATTTGAACTATATTATCATACTTTTCACAATAATTAGAAATTATTTGATTCGTACCATCGTTAGATCCATCATCACGAATGTATAATGTCCAATCGTGATTTGTTTGTGAAATAAGTGAATCTATTTGCGTTGGGAGATATTTTTCGCCATTATAAACTGCCAATAAAATTGCTATGCTTTTAGTGTTTTTATACATTGTATTAACATTAAAACTGTTACCTTCTAAACTTTACTTTAAACATTTCTATAACGCCAATCCTTTCATTTAAAACCTTAAAGCAGTAGCAAATCATTATGACTAGGAAAAAGAAAGAAATTGTGTACTGAATCCAACCTTGAAACAATAGAGTTGAAATAAACGGAAGCAATGTCAACATCAATAAAATACCTAGTGTTTTTATAAATTGTTTTTCAAACTTGAACCCGTATTTTATATACACAACCACGTATAATAATATTGCCACGACTACCGAGCCTGTTAGAAATGAAATTCCAAGCCCTTGTAAACCCCATTTTGAATAAGCATATATATTAAAAATAAAAACCAAACCATTACCTAATAATGCATCGTAGATAAAATATGCTTTTTTATCTCCCTTAGACAAAATGATATAAGACATGGTTAGCCAAATACCTCGAACTAAAAGAGAAAGCGACATCCACCGTAGCATTGGTACAATTACCAAAAATTCAGTGGATAACAGGACTCTCACAATTAAAGGCGCAAAAACAATTAAAACTATCATAATTGGAGCTATTATGAGTGATATTAGCTCTGACTGTTGGTTAACCAAAATATTAACCTTTTCCTTTTCAGCATGTACCGCAGCCAAACGTGGGAAAAAATCAGATGCTAAAACCGCCGTTACCACGGCAATACTTTGAGCAATAATTGATGAAACGCCCTGAAAAAAGCCAAGATCTTCTATTCTTCCATATCTACCTATATAAATATTTGTAACATACGTAAAAACTGTTATTGTTACTGAGCTAATCATTAAAACAGATCCTAATTTCAAGATAGGTAAGCTCAGATTTACTGTTTCTTTAAATTCCAACTTATCAATTTCCTCCAATTTGATTTTATTCGAAAAATAAAGTTGCACCAAATAAATTAATATGGAACTTGAGATCAAAGAAAGCACTATTCCTAATACACCAAAGAAATACAGTAATGGGATGCTTGTAAGCAAACTCAAAACAGCTCCTAAAATTGATGCTTTCGCTAAATAAGTTAGATTGCGTGTTCCTTGCAAAAAAGTTACCTTTCCTGTAGATAGCGCTGTAAAAAAAACATAAATAGATAGTAATGCGAAATACCATGAATGATCGGTGTCCTGAAAAGCAATTTTACTAAACCAAACTGCTCCAGCCAAAAAGATTAACACCATTAATATGCCAACAAAAAATACAATTTTAGAAAAAACTTGATTGATTATCGTCAGCCTTTTTAGATCTTTACTTTCAAATGCTTGTGAAAAATCACGCACTGCGCTTTGGAATACACCAAAACTTAATAAGTTAAAGACGACTGCAATTGTAGACTGAAAAATAGCGTTTATTCCCATTCCAGCACTGCCTAAAAATATTGCAACAAATTTTGATCTCAAAATAGAAATCAGCATCTGTACAATTTGAGCACCACCAAAAACTGAGGTGGATTTTACCATATTTTTATAAGATGAGCTTTCCATCAACTAATTAAATTAATACACGAATAACACTCAACCATTAATGAAATATGATAAATGAGTAATAAAAATATTGTTCTTAAACTTTACTTCCCATTTAATGTTACCGCTTTGATTATTCCGGAATAGATTAAAAAAGTTAGCAGAATCTTTCGTCCTATTGGTAATATCCACTAATAATTTCACTACTAAAAATTCAGTATGATTATTAACATAAGCTAGCTAACAATGTCCTTAAATATTTTCATGAATAACAAAGACAAAATAGATAAAAAACAAAAGACAGATACACCCATAAGTATACCTTTAAGCTTACCAAATTTTTGTATATTGAGAGGATAAATAGGTCTGTCGATTACTTCTAATAGTGGAGCTTCCTTAAGTAAGGACATCTTCGCCATCTCCAAATTTTGCACTACATAACTTAAAATCGCTTTGTTTGTTTCTGCAGAAAATTGGGCTTTTTGTGCAGGTGCAACTCTTTGAACTTGTTTAGTCGGATTTAAATTCGGAGTGGCATCTGCAACAGCAACTGCAGTATAAATAGCCCCGTTCATTACAGCTCTTACAGAATCTGTTTTACGTTGCATGATCTGTACATTTTTTAATGATTTTTTTGTTTTGGTTTGTAAATAAAAATTGTTTACATTTTTTACAATTGCATCATTGAAAGTTTTAGCAAAAACTTCATCTTTAGCTTTAACGTCCACTTTTATAATATTAAGCTTTTTGTCCAGTTTTGCAACATTTAAATAATTTTTTGAAATGTCATCAACAATTATGGTCACTAAACTATCTCTTGAACGGTTCGACTTTAAATAACCATTCCCTTCTACTAAACTATCAGCCTTAAATCCTAATTTTATTAGCTTCGGATTTTCTACCCACTGTTTATTAAATTTGTTAAATTGAATGTAGCGCTCCATCAAAGTCTGGGTTCTACCATTTACCTCAATCGTTGTCAATAGAGTCTGTTGCAGCATCTTACGCGATTTATATAATTCTAGGATGTTATCCCCCTGAAAAATCCCTCCACCACCGTCACCGAGATCAACTCCGGCCATAGATGCAAGGCCAGCAAGATTACCTAATCCACCTCCACTTTTTTCCTCTTCAAGTACAAAAGTAGAAGTAGCCGTATAAATAGGTTTTTTTACAGTTGCATACCAAAAACCTAAAGCACCTCCTAATAAACCAAAAGCAAAGATAATTATCCATTTAGATAAAAGATATCTCCCCCATTCCTGAATTTTGAAAATAAGTTCTTTTAGGGATTTATCTTCTTTAGGATGACTTGTATCTTTTTGACTTTGTGTAGTCATAACGTTCTTCATGTTTAAAAAAATCCTTGTCCAAATTCTGGGATAAAAATTATTATCTCAATAAACTAACTACAACAGCAGCTAAAGAAGCAACCGCTGTTCCAATCCCAATCCAGCTTTGCGCAGTTAAACGCTCTCTATCTGCGCGCTTAGGAACCAATATTTCTGCACCAGGCTTAACAACAGGATAATTGCTGAAAAACAAAAATTTACTTACCGCAGCCGCAGAGCCGTTAGCATATTTAATATAGGTTCCACCTTTTCTCGCATTTGAGGTAAAACCACCCGCACCATTGATATATTGCCTTAAGCTCTTTCCAGGAAGATAGACTATACTATTTGGATTAAGTACTTCTCCTGTGATCCGCACAGTTTGCAAGGTACGTGGAACACGGATAACATCGCCGTCCTCTACAATCAGGTCGTATTTTCCCAGTGGTTTTTCCATTATCCGTTCCAGATTGATGCCGACCAGGTCACTTTGAATCAGTTTCTGTTCCACTTCTGCCGCCAGCGTATCTTTAGCACCAGCTTCCTGTGCCCGTTTTAAGTTAAGGTATTTTTTCTCCTCTTCTTCTTTATTGTTAATGGCGTTCTTATCAGCCGGATTTACTTTTTCAGCGCCCGGACGTTTCAAACTTGCCCCTTCCGTATAAGCATAAGAGGTGAGTCCCCCTGCTCTTTTGATCACATCAGAAATACGTTCATTCTTATTGGTGATGGTGTATACACCAGGATAAAGAACCTCTCCTTCCAACTTAACTTGTTTCTGAATCGAATAACCCTCTGAATTCCTGATCGATACGATATCAAAAGGCTGCAAAATAAAAGTTGGCCCCTCAATTTTCAGGTTCTGGTCAACCGAAAGAGTGAATACTTCAGCCGTACGCGAAGTTTTACCCATGGTATCTGCACTTTTAACCCTTCTGGAGATTTCAATCCGGCTGGGTGTAGCGCCTTCTTTAAATCCTCCTGCCATTTGGATTAAAGCTTCAATACTCATATTATCTGCATACTCAAATGTGCCCGGCTGCCTTACTTCTCCTTGGATGCTAAGCTTATATTCATCCCTCAAATCAAACAAAGACGATATCGTTACTTTATCTTCTCTTTGAAGCGGAATATCGGGTTGCGCGCCAGACATGATCTTAGCTACGTCAAAAGAAATCAAACTGGCGGTATTGTCGAAATTCAAGCGGTTGATATAACCTCTATTTAAAAAGGCATCTTCTTTTAAGCCATCAGCCTTAGTAATCAAACCTTTCAAGGTCGCACCATCTTCTAATGAATACATCCCAGGACGAAAAACGGCTCCTTCGATTTGTACCTTATTGGCAAAACGATCTAAAATCGTATCTACAATTACCTTATCTCCATTCTGAGGGCTATAGCTATCGAATTTCGTGCTCGAAACATCAATGATCTTCCGCTCTCTATTTGTATTTTGCAACACTTTAATATTGGAACTATAAGCCTCCGTTGAAAAGCCGCCGGCAAAACGCAGGAGGTCAGCAAGACTTTCACCAGATACCACTTCGAATAAAGCCGGCCTTTTAACCTCTCCTGATACTTCTACCCGCTTATCATAAACCGGAATGTTAATCACATCCTGATCCTGCAAACGGATATTTCCTTTTTGGACACCATTAAGCAGGAAGTCGTACACATCTATAGTGCCCATTATCTTGTTGCCTCTGATTACCTGGATCTTACGGAAAGATCCGTTTTCATTAGGCCCCCCTGAAGCATTTAAAGCATTAAATACGGTTGAAAGGGAAGAAAGTGAATAGGATCCCGGTTTCGCAACTTCTCCAACAAGCGTAATTTTAATCGTACGGATATTTCCTAAGTTTACAGCTACAGTAGTTCTGCCCGTTCTTAGTGAAGGATAAGTGGATGCAAGACTCGACCGGATTTTACTGACCGCCTGCTCGATGGTCAAACCACCTACAGCTATGTTTCCTACATATTGCAGACGTATTATGCCATCAGGACTAACTTTCAATTTATAACTAGCCTCATTGTCCCCACTCAAATCGACCAATAGTTCATCATCCGGACCAATTACATATCCTTTTGGAGTGGCCATCCGGAGATTGGGTTCAAATGTGAGGTTGGTACTGGCAAAAAGTTCCTTTCCAAAAATATTGGGCTTTAAGCCTTCGAAGATATTGGTTTCAGTTTGTGGGTAATTTTTATTGT
This sequence comes from Pedobacter psychrodurus, assembly GCF_032678585.1. GTDB lineage: Bacteria > Bacteroidota > Bacteroidia > Sphingobacteriales > Sphingobacteriaceae > Pedobacter > Pedobacter psychrodurus_A. Next base: position 81,236 of record NZ_JAVTSN010000010.1, on the reverse strand, counting down.
TTGTCGTTTTATTACTAACTGTATTTTTTGTTGAGTCACGATTGATCTTGACCGCTGTTCTCGACCGATCATCGCTGTCTTCTACATCTCTATTCGAGGTGTTATTGCTCTGTGCAGTACCACTGGTTGCCCCATCCTGCTTTCTGATTTTCTCTACCCTTAGTCGTAGTTTTTGAATTTCTTCAGCTTTCATACCTTGTGCAGCAGCCATCTGCTCTAACTGTGCGTCGTTGTAACCGATAGATTCTGCGCGCTGCATTAATTGCCTGATCTGCGTATCAGTTAAGTCATCGACCTTCACATTTGCATAATTGGTCTGAGCCATTGACTGCTGGAATACAGTGAGCATGATCAGAAAGAGTAAGGTTGTAAATATGTTTTTAAACTTCATAGGTATAAGGAAGTATTATTTAATTATATTGTGATTATTCGAAGTAATTCAATGTCCTGAATCCACCTTCTTTTAAATACTGATCCTTTTTCATCACTTGTAAATCTGAATGTACCATTTCTTTCACTAACGCAGGAAGATCATATTTTGGTGTCCAACCTAACTGAGTTTTTGATTTTGTAGGATCACCCAAGAGCAAATCGACCTCTGTTGGCCTGAAGTACTTTGCGTCGACCTGGATCACCGTCTGGCCTGGCTTTAAAGTATTTGCATCTAAGCCCAAACTAATCATCTGTTCCTCATCAACACCTATTACTACGCCTTTTTCATATTCGTCTTTCCCGCTGAATTCCACCTCTATTCCCAATTCGGCAAAACTCATCCTCACAAAATCTCTGACTGTGGTAGTCACCCCTGTTGCAATCACATAATCTTCGGCCTTTTCCTGCTGCAGAATCAACCACATCGCTTCAATATAATCTTTGGCATGTCCCCAATCCCTTTGTGCAGATAGATTGCCCAAATAAAGACATTCCTGAAGTCCAAGGGCAATTTTAGCTGCTGCTCTTGTAATCTTGCGGGTCACAAAAGTTTCTCCCCTTAATGGGCTTTCATGGTTAAAGAGGATGCCATTACAGGCAAACATGTTATATGCTTCCCTATAATTTACCGTAATCCAATACGCATACATTTTCGCCACAGCGTATGGTGAACGTGGGTAAAAAGGCGTGGTTTCACTCTGAGGAACGGCCTGTACGAGTCCGTAAAGTTCAGAAGTAGAAGCCTGGTATATTTTAGTTTTGGTGAGTCCGAGTATCCTGACGGCCTCCAAAAGCCTCAATGTGCCTATTCCATCAGCATTAGCCGTATATTCAGGCATCTCGAAGCTCACATGCACATGGCTCATTGCTGCAAGGTTATAAATTTCATCCGGCTGAGTCTCCTGTATAATCCTGATCAGGTTTGTAGAATCTGTCAGGTCGCCAAAATGTAGTTTGAAATTAATATTATTCTCATGTTGATCCTGATAGAGGTGATCGATGCGGTCAGTATTGAAAAGCGACGACCTTCTCTTTAAACCATGAACCATATAGCCCTTTTTCAGAAGAAATTCTGCAAGATATGCCCCGTCCTGTCCCGTAACACCTGTTATTAGCGCAACTTTCATAAACTATTTTAATAACTTTTTAAGCGAGCAAACATACATAATTTTTTCTAGCTTAAGGAGAGAGTGGGTATACTCATTTAGAATAACGTGAAAAAATGGTTTTTTCCCTACGCGCCCTTTCCTAGTATTAATTCCGAAATATAAATACCTATCAATGATTTACTTCTGATAAATATCTTTACTTTTGAGGTTGATATCCTAATCAAATGAAAAAAATTGTACTCCTTTTAATTCTTCTGGCGAATTCGCCTTTTATTTTTTCTCAGACTAGTGCAGACTACAACTACTCCATTGGTTTAAGAGCCTACAGTATCATGCAGCTGCCCAAAGTATTCAACCAGACGAACTACCAGGATTTCAACCATACCTATGCGAATGCTCTGTTGATGAAATTCAATGACAACCAGATCAGTTACCGGGTCGGCGGGAATTTTTACCGAAAAGACATCACCTTTACCAATACCTGCGCGAACTGTGAGATTGCAGAAGGAACGCTGACAGATTTTGCGTTTAAAGTTGGTTTTGAAAAGAATTTTACCTATTCGCGCATTCAACCATACTTTGGGGTGGACCTTGGCTACCGCTCTAATCGGTTTAGCGGGAATACGTATCCAGGCAGTACCATGTTTGCCGGCACAGCGAGGTATGCGGAATCATCAAAAAACGGGTTGGTCATCTCTCCTATAATCGGTGTAAAGATCAACATAATATCTTTTATGAATATTTTTGCCGAGAGCAGCATGGACTACTTTTATTCCTACGAACGCCAGGATTTAACAGATGCAAACGGAACTTCCAGAACGGTGAATACCTATCAAAAATCAGAGTTTTTGCTCAACCTCTTTTCTGCGGGAATCCAGTTTAATATAAGCAGACGAAACTAGATTCAAAATATAACTATTTTTATGGAAGAGGGTTTTCTAAGAAGTAGAATCCACGGGGATAATATAAGACCGAAAGTTAAAAAAATGGGACACTCTTAGAGGTATCCTGCTCGCTTCTCACTGGAACCCTAAATTTTGCCTTAAAATATTATGTTATCGCCCGTTAGCTTATTTCCTGATCGCTTTTTCCCAAATAACGGATTGGTTCCCCAAAAAGTAGCGATATGCTCCTGCAATAATCGCATAATTCATCATGCAGAAATAATAAGGAACAAATAATATTTTTAGCCTGATTTTCTTTTTCTCCATCCAAAGCCCGGAAAATGCCATCAGGTAAAACAGGCTCTGGAGGAAAAACATAACAAAATAGAGGTTATTTCCACCTGTTGCCATGATGGTAATATTACTGATGTAAGCGGCAATTAATGCCAGCGGGGCCAGCGTCCACCGAAGCACTCGGTGACTGATGTACTGGAAAGCAAGCATAGGATATCTGAAAGGATTCATCAGTGATCTTAACCAGATTACAGACTGGATCCCACCTGCTCCGATCCTGACCTTCCGCTTTAGCTCTTCTTCTATATTTGCGGAAGAGGTTTCCTGTGCGAAAGCCTTTGGCTCATAGCTTATCCGGTAACCTTTTTCCGCGATCCGCATCGAGATCATAAAGTCATCAAGGACGCTTTGTTGAGGCACAGGCACATAGAGTGACCTTCGGATACTAAATAGTTCCCCAGCTGCCCCCACTACTGTGTAAAGTTCTGAATCCCACGCCTTCAGTTTTGATTCATATTTCCAATAAATTCCCTCTCCGGCAGTTGCATCGGCATGCTTATCAACATATACTTTCTTTTCTCCGGCAACCCCACCAATACGTTCATCTGCATAGTGCTTACAGAGATGGAACAATGCATCGGTATTAAGGAAGGTATTGGCGTCAGTAAAAACGACAAGATCGGTATCAACACTGTCCATCGCACGGTGTACAGCTGCTATCTTTCCTTTACGATCAGGGGAATGCAACAGCTGGATCTGAGTAAATCCCGCCACGATTTCCGGCGTCCTGTCGGAAGAACCATCCGTAACAAAAATGAGCTTAAGCTTTTCAGCAGGATAATTAAGTGCCAAAGTATTGCTGATCTTTTCCTCGATAAAATCCTCCTCGTTGAAAGCCGCGACAATAACTGTACAGCTTGGCAGCTCCTGATAACTGAAAACTTTCGGAATGCCGGGAGCAAATACACGTTTAGCCAAGATCATAAGATATAGTAAAACACCGTACCCAAGATAGGTATAGATGACCAGCAGAATAGAGATAATGAAGAAAATGCGCATAAAACAAGATATGTTTGGTATAGTTTCCTACCGTTAAATTCGGACCATTAAAATGAATTTGTACTGTGGGTAAGGTTCCAATAGACAGCCTTGCACATCGCGGTGATATGCTTAAACTTACCTCTGATCAGGAACTGCAACAAGTTCCTTGGAAACACCATCAGGCCAAAATACAGAAAGAACAGGATTTGCTTATAAAAAACGGAATGTTTTCTTACCAGCAATATGCGGTTCCTGTTCATGTAGTAAATCTTCAGGGGACTATCTGCACCAACGGAAACAGATTCTTTATGGTAGATCAGGGCCGATGTATTCACCCTGATCTTAAATCCGGCTTTTCGGATTCTCAGGCTCCAATCCATTTCCTCATAATAGAGAAAAAAATTCTCTGCCATCAGTCCTGCTCGCTGAAAGACTTTACGGGAAACCATCATCGCAGCACCATGCGCGAAAGCAGTGATATAGACCCTGTCGTCATATTGACCCCTGTCATCCTCGAACTGTCCCAGACACTGGTTTCTTGCGGTAATGGAGGTGAGTTCAGTGAAACCGACGTACTGGATTTTCCCGGGGTGTTCGAAATAGTTGATTTTTGGACAGACTATCCCCGTATCAGGAAAATCCTGAAAAGTTCCGCTCAGGGTTTCTAGCAGGCCGGAAGTAAATTCAGTATCATTATTAACCAGAAAAAGGTAATCTCCATCTGCTGCTGCAATCCCCAGGTTGTTTCCTCCTGCAAACCCGAGGTTCTCCTCAGAGTGGATAAATTTAACCTGAGGATACCTGTCCTTCCAAATGGGGATAAAATTTTCACGGCTGCCGTTATCAACGATGATTACCTCCGTGTTGAGGTAAGTGTTTGTTGTGAAAATGGAGTCCAGTAATTCCTGGGTTACATCTGGCTGATTGTAATTCACACTGATAATGGAAATTTTTTCGCCCGGTTTCTTTGCAGTCAGATTCATACTCGGATCGGTTACACGTTTGGAAAGTTCTGGGCCATCTTTATATTGCTTTTATCATCTGGCGGTTTTGAGTGGTATCTGACATGTTACCTCCTTACTCTGCCCGTCTATTTCTTATTAAGAATGATCAAATTTAGAATAATAATAGGACTAAAAAGACTTAAAATTTCGGGAAGATAAGCTATCCAGCGCAGATGCGTTCCAAATCTTCTTCTTATATCTCTAATTTTTTATTCTCCCCGGCGTTTTACAACTTAGCGCTCTGCTGAAAAGACCCGATTATTTAATAAAAAATTGCATTTATAAGCGTTCTATTTATACCTTAGATTTTTTGAAATTTAGACCCGCATGCTCTTTAATTCCCTCAGTTTTTTTCTGTTTTTCTCAACAGTGCTTTTACTCTACTATTTCTTACCAAAGAAATATGTGTGGATGATGTTGCTCGCTTCGAGTCTGTTTTTTTACATGTGCTGGAAATGGGAATATATCTTTCTACTCTTCTTCCCGGCGACCATAGATTTTTTCGTGGCCAGGCAAATAGAGACCACTGACCAGCAGCGGCGGAAAAAGCTGTTCCTCTGCATCAGTATCATCACCAACCTGGGACTTCTTTTTTATTTTAAGTATTTTAATTTTTTTCTTGACAGCATTAATACCACATCTGCATTGTTCGGAGGTTCAGCACTATTGAACAGCGCCAAGATTCTTCTTCCCGTTGGGATCTCCTTCTATACCTTTCAGAGCATCAGCTACACCGTAGAGGTGTACCGCGGAAATATGGTTGCAGAAAGAAATTTTGGGAGATTCGCTCTTTTTGTCTCCTTTTTCCCCCAACTGGTAGCAGGCCCCATTAACCGGCCTCAGGTACTTCTTCCCCAGGTCAATAACCTAAAGCCTCTTGAGCCGGGCAACCTGATCATTGGCGCCCGGAGAATATTATGGGGTCTGTTTAAAAAAGTAGTGGTAGCGGACAGGCTGGCCTTTTTTGTCAACCTGGTTTATAACAATCCCGAGTCTTATCATGGCTTATCCATCCTTTGCGCAACAGTATTTTTTGCCTTTCAGATCTACTGCGATTTTTCGGGCTATTCCGATATTGCCATCGGCGTAGCCAAAATGATGGGAATTGATCTGATGAGAAATTTTAACAGGCCCTATTTCTCTTCATCTATACGGGAATTCTGGAGCAAATGGCATATTTCCCTATCTACCTGGTTCAGGGATTACCTTTATATTCCATTGGGTGGAAATAAGGTGGGAATGGGCCGCTGGATATTTAACCTGTTCATCACCTTTCTGGTATCTGGGGTCTGGCACGGGGCAAGTCTGAACTTCATTATATGGGGCGCGCTTCATGGGCTGTTGATTTCACTAGAATCCTTAAATCAGAGAAAAAAATTCTTCACCTTTAAACTACCGTTATGGCTGGGTACACTATGGACTTTCTCAGTTGTCTGCTTTGCTTGGATTTTTTTCAGGGCGAACAACCTCCACGATTCCTTCACTATCATCAAAAATCTTTTTGACTATGGCCATTCCTTCATCGCAGAGGTGAGGCAATCGACAGGAACTGATCTTTATAACTTTGCTGTAGGTTTCCCCTTAATCTTTTTACTGCTGATTTTTGAAGGCTTCTGGGGAACACAAAAAGTACAGTACTATTTCTATGCTTACAGGTCGGTACGTTTTCTTAGCTATCTTACCCTCATTATGCTCATTGCGATGTTCGGGGTACTGGTGTCACAGAGCAGTTTCATTTATTTTCAATTTTAGCCATGAAGAATTTTTTTATTCAGATATTCAAATTACTCCTGATCTGCTATCTCATATTCTGGTTGCTCGATGAGGGTTTTACCTATGTATTTCAAAAGGGCAATTACACCAAGATCCAGTGGCTGGACAAGATCAGTAATCAACAGTTCGATTTTGCCGTTCATGGAAATTCAAGGGCATATACTTCGTTGGATCTAAAGATGATAGAAGATAAAACAAAAAAGAAAGGGATCAATATTTCAGTAGACGGGAGTTCTATTACCGATCAGTACCTTATGCTGAAGCTCTTTATCCTCAAGAATAACAAGATCAAAAAGCTATATCTGCAGATAGATCCCTTCTCCTCAAATACCGAAGAGATTTTTGATTTTGCTGTTCCGAAATTTTTTCCATATCTGAAGGAACCTGTCGTGTTTGACCATTTTAAACAGTTCGGCCCTGAATGGTATGCTTACCGGTATATACCCTTCTACAGATACGCCAAATACAACACCCTATGGGGTATCCACGAGGTAATCAATGACGGCTTCAATCTGCTGCCCCAGGACTTTGATAGCTATGGCGATTTCTTTTATCCGGAAGTTCACTATAAGGGGCCAGCAAAACTAAGAGATCTTACCTTCGACCTGAAAGGGAACTATAAATTCCTAAACGAAATTATCGCACTCTGTAAAGCTAATAATATAGAGCTCATACTCTTCACCGCACCCGTTGCTGATATTAAAATTGATCAAGGTTACAAGCAGAATATTGTAGAGTTCACCAGGCAGATGCAGAAGGATAAAGGTGTTGAATATTTAAATTTTGGGGATATCTATAAGCACGATCCAGCCTTCTTCTACAATGAAATCCACATCAACAGGAAAGGGGCAGAAGATTTTACAAACCGCATGGTGCCTATTTTTGCTAGAAAGTAAACAACCGTCCATGAGTGCAGAAATCCAAAAAAATCCTCAGAATAATTAACCGCCCAGAACCCTTGATATCCTTTTTAAAGACCCCTTTATCAGCCCCCCGTCAATCTGTATCCTTCTGTCGGTGGTCCAGGTCAGCGCCCTGATATCGGTTACCAGGTGGAGTTTCCCAAAGCCCTTATCTCGAAGTTTTAGTGCCAGCCATCCATCTTCATTGGTCCCCTGCGGATGGTCAAACCCCTCTACAGCTATGCCTTGCTCCCTCCTGAATCCCGAATTGAACCCATAGACATTTACCGCCTCGTCTTTAAAGATCTTATTAATCCATCTTGAAAATCTCGCCAGGTGCTCATAAAGAAAATAGGTCCTGCGTCCGGTTTCTGCAATTGGCAAAAACGCGAATCTTCCGTATGTAAGCGAAATCCCTTTATCCTCCAGGGGCGCTGTCATCTGTTCAATCCAGTCTGCAGGATAAATGGTATCGGCATCGGCATTAAGTATATATTTTCCTTTGGCAACGGCAAGACCTGAATTACGTGCAAAAGTTATTCCCTGTCTATTCTCCAAGATACATTTTACGCCGGTGTTCCTCACAAGAGTTTCAGTGCCATCGGTAGAATTATTGTTCACTACAATAATCTCCACCACTCTTTTAGTTTTGTTGGCAGCCAAAGAAGCCAGTGTGGGCAGTATATTGTCCTCCTCATTGAAAGCCGGGATCACCACCGATACTTCTGGGTCACCGACCGAAATGGCCTTATAGGAAGTGTTCGCCATAGTACTGAGTTCATCTAGGGTGAACCGGCGATCTATAAATTGGGAAATGTGATGGGGAACTTTAATCGGCCACATGGTTTGAATATTAAGACACAATATTAAATAAATACTTCAACAGTTTTAATGTTCTGGTTATATTTGATTATACAATAGTAGTAAAACAGCATATTTTAGAGCGTTGAGATGTAAAACGATGAATAACAATTTTAATTCCCTAAATTTGTATGGTCTACCGAAACAAAAAGCCTCTAATTCAAACGAATGTCCAAACAAAGAGAAACTATCCATATTGTTATTGCCACGGATAACCATTATGCTATTTTATTAGCTCCCTTAATCAGATCGGTACAGACTAATCACAAAACTGGTGAACGGATTGATTTTGCGATCATTGATAACGGCATATCCAGACTAAACCTTCAAAAGTTAAAATCCCTAGTTGACGGGGATGATTATACGCTTACCTTTCATGATATGCAGTCGGTACTTCCACAAGATCTCCATCTGCCACTGGACGGTACGGGGATGCCGCAGATCACCTATATGCGCATGTTTGCTCCATACATTGTCGGAAGCAGCGCCCGCCGCGTGATCTACCTGGATGTTGACATGATCGTAAACAGGGATATATCTGAACTATGGTCAGTGGAACTGGATAATAGAACCGTAGGCTGCGTACAGGACCACTCGGCAACAGTAAGTTGCGAATGGGCAGGTATACCCAACTACAAAGAACTCGGACTCGATCCAGAGACAAAATATTTCAATGCGGGTCTGTTGGTGATTGATATTGAAAAATGGAAAGAAGAAAACATACCGCAAAAAATACTCACCTGCGTTGAGGAAAACAAGGATTCGCTGCTTTTAGCAGATCAATATGCCCTTAACGTGGTTTTTGCCAATAACTGGAAAGAGCTGGACCACCGCTGGAACTGCAAGGCCGGTGTAGACGTAAAGGATCCCTTTATCATGCATTTTATTGATATCAAACCCATATATTCATCTTACAATGGTAGTCAGTTTTACAAAAATGAATTTTTCCGGTATCTTAAAATGACACCCTGGGCAGACTTTAAAGTTGTTCCCAACTATGTAAGGATTTTCAGAAAAGGGTTTTACAAAGTAAAAAAAACAGTTAAAAAAATCTTTGCTTTGAAATAAAACAATAAATTTATCAATGTTCATTATCCGTTCTCTTCAACTGCACCTATAAAAGGTCAAACTGGGAGCGGCATCATTCCAGTTAACAAATCATCATTAAATGCAGTCAAACGAGTTCGAATTTTCAGAGGTTACCTTACTGGTCACCCATTATAACAGACCAGCGTCTCTGGCCAGATTACTCTCCAGCTTCGCTTCGCTTGGCTGTAGCTTCGGCGAAATTATCATCTCAGATGACTGCAGTACTGAGGAAAACCTCATTCAGGTAAAAAAACTCCAGACCGAACTCGGGTTTAAGCTTATCACCACACCAACCAATGCCGGACTGGGAAACAATATCAATAAAGGACAGCGGAATGCAACCCTTCCCCTGACACTGTATGTACAGGAAGATTTTGTTCCCCTCCCCCTGTTTCCGCAGAAACTCTCCGCATCAATCGAGTTTATGCACAATGACAGCGCTCTGGATATCGTGCGTTTTTACGCCTATCAGCGTTTTCCATTTTTGAAACCATTTGCACAGGGTTTTTCAGAGATGCAATTTAACCCTGCAGACGTCCTGAGCACCTATAATAAATTCTACCTCTATAGTGACCATCCCCACCTGAGAAGAAGTGACTTTCTAAAAAAGTTCGGAGATTATAAAGAAGGGGTAAATGTCGAAAAGGCGGAGTACAGTATGATGATGTCGTTTCTTAAACGCAAAGGCAAAGGTTTTTTCTATGAGGATTTTAAAGGTCTTTTTGAACAAAAAAATTCCAGTGAAGAGCCTAGTACATTTAAACGGAACTGGAAAAGGCATCCTTCCAATATAGTGATAGGAATGGCCAGGCACCTTTACAGACATATTAAATTCAACATCAACTATTATTTTTAAGACCGGTCAATAGGTCTTATCTTTTGATTAATGTTAACTTTATCCTGTAGGTGGCTACCAAAATTTATCAAAGCCCCCCGGGTTTGCATTAAAATACAATAATGACAGGGCAAAAAAAACACCGTTTGACATGTTAAGGAAAATGATCATCAAAATTTTAGGTTTATATACAAAAATCCGGCACCGCAGCGTCCCCGCAAACTACCGTTACTTTTTTAGGGATACCTACCTTTGCCAGGTGATCCAGTGGAAGTACCTCATCAGGGATTATGTGATCAAAAAGCCTTACAAAAACATAAGCTTTAGTGGAGAGTTTACCCCCGACATCGCCTTTGCACTGCCTTTTGCATACTGGCATTTCAAAAACGGCACCTTACTTCAGACCGAAGGTGCAAAATATACCTCAAAACTGTATTTCTTTTCACCAGACCATCTTGAAACTTTTGATTCCCGCACTACAGAGGGAAACTATAATTTTGAAACGCCTAGGATTCTCTATAGCCAAAATTACAACATGCGCAAATGGGCCCGGGTTCCCTTAAAGGAGATGTACCAGAATAATATATACTGTTATGACAAGCCAATACTGATCATTGCCAACCGATACAATATGGAGTGGGACGGGCCGCCGATCAGTTTTTTCAGCATAGATCTTTTGGATGAACTGTTCAACAGATATAAATCTGAATACCAGATTATTTACAACAGGCCCAGACCTGAGAATATCACAAATGACAACAGCGATATCTATGATCTAGACGAGTACGGCTGGATCGAGCGGCAGCACCCGGAGGTACTGTTGATGGAAAACATGTTTAAGCAAAACCTGGGCGGGGCAAATAGTTTTAATCATTTCCAGTTTATGGTCTATGCAAATGCAGAACATTTTATATCCACACACGGGGGAACAGGCGCGCTGGCCAGCTATTTTGGCGGCATTAATATCATTCTGTCAAAAAAAGGCCCAGAACATTACTTTGGCTGTTTCACAAAACTCTACACTAAGTTTTCAGGCGCAGAGATGCACCATGCAAAGACTGATCAAGAGGTACTGGACCTTGCAGAAAGACATCTGAAAAGAAAATCATCATATCAAAATCAAGCTTAAATGAGCGGGACAAAAGATAATTATTGGATTAAATCAGGAATCATCAACATCCTCCAGAACTTTTCTGGTACACTGATCAACCTGGCAATATTTTTCGTTCTCGTGAGGCTCCTCACCAAAAATGACTATGGGGTCTGGGGAATTTTCCTTCAAACGGTCACTATCCTGGAAATTATCCGCAACGGCCTCATCCAGAGTGCGCTCATCAAATTCATGTCAGGTTCTGAAAAAAAAGAGCATTCGGACATCTTTTCGGCAACACTGACCATCAGTGGCAGCCTTACGGTACTATGCATCTTATTAAACCTGATTTTCGCAGGATACCTTTCCCGTCTGCTCAAGGCACCAGAACTTGAACCTATGTTTCATCTGTATAATATCGTATTTATCTTTTCAGGGATTTTGACGCAGTTCAATTGTATAGAACAGGCGAACTTCAAATATACCGGTGTACTTTTCAGTGGCCTGGCAAGGCAGTCAGTCCTTTGCCTGTTCCTGTTTATCTGTCTGTTTTTTAACCTTAAGACCGATCTGATCACCCTGGTCTATGTACAGATCTTTTCTGTAGTGGTTAGCATCGCCATATCCTGGTTCTATGTAAAAAAATTCATCAGTTTCAGCTATAGGTTCAGCAAAAACTGGATCAGCAGGATATTCCATTACGGTAAGTATGCATTTGCAACTTCGGTCAGCTCCATTCTCTCGGGCACAATTGATCAGTGGATGCTTGCAGGCATCATCTCCCCGGCTGCCTCAGGATCATTCAATATTGCAGTGAGAATCGGCAATCTCATTGATATCCCAACCAATGCTGTGGCCACTATCGTATTTCCACAAAGCTCCAAACGAATTGAAACCGAAGGAAAGGAAGCCATTAAGTATCTTTACGAGAAGTCGGTGGGTACAATTCTTGCGATGGTGATTCCAGCGATCATCTTTATTTATCTTTTTGACGGGCTGATCATCAGGCTTTTGGCAGGAGACAAGTATGCCGATACTGTCCCTATACTCAACATCACTTTGCTTTATTGCATATTCGGCCCCTTTGGCAGGCAGTTTGGGGTAATTATTGATTCCATCGGTAAAACCAGAGTTACTTTTATCATTGTAATTGTCAATACCTGCGTGATTTTGATACTGAACTATTTTCTCATCCACCGATATGGGGTGATTGGAGCTGCCTACGCCACGCTTATCGCCAATATTTTCGGTTTTACAATATCTCAGGTTATTCTATGGAGGGAACTTAAGGTGAATGCGCTTAATGCATTTATTTATGCCTATCGCTTCTATCCTGAATTCATCAATAAATACATATTAAAAAAGGCGAAGCTATGATCGGGGTAAAATTTATCGGAAGGCTTGGTAACCAGATTTTCCAATACGCCTTTTTTCAGTACTTAAAGGCAAACAACAACGAAAAATCGTTTTTTTTTGTTAATCCCCATCATGCCTACCTGAGCAGGTATTTTGATCTCGGGACTTTTCAGAACCTGACCTTATCCTCAAAGGCGTATTCGGTATATACCCGGATGCTACCGAAAATATTCAGGTTTAATGAGATTTACATTGAAAGTATCCAGGTTCCCCGGGCGGTAGAAGTGAAAGATCAGACCATCTACAAAGGCTTCTTTCAAACCGACTTTTATGTCAGGAATATTCCGAAAGGGCTTAATATAAAGATCAAAAAGAAATTCACCGACCGTTTTGAGACGGAGTTTGGGGATGTTTTCCGTTCGAACAAAACAATTGTTGTTCACATCAGGAGAACTGATTACCTGAACTATGGCAAAAGGGACATATCCCTGCCTATGTCTTATTTCAAGACCAGGCTGGATGCTCTTGGGGATACAACGGACTGCAAGATTTATTTCGTTAGTGATGATATTCAGTTTGTAAAGACCTACTTCGGGGAACAGCCAAACTATATATTTTCATCAAATAATGAAATAACAGATTTTCAGATTATAAAGAATGCAGATATTGCCATCATTTCAAACAGTAGTTTTGCCTGGTGGGCTGCCTATCTATCAGAGAAAAACAATACGGTTTACGCACCTAAAAACTGGTTGGGTTTCCGTATCGGCAAAGAGCATCCCAAAAGGGTAATGACCGATAAATTTATCTGGTGCGATGTCCTTGCAGAGCATTAATTTAGCAAAAAAATGAGGATACTTCATATTACAGCTTACATTACCGGTGGCGCAGGAATTGCAGTCATGCGTCTTCACCAGGCGCTTCTGGAACATGGCATCGACTCTGAAGTACTTTGTATGCATGCCCTGGATGAGAATCTCTCATCAGGCGTGTACAGAGCTGAACAAAAAAAACCATTCATTGACCGTGTCTTTAAAAAACTGGGGCTAGACAGAAATACAAGAATTAAAGGTGGCCGGAAAGGTAAATATGAAATCTTTAGCTTTCCTTTTTCCCATTACCGGTTAGAGCACGATCCCAGGGTTAAAAGGGCGGATCTTGTCCATCTACACTGGATATCCGATTTTGTGGATCTCCCTTCATTCTTCAAGGCTGTAAAAAAACCCATGGTATGGACCGCGCATGATCTCAACCCCATACTCGGGGGGTTCCACTATGAGCAGGATGTGGTCCGCAATATCAATTTCCAGGAGGCAGAAGATCTGCTGCGAATAAAAAAACACGACAGCATTCTCTCCGCCGGGGTCAGGTTCATTGCAAGCAGCACGCAAACCCTGCAAAAAGTCAAACATTATCTCCCGGATGTGAAATGTAACCTGATACCATGTATACTGGATATTGCCGGCTTCAGGCCGATCGATAAGGGCACTGCAAGAGGAGTCCTTAATATCTCCGGTGATTCACTGATACTGGGAACGGGCGCTGATGATCTGGAAAACTACAGAAAAGGCTATTGGCTTTTACTTGAAGCGATGGGGGAATTAGAACCTGATGAGAAAAAAGCAATCACCATTTTGACATTCGGGGCAATCAAAGCAAATGTCAATGGAGACACCGAACGCAACACAAATGTAATCCGTTTCGAACCCGTACATGATAAAAGATTCCATTCATTGCTCTACAGTGCAATGGACATTTTTATCAATCCCTCCCTTGAGGAAACATTCGGGCTTACCGGTACCGAGGCCATACTGTGCGGCACACCCCTTATTGCATCAGCAACTGGAGGAATGATCGATTATCTCGAGCCAGGGGTGAGCGGATATTTATTTAACCCTGGCGATGCGGTTGAACTACGGAAATTGATCAGGGCAGCGATAAAGTCAAAAAAAGAAAAAGCGGTAATTTTAGAAAACTGCAGGGAAAGCATCCTTGAATGGTACAAACTCAACGATCCCCTAGGCAGACATATCGATCTTTATAGGGAAATGCTGACCTAAAGCCTAAGCGATTAATTTTGTCCTGTTTTTTCATGATAAAATCCAGAAATCAGACTGCTCATTTCAGACAGACGCCTCGACCAGGTATTATCTGCGGCAATTGACAGCCTGTTCGCTTTCGCCTCCTGACTGTCATTTTTTAGATAAAAAGATATCGCATCCGAAAAGTCACCTGCGTTATGACAATAACGGACCGAATCAAAGGTAAACTCCAAAAGGTCCATATTAAAATCCGTCGAGATCACAGGCCTACCGGTTCCCAGGTATTCAAACAGTTTAAGTGGAAAGATTGTCGCACTCACCTCATCTTTCTTAAAGGGAACCATAGCGATATCGAATCCCTTGACCACTGCTGGCATCTGGTCATAGGGCACGCTTTCGCGAAAATAAACGTTGTTAAGATCCTCGAACTCTGAGGGAACGAATTCCTTGGCGGTAGGCCCTACCAAGACGAAGCTCTTATCGGGATTCCCGATCGCTACCTGTATTAACATATCGAAATCAATACGGCGTTCGATCGCCCCTAAATAGCCGATAACCGGCCTTGGAATATCCGAAACAAATGGATGTGGCAGCAAACCTGGATCCAGAGCACGTGAAGAAACCGTTAAATCCGCAGCATTGGGAATAAAGAAGGTATGCGTTTTCTTTTTCATTTTCTCTCGGTAAAGTGCTTTACTTGTGCAGATTACAAGATCGCTGTTATTGATGAGCAGATCCTCGGAGAGAAATCCATGTCTTTGATCGTAGTCGGTAATGATGGGGTCCACACAGTGGTAAACTTTCAGTGCAGCCCTGGGAAGCATTGCGGAAACACCGGGATAGTGAAAATTAAAAGAGTTAATAAATATGAAATCACTGATGCCTCTTTCTGCCATGATGCGGTTGATTCTGTCGGAAATCCTGCGTTCGTTCCATAGCAACAGTCTGCGGTAAATACGCCCTTCCGGCAGAAAGTTAATAGAGAGCAAAAGCGGCAAAATCAAAATCTTTAAGCGCGGGAATCCGCTATCGAGAATTCCGTTGGCACCTTTTTTGAAATGGGGAAGCCTTAACGCGATTTCTGATCCTTCATTTTTTTTAAAGTAATCCTTAAGGGTATAGGGAAAATCAACGTAGTAAACCTCGTTACCTTCAGCCAGATACTTTGCTGTATGATAGCTGGTGGATTCAAACTTCCAGTCGAATCTGGTCGCACCCAATATCACAATTACTTTATCTCTTAATTCCATACTATCTGCCCCAATTTTCAAATCAACCTTTTTTCCAAATAGAGTACACTCTCCTGACAATGGTAGAAGGCCAGTTTTTATCCATAAAAGGTTTTTCAAAACATAGAAAAAATACCGCACTCAAAGCCAACACTATGGGGATAAACAAGCAAAGCTGCAAGAGAAGGTTTATTGTGTAATAACGCGTGAGTGTTAGGTGTTTGCTAAACACAATAAAAAATTCTGCAAAGGGGAGATGAATGAGGTAAATGGTGTAACACATCCCACCGATAGCCATAATCCACCTGCTGGTAATCAGCCGGTTGATGAGGTCCCCTTTAAACGCGGCGATAAAAAAGACAAAAAGACAGATAACTACTGCTAATCTGTTTATGAACTCGAACCCCCAGCTCCACAGCCCGATAAGTCCTACAAGAGAGATTAGGGCGACAAAATCATAAATCCTGCTTTTTCTGATCAATGCCCAGTCACAGGTATAAAGATCAGCTAGCATAAAACCTACCAGAAAATAATGAAGATGCCCCAGAATTGACAGGCTGAAAGGAGGCATGTACCATTTAAAATATTGTTGCACCAGCATCAGCACCAGAATAAAAACAATATTTAAAGCCCGTCTTAATCCTTTTTTACGTATTGTAAAGAAAAGATAGGAAAGAAAGGGAGCCAGGATATAAAACTGGATTTCAATTTCGAGTGTCCATGTCGGGGGATTGAACGGAGACCAGACACCATAAAAAATGGCATGGGTATAGGTAATATTGGCAAAATAATGGGGAAGATATTCAAAGAAAGACACATGGCGCTGGAAGATGTAGACCAGAAAGAAAATACTGATCCAGAAAATGTAGGGAGGCTCAAGCCGGGTCAGTCTTCTCCAGAAATATTGTCCGATCCCTATTTTTTTTCCGCTGGCCAGATGATAGGAGGCGAATGGCAGTGCCAGGATAAACCCGCTGATCACAAAAAAAATGTAAACACCCAAGAACCCTCTGTACGCCAAAAAATTGGCAAATGTATCTCCTCCGGGATTGATAAAATCGATAGAGGTATTTCTCTCAAACCGCTCATTTAGATGCTGTATGAGCACCGGAAGGATCGCAAAAAACCTTAGTCCATCAATTTCACTGATGAGTTTTCTTCCAGAGGTGACCCTGGCCAGTTTATCAGGTATGGATTGCAGAAATTTATACATTACTCTTCTTAGCTTTATATCCTTTGATAAAACCAAATACAAAAAACACAACTGCTGGTAGTACCAGGATTTCAAGTGGCATATGAAATTAACTATTTTTTATTGATTCAACTTTTTTCTCGTCAAGGTTATTGGCCATTAGTACAAACGACCATGACATATAGAGGATAACCACCGAAGGAAATCCGTTCATCACCTCATTTGCATAACTACAGAAAAACAGCCCAGCAGTACCAGATGTCAGCGCAATGCATTTCACCTTGAGTCCATTATCCTGGATGTTCCATACCGTTCCACAGCACTTGCCTATCATAAACATAATAAGGGAAAACCATATCACAAGCCCCACGGGACCATACATCACCCAGATCTTGACCCAATAACTATCCGGAGGAATATTGGAAAGATATTTCTCTGAATTAAACTTGATCCCATTTAAACCGATACTGCCTACACCTGCACCGAAGGGTTTATCCTTCATCAGCTCCTTAAGTTTGCTCTGGTTAATCAGCCTTGCATTAAAAGAGTCATTCTGTGGGTCTACCGCGGTGCGCAACCTAACAATCTGGTAATTCCCACTTCCGATCGTGGTATATTTAAGAAAGCCAAAGAAAGCAAGCCCCAGCAAAAGACCTGAGAAAAGAACCTTGAAATTTTTGCTCAGTGAAACGGCAAATACACCTGCAACCACCAGTGCAAAAAAAGCACCCCTAGTACCGGAGATCAGCATACCATAAAAGAGTATCAGCCCGGAGATCCCCAATAAAATCTTCTTCCATCTTTTAAAGGGCCCAAAAGCCATAACCAGTGCTATTGCAGCCATTGCAGCCTGGGATGCTCCAAACTGCCCTGCATCAGTATAAAAAGAAAACACACGGAGCCTGCCATCAATGATATGCGTGGTTGCTCCCCCTTCGTCAAGCCACCGCTGCTCGCCGGCCGAAACACCGATAAAGTACTGTTTGATCCCATATAAGGTACCCAGTACAGAAAGGGAGATGATGATCATAAAAAAAATGTCCAGGTCGCGCTTGCTTTTAAACAACAAAAAGCCGAGCGGGGCAACCAGCAACCAGTTCAGTGCTGTAAAACGGACCTCGTTCAGCCATCCGAGAAGACTTGCACCCTCGGGATTGACCAGCTCTATGATATTCAGCGAAAACCAGATCAGGGCGATGATGAGATGATCATTATTGATTTCCTTCCATTTGATCTGTTTATGGTTATAAAGCAGCGAAAGCCAGGTGACCCCAAGCAGAACTTCCATTAAGGGCCCAAAAGGCAGCCCTGTATTTTTTAACAAGCCTGCAATAATGAAACAGTACACCAGATAAGCTAGGAAACCTACTTTTGGATTGGAAAATAAAGCAATTGTAAATATAATGCTCCCTGCAAAAAGCAGTGCAAAGAAAACGGCATAGTATTCCAGTTTAACGGTGAGCAGGGCCGAAATAACAGCGAATGAAAGCACTGCGGCGAGGATCACAAACCTTCTTTTCATCTCATATGATCTATTGGCCCACATCAACTGTTGTTTTTTTTAAGGCTGTGCCTGGTTGCCACGTTTGACTTATCAGCGAAGAGCGACCTTGCCAGAGAGACAAACTGATAAAATATAAATTTGGGAATAAAAACCAGTGAACGGCGGATCTTGATATCAGTTGTTTTACTTAGAACCGGGATCATAAAACTCACCACGTAGATGACCAGGGAGCAGAAAATCACAGCAGCCAACACCGGACTGGTAAACGCACCAATACCCATTAGCAAAACAGCCATGGACAAAAATATAAACAGGGGCGGCCTCAACAGGACAGTGCCAAAAATGAACTGATTGAGATTAAGGCTGGCCAGCCCCTTATAAAGAATGGAAAACCCAAACTTAAAATACTTAAACCAGGTCGCTATCCACCGGGAGCGCTGGCTGATCAACTGCTTGGAACCCGAAGTCTTCTGATCATAAACAATTGCACGCCGAGCAAAGGCAATCCTTTCTCCGGCAGATACAAGCCGGGCCTGAAGGACCTTATCAAATCCGGCCCCTCTGATATCTGTATTTTTCAGCATACTGATATAGAGATTTGAATCAAATGCCATCCCCGAACCCGCCAGGGTCGCAGATGAGCCGAGATCAAAGATTATCCTACCGTCATAAAAATGGTAATAAATATCGCGGGCCGCATCCAGGCATGCAATAGTGGTATCAAGGTTTTTTGCCGATCTAAGGCCCTGAACTGCACGGTACCCCAGTTCAAAGTACCGGTTTAGTTCAGTTATCAGTTGTGGATGGGCAATGTTATCGCTATCCATAATCAATATTGCCTCGTGCGGACGGGTAAAATGCTTGATGGCATAAAAATGAGATGCTGTGTTGCTGGCCAAAATGCTCTCGGGAAACAGAACTTCAACACGATCATCTTCGAAAAGAAGCGCCTCAGATGGTTCACAGTTATCAGCAACAACATATATACGAAAATTGCCATAGTCCATCCCCAACAGTGAACTAACAGCATCGGCCACAAAATCTACCTGTTGATAGGCAGTTAGGATAATTCCATAATCTTTCTGACTGATTATTGGAACTGCAGGCTTTTCGCGGTTTACAGAAAACTTCCAGCACAAAAACAGGATCATTGGGAAAACAAGATAGAAACAGATAACAGTTCCTAAAATATACAATACCCCATGTCCCATTGAAAGCCCATCCATTATCTTTTCGCTTTAAAAAACTCTGGCTCTCCCGGACCCATTTCTGCCATATTAAGTACCCATCCCCGGAAAACCCCACTTTCCTTTAGCATGGAAAGATATTCTTTTTCGTCATCATTGATCGATTTTCCCGCTTTGAATACCGCAATGGCATCACTCGTAAAAGAAAGCCATTCCCTTACCAGGCTGCCATTGTTGAGAGCTGCAACATCAATAATGATCAGGTCATAAATATTTTTTGCCCAGTCTAACTGGTCGCTGATCTGCTGGGCGGTGGTAAGCTCTAAAAGCGCACCTTCCTTCCCTCTATTGGCCAGAACCGAGATACTCCCCTCTGTCTGCAGCCCGGGCACTTCTTTTCCCTGTAAAAAATCCTCTACGTATTGCCCGGTAGCGGTGTTGTTTCCCAAAGCCGGGCTCCTAAAGTTACCGTCAATCAATAATACTTTTCTGTTTGTTTTTTCCCATGACCTGGCAAGGCACCTGGCAAAAAAACTTTTCCCCTCAGATGGACCCAGGCTGGAAATTACAATCACCTTATCCTGCATTGCCAGTTCCAGTTCGTACCTGATCGAACGCATGCTGGCCCAAAAACCGTTATGGACCGGATCCTCCCAGTCGCTGTTAAGAGCTTTCTGCGTGTCGGCAACCTTTGGTACCGTTCCAAGTACAGGTACAGAACTCTCTGCGGCCAGGGCTTTGGGGTCGAGTATACGGCTGTCGGCAATAAATACGATAAAAAGCACCAACACACAAAAAATAAGACTCACAACGCCACTTAGCACAATCAGTGATAATTTCTTGGAAGGCTGGACGAGTCCGCCCACACCCATCTGAACGATATTCATCTTTGACTCAACCCCGGATTCAAGGCTACTCTGGTTATATTTGTTCAGGATATCCAGATATTCTTTACTTGCAATATCAACATTCATCTCCAGGGTCTGCACCTCTGCTTCCTGGGGCACCAGATTTCCAAAGTCCCTGGTGAGTAAATTAATTTTATTTTCAAGGGAATTGATACCGTAACGGGAGATATCCATCTGTATCTCCAGATTGATCTTTTGATTGACCAGTTCCTGTTTCGCACTCAGGGGATTGTTGATGTACTGATCAGAAGATTTGTTGATCTGTTCGCTCAGCTGGTTTCTCAGCGAGTCATAACTGTTTTTATATTTTTCGTCCAGGTCATTTTTAAGATACAGGTCATAAAGACTGCTCAATTCGGCCTTCGTATCTACCAGGCTCTGGTTTACTTTGGATAGCCTTGATTCAATATAACTCCGTTCCCGGGGGTCGAACTTGGCATCGATCTCGTTGAGCGCACCAGCGTAAGATGCTGTCTTCTCAACAGCCTCCTGTTTTTTGGTGTCATAATCGAGAATCAGCGCATATAGTTGCTTGGACTGTTCCGTAAGATTTAATACCTTATTTCTGATCTTGTAATTCTTCAGCCTGGCCATTCTGGTGGCCAGGGTATCGGTTTTCTCGGAAAGCATATTCCTCAAAAAATTATTTGCCTTGATCTGCGAGGCTTTGATGAGTGAAATATACCCTTTGATAAATTCCGCTGACAGGGTATTTACTACATAAGCTGCAAGTTCGGGGCTTTCTGCCTCGAACTGTACGGTGATGAAGTCACTTTCTCCTGATCGGAAAACCGATATTTTGTTCTTAAGCCCATCGGCATCGTAATTCATGGATTTGAGCACCCTGGAAAGCCCTTCCTCATCCGGAATGGTAAGGTCAAGTTCCTCATTCTTATCATATTTTTGCCGATAGATCGCGATCGCATGGGTTATGGCGTCCTTATTAAGCGTTTCGACCAGATCGCTTTTAGGCTTGAAAGGTTTTTGAGCAGTAAGGTCATGAATGATCAATAGATAAGATACCTGATTGAGAACCCTTTTCATCCGTATCATCTCAATGAGATTACTAAACTGCTGACGTACCTGCTCCCCCTGTACTGCCTCAATGATTACGGACTGTTGCTGTGTTTCGTCAACAATGCCTGTTGAAATCTGGGCCTGGGAAATGAATGAACTCTTTAGGTTACGCACCAGAATTGCAGTAATAATAATGGTAATCACCGGAACCAGTACCAGAGCCAAACGGTAACGTCTGACAAATTTTAAAAACTTATATCCTTCAGCCATTATTTTATTTCTTCCAACTTTTTTACCGTTAATTCCTCGAGTGAAATTTTTGCATTCAGGTAGCTTGCCTCCATCTGGAGCTTGGCTTGCAGGGCATTGCTTAATGAATTTGAGGCACTATTATATTCGGCAAAGGTTACCTCAGCCTTCTGGTATTTAATTTTCATATTCTCAAAGTTACTCTGTGCTGTGATATACATATCGTTGACCGGTGCCAGTGATTTCTGAAACTGAAGCAGCGTAACATACCTGGATTTAACCTGAGCCTCTAACTGAAGATAATACTCTGCCTGATTCGACTGTGCAATTTTTAACTGTTCCTTAGCTTTTTTGATCTGGCTTGGCTTGGTCAGCAGGGACCCGGGATTTATTGCAATACCAAACTGGTAGCCGGTAAGTAGGTCAGCAGTCTGTAGATCTACCACTGTATTGCTTGTCGCCTGATTTGACCGGGCAACGTACTGAAACGATAGGGGTTCCAACCATGACAGCCTCGCTCCAGAGAGATCACTCTTGGCCACATTAATCTGGTTACCAAGTGAACCAACCCTGGGATAGTTCGCCTTTGCAGACGCAACAAGTTTTTCCATATAGAGGTAGGAAACTTCGCTTAATATGCTTTCTTGTGCGAGAACGCTGTTTAACTTAAGCAGGGTGAAGATAAAAAACACCATTAAGGGCTTGAGTTTGTTTTTAATCATAAAACGAGTGCAGTAAAGGTCAAATATATGGTTATGATTTAAATTATGCTAATATTGTAAAGATAACAGTAATTAAGATCCACAATGAAATCACTCTTAAAAGTAGTAAAGGGTAATGATAGGCTTAAAAAAATCGTACACTGGATGTTGATCCCGACGGGAGAGGCCCGCCCAAGGACCTGGGTAAGCGTATTTATAAACCCTTTTTTCCATAAAAAAGGCAAGAATAGCCGCATCAGAACCAGGACACGTATGGATGTATTACCATTCAACAGTTTCGAAATTGGCGAGGACTCTATAATAGAAGATTTTTCCACGGTCAATAATGGGGTCGGTGGGGTGTTTATCGGAAATAGAACACTTGTTGGGATGAGCAACGTGATCATAGGCCCGGTAAATATTGGTGATGATGTCATTATTGCACAGAATGTGGTCATCAGCGGCCTAAACCACTCATATACGGACGTAAGCCTTCCCATTTCCAAACAGGAGGTTGTTACATCCCCTGTCAATATAGGCGAGGGCAGCTGGATCGCAGCAAATGCTGTGATAACAGCTGGGGTCACTATAGGAAATAATGTAGTGATTGCAGCCGGAGCAGTAGTTACCAAAGATGTCCCAGGTTTTTGCGTCGCTGCTGGAAATCCAGCAAAGGTGATCAAAAGGTATAACCCAACGACCAAACTTTGGTCCAAGGTAAACTAACAGAGTGACATATCCCCTTCAGAAAATCCGTACCTTACCGGGTATCAAACTGTTACATTCCTTATTGATTTGAGAATTGTCAATATTTTCTGCAAAATGTTCATTAGTGTGAAAATTTGCAATTAACTTTGCAAGTTAAAGACCAACAAACAACTAATCCAAGTTTATGATAAAAATGTTACGCTTCTCGATGGCCTTCGTGTTGTCTGTATGTGTATTTCAGAATTCCTTTGCACAGTTCCCTTATGTCGAGAGTTTTCGTAATTCCACCTCGCAGGGAATAATCTTTGGCGGATCACCATCAGCCTTTCTGACTGCCGCCGGCAGTGCTTACAATGTGGGTACTTCAAGTCATACAGGAACCCCTTTGGACGCCAATGGAAATGGATATCTAAGGTTGACGAGTAATGTCCAAAACCAGAAAGGATATGTCATCAATACCACCAATTTCCCTTCGGCGAACGGACTGACAGTTAGTTTTGAATATTATATATACGGTGGAACAGGTGCCGATGGTATCAGTCTGTTTCTTTTCGATGCAAACGCAAACCCCTTTATTATTGGAGGCTTTGGCGGCTCTCTTGGATATGCACAGATCACAACAACTACCCCCATCTCTCCTGGGGTGAGCAACGGTTACCTTGCGATCGGCCTGGACGAATACGGAAATTTTTCCAATCCAACCGAAGGAAGGCAGGGAGGCGTTGGATTTAAGCCAGGCTCTGTAACCCTCAGGGGCAAGGGAAACGGCTCGGCACTGACCTCGGGTAACTATAGCTACCTGACCACTGCTGAAATAGAAAAGTTCGGTTTCTCTCTAGTGGGTGACGGCGGGCAACGCCAGCCCGATTCAACTAATGCCGGGTATAGGAGAGTTTACATGGACCTGGCACCACAGCCTGCCGGAGGCTACAATATAACAGTAAAGGTTACCCGAGGCGGAGTAAAGCCGATTACCACCACAGTGATAGAGAACTACTATTACGCTGAGGCCGCTCCTGACAACCTCCGTTACGGGTTTGCATCTTCGACCGGTGACCAGACGAATTTCCACGAGATCAGACAGGTACATATTGACGCCCATGATCAGTTCGGCCTAACCAATCCCCTGGCCACGAATGATGCATTGACGCTTTGTCAGGGAAATCAGGCTGTAGTAGAGGTGACGGCTAATGATACTACAACAAACACCGGGGCAGTATTGAATAAATCCACAATTGATCTCGATCCGAACCTGAATGGGATACAGACTACCTACACGGTATCTGGCAAAGGAACGTTTTCTGTAAATTCCCAGGGGGCAGTCCAGTTCATACCTGAACAGAATCTCTCAGGCACGGTATCTGGATCCTATACGGTAAAAGATTCATATGGAAGAACATCTAATCCGGCAACGATTTCATTAAATTATGTCGCTGCACCGAATCAACCTGATGCCGGCACAGACCAGCTGCTCAATATTTCTACCCCTACCACAACATATATTCTGCAGGGCAATAGTGCCGCACTAAACAGTGGGCTATGGACACAGTCGTCAGGGCCAAGCGGGGCTTCACTGGTAAATGCCCAGCAACCGAACGCGACAGTAAGCAACTTAACAGGCGGCACTTACATCTTCAAATGGACCCTGACCTCGCCGGGCGGCTGTTCACGATCAGATGAGGTACAGCTTATTGTCAACCACATCCCTGTAGCACTCAATGACACCATCACGACCAGCAGGGATACCAATATACCCATTAGCGTTCTTGGAAACGATACCGATGCAGATGGGAATTACACGATAAATCCTTCAACCATCATCATCAAAAGTCAGCCCTTACACGGAACACTTGTTGTTGATCCTGTCAGCGGCATAGTAAATTATAGACCTGCGGCAAATTATAGCGGTTATGATTCATTTGTATATACCGTAAAAGATAATTTTGGTGCCGAATCCAATACCGCAATTGTAACGATAGCTGTAAATATCAAACCTGTTGGAGCGGCGGATATCGCCAATACGGTGACCGACCTCCCTGTAAGCATACATGTGCTGGACAATGATCCTGGTAAAGCAGGATCAATTGTCATCAAAAAAACAGATCCGTTGAAGGGGACAGTTGTGCTCAATACCGATGGCACTTTTACCTATTCGCCCAACGCCGGCTTCAGCGGAAAAGACAGCTTTACCTACAGCATACAGAACAAAGAAGGATTACAGTCCGATCCGATTACGGTAACGGTAAATGTGGGGCCTTTAGGCATTCCTGATGCCGCCTCAACTGTGGCGGGGAATCCTATTGCTATCTCGGTGAAGGGAAATGATCCCTCTAAAAGTGGCACCACAGTTTCTCTGCAGCTTTCCCCGCCAAATGGCACTGTAAATTTCGATGTATCCGGAAATCCGGTTTATACGCCAAATCCGGGTTTTTCGGGAAAAGATAGCTTCGCCTATATCCTGCAGACCGCTGACGGACTTTCTTCAGATCCAATCAACGTAACGGTGTCGGTAAAACCGTTGGGTTCTCCTGATGCCTATACTACCCCATTCAACCAGTCCATTGCGGTTCCTGTAAAAGACAATGATCTCAGTAAAAACGGCACCAGCCTGGTATGGATAACTCCTCCCGCGCACGGCAATATAAGCCAAAATCCCACTACAGGACTACCCGTTTATACTCCTAATGCAGGGTTTAGCGGTCAAGATGTTTTCACCTATATCTTAAGGACTGCTGACGGCATTGATTCAGACCCGATCACTGTAACGGTGACCGTACGCCCGGCCATTGTGATCACTGCGCCCGACATCTCCGTGGAAACACCGGTAAACGGACCGAAATTGATCGAAGTTCCCCTCCCCACAGGTGGAAAGATCACCATAACTGATCCTCCCAAACATGGCACAATAACTTTTGATCCCATTACCGGGCAACCCGTTTACACCCCCGATCCAGGCTACTCCGGCCCGGACGAATTCACCTATATTATTGTCGATAAAGACGGAAACCCTTCCACTCCGGGAAAGGTTAGCATTGTGGTGCTTATCCCGGGAAAAATCGGACTGGCAAAACGGCTGAAATCAGCACCTGTGCGGAATCAGGATGGAAGCTATACCGTGAGCTATTCGTTTGTTCTGACCAACTTTGGCCAGATAGCCATAAGAGATCTTAGTGTGACTGATGATCTTTCGTCTACTTTTAGGGGCAATACCGTTGAAGTACAAAAGATCACAGCGACTGGTGGACTGTCTGCAAATAGCAGTTTCAACGGCACATCTAATAAGAACATGCTTACAGGCAGCAATACTCTAGCTAAATCCGCTTCAGCCACCATCGATATCGAAATCAAGGTATCACTTGACCATTACGATGGCAGCTTTAGCAACCTTGCCAGCGCAGAAGGATTTTCTGTAAGTGATAATAGCAAGACAACTGACGTATCCACAGATGGTAGCAGGCCAGACCCCCTAATCCCCGGGGACGTTAGCCCTGCACAGCCGACAGAAGTCAAACTCATAAGGGAGGATCTTTTCATCCCTGGAGGGTTTTCGCCAAACAATGATGGCATCAACGATTATTTTGTGGTAGGCAATACCAACGGAAAAAAAATCAATCTGGATATTTTCAACCGCTGGGGAAATCTTATCTACCGCTCGAAAGGCTATCAGAACGACTGGAACGGAAAGACAACAGAGGGCATCCATGTCGGGGAAGAAGTTCCGGCGGGAACCTACTATTATATAATGACCATTGATGGAACAGATAGGCGAGTAGGTTACATTACAATCAACAGATAAGATGAAAAGATATACTATAATTTTAATACTTTCCCTGCTTTTCCTCAAAAGCTGGGGCCAGCAGGATGCAATGTACACCCAGTACATGTTCAATACCCTCGCGATAAATCCAGCGTATGCGGGTAGCAGGAACCTTGTGTCGGCAACTGCACTTTACCGTAATCAGTGGACAGGAATAGAGGGAGCGCCAAGGACCGGCACCTTCAGTATTGATGCTCCTATATTAAATAAAAGATTTGGTGTGGGCCTGCAGGTTTTTAGTGATAAACTCGGCGTTACTCAGACCGCAGGTGGTTCTGTGAGCGCCGCATACCGGATAAGAATGGAGAAAGGTAGCCTGAGCTTCGGTCTCCAGGGCACTGTCAGCCATTACAGCGCGAGGCTCAGCGGGGTTTTACTCAATTCAAATCCGAGCTATGATCCTGCATTTATGAATGATGCAAGTAAGACACTTTTTAACTTTGGAACGGGGATATATTATAACTCAGACAAGTTTTACATCGGTCTTGCCGCCCAGGACCTGTTAAATAACAGTCTGAATGCCTCAAATGGGGACAACTTACAGGCAAGTCAGGTTCCCCATCTTTTTCTCACCGCAGGTTATGTTTTTCCATTGGCTACAGACTTCAGGTTGAAACCTTCGTTTTTGGTCAAGGGTGTTAAAGGTGCGCCATTGGAAGCCGACCTCAACGCTTCCCTGTGGATCAAAGATATTCTGGCCATCGGTGCTGGCTACAGGACAAGCGCAGATATCACCGCCCTGCTTGAGGTGCAGGTTACTCCCCAAATACGCATTGGCTATAGTTATGACAGAAGTACCACCGAGCTGCAAAACTTTAACTCGGGCAGTCATGAGATTATGCTCAGATATGAATTTGGGTTTGAAAAAAACAAAATATTATCACCAAGATTTTTCTAAGTTATGAAACTTAACATCAAAATAACGCTGCCAGTATTCTTCTGCCTTAGCTTAATTTTTTACCAGGGTACGCGCGCCCAAAGCTTTCAGGGGCAGAGTGAGCTGAATACGGCACGTAAAAGTTTTAATTCGCT
The DNA here is from genome assembly GCF_032678585.1 of Pedobacter psychrodurus. GTDB lineage: Bacteria > Bacteroidota > Bacteroidia > Sphingobacteriales > Sphingobacteriaceae > Pedobacter > Pedobacter psychrodurus_A. The sequence continues at coordinate 52,980 of NZ_JAVTSN010000010.1, read as the reverse complement.
TGAATATATCTCAGCAATAGCCAAACTAAAAAAATTTCTGGCAAAGGATACATCCAATTTGGAGGCAATGGAAATGCTGGCCTATAGCTACAGGATGACCAAGAATTATCCGGCAGCCCTAGAAAGCTACCGCAAGCTGACAGACCGGTCACCTGTAAAAAACGTATGGGCTTTATATTATGCGGAAAGCCTTGCAAACAACCAACAGTATGAGGAATCCGAGAGGTGGTACAGAAAGTACCTCTCATCGGTACCTGCAGATAAACGAGCGGCGGCTTTTGCCTCTACAAACCTGGGCAATATAAACAAGAACCCGGGCCACTGGCAGGTCGGCTTTTTAAATATCAATAGCCAAGCTTCTGAATACTCGCCTGCGTTCTACAAAGAAGGCCTCCTGTTTTCGAGCAACAGGCAATCCGAGCATTTTTCCAAGCATATCTTCAAATGGGACAACACCCCGTTTAGCAAGCTCTATTACGCGGAGAAACTTGAAGATCTTAAAGTAATCAATCCGGATAGCCTGGTCAATACAAAATCCTCCCAGAAACAGAAAATAAGATATAACGATGATGACACGCCCGAAACCAGCAATGATAATAATATCCTGTCAGCTTACGGTAGGAGTATTGAGCGGGATACGCTGAATCTGATGTACGGCCAGGATAAAATCGTGAAAAAACTGGGTGGGGTATTTGACAATAAATACCATAATGCTGCTGCTGCGGTGTTCCCTGACGGCGCTATCATTTTTACCAGAAATAATTACATAAACGGCAAAACCTCCAAGAGCACCGACGGCACCATCAAGCTGAAAATGTATACAGCTTACGGCCCTAACCTTAACTCTATCAAGGAGTTTCCCTTTAACAGTAACGAATATTCGACGGGCCATCCGGCATTGAGCCCTGAAGGAAATATCCTTGTTTTTACCTCTGACCGTCCAGGAGGCTTTGGGGGAACAGACCTTTATTACTGTGTAAAATCAGGGCAGGGAGAGTGGACATCTCCGGTAAATCTGGGCAAGCAAATCAATACCGAGGGCAATGAAATGTTCCCAAGCTTTGACCATGACGGCAACCTTTTCTTTTCTTCCACCGGACTTGCCGGTCTGGGAGGGCTTGATGTGTTCCAGGTACAACTCAGAGAGATGAAACCGGTCTCCCATCCCATCAATATGGGCTCCCCAATTAATTCGTCAAAAGATGACTTTGCGCTAATTATTACCACGGACGGTAAAAAAGGATATTTCAGTTCCAACAGGAACGGAAACGACAATATCTATGAATTCAGGAGATCCTCTTACAAAATTATCCTTCAGGGAACCCTGTCAGATGCCAGAACGCGGATCCCTCTTGCGGGGGGGCGTATCCTGATGCACCATCTTGATGGCAATGACACCATTAAAACCGATAATAAAGGACGCTTCAGACGGGAGTTACCAGCCGAGACAGACTATGAAATCACAGCTCAAAAACTGGGCTACATAAATAATATACAATTTACCACCTCTGTGGGGATACAAAAGGATTCGGTAATCAATCTTGACATCAGACTCAGCAAAACCGAAAGTGCCCAACAGTATATCCTGAACCATTGTGACTCACTAAAAAAAGTCTTTTCGGTAAAAAACATTTACTATGACCTAGACAGGTCTGAAATCAGATCTGATGCCAAAGGTGCGCTGAACGAGCTCGCAGACCTGATGAGAAAATATCCTGAGATTACCGTTATCACCTCCAGCCACTGTGACAGCAGGGCGTCTGAAGAGTACAATAGAAACCTATCACTACGCCGCGGTGAATCGGCAAAAACATATCTAGTGTCCAGGGGAATACGTTCAGAGAGAATCAAAGTTGAGTATTACGGGAAGACAAGACTAGTCAACCGCTGTTATGATGGGGTAAACTGTTCGGAAGAAGACCAGCAGTTAAATAGGCGCACCGAATTTGATGTAATTTTACAGGGCGTGAATATTACCAGAGAGAACTGTTCGGATAAATAGGACAACAAGAGCGCGGAAAGCTAAGCCCCAATTGGCTGTGAGGCCTATAAAACAACTCCCTGCTGGAAAAGGCACCTCTGATTACTGGATCTGCTTTTTCCAGCGATGAATGAGAAAATAATGGTTCATGGTTTATACATTTTCCTTCTGGCGCATCGCGGAAAATGTAGCTATAAGGATAGCCACGTCAAATCGCAAGGAATATTTTTTTGCATAAAAATTATCGAGTTTTTTCCGTTCCCGTTCAGACATTTCCCTATTTCCACGCCGGCTCACCTGCCAGAGACCGGTCAGGCCTGCAGGCGCCAAAAAACGCAGGGCCCATTCATCGGAGGTCAGTGCTTTTGCCTCATAAAGCGGCAGGGGGCGATTTCCCACAAGAGACATGTCCCCTTTGATCACATTGAGAAGCTGTGGAAGTTCATCTAGGCTATATTTACGGATAAATGCCCCAATCTTTGTCACGCGAGGATCGTTTTTGATCTTGATAAAAGTAGCGGTTGTACCTTCAGCGGGAATGTACTGGTTGAGCTGGGAGAGTTTTAGCAGATCATCACTGCTTTGATGGCGCATGGAGCGAAATTTAAAAAAATCAAAGATTTTGTATCCCGCCCCAACCCGTTTACTCCTATAGATTATGGGTCCTTTAGATTCCATGCGGATCATCAGCGCGATCAGGAGAAATAACGGGATCAATAGGATAAAGGCAAAACACGAAATACAGATGTCAAAGAGACGTTTTTTCAGAGGGAAATCAGTCTTCACCTTACTTACCGCGGCACTGGTTACGCGGGGCTGAAAGGATCGGAGTCTGATTAGAAATTTAATCCTGTTGCATAGATCATTTGCAGGTATAGGGAAAACGTAAAGATCCCCAACATTTAGTACCTGAGCCATTAGGGACGCTTTTTTATCCTCCGGGCCTGACAAAAAGATAATCACGATCTCCCTCAACAGGCTGTTTAGCTTCAGTCTTTCCACAAACCTGTAGCATTCTCCATCCTCATCAACTTCAATCAAGATTGCATCTGGCAGACTGAGAAGGGTCTGTCCAGCAATATACTCATCGAGTTTTCTGATTTCTTTCTGCGTTTCTACCTTAAAGTGCCGCTGAAGTTCTGGCAGCAGATCATTAAGAAAATCCTGCCCAGTATAAACCACTTGGGTAACATCTCCCTTAATCGTCCCATTGCCAGGATCTTCAGTTGATTGCATGGTTGTCCAATATACTGCACATGGCCTTTTCCAGCTCAAAGGGATTAAATGGTTTGGAAAAGTAGGCGTCAACTTTAAAAGGGATGGTACTTATCTGGGCGGAAAGATCTTTGATACCGGAGAGAATAATAATCGGGATATGCCTGTAAAGTCCGCTGATCTTCAAATTGGTGATGAGATCAGGTCCGCTCATATATGGCATATTGAATTCAGAAATGATCATATCGGGCATATTTCCTTTTTGCAGCCATTGTATAGCCTCGATAGGTCCGGACTGCATCGAAACATTATACCGGTCACCCAACATCAATCCCAAAAGGTTGAGCATAGTAACTTCGGTATCAATTACCAAAATTTTTTTGTGTTTCATTTTCTTAGCTTGGTTTAGAACAAAAATACCCAGAAGTTGTATAATAAAAAATACATTTTATTTAAAACATGGTTTAATTGACATAGATCATACAGAATATAACATTTTCGCTACGAAAATTCCCATATGTACTTAAACTCGGATTTAAAAAAGATATTATTAAGATACACAGCCTTTAAGCTGATCTGTCTAAGGCAGCAAATACTGGCGACATTATAGTCTGCACCAGACCGAACTTTTGATTTCGGTAATAATTCACGGCAAAGCGGGACTTCTTTCACATCGGGAGGCCTGGCAGTTATGTTTGGCGAACCTACCAGATTTAAATTATAAAAACGATGGTATGCATAGTGCAGATCCTTATACCCTAGCGCATATCATCAGAGAACTATCCGTTATTAGACAGTCTTTTCCCTCATCGGAACCTGAAACCGGGAAAAATTTTGTAAATGGAAGAAGGGACCGCTATTATGAAAAAAAGGTCAGCAGTCCTGCATCTAAAACTGTTGTAAAGACTGATCAAATCTTCCCACCTTTGGCAACTGAAAAGAAATCAACCCATAAGCTGAAAGCCACAAATGTTTCTGGTTAGCTCATTGCATCAGCTCACCGATAATTAATTTATTTATACGGGGATAGGCAAGTAGGCTGCGACCTGGCTTTCCGAGTAATGGCCCGGATTAATTGCTAATGTTTTTTGAGGCCCTTATGTCGAAGGCCTGCAGTCCGTCGTCGACCAGTCTTATCCTGAACTCAACTTCATCGGATAGATTAAGTTCATTATCAGCATGCAACAAGAAAAAAATTATATCCTGCTCGTGTTCATCTATGATCTCTCCTATTCCACTAGTGAGATCCATCTTAGATATCCTTCCAAACCTTAACATATTTCAACTTTATTGATGAGAATGGGAATTTATATAAAAATTGAAAAGTCGATATAGCTATTGGTACAGACTTCACACCAAACCAAAAAATACCGATGATTAGACGACATTCAATTTTAAAACAATATTCTTAAGGGTAAAAATAAATATTTTGGCGCAAAAAAGCCTCAACTCAACAAAAAATGAGAAATAAACAACAAATATTAAAAAAAATCATAAAAAAAATAACTTATATACGAAACACACGTTAATTAGCGAACCAAACAATGTGCTCCCAATCAAACCAGTTAATATTCAACGGCAAAGCGGCAAAAGACAACTAACAAAACCTGTGGCGAAAGAAAAAACACTAACATTGTATGTTATTATCTATCTTAGTGCTTAAATCAATTAATTTCCGCGCGATGAAAAAATGGGCTTAAATGATAATGATAAAGGCAGTGTTCGGATGCGGTAATGGGCATTACATGCAAAAAAGCTATATTATAATCTTCCGTCAACAAAATTTCGCGGAATGAAAGATTTAGTATCGAAAATAACAGTCCCAGCCTTTCGGAACCTATCATAATCAATATTTAGAAACTGCTCGTGAGAGACTGCAAGAATTAAAGCCTCGTATTGATAGCCTATCTCTTCAACTAAGCGAAATCCATATTCCCTTTCCACCTCAGCTGGATCGGCCCAGGGGTCAAAGACATCAATCATTAGTCCAAAAGAGGCCAGTTCCCGGTAAATATCTATTGCCCTGGTATTGCGGATATCAGGGCAGTTTTCCTTAAAGGCAAACCCCAGGACCAGAACTCTCGCCCCATTTATTCCCTTGTCTCTGGCAATCATCATTTTAATTACCTTATTAGCCACAAACATCCCCATGGTATCGTTAACCCGCCTCCCGGAGAGTATTACCTCGGGCTTATATCCTAAAGACTCGGACTTGTGGGCCAGATAATAAGGATCTACCCCGATACAATGACCACCGACCAGCCCAGGTTTGAAATTTAAGAAATTCCATTTGGTAGAGGCGGCAGCCAGTACATCAGTTGTGTCAATTTCCATTCTGTCAAAAATCAGGGCGAGTTCATTAACAAATGAAATATTAACATCGCGCTGTGCATTCTCGATTGCCTTGGACGCTTCAGCTACCTTAATGCTTGGCGCTAAATGCGTGCCGGCAGTTATGATAGATGAATACAGTTCGTCGACTTCAACAGCAATCTTGGGATTTGATCCAGAAGTAACCTTCCTGATTCTGGTCAGGGTATTTATTTTGTCACCTGGATTGATCCGTTCGGGAGAATAACCGCAATAGAAATCTTGATTGAATTTTTTTCCTGATATCTTCTCGAGTACGGGCACACAATCCTCTTCTGTGCAACCCGGATACACGGTTGACTCATAGATTACAATATCACCCTGTTTAAGCATTGAGCCGACCATCCGGCTTGCCTCCAAAAGGAGCGTGAGGTCAGGGCGTTTGAGCTTATCTATCGGCGTCGGTACGGTAACGATATATATATTGCAGCTACTCAAGCTCTGCAGATCGGCACTTAAAGTTAGTCCCAGTCCTGAATGAAGCTTTAAAACAGTCTGTAATTGCGTAATATCAGCCTCATTGGTACCATCAACCAAACCGTTCAGTTCATCCACCCTTTTAGGGTTGGAATCGAAACCGACAACCTTGTATTTTTTAGCAAATTCGATGGCAAGGGGAAGTCCAACATAGCCCAAACCGAGAATTCCGATCTGCTTTTTAGTTTCCATATCTTAATCAATAACCCCAAAGATATGCAAATTCATTTTTGCATTGGGTAGCGATCTTTAAGAGAAAATTTCATGCTTATTTGCCCCATGTGACGAGCTGGATAGTCCCTGAAAAAATGGGGAGATATGTCCCTACAATGGAAACAGGGATTAACAGCGCCTTTCTTTTGGTTGTTAGTTGATATTGGCCGATCAAGATCTAGTAAATTTCCGGGAATGCAGATTAAGCTGAAATGGTCTTGGAACGAAAAAGGCTGAATTCCCCTCTGTAAGGTGTAGCTCAGCCGTCAGGTTATAACACAGGCAGTACTAAATTAAAGCGTTTTAATTTTATAAAAAGGCTATTTGATCTGTTTTATTAAATAGCTCCCATAACCACTTTTAACAAGCGGTGCCGCTATTTCCCGTAACTGATCTGCATCAATGAAGCCCATACGATAGGCGATTTCCTCAATGCATCCTATCTTCAACCCCTGGCGCTCTTCGATAATCTGGACAAACTGCCCTGCTTGCATCAAAGAGGTGAATGTGCCTGTATCCAACCAGGCAGTCCCGCGGCTTAATACACCGACCTTTAATTTTCCCTGCTCTAGGTATACCTTGTTTACATCAGTAATTTCGTACTCACCCCTTGGAGACGGCTGGATATTCTTGGCAATCTCCACTACCGCGTTATCATAAAAATATAGTCCTGGAACTGCATAATCGGATTTAGGTGCCGCCGGCTTCTCCTCAATGGAGATAACTCTGGCCTCACTATCGAATTCAACCACTCCATATCGCTCAGGATCCGAGACCTGATAGGCAAAAACCACTCCTCCATCGGGGTCCGCACTCGCCTGCAAAAGCCTGGCCATTCCATCCCCATAAAATATATTGTCCCCAAGCACCAGAGCAACCTTTTCTTTGCCGATAAACTCTTCACCAATGACAAAGGCCTGTGCAAGTCCGTTGGGCTCATGCTGTACAGCATACCTAAATTCACAGCCCAAAGATTTTCCATCACCGAGCAATTTTTCGAAGTTAGGCAGATCATGGGGGGTAGAAATAATTAGAATTTCCTTTATCCCAGCCAACATCAGCGTAGATAAAGGATAATAGATCATCGGTTTATCGTAAACCGGCATCATCTGTTTACTACAGGCAAGGGTTAATGGATGTAAACGTGTTCCGCTACCACCAGCTAAGATTATACCTTTCATATTTTAGTCATTAGGTCATTGCTTCATTGGTCATTGATCATTGGTAATGACAGACTTAAATGAAATAATGACGTCTGTTTATTTTATTTTAATTTGTTTTATACACGCCTCCAAACTATCTCGCCAGTAAGGAATTTCGATATTAAATGTTTCTTTAATTTTTGTTTTGTCCATTACCGAAAATCCTGGCCGCGTAGCCTTGGTTGGATAGGCAGATCCCGGAATAGGATTTACTTTAACCCTGGTTTCACTGATATCGAAAATAGCCTTCGCGAAGTCGAACCAGGAGGTTACACCCTCATTGCTATAATGGTACGTGCCATATGCTGTTGATGAAGAAGCAATAATATCGAAAATAGCATTTGCCAGATCGATTGCGTATGTTGGTGTACCGACCTGATCAGCAATAATATTCAGTTCATCACGCTCAGCACCAAGTTTTAACATGGTCTTTACAAAGTTATTGGCATACTCAGAATATAACCAACTCGTGCGGACAATGAAATGATTTGGCAATTTAGCAGTAACCGCCAGCTCACCATCCAATTTAGTTAATCCATAAACGTTAATGGGCTTAGCTTCATCATCTTCGTTCAGTAATTTTACTTCATTGCCTTCGAAAACGAAGTCGGTTGATACATGTACCAAAGTAGCCCCGTTGGTTAAACAGGCCGAAGCCAGATAGGCCGCTCCGGTTTCATTTATCGCTTTAGCCAGGTCGGTTTCATCTTCCGCTTTATCGACAGCTGTATAGGCTGCACAATTGATTACAAAGCCTGGTTGTGTTGAAGCTAAAAGCGCACCAAGGCCAGCTTCGCTCAAAATATTAGCCTCCTGCTCTGCAGGAAAAACAATTTCGGCAATGCCCCTGCGCTCGGCCACAGTTTTTAAACATTGCCCCAATTGCCCGCCAGCTCCGATTACTAATATTTTGTTCATATGTGCTGTAAAGCTGAAAATGGGGTTAAAAGCAGGTCTTTATCGGATATTGCTTGATCTTTTTCCGGGATTAGCCAATCGATATTCAAATCCGTATCATTATAAATCACCCCGGTTTCCGAAGCTTTATTGAAAAAATTATCGCATTTATATAAAAATTCCGCGGTTTCGCTCAAGACAGAAAAGCCGTGTACAAATCCCCTAGGAATATATAACTGAAGTTTATTTTCTGCACTTAAACGTACCGCGATATGCCTGCCGTAAGTAGGTGAGCCTGGACGGGCATCTACCGCTACATCCAACACCTCACCTTTGGTTACCCGTACCAGTTTGGCCTGGGCAAATTCTCCTGTCTGGGCATGTAAACCACGGATTACGCCGTAGGATGAATAAGATTGGTTATCCTGAACAAATCTGCCTGATAAACCTGTTATCTCTTCAAAGGTATTCTGATTGAAACTTTCAAAAAAATAACCTCTTGGATCCTCAAATACCCTTGGTTTAATAATCAGACAGTCTTTCAATCCTGTTTGCTCAATTTCCATTATTTATTGCTGTACTGTTGTTCGTAATAGGATTGATAATTACCAGAGGTTACATTGTTTAACCAGTCTTCATTTTGCAGATACCAGTCAACCGTTTTGGCCAACCCTTCTTCAAACTGCAGGCTCGGCACCCAATCCAATTGATTTTGCAGTTTGCTCGAATCAATGGCATAACGCAAATCATGGCCGGCTCGATCGGTTACATAAGTAATCAGTTTTGCTGATTCACCAGCTTCCCGACCTAATTTCTGATCCATGATATCACATAATAAATTGATCAGATCAATATTCTTCCACTCATTATGACCACCGATATTATAGGTATCTCCCGCTTTAGAATTATGAAAAATAACGTCAATGGCCCTCGCATGATCTTCTACCCATAACCAGTCGCGCACATTCTCACCTTTGCCATAAACCGGGACAGGTTTATTATTTTTAATGTTATTGATTGCCAGAGGAATGAGTTTCTCAGGAAAATGATGTGAACCATAGTTATTCGAACAATTCGATATTACACAGTCCATACCATAGGTATCATGGTAAGCTCTAACAAAATGATCTGAGCTCGCTTTTGATGCAGAATAAGGGCTATGGGGATCGTAGGCTGACGTTTCGGTAAACATACCTTCTTCCCCTAAAGCACCGTATACCTCATCGGTACTTACGTGGTAGAACCGCTTTTTATTATAATCTCCTTTCCAATATTCACGTGCAGCATTTAATAGATTTACCGTTCCGATTACATTGGTAATCACAAAAGCAGTTGGATCAGAAATAGAACGGTCCACATGGCTTTCGGCTGCAAGGTGGATCACGGCATCGAAGTTCTCATTTTTAAAAATATCGAACATTGCTGTAGCGTCTGTGATATCCTCTTTTACAAACCTATAATTACGCTTATTTTCAATATCTGTTAAATTAGCCAGATTGCCCGCATAGGTAAGTTTATCAAGATTAACAATCTCGTATTGAGGATAATTGTTTACAAAACGGCGGACTACGTGGGAGCCGATAAAGCCCGCACCACCGGTGATTAAAATTTTTTTCACAGTGTTGAGATGATTTTCAGTGTGCTAAAGTAAGCTAGATTTAACCGAAATACAACTTATTTTAAATTTTGGCGACGTTATTTTCAGACGTCAATTGATAAACAAAAGTAATGAGACGCTAATATCAATGTTTATTTTTTCAGGATGGTTTTAGCACGATCATATGATACTAGTAGTGGACATTGATAAGGTTCATCTCCCACGCCGAGCAATCCCCTGTTCAGATTCAGTTATATTAACAGACATTTGTTTTGAAGGGTCTGGTGTTGCCATATTATCCTGGCTCTCTCCCTTTTTATAAAACATAATCTCATCACCCTGGACATATCCTTCCGGCCGATCCAATTCCTTAGTGAGTGTGAGGAGATCTATAATTTCTTTTCCATCATGCACCCTGTAGGCATGGTGGTTGATTAGGGTAAACCCAACTATACTTTTTCGTTCCGCATGATAAACAATATCTGCATTAAGCTTCTCCTTTAACAAGACAGCCAGATCAGACCTGTAACGCTGCCTGAGATAGGAATGCCAGAAAGAAGGGTGACGAACCGGTTTACCGGATGCGACCTTTAATAGTAGTTCAATTACCCCCCTAAGCGCCTTATTTGCCATGAGGCTAGGCTGGTAGTGCTTTATGCAGAGATCAATATAATTTAATTCTATCGAGTGAAGTGTCCTGGAATGTTTGACCATATGAACTGCAGAATCTTTGACATAACCGGAATAACCCATATTCTTTAAAAGAATCAGAAACTGATCCAAACTTGTAAAACCATACCGCAGTGCTTTTCCTGCATCCAACTTGGCCTGGGCGACAGGATCAAATCCGATTAATTCATGTAATACCAAAGATGCCCTGAATTTTTCATAACGCGAGGCAACAGATTTTCTGTCCTTACATACCCTCACCGAAACCATATGCACATGATTATTTGGATTGTCGTTATGGAAATAAATCAGGTAGGGATTATCCCCGTAACCCATTTTTTTTAACCATTGATGGGCGATCTCAGTCAATTCATTTTTAGTACGGGATTGCCCCTCGGCCATAATACAGACATGAAGCTGCTTGTTTTTAACCTTTGGATTGAGTGAGCCGATCATCTGCAAATAGGATTTGAAGTCTGCCGCTCTTGGTTTGGATATGGTTGTAAGGGCCTGAAAGTTCCTGACAGACATCAGTTCTGCTTTTCCACAGGATAATTTGTCGCTATTATACTTTATTGCCGCAAACTGGCTATTCGAGGAGAGAAACTGGACTATCATTCCTATTATCAGATAATGTATTAAGCCTTTTAATTATTGTTGATCACTTTAATAAGTTTTCTCATGCACCGGCCTATATTATGTTGTGAGGAAATACATTTATCTATTAGGTTCCTCAACTCATCAGCATGGCAGCAATCATGTGTTCCTTCAAAAGGATTTTGTGCAAAGCGGTGGATCGCCAGGATAGAGGAACGCGATTCAATCGCAATTTGGTCCATCCACTTGACAAGTTGAGCTGAATCTAATAAAAGATGGGCTCTTTTATCGAACAATATCTGTCTTAGATATTCCGACATGGTAACACCGAGTTTTGTAATATCCTTTTTAATCTCCCTGTATTCTTCATCGGTGAGACAACAGATCGCTTTTCGGTTTCGTAATTCATTCTCTTTATATGGTTTTTTCATAGCAGCTTTTTATGGTATCGGAGCGAGAAAAAAATATTTGCAAGTCTACGTCCGCAAAATCATAATAAACCGAATAAATCATTGACAGTCCTGTAACAGTATCCAACGATTTTCCATGTCGATCGCCATAAGGAGGCCACTATAGGGTTTTTCATCTCAAGATCCACCGAATGAAGCCTTAAAACAAATTCTCAATTAAAAACTCTCTTTTTTCCACGCGAAGAGTGAGGGGTCCCGGAAATTAAAATTATTTATCTGCTCAATTTTCATGTTAATCCAAAGCCAACAAAAATAGCATCTTTGATGCTATAAGGTACATTTTAGGTTCAGCATTACCACTGGTAGAGCGATGTTAGCATAAAATTTTCTTGGTCAACCATTGACAGTCCTGTAACAATACCCAATGATTTTTTTAATGCTATTGTACCATCTGCTGATTAATTTTAACTTAAAGGCTTTGACTAATCCAGGCATATCCTTACAAAACTGAATAGCATTTTTTTTGATAACCTATCGATAATAAGTAGATGAACTACCATATGCCCTTTAAGGGCGCCAAAATAAGATGTTGTTATTAAAAATATAGGTCCACGTAAAAAAAATGCCCCCTAGATTACATCCAATAGGATCATGTGGAAAATTTGGATAGCTCGCAAATGCTATCTAGAATCCGGCCCATGGGCGAAACAGGTGAAATAATATAAAGATCAAAATTGACGAGCTGACAGGCAAATGTCTTCCTGACTACATTGATGCTACAGAACTTTCAAGTTCTTTGTACCAGTCTTCTCCGTATTTGCGGATAAGTGGTCCTTTCAAAAAGCTGTATACAGGCACTTTAAGCTCACGCCCAAAAGTACAGGCATCGTGGCATATGTGCCAGCGGTCGTAATTTAACACATCAAATTCCGGATATTTGGTAATCCGGATCGGATATAGATGGCAGGAAATAGGCTTTTGCCAATCTACGATGCCCTGCTCGTAGGCCTTTTCAATAGCACATTTGGTGATTCCGCCTTCAAAAAGTACATAAGCACATTCCTTATTTTTATCTACACAAGGGGTGGTCAGATCGCCATCTTCATCTACAACATAAACACCTTGTTCTTCAATGGCTTTGATACCCTTTCCATTCAACAGGTGTTTGATTTTCGGATAGATCTCCTCTAAAATACTCTTTTCATCGTTATCCAATGGTGCGCCCGAATCGCCTTCAACGCAACAGATCCCCTTGCACTTGCTTAAATTGCAAACAAAGTTTTCTTTCAATACATCTTCGTGCACCAGCACCTGTTCAACTTCTATCATCATTATTCTTTTGCTAAAGCATATTTCAGCCCACTTGCTGATTTTAATTCCATAGTTACCGCGCCCACCAATATCTCTACCTGGGCCTTCACCGGAACACGGTTGCCATCATCGGTTACCCAAAGGTACAGCCTGCTATCTTTTTTAAAGATCCTGCCTGGTTTAATCGATGGACTGAATTTTAAACAACGGATATTCCCTAATTTACTTTTCACTGATTCCTTACCTACATACTCCACCTCTAGTGCCGAAATCTCATCACCTAAAAAATAGTTCAGCTTAAACTTATCGCCAATTTTGATTTTACCAATATCAAGGCTCCTGGCAAAATAATAGGCCGAAACCAAGTCAAATGTCTGATTGGTCGGTGTAGTAAAAGTTCCCCTGTTCGAAACCACTTTTTTACCACTCTGGGTAAAACGTGCCTTATCCTGGCGTCTGTAACTCGCCTCCCGGATGTTTTCCTGGTAAAAGTAAGGCAATAAGTCGGTTTTATCAATATACGAATCGTAATGGTCCCTAATCTTGTAAAACACATCGAATGTGCCCGAGGTCTGTGCATCAACAGTAAGTTTATAGGTAGGCTTATTATCAAATTTTAAATCAGAATTGCTTACTTTAATAGTAGCTTCTGCCGCTGTGATAAATCCATATCTTAATTTATACTGTAAAACTTCTCCCTCCTGAAATACCGCTTCTTTCTTTAAGGGAAGTTCCTGTGCCGTTGCGAAAAGGCTACATAAGCCCGCCGTAAGCGTGATTAATAATTTCTTCATTGCTCTTGTATTCATTTGTGTATGTGTTCGGGAAAGAGCCGCCTCTAAATGCGATTAAGTTCTCCCCTGGATGAAGATATACAAAAAGCAAACCAAAATTTAATCTTTTCGCTTATATACTGGAACGGTAGAGCATGGCTCGCCGAACATGATGCTCTTCACCACAGGGGTAAGCAGATTGGTTACTTCAACATAAGCCGCAACCGGCACATCAATATCGCCACACCCTTTTACCACCACACGTTCGTTGGCATAATCCTGGGGGTTAATTTTGGCCAGTGCTTTGGCAAACAAAACAGCCTCTAAAGTATCCAGTCCACCAAATACCACCTCGTTGGCGTAAGGCTGTAACCTGTTGGCCAGTAACATATATGCCCAGGTCGGTACAATGGCATCTGCAGAGCAGATAATGGCCACATTTTTATCCTGGTATTGTGCCCAATCATGATTTTTAATAAATTCCCTAAAGTCTTTTTCCTTAAGCATTAAGCCATGAAAAAGATTATCTACAATATCATACAGTACTCTTTCGCCCTGATGATAAAAATCTTCGAGGTTTAAGGTTATTAAACCGCTATTGGCTACTTTATTAATGAAGTTTTCCTGAATTTCCATGGCCTTAAATAAAAAAACCGTTCCGACTAAACATCGGAACGGTTACAAAATTACGGAATTTCTAATTAATAGAATTTCACACGATTGTCTTTTATCTTCGCATTTTCCTGTAAAGCCTGGAAAGCTGATCCTAACGAACGCTGACCTAAACTTAACAACATGCTTTCTTTTTGTTTAAACATGTTTGCAATTGGTGCCGGACTTGTAAATCCATCAACTGAAAATACATATACACCACGCTCACCCTGAACCGGGGCCGATACTTTACCTGGCTGTGAACCAAAAACACTACCTACCAAGGCATTTTCTTGCGCCACACCTGGAATTACAGGGTTAGCGAATACTACGTTCTGAACTGGGTTAACCGGACGGGCAACTTTAGCAGCAACCTGATCGATATTTGCTTTGCCTGCGTTAGCCAATTTTTCTTTCAATAGCTTTGCTTTAACGGCATTGATCACCATCGGTTCGATTTCTTTTTTCACATCAGCCAATGATAAGATACCTTTTGGACTGATTGCAGTTAAGTGCGCTACCACGTAAGCATTGCTCATAGTATAAATTTCAGGTAAAACATCACCTTTCTCTGCAACATAAGCATCCTGGATTAATTTACGTGGATTGTCTAATCCAGCTGCAAATCCCTGGGTTGGTGCAACTTTATCGGCTACAGCAACTTTTAATCCTTTCTGTGACGCAAATTTGCTAAAGTCGTTACCTTTTACATCCGTTAAGAAGGTGCTCGCTGCTTTGTAAGCTGCAGCCTGGGTTTTGCTACTTGCACCCAATGCTTTTTCTACATAAGCCAGTTTAGCCACTTTAGATGAACCGATCTGTTTTTCGATTTTAAGGATATGGTAACCAAATTGAGATTTTACAACTTTAAGATCTCCGGCTTTACCATCAAATGCAGCGTTCTCGAATTCGGGAACCATTTGTCCGCGGGCAAAAGTTGGCAATTCGCCACCTTTATCTTTCGAAGGATCTACACTATAATTTTTAGCCAGTTCAGCAAAGTTGCCACCTTTTAAAATCAATCCTTTTAATGAGTCAGATAGCTTGATCGCTTTATCTTCGCCACCAACCTTAGCCGGGTCGATTAAGATATGGCTTGCTTTTACCGAATCAGGAGAGATACGGGTAGAAACAACTTTAATGATTTTATAAGAGTTACCGGTTAATTTCGGACCATAAAAACTGCCGGCAGGTAAAGCAAATACTGCTGAATCAACTGCAGGATCTAACTTACCTTTTGTGATATAGGTAAAAGGAACTTTAACGTCTGAATTGATCGCCGCGAAAAGTGAATCATTTTTAGCTACCTGAAAATCAGCAGCAATTTTATCAACCTGAGTTTTAATTGCTAACGAATCTGCTTTGTTCGGGCTGATGCTAAAAGTAACATATTCGAAAGCACGTGTTTCTTGTGGATTGTTGAAACGTGCTTTGTTCTGATCATAATATTCAGAATAATCACCGTCAGTTAACTTAACCGACTTATCTGGAATAGAAGTATAATCTAAACTTACATATTTAAAGTTGGCCAGTTTGTTACGGTTGTTATACTCATCTGTAGCCTCTAATGAAGTTACATAAACTGAGTTACGGATTAAATTAGAATATTTAGTCTGTAAGGCCTGTTTTTTAATCTCCTCTTGCAACATGTTCGACTGTTGAATCGCCTGAGGTTCTTTCGATTTCAGAAAGTTCATCAATGTAGCACGGTCTATCTGTCCGGTTTGGGGATTAGAGAAATATTGTTTGATCAATGGGCTAGGGTTCTGGCCTTGTAATAAGTCCAACAGTTCATCTTCTGATACGGTTAAACCTAAACGGTCGTATTCTTTACCTAACAAAACATTAGCCAATTCTGCATTCCATGCCTGGTCTACAGCCATAGCGGTCATTTGTGCATTTGCACTACCGCCATATTGTTGTTTCATCTGGTTTACACCCTGATCAACTTTTGGTCCGAATTCATCGATATTGATATCGTTTCCATCAATAGACCCAACAACTTTTTGATTTGCCGACCAAAAAGGTTTACCCACGTTAATTGCATCACCTACTAAAAATGCAACAATTGCAAAACCGATTGCAAAGACTAGGATATAGCCCGCACGGTTGCGCAAAAATGTCATTAATCCCATATTATACTTTATAAATTTATTTAGTTCTTTTTTAAGAGGGCGCAAGATACAAATTTGCCTTAAAAAAGAAAACACAAAATTTTATTTATCAAGTGTTTAATTATTAAGGGAATGGAAGATGTATTTTGGCCTATGAAAGACGTGGGTTTAGCAGGCTATATCACCGTCAGGATTGTTGAAATTTTAAGAGATTTTAATCCTCATCCATCCTACATCGTCCATGATACTTTTGAGCATTACCTACCCCAGTATAATTAGCACTTCATTCGAAAAGGCGCTTATAAACTACCTTTAGAATTAATTTCTCCACTACCCTGCCCCATTTCATATGTACTAAAATCTTGGGGGGCTTTAAAATCCTTTGCTCTGGTAAAATCACCATTTACAGATAAAATATCAACCATCTGGTTCGAATAGAATATTTTCTTCGATTCATCCCAGATCAGTTCCTGTGAAGAAAAGGTATCACCCTTACTGTTCTTCACCACCACGTTTTTCCTGAATTCGGTTTTAAGCTCGGTATCTTTCCTAATCGCATAATCGCAAACCAGGTTTCCATCGATGGTGCCGTTTGGATTATAGAAATCGATATTTACACCTTTAATCATTTCCTGGTAAGGACTGCCGGTAGAAGGTGTAACCTTGTCCAATATCGGAGCCGTACCTTTGGCTTTCACCCGGGCAGAATCACTGTAAATGATGTCAACACCTATGGTACGGTCTCTGGTGAGCGTTACTTTATTTGACGAAACTGCATTTGCATTTTTTAGATCATCGTCTCCACATGAAGCCAAAAACAAAGGCAACACCAGAAACAGACCATATAAAAATGTTTTTCCGTTCATTAATCTACGCGGTACTTACGGAACCATGTATCGTTCAAAGTAAAGCCTAAGTGGAAGTTGATATATTTTTCTTTAACAAGATTATTGTCCAGCGTTCCCCTTTGGCCAACCTCGGTTGTAAAGTTAATTTTATAAAACGCGCTACCACCGGTTGCTGTTGGCAATGGAAAACCAAAACCTAGCGATGCACCCATTTGTTTAATGTCCTGATTATTGATCTGGATATAGGTTTTATCGTAACTCACGCCTAAACGGTAATCTATACGTTTCATGTAACTGTTGTAAGAAAAGGCATCTGGTGTCCATTGTCCACCCAATGATGCACCCCAGCTATCCTGCAAACCTTGGTTTACATTATTGATACTCGTTGCAGACCATTTGCTCATTCTGAAATCGGCACCAATTAACCATTTATCATTTTGTTGGATCGCGATACCAAAATTATGTGTTAAAGGTAGCGTAAGGTTAGATTTTCCGTTATTCACTGTATTTAGCGTATCTGCGGCGGTACTTTCATTCCCGTCCTGATCTCTTGTGTATAACGTGGCGTAAGAGGTTAGTGTCGAGTTTACTTTTCCCGAAGTACTTCCTGAGTAACCTAACGTCACAATAGTTTTTTTGCCTAATGTAAAATCGTACTGGATTCCGTATGAATAGTTTAAACCACCAACGCTGTTTTTGGTTTGAAGTTTGGCATTGTAAGAACCTACACTATTAAATTCGGTAGCGCGACTGGTTTGAAGGTTTCCGAAAATATATTCGATATTACCACCAATCCTTAAATGATCGCCAAAACGGTAGCCATAACCTAAATAAGCTTTTGATAAACCACCTTCACCTTCATAAAGTTGATTTAAGGTTGTGGTATCAACTTTTACCGTGCTCCTGTAATTATAACCCAGATCCGAGTAAGGTAAAATACCAAAACTCAATGCCGATTTTCTGGTAACCGGGGCTGCAAATGCCAAATGGCTAAAAGTGGAATTGAAACTCGATTCGCTCAAGTTGTTACGTGTTAAGCTGGTTACGCTCGCACTCATACCAATATCAATCGTTGTCAGGTTAATATTAGCATAGGATGCCGGATTTTGCATATTGATGTTATTGAAACCGGTAACCTTGCCTACAGCAGTAGAAATTCCGCCCATTGCCCTAAACTGTGGCAATAAAGATCCTTTTATATTTCCAAGGCCATATCTTGAATATGGTGATGATGTGGTAACCTGTGCCTGGGCACCAAAACCACAAACTAGAACGAGTATGGCTGTAATATAATTTATTCTTTTGTACATTTTAATCTGCAATAGCTTCATTTAATCCTTTTAATACCAAGTAAGGATCTTTTATAATTTGAGGCGCAAAGATGCTGTTTTGTAATTGCTTATACAAAAAATTAGCATCGCCCCCTGTTATAATCACCTTCAAGGCACTTTCTTTTTTATTATTTAGGGCAATAAAGCCTTCAATTTCATTTATTATACCCTGTAAAACACCGTTTTTAATTGCCGATAGCGTATCAGTCCCCTCCACTATATCCTCTTTTGCATCCCACTCTACCAAAGGCAAACGGCCGGTAAATTCGTGCACAGCTTTAAAACGCATGTTAATACCCGGGCTTATGCTTCCACCAAAATATTCTTTCGATCCGCTTAGAGCATCATAAGTAATACAGGTTCCGGCATCTACCACCAAACTCGCGCTTGCCGGATACAATCCATTTGCACCCAAAACCGCCGCCCATCTGTCCAATCCTAAAGTAACGGGTGTTTTATATCTGTTTTGCACGCCGTTAGTCAACAAAGTCGAAAAACGGATATACTCGGTATGCTTTTTTAAAAATACTTCCAGTGGACCAACTTCCTGGTTAACACTGCTGATAATTGATTTTGCCGGTGAAAATTTCTCGATCAATTGCGCCAGATCGAGTATCCCAAGTTTATTGAAACGCTGATGATGAACAATTTCTTTTTTTGCAAAAACGGCAACCTTCGCAGAAGAGTTTCCAATATCAATGCTTAACCTACGCATTTAAAATCTCCTTTTGCAAATAATATGTTCCTTAGAAATTCCAATGACTCCATTTTTTATCAATCCAATTAAAACCTAAAAGGGCTTTAATTCTAAAATCATGCACAAAGCTATTAATCTTTGTCAAGTTTCGTTCTAGTTATTTGTTAAAAAAGGTTAAACAAACAGAAAATACTGCACCGAAAGCACAAATAAAAGGAACAATGTCTCGTAAAACCAACGTTTTTTAGCATTGCTAAAATAGTAGGCCAACAGTACCGATCCGGGTGGTACACAGAGCAGAAAATGCCAGGTTCTGAAATCGGGTTTGAGGTAAAAACTGGCCGCAGAAACAATAAACATAAAAAACAACAGCTGAAAACTTTTGCGCGTACTGATAAAACTCCTGAAGAAATTTTCGCGGAGCTGTAGCGATGCCAGTATAATAATTACCGTTACCGGAATAAGCACCAGGTAATCGTTATAATTGATTTTAAAAACCGAAGGAAATTTATTGCCCAGCGGCTTCCAGATCTGATAAAAGGAGCTTAAATTATCGTTCCAATAATAAAATACAGCGAGGAAAAAGAACACCGTAATAAAGCCAATCAATCCTGCCACCCACTCGCGCCAGTTAAAAGATCTAAACAGCAGCAAGGCAAAAAAAATCATCAGCAACATGGCCATAAAAGGGAAATAAATCAAGGTACCCACCGCAATGATCATCCCGATATCAAAAACGGTCGTAATGGAATTGGGACTTTTGCCCAACTTCAAAAATTTATCGATAATCCAGATCAATAGAAAATTGCAGATCAATGCCGGAGATAAGATCATGAAAGGCATAAACAAACTCGTTCCTGTAACAAACATTAATCCAGGAAGGAAACTGGGTTTAGCTAATAAATTATGGTTGTTTACCACCCTGTTAAAAATCAAAGCCTGGACATAAACCAAAATTCCTGCAATAAAAATATTGGTAGAAGGGCTAAAAGCATTGTCCAAATCAATATTGATCAACAGTCTGGCAAAGGGCTCTAAAAAATCGAAGTTTAACTGCGCAGGGATCTCATAAAAGATGGCCATACGCAAAAAAAACGTGTAGGCCAGCAATAATACGAGGTTAATTGGACTTAGCTTTCTAAACTGATTAATCATGCCTTTTTAAAGAGTAGGCAAAGTAAAGAAAATATTTTAAGAGTAACGGAAGAAAGACCAAGACTAAAGCAGAAAGAAAACCGACTTAAGGCTCAGAACTAAATTCTAGCATATTTCTTCACCATATCATCAATAATCTGAGCGGTTTCATCCGGAAAATGGAATTCGTGCTCCTGGGGATTTTCTACCCAGTTTTTGATAATCGGCAGCCAGTTCCTTGTGCTGCCCCAGATCACGGGTAAGCCAAACTGCTTTAAGGCATAGGCATTGCATTGCTGCTCAAACTGGAAACGCATAGGCGCAACCAATAGTTTTTTCTTTAAATAAAGTGCTTCAGCAGGCCCTTCGAAACCACCACCCGTAAATAAACCCTCGCAGGTGGACAGACTTTTATTAAACTTTTCATTGTTAACCGGCTCGACAAAAACATTAGCTTCCTGATAGGCCACTTTGGTGTGTTTAGAAAAAACCTGCCATTTTACATTTGGAACCTGTGTAAAAAGCTTCACCAATCGTTTATCATCAATGGCGGGAAGATATACGGTATAATGACCAAGATTTTGGCTTTCCATATTACGTATCTCCGCCCTGATTACCGGGGTATGGATAAAGGTATCGTAACGGTCGAAGTGGAAACCAATGTGGAATTTGGTAGGAGCATAACGGCTCAAAATAAGCTTGCCCCAATCTAAGGTTCTTGGCCGCGGTACTTTTTTAGATTTAAAGGCCGCCTGGTGACTCAATGAAACACATTCTATGCCCTGCAGTTTACAGGCCCATGCACTTACTGGTTCAAAATCATTAACAATTAAGTTGTACTCTTTAAGCGGGAGCTGATTCATATCTTTCCTAAAACGGAAAAGATTCATGTTCAGCCAGGTTTTAAAATGATCTACACCGCCTTTTTTTCCAAAGATGAAACTGAAACCATGCAATTGGTATTTTACGGGCTGGCTGAGTTTTACATCTGCCTGTGTTCCGCTTACCAAAATATCCAATTCGCCATATTGCTGTAACAAAGGGATAATTTCCCTCGCCCTACTGATATGACCGTTACCTGTTCCCTGTATTGCGTAAAGTATCTTCATTTATGCCCGAATATCTAAAATTATTGGGCAATTTCATATTTTATATTCTGTAAAAGAATATTTATATCCAGTTTACTTTTTAAATCTTCAGCGTCAGATAGCATGCCTTCATCAAGTTCATCCTTGGTAAAATGCTGATGCTCATACTTAAATATCGTCCAAGCCTCATTTTCGTATTCTAAAGCGGTTAAACTTTCTACCCAATCACCACTGTTCAGATAAACCACTTTTCCACCTTCTGTCGTGATCTCCCGTTGCTCTGCCTGGTGAATATGGCCACAGACCACATACTGATACCCCTTTTCGATAGCCAGTTCCGCTGCTGTCTGCTCGAAACTGTTGATGAATTTAACAGCATCCTTAAACTTGGCTTTTATTTTTTTTGAAAAGCTCATTTTCTCCCTGCCAAATGCGGAAAGTACCCAGTTTACAAAACTATTGATCAGGATCAGGGTATCGTAACCCACGGCGCCCAGCTTGGCCAGCCATTTAGAGTGCTGCATGGTTACATCAAAAACGTCGCCATGGAAAAACCATGCTTTCTTACCGTCCAGTTCTAAGATCAGCTTATTCTGAAGATGGAAAGTCCCCATTTCCATGCCATCAAACTTGCGGAGCATTTCATCATGGTTTCCGGTAAGGTAATGTACCTGCACGCCCTCTGAAACGAATTTCATGAGTTTACGGATCACCTTCATGTGCGATTCGGGCCAATAACTTTTGCTAAACTGCCAGATATCGATGATATCGCCATTTAGGATCAATGTTTTGGGTTTAATGCTTTTCAGATACTTTAAAAGTTCTTTTGCGTGGCAGCCATAGGTGCCCAAATGTACATCGGAGATCACGACTACATCGACGTTTCTTTTATCCATAAACGGGAAATTTTAGGGGGAAGAGTTTTATTACCGCTTGCTTTAAGCAGTTTAGAGATAAATTAGCTGTGTTACCACTCTTCTTCCTCATCGAGTTTTACCTCAAATGGGCTAAAGAAATAAAGTACAACAATTAACAAACACACGGCAAAGAATGACTCTAACATATTACCTGATTTTACGATACAAATATAAGACACTGTATATCAAACAAATGTTACTACATTGTTAAATTATTTAATAGTCCGATTAATTGTGGCAGCGACTAAATTTCGGGCAAGTATTAAGCCGCTAAAATGGGCTAAGCCCAATTAATATCAATATTTGTGAATAAGAAAGAGCTATTCCCAACTGTACAGAAAAACCCGTTATCTTTTTTAAAGCAAGATAAGCCCAGCATTACAGAAACCACGCGGATTTAGATCACTTTCATTATAATAACCCGGAATATTACAGTAGCCCCCCCACATATTGTATTTCCTGGCGTATACATTCTGTTCTGCCCAGCGGCATTACAAGCAGCCTCAAAAATTATTTGTTCCCAACATAACATTACTCATAGGCCCAAAACGGATTACAATAGAGCGCTGCATCTTATTTCCGACCAGGGGAGATATGTTTACGAAAAACCATAGTAGCTGTATCTTAATTTCAAAATGATGTGAAATAGGCACAAAGCTGTATGGTCTTACCCCAATCTGAATAGTCAGTGAGCATCAAAATACACTCACCCTACGGCTTTACAGGCAGCCTCATACATTTTATAGCAGTTCATCAGCAATGGTATTATTTTTTAATTGTTTTTAACATGAGAATCGCCATTGCAATGCCTTATTTTATCGGCTTGTGAGAATGGTTAACATCTCACCCTACGGTTCTGCAAAAAACCTCTTTTTTTATCTTACTTCACGATCACCTGCGTGCTTACTTTCACCTTATAGCTGCCCCCTACCTTTAGACAAATGGACAGTGGGCCTCAGTTCGTCCTCACCCTATAGCTGCACAGTCAGCCGTCTATATTTTAAACCAGATTCATCAATAATGATAATTTTTCATGTATTTAACATGAGTCGCGCCGTTGCAATGCCCTGTTTTATTGGCTTGTGAGAATATTTATACCTCACCCTACGGTTCTGCAAGAAACCTCTTTTTTTATCTATTCAACTATCACCTCTATGCCTGCTTTCGCCGCATTATAGCTGATCTTTTCCTTTGGAGAAATATTGGGCTACAGTCATCCTCGCCCTGTGGTTTTACAGGCAGCCGCCTATATTTTAAAGCAGTTTCACCAATGATATTATTTTTATTTGTTTTAACATGAAGTCCGCCATTGCAAGGCCTTATTTTATCGGCTTGTGAGAATGGTTAACATCTCACCCTACGGTTCTGCAAGAAACCTCTCTTTTATCTTATTCCACGATTACCTGTATGCCTGCTTTAGCCGCCTTATAGCTGATCTTTTCTTTTAAACTGTAATAACTCCAGTTCTGTAACAGGTAGTGGTCTTCCTTTGCCATCTCCTCTTTTTCCTGTTGGTTGACGAGTAACAGCGTCGCCGCCTGGTGCTTAACACAGAAATCGATCAGCATCCTGCTGTAAACGTGCAGTTTTTGCTCAACATACCGCTTTTCCATGTGCCGGTAATCCTCTAAACTTTTCATCTTCCGCTTCCTTCCATGTCCACCGCTATTAAAGGTAGCCGCTTTTTTCACTCTGTTAACCGCCGCCTGTATCGCAAGCCTGCGATGAAAAAATTCTTCCTTGTCGCCAATGGCATGCTCGTGGTTACCGATCTTAACGGTTACAGGGTGCTCTATAGATAGAGAGGCTTCTGCGATTACCGTAGCGTCTAAAAAGTGCTGTTCTTTTTCGATCTGTATGGCTGCCAGTAGGAATATCTTTCCCTTGTCCAACTGTATATGGCTGGCTCGGAGTTTTAAGGTTCCGCCCATGATCTTGTCAAGCATCTTCTTCTTATCTGATCTGTCCCTTCCCAGATATGTTTTAAAGGGGATCTGAAAAAGCCTAAAGGTAAAATTCCTGTTATCAGCCGTTCTGTTTAACTTGCAAATTACTTCTGCACCAAATGGCAACGGAATATTCCGCTTGTAGTTCCGCAGCGATTTTTCCCCCTTCCAGTAGGCATCCTTTTCTTTATTGAAATAGGAGATCAGCGTATTGTTGAGGTTGCTTAGGATGTTTGTGGGGATCTGCCCTTTGAAATGGTTTGAAAGCAACCTGTATGTAGTATTCTGGCGTGAGGATTTCAATATGCCATTCTCTTCTTTTTTTTCATCTGCTATTTTTAGTTTTATATCCTCGGTCAGGTAAAAGAAATCCTTCACCCGTTCCTGAACAAAATGATGGCTCATGATCATATTGGCCGCACGGAAACAGATCCATTGCCAATTATACAGTTGACCAATCGCATCTTTGACCACCTCCTTATCTTCGGAATCGATCAGCAACTGTATTTTGCGGGTAACAACCATTGTACTGTTTTCCATATTACCTGATTTTTGTTTTCCTAATTTTCAGTGAAGCAGTTGCAAAGGCCTGCTGGATATATCCCTGATCAAGGTTCAAGGCACTTGCTATCTCACTGAAGCTATATTGAAGTTCATATCGCATCTGAAGGATCATGGACTGCTCTTCGCTGACATCCCCCTCAAAGCTGAACATACTGGTTTTTTCAATTTTACTGAGTTTTTCTGTATCTGTGATGACCGACTTCAGGCATTCGAGGGTTTTCTCCACTTTTCTTGCCACCTGATAATCCGAGATACCACCGATATGCCAAGCCATCTTTCCATAGTCAAAAGAATATTTGATACATAGCTTGATAAAAAGCTGTTGGTCCTGGCCAAGGTTAGGTATAACCGCCTCCACCCGCCTCCATTGTTTTTTTTCTTCTTCACCGGGTTCATGATGGTAAAAGATATCCGAACCATCATCCAAAGCAGGATCATAGCCACCCATAAAGTCCTGATAATTTTCAATTTCATCCAACCTTAGCATATTCCGGTTAAACCTATTATTAGAGGTTTTATAGTAGGCCTTGCAGCCGTCTGAAGTCAGTTTTCTGACAAAGGTTTCGATATGCTCTGGACACGTGATAACTTTTCTTGATAACCAAAGCTTTAGGAATGCTTCATTTACGATAGAACCTGCATTGACATCGTCCTTTATATACCTGAAACCATAGTAATATGTCCGCGGATATAATAGTTTATAGAAAAACTCAAGTCCTTTTTCATTTCCGTTACGGAACTCTTCGAAATGAATAGCATGAGCTGCATTGGTGGGTCTTTTTAATAGCTCCATAATTATCTCATTTAATTTTGAAAATCAAATAAGCCTCAACATATAGTTTCCTGATCTACAAAATAGGGCCCGGTAACTCACTAGCTACATTGCAGCTTAGCTCTGGTAACCGCCCACAGACCTTTCAGCATAGACCTCAACAACATGGATATGTGAGCACCAACCCTATTATTTATAAAGTGGTGAGTACTACACTTACGCTCGCCGAGATTAAACTTACCAAATTTTGCTGCGAGGCTCGTATGCAATCCTAATTTCTGTTCTAGAACCACAACAATATAATTCTTAATTCATAAGAATATTTTTCAAAAATAATAATTAGTAATGTAAAAAGCAAATTAAATAATTTATAATATTATTATATTGACATATTACATTAATTCAAGATTAAACTTGCTAATTTTAGTAATATTATATTTGTTTTACAGCAGTTGACATGAGTAAAACAATCTATAATCGCATCAAATCGGTATTAGCCGAAAGGGGAAGAACAAACAAGGATTTGGCAGATGCCTTAAAGATAGCACCAGAAACTGTTTCTAGCTGGTGTACCAATTCTGCTCAACCATCCATAAAAAAACTATTTCAAATTGCTGTCTACCTAGATGTTGAAGCAGGAAAATTATTGGTTTCTTCTAAAAGCGAATAATTCTATAATATGTATACGTTAGATGTCTACATTGAATTACATCTTCTCTAAGAAAAATTATTAATACCAAAAAATATCGTATAGTCGATAATAACTAGTCAAATTGATTTAAAGCTAGTCATTAGCTCAATATGTTTTTTTTTGAAATAGTCTCCAGGTGTTACCGAACTCAAGTAAATCCTATTTTAAAATTACCATCATCGATGATTTCCGCATCCTTGATCTGACAATTTTTGCTCATACCTATATAAGGGAGATAAGATTTTTAGTAAATTTTAGATACAATGGGTCGTTGACAATTAATTTAGTCTTCCTCAAAAAGTCTAAGAGAGATGAAGATCCTCCAAAAAATATAACCACAACAAAAAACCCCGTAAGAGCAAATCCTACGGGGTGTAAAATCTATATAAAAAATATTAAGCTTTTACTGCTTTCTTTTTCTTCTTTTCTTCTGAGTAAAACCCGAAACCCAAACCCGCCAATAACAGGATCGATCCGGCTAGAGAAATTTTCTCACCAGCGTAATAAGCTGTAGGGTGGAAAATAAACTCAAGTTTGTGGTTACCTGCTTCCAACTGTGCGGCACGTAAAACGTAATCAGCTCTGAAATATGGTTTCTCTACACCATCAATGTACATTTTCCATCCTTTGTTGTAGTAGATCTCTGAGAATACAGCAATGGCATCTTTGGATGTAGAATATTCGTAGGTTAAGTGATCAGGGTTATAGGTGGTTAATTTAATAAAACCTTCCTGACCTGTGCCCAAACGTTTCGTATCGATCAAAGCTTTATAACTTTCATCCACAATGGCTTCTTTCTTTGCATCGAAACTGCTGATGGCTTTCATTTCCTCATCCGAATTTCTGGCAAACTGTACGCTTTGTACAAACCAGGCATTACCAGCAGCGGTAGCATTACGCTGCATTTTGTACGATCCGGTCTGAGGGTCCTGCGTAATGATGTATTTAGTGTTTAGCATATCCAATACATCCTGATTGATGCTTTTGGTTAACTGGTTATCAACCAGTTCCTGAAAACGTTTCAACCTTGCAGAGTGGAAACCACCAACGGTTTTATGGAAATAAGAAGTCTCGGCGCTTTTAAACGGATCGCCCAGCGACATATCAAAAACCCTAAAGTTTGGATCTTTATCTGCAGAGATAAAATTATCTACATCCCTTGGCTGATAATGATTGTTCAGGTCGCTTTTGCTTACAAAGTTCTGGTTATTCATGTAACGGCGGTCTACCTGCCACAAATCGATCAGAACAAATAATGCCAATAAACCAAAGGCCAGTTGCATATTCATCTTTTTGGTGATGAAAGCCCAGGTAATACCAAAACCAATTGCAATAAACAATAGGGTACGTAATGCATCGGCACGTGCCAAAGCCACACGATCGGCCACAATACCATTTAAGATTTCGATTGCCGCACCACGGTTATTCTGCAGGGTTTGTGTTAAAGCATCTAAAACCTGTGCCTGGTTATCCTGTGTAAAGCTGAAAAACGCCGTAGGGATAACGGCAATAATTAAAGCAAAACCTCCGGTAATACCTGCCGACCAGGTTAAACGCTGCACTAAATATTTTTGATCATATTTCCCCTCTTGTGCTTCTTTAATCGCCAATATAGCCAATAACGGCACCAATAAGCCAACTACTGCAAGGATTGATTCTACAGCCCTAAACTTGTTGTAACCTGGCAGGTAATCAAAAAAGATATCCGAAATAAAAGGCAGGTTTTGCCCGAAAGAAAGGAACAATAATAACACACTCGATCCCAAGATCCACCATTTCCAGCGGTGTTTTACAATAAATAATCCAAAAACAAATAAGAAGCAGATAATCGCGCCAAAATAATACGGACCAGATGTACCCGGTTTATTGCCCCAGTATTGGTTGGTGCCCAAATTCTGCGCTACATAACCAATAGCCTGTTTAGGGTCTACCCCCTGAAGGTTTTTTTCAACTGCTTTATAGGTATTGCTTTCAGGTTTAATAATCTCATCGATACTGCTTGCACCACCATAAATATTCGGGATCAGGAAGGAGAAACTCTCGCCTACACCCTGACTCCATTGGTAGGCATATTCTTTATCTAAACCATTTGCTGGTTCAGCTTTATCGGTAGTTAAGTTAGATTTACCACGGATGGTTTCTTTGCCATACTCGTAGGTTGTCCATAAGGTACCCGCATTCACCAAAACCGACAGTAAGATACCCGCAGCTATATACGCTACAGATTTACCAAATGCCGGAAGCTGTTTTGCTTTAAAGGCATGGTAAAGCTCAATACATCCCAAGATAAATAGCGCTATAAATAAATAATAGGTCATCTGGATGTGATTCGAGCGAATTTCCAAAGCCATAAATAAGGCCAGCAAACTGCCTCCAACCAGATACCTTCCCCTCAGCGTGAGAATAATGGCAGCCAAAATGGGCGCGAAGAAACCAATTGCCAACGCCTTATTGCCGTGCCCCGCCGCGATAATGATGAAATTATAAGAGGTAAATGCAAAAGCAATGGCACCTGCCGCAGCGAGCCATGGATTTATTTTTAATACGCAAAATAGTAAATAAGCCCCTAATAGATATAGTAAAACCGTGCCAACAGGATCAGGGAATACACCTTTAATTAAATCGATCGCATAAGTGGTAATATTCAAAGGATACTGTACCCAAATCTGATAAGCTGGCATGCCACCGAACATCTGGTTGGTCCAAAGTGGCCCTTTACCATCTTTCGCCTTAATATCCATAATTTCCTTTTGCATGGCCTTTGCCTGCAAAACATCGCCCTGTTGTGGCGCTTTACCCTGTAAAACAGGACTGAAGTAGGCAAAAGTGATGACTACAAAAAATGCAATAATAGCCAGGTGTAGGCCATTTTTATTAAACCAGTTATTCATTAAGGTTTGTTTAAGTTTAAACGAACGTCAAAAATAAAAATTTGGGCGGTATAAAAAAGGAATAAATTAAATGTGTGCTGAATAAAAAATTAGATTTGTGAAAGCATATAAAAAATTCAACCCATTTAATATGAGAAAGTTTGTTGTTACCCTCGCGCTGGCGGCCCTATCTTTTACATGCTTTGCACAGCTGGTAAGTTTAAATGCTAGTGAAATTAAAACGCTGAAAAGCCAGATCCAAAACAACGCAGAAACCAAAAATCTCTATCTGGGCTTTCAAAAATCGGCTTCAGGCTACCTGAACGAACAAGCCAATCCGATTGATACCATCAGAACCGAAGGCTTATTGAAAGGAAACCCAAAGAAAGTGAAAACCCAGCAAGCTTTGCCCGATATGGCTAAAATGTTCGCATTGGCTTTGCAGTACCGGTTGACCGGTGATCAGAAATATTTAAACAAATGTGTAGAATTTCTTGGCGCCTGGGCAAAAATCAACCGCCCCAATGGCGATCCGATTGATGATACCAATCTCGATCCGGCGGTTGAAGCCTACGACCTGGTTAAAACGGATCTCCCGCCTGCAGACAAAAAACTGATCGAACAATGGCTCAGCGAAACCGCAAGGGCAGAAATCAACAGCAAACGGATGAAACCAGGTAGAGGCACCGCCATCAACAACTGGAATGCGCACCGGTTAAAAGTAGTTGGCGAAATTGGCTATGCTTTAAACAACCATGAACTGATCAACTGGACGATCGAAAACCTCAAAAGCCATATCAACATCAATCTCTATGCTGACGGCACCAGTCTGGATTTTAAAGAGCGCGACGCCATGCATTACCACATTTACGATCTGGAACCAATGCTGAAACTGGCCATCATCATCGACAGGGCAAAAGGGCCAAACTTTTACACCTACGAATCGCCAAATGGATCATCGATCAAAAAATCTGTTGCCTGGTTAATCCCGTACATCAATGGCGAAAAGCAGCACGAGGAATATGTAAACACCACGGTTAAATTCGATCGCGACCGCGCAAAAAACAACGAACCGGGTTTTGCCGCTGGTACCATGTTTAAACCTGAGCTGGCGCTACCTGTATTAAAACTCACTGTTTATTTCGATCCAACACAGACCGACTTGTTAAACCGGGTAAACAACAAGCAAAATAACTGGCAAATGGTACTGAACGAAACTAAGCGCGAGAGCAGCAACTTTCAGAATAAATAAAGTTTCAATAATTTTTGAAAGTTTAAAAATAACTTTATATTTGTGTATGGAATTAGCAGCAGCAAAATTGAAATTTATAGAGGCCTGGGGTAAATTAGGCTCCGAATGGGGAATTAACCGTACCATGGCCCAGGTGCATGCGCTCTTGCTGATTTCGGCCGAAGCGCTGACCACTGAAGAAATTATGGAGCAGCTCAGCATTTCGAGGGGCAATGCCAACATGACCCTGCGCGATCTGATTGGCTGGGGTTTAATCGAAAAACAACATAAAGCCGGCGAACGTAAAGAATACTTTTTTGCCGATAAAGACGTGTGGAACATTGCCCGTCAGGTAGCCAAAGAACGTAAAAAGAGAGAGCTAGAGCCTGTTTTAAAAGTGCTGAACGAACTCGCTGGCGTTACAGGCGATGAAAAAGACCCCGAGTTTACAACCTTTAAAAAATCGATCAAAGATATTAACAAACTGGCCGTGAATGTAGATAAAACTTTAGAAACCATGCTGAAAGCCGAAGAAAGCTGGTTCTGGGGTTCGGTGTTGAAGGTTTTTAAATAGAGATGTGAGAAGGGAGATTAGAGATGTGAGAGCTGGGTGGTGAGTAGCAAGACATTACAAGATTTGAGTAGCAAGTAAAGAGTATCAAGGATCAAGACAATTCAAATTAAACGCTAAACCCTCTAACCTCTTAAACGCGAAGCAACATATGCTAAACCCTAACCCCTAAACGCCATGCGCTAAACCCTAAACGCTAAGTCCCAAGCCCTACACCATAAGTTAGGCTTATTTTTTCAATCATAACTTTCAATTTTTACTGAAAGTATTAAAATTTAAATAAAATGAAAACGCTTAACAACCATGTGATTTTATTTGACAATGAATGCCCAATGTGTTATGCCTATACCAAGGCCTTTGTAAAAACAGGTATGCTGGCTGAAGATGGTCGCGAGGCGTACCAACAGATGCCCGATCATATTTGTCCGCAGGTAGACAGGCAAAGGGCAGCCAACGAAATTGCGCTCGTAAACACCGAAAATGGCGAAGTAAGTTATGGCATCCAGAGTTTATTTAAAATTATTGCGCACGCCATGCCCTTCTTTAAACCGCTGTTTTTATTCGGCCCTTTTGTTTACCTGATGCGTAAATTTTATGCCTTTATCTCTTACAACCGCAAAGTGATTATCCCGGCAGCGGTTAAGGCAAACAGCATACAGCCCAGTTTTAAACTGCATTACCGTTTGGCCTACCTTCTTTTTACCTGGCTTCTCACGGCTTATGTGTTAACTGCTTATGCCCATCTGCTTACCAGTTTTGTACCTCTTGGTAGCCCATACCGCGAATACCTGATCTGTGGCGGGCAAATGATTTTCCAGGGCAGCATCATTCTTTTTTATAAAAAAGGAAAACTATGGGATTATCTGGGCAATATGATGACGATTTCTTTCGCTGGCTCGCTCTTGCTCTTACCTGCTTTGCTGCTTGGGGAATGCCTCAGCATGCCCGGTATATTTTTTATCCTTTATTTTTTAATGGTGGCCGGACTCATGTTTCTGGAACACCTCCGCAGAAGCAAACTGTTAAAACTCGGTTGGATCATGAGCCTTACCTGGGCACTTTACCGTTTAATTGTGTTAGGTTTAATCTTTAGTGTATAGAAATCATGACATATAAAAAAATTATACTCTCTGGTGGAAACGGATACTTAGGTACCGTACTGGCCAAATATTTTAGTCCCCTAACAGAAGAAGTGATTGTTCTTGCCAGAAAAACACAGGCCACCACAGGCAACATTAAAACCTTGGTTTGGGATGGGCAAAACCCGGACGACTGGACAACAAGCCTCGAGGAGGCCGATTTACTGGTTAACCTATGTGGCAAAAATGTAAACTGCAGATACACCGAAAAAAATAAAAAGGAAATTTTGGATTCAAGATTGATCCCTACCCGTTTACTTGGTGAGGTGATCAACGAAATGGAAAATCCGCCAAAACTCTGGATCAACATTACTTCTGCCACCATTTACCGCCATGCGGAAGACCGTGAGCAAGATGAGTTAACAGGAGAAATCGGTGATGGTTTTTCTATCGAGGTATGCAAGGCCTGGGAAGCCAGTTTCTTTGAAAATGAAACCCCTAAAACCAGAAAAGTAGCGCTCAGAATGAGCATTGTACTCGGACTGCAAGATGGGGCATTCCCGCGCCTGCTCAACCTGGTTAAACTGGGTATGGGTGGCCAACAGGGCAATGGTGAACAATATGTAAGCTGGGTACATGAGTTAGATGCCGCAAGAAGTATCGAATGGCTGCTTCAGCACAACGAGATAAAAGGTGCTGTAAACTGCAGCGCACCCGGCGCGGTTAAAAACCAGGTATTTATGCGCAGTATCCGAAAAGCTTATGGCATAAGTTTCGGTTTGCCCACTCCGGCCTGGCTTTTGGCTATCGGCGCGAAAATTATCGGAACAGAAACCGAGCTGATTTTAAAAAGCAGGTGGGTTAAACCTGGTGTGTTGTTGATTGGGGGTTTTGAGTTTAAGTATGGGGAGATTGATGGGGCGATGAAAGCTTTAAAGGCGGAGGGTTAGAAGGCAGGAAGGAGAAGCGGTTAATTAGTCCGGAGCCGGAAGTCTGAAGACCCTAGTCGATTTACCCATATAACCATACGCCTAACTCCACGCCTCTGCGCTTTTTCTTTGTGCCTTTTGTGGTAAAAAAGATCGAAAACAAGATTGAACGGAAAGCGCAGGGCCCTGGGCAGATACAAGTAAAACAAAAATATGCCAATCCTAATTTTAAAAACAATGATTAATGCGCCGATTGAACGCTGTTTCGATCTGTCAAGAAATATTGATCTTCATGCACAGTCCATGCAGCATTCTGGAGAAAAAGCCATCGCGGGAAAAACAGATGGATTGATTAGTTTAGATGAATCGGTCACCTGGCGGGCCAAACATTTTGGTCTCAATTTCACCATGACCAACAAAATTACCGCGATGGAACATCCACATTTCTTTATAGATGAAATGACCAAAGGTCCGTTCAAAAAACTCAGCCATCAACACCTCTTTAAAACCATTGGCACACAAACCGAAATGAGCGATATTTTCCAATTTGAAGCACCTTATGGTATTTTAGGAAGACTGGTAGAGCAATTGTTTCTGACAAGTTACATGGAGAAGTTGCTAATGCATAGAAATGAAGTGGTTAAGCGGGAAGCGCAACGCAGAATCGCCCCTCCTACTCCTCTTCCCTAAAATATACCTTATAAAAGTTCATCGATTTATCGTCATCGTAGCCTTTTTCGATCATATCTTTATTGCCATGGATATAAATATGGAAGTTTTTATCCAACTTTAATACACTTTTATAGGCACGGGCTTGCTTTTTAACCGCAGATTCGGCAATCTCAAAATTATCCGCAATCGGACTTTCAAACTCCTGTTCGTAACTTTTCTTATAATTTTTAAATGATTCAATTCCTTCGGCATTTCCGATTACCTCATTACCAAATTCCTCTATATCAAAGGTTTCTTTTTCTTTGAAATACTTCATTGAGCGGTTTAGAAGGTCAATTTTATCCGCTTTACTGATTTCATAATCATCATCCAGTTTCTGTGTGACGAAGTTTTTATATACTCCTAAAACATTATTGGTCTGGTTATAACTGTCGTTCCTGATTTTTAATTTTAAAAATTCATCTTTCCAGTAAACGGCAGAATCGTTGCTGCTTTTCGACTGATCCAACACTACCACTTTATAACCTTCTTCCCTATCCACATTAAAAATCAGGCAGCCTTTGTCCAATTTGTTAATGCTAATGGCCTCTTGCTCGTAACTTACGTTAAAGCCATCCTGCTCAGGATAAACTTTTAAGTAGGTATCTTTCGTCTCAGATTTGAAAACCCCAACCACATCTAACTGTTCACCTTCGATCTGCACTTTTTCGAAATAGGCAACATATAATTCGCCCGATTTAATTTTTGGGTGGTTGGCTACATCATATAAATGTTTGGCCAATTGCTGCGAATCTTCGTGAAAAAGCTCATTATTTTCGAAAATTTCATGAACAAAATGGAATACTTCATTGAGTTCTAAATTATCATTGGGATGATAAAAACGGTATACTTCATTTACCTTTTCGAAAGGTTTCAAAAAATACTGCATTAGCAGGTTTCCCAATACTTCATCATCAATTTTTAAAGGCGCATCAGATAATTTATAATACTCCTCCAGCAGTTTATTGCCTGTATGGTGGATAGAAAGTTGCTTAAGCGAAGCCTCGAAAAATGAAATCATAGGCGCAAAAATAGTAAAATCATTGATTAACCCATTCCATCACACTATCATTCCATCATTCAAAATTCAATCCTACTTTCATTTTTAATATAAACCTCAGCCCTTTGCAAAAAACTCTTTTCCTGTAAGCTTGCTTCAACTTCGTTAATGGCTTTCATCAAATTATTCTCGGTGTTCGTAATTTCTGCTGTGGCTTTGATGATCACTTCCCAAACTGGTTCCATGGTAGACAGCAGTGTGTTTCCTTTTTCTGTAAGCTCAACCAAGCGTTTACGGGTATCTACCTTATCTTTTTTAGACCTGATCAATTTCTCTTTCTCCAGTTCTTTTAATAAACTGATGGTGGAAGGATGTGCATAACCAATCTCATCTGAAAGTGAAACCACACTCATAGTCGATTTTTTATACAGCGTATATAGTACCGGGAACCATTTGGGTTGGAAATCAATTCCGAATGCTTTATAAATCAACAGACCATCTTTCCGGATCTGATCGCTCAGCCTTTGCAAACGGGTAGAAATGGCCAATAAACCAGAAGCATCAATTACATTTTGTTCCATTAAACAGATTTTAAATCCAGGCCATAAAACACATTGTCGACAGCCATGCGGGGGAAATAAACCGGTAGTTTTTCCATTTCCACTTGTTTAAACCCATTACGCTCGTAAAAACGGCATGCAGCCTGTAATATATCCTTGGTACCCAAATATACTTCATTCATATTGTTATCCGCACAATAGCTCAAAAGGGTTTTTAATAGGGCCTGGGCTACTCCCAGTTCCTTTCCACGGCATTCTTTTTTAACGAACATCTTTCTAATGGCTCCCGAGTGGTACTCTGGTACAGCAATTAAGGCAATGGTACCCACCAGTTCGCCGTTTAATTTAGCTCCCCAAAAAGCACCGCCAGAGCCATCATAGTTTTTCTCAATATCCAACAAGTCTGGCTGTGCAACCAGATCGATATCTACATTAAATTCTATTTGCTGGATGGGCAGAATTAACCCGATAATCGCTTCACAGAATTGATTATTTAACCGTTCAATTTTAAAGTCGTTTTGCATTGCTAATTATTATCCAGCAAATATATGTAGTTAACTACATATATTACAAATATAAATTTCATTTGTACATCAAATTTATTTGCGCACGAATTTGGAAGACTTATACTAATTGCTATTTTTTAACTTATTCAGGAAGTCAATAACCTTTTGATCGGCGTAATTGGCTACCCCTTCGTGTTTGAAAGACAACCGACCCTGTTTATCGAAAATAACGGTTGTGGGCAATGATCCCGCAAATATCTGTTCGGGAATATCACTTTCTACTTTGTAAACCGGCATCGCGTATTTACGATCAGCCATAAACTTCGCTGACTTTGCAAAATCACCATCGGCATCAGCGAAAATGAAAACGATGTTTTTATCGTCTTTAAACTGCGTATACAATTTATTGATTGAAGGCATTTCGGCCCTACATGGCGGGCACCAGGTTGCCCAGAAATTAAGGAAAATAATCTTGCCTTTTAAATCGCCCAGATCCACCAGCTTGCCTTTTGCATCCTTAAACTGGATTCCGTTAAGGTTCGCAATATTTTCCTTCGGTACTTCAACACTGGGTTTATAAAAACCAATTTCCATTAATCCCTTAATAAAAAAAGCTTTTGCATCAGGCACAAAAACAATTACCAAAATAATAATTATAAATAATGCGTTGAATATATTTCCTTTGACAAACTTCATTAATTGGCGGATCTATTTGCTGCAAATAATAACGAAAACATATTCACAATTGGTATGGCAATAACCTTTCCTGGGAGAAGAAACAGCTGAAAAAACATCATGAAACGGTTAATATTGTCGGTATACCTAAAAGGATTATCAATGAAGCCCAGAAAACCCATATTATTATAATCTGGTTTAATATAAATGTAATACGCGGCTATTAAATAAGCTATCACAAGAAAAACGCCTACACAAGCCCTTCCAATCTCAAAACTTCTAAACTTATTAAAAGGAATGTAATAAATAAAGAACAAAACTGCCGTAAAAGCAATTAAGCCGGTAAGGATGATCCAAATGCGTGGCCAATACAGCTTATAGTGATGCGCTTCGACCCAACCTGTTGGGCTGGGATTATTTCGCTCAAAAAACCACTCGAATATCGACATGTTATGAATTCAATGTTAACTTAATTTTTCTTATCTGAATGTAATCAATACTACTTCTCCCCTTAAACCATTCATAAAATCGCTGGTCAGAACAGTATAAATACAATGTTACTTTGTAAATATATATAATTGCTTAGGAATTACTACTTTTGGCCTGTTGAAAAAGCATAGACAAAACATTCAGAAATATTTATCGGCATTTATGCTGATGGTGTTTGCTATTGCTTTAACTCCCTGGAGTGTTCTCCACCACCACAATACCGTTCCTGTTGTGCCCAAAGAAGCACATTGTAAACATGTAAGTCATGTGCAGGCCCACGGCGATACCTGTTTAATCTGTAATGCGAGTTTTGAGAAAAATTATGTGCAAACGCACCACATTTACAGAATCTTTTTATCTGCTAAAATTTTTAACCGTACCGAACCTACGTTAAAGAATGCCTTTACCGAAATAAAGCGCACCTGCTTACGTGGTCCCCCTTTAGCTTAATTTCTTCTTGTAGCGCATCCGCGCTGAACCAAATTATTTACATGAGAAACTAAAACCAGCTTCAATTAAGCTATTGTTTTGGCTTTCCGATCATTTTATTTACGACAACACATGAAAAAATTACAGCTTATTGGCTTGGTAATTCTATATACATTATTGAGTAGCACTGTTTTCGCTGCCGCCTTAAAAAACATAAAAGGTAAGGTTATTGATGCCAGCACCAAACAAACGTTGCCTGGCGCAACTATTTTTATTCCAGATTTAAAGGTTTCGGCCGTAACCAACAATGATGGAGAATTTACATTGAACAACCTTCCATCGAAAGGAAGTTATTTAGTAGAGGTACATTATGTTGGCTATAAAACCGCAACCAAAGTGGTCAACCTGGCCGATGCTACCGGATTGGAGTTTGCTCTGCAGCCTACCGCGATAGAAACCAAGGAAATTGTGATTACAGGCAGTTTAATCAGCAGTACGAGCAAACGGAATAGTGCCTCTTCGGCAGTGATTGGTAAAGACCAGTTGCTTCAGCCTTCTACCAATTTAATTGATGCTTTGACCAAAATCCCCGGTGTATCACAGATTACCACTGGTCCATCTATCTCCAAACCCGTAATCAGAGGTTTGGGTTACAACAGAATTGTAACTTTAGATGATGGGATTAAACAGCAGGGTCAGCAATGGGGTGATGAGCATGGTATCGAAATCGATCAGTTTAAATCAGACCGAGTGGAAGTTTTACGTGGCGCAGCATCGCTAATGTATGGCTCTGATGCACTTGGTGGGGTAATTAACTTATTAGAGCCAAGTTCTGCACCCGAAGGTCAGGTTAAAGGTGAGTTTATTACCAATTATTCTACAAACAACGGACTTACCGCCAACTCATTAATGTTAAACGGTAATGAAAACGGTTTTGTTTGGAGGGCCCGTGGAACGTACAAAAATGCTTATTCCTTTAAAACACCTACCGGATATTTCCCTAACTCTGGCTTTAATGAAACCGATTTAAGCGGAATGGTGGGTTTAAATAAAAGCTGGGGTTATACACATTTAAATGTTTCAAGCTTCCGTAATAACATTGGTTTCTATGAGCCAACTTTAGATGACAATGGAAATTTTGTTAAAGAAGATGGCAGTGCCTTTACCAACGATGATAATAAAAATCGCACTTTAGAATACCCACGTCAGGATATCCGCCACTTTAAAATTGCGTTGAACAACAATTTTGTTATCGGTAATGGCAATCTGAAAGCTGATTTTGGCTATCAGCAAAATCAGCGTCGTGAGTTAGACGAGCCTACCCCATCTTTGTTCTTCGATCTTAAAACCTACAATGCGGATTTAAAATACTATCTCCACGAAACCAATGGATGGCAACCCGTTTTTGGCCTGAGTGTAGATGATGCGCACAGCCAAAATAAAGGCAAAGAATTTTTAATTCCAGCCTATGATACTTTTGGTTTAGGTGTTTTTGCTTTTGCAAAGAAAAACTGGGAAAACAATACCTTCAGCATCGGCGCCCGTTACGACTTCAGAAAAAACAACGGAAAACAATTATTTGTAGAGGATGAGGAGCAATTTGCGCCTTTTAAAAATAAATTTTCTAATGTAAGTGGCGCATTGGGTTTTACGCACCAGTTTAACGATGAACTGAACTTTAAAGCCAATGCAGGTTCTGCTTTCCGTGCACCAAATCCGGCCGAACTGGGCTCGAATGGCGTTCATGAGGGTACATCTAGATATGAGATCGGTAATTCCGCTTTAAGTCCTGAACGCAGTTACCAGGTAGATGCGGCCTTAGAATACGAAGGCAAAATTATAAGTGCAAGTGCCAGTGTTTACAACAACTACATCCACAATTATATTTACGCATCAAACAATGGCGAACAAAGAGTAGCCGACGGTACACTTTATGATGTTTACCGTTATGGACAGGTAAATGCAAACCTTTATGGTGCTGAAGCGAGTTTAACCATCCACCCGGTTCCATTTATCCATTTCGAAAATACCTTTGGATATGTGCATGCGCAGAACAATACCTTAAACAGGCCGCTTTCGTTTATCCCGGCCGGAACATTGAGAAACGAGTTGCGTTTTGAGCCTAAACTTAAAGGAACAAACGATGCTTACCTTTCTGTGGGCATCAATTCGGCATTTAAACAAACCCGTGTGGATGATGTTTTCGAAACACCAACCAGTGGTTATACTTTGTTAAACGCAGGCATCGGTGCTACATTTAATTTGGGTAAACAACCCGTTAAATTGTCGGTATCAGCCAATAATTTGCTAAACCAGAAATATTATGATGCTTTAAGCAGGTTTAAACCAGGTCGTTTTGATCAGGAGAATCCTAATCTGGGTGTTTACAATACAGGAAGAAACATCACTTTTGGTTTGTATGTTCCTTTTACCCTGGTAAAATAATTTAATTCAGTTAAGGCTGAAATTACCAAAGCGGGACTGATCGACAGGATCGGTCCCGCTTTTTTTTATATATCCAAAGCAACCGAAAAGATTCACCGACCAAACATATCTAAGCAATTGACTGTTAAAAAGATAGATCAACCAATCATTAACTAATAAATCTGCTATGAAAACACCTTTCAGAATCTTTGTATTGGGTACATTTATGCTATTTGGTTTAATATCCTGTTCAAAAAACAGGGACGAAATGGATACGAATACGCCAACAACTTATACAGGTCAAAACCCAAGTCCGGCCAATTTAAGTGTAAGGGTAGTTTATATTGTTCCATCTGATCGATCATTGAATAAAACCTATACCGAAGCTGCGGGTAATTGCATTACACAATTAACAACATGGTATAAAACAACTTTGGGGAGCAATAAAACTTTTCATATCAATAACAATATGCTCGTAGAAACCATGCAGAGTTCGCATGTGGCAGCATGGTTTAATGCTCAAAATGGAAATACAGGCGATTCACAATTCTATTTTTATGCCAACGCAAAAAATGATGCTAAAGCGTTATTAGGAAGCAGTTACGACGAAACAAAATACATCTACCTGGTTTATGTTGATGCTGCTGGAACAACTGGTGCTGGCGCGATGGGCTTTACGGCCATGCCCGAAAACGACCTGAAAGGCTTAACCGGTCAAATGACT
Source organism: Pedobacter psychrodurus (assembly GCF_032678585.1). GTDB lineage: Bacteria > Bacteroidota > Bacteroidia > Sphingobacteriales > Sphingobacteriaceae > Pedobacter > Pedobacter psychrodurus_A. The sequence goes on along the minus strand of NZ_JAVTSN010000010.1, from coordinate 12,317 downwards.
GAAGCTGTTCCACGATGGATCGGTGGAGCCGGTCATGAATTGGGACACGCTTTTGGATTGCCACACCCAACAAATGAAAATCCACAGGCTTTAATGTGGACGGGTTATACGACGTATCCAAATTGCATATTGCAGGATAATGATAAAACCATTTTAAACGCAAGTAAATTTTTCTATTAAGAGAAGAGTCACCTTAAAGTTTTTTGGAAAGCAATTGCAGGAACATGAGCGGGTTTAGGTGGCTCAGGCAGAAAAGATAGGATCAGGCTACGAGCTTGGTGATTAAAAACAAGAAAGCCAGCAAATGCTGGCCTTCTTGTTTTCAGTATATAACCGCTAACTATTTCTTAAACGTTTCCCGCTTAGCCCTCACATATTGATTTGGCCATTCGGTATTATCGCCTAGCACTTGTGCGGCATGGCTAGGAAAATATGCATCACGTAGCGATTCGCGCGCAATAAAAATCAGATCGGCCTTGCCTTCTTCTAAAATTTCTTCCGCCTGGTGCGCTTCTACAATTACACCTACTGCACCAGTATAAATGCCAATTTCGTTTCTGATCTTATCCGCAAAAGGAACCTGGTAATTCGGTCCTGCAGGAATAAAGGCATCGGGTACATTCCCACCCGAAGAGGTATCGATTAAGTCTACCCCACGATCTTTTAGCACCGCAACCAACTGCAACGAATCATTCTCGTTCCAGCCACCTTCTGTCCAGTCTGTTGCCGAAATACGCACAAATAGTGGCAGGTTCTCCGGCCATACCGATTGTACAGCTTCAACCACATCGATCACCAAACGGATGCGGTTTTCGAAACTGCCTCCATAAACATCGGTACGTTTATTACTCAAGGGACTAAAAAATTCGTGTAACAGGTAACCATGGGCGGCATGTATTTCTACCACCTTATAGCCAGCATCTAAAGCACGTTTTGCCGCAGCCCTGAAAGCAAAAACAATATCCTGAATTTCTGATATTGTTAATTCATGTGGTTCAACCTGTCCTTGTTTAAAAGGAATTGGTGATGGGCCAACCGGTTTCCAGCTGTTTTCGCCATCAGCAATCTGCTCACCCCCATTCCATGGCACTTCACAACTCGCTTTTCTACCTGCGTGTGCCAATTGGATACCTGCAATTGCCCCGTTATCATGGATAAAAGAAACAATCTGTTTCAGTTTATCTACATGTTCATCTTTCCAGATGCCTAAATCGGCATAGGTAATTCTTCCATCAGCGGTCACTGCCGAAGCTTCCTGAATAATCAAGCCTGCTCCACCAACCGCACGGCTTCCTAAATGCACCAAATGCCAATCGTTGGCAAAGCCATCAATGGCAGAATACTGGCACATCGGAGAAATAACAATCCTATTTTTTAAGGTTACGTCCTTTATGGTAAAAGGAGAAAATAATTTCGACATATCATCTTTTGTTTTACCGCAAAGGGCACAGAGACTTTAAGCAAAGAAAGCCAAGTCTTTATCCTCTACGCTCTTTGCGCTTTCCTTCTTTTCTTTGCGGTTGAATATTAAAAACCAGCGTTCTCTAATTCGTTATCAATCAACTGAATTTCTTCAGCACTTAATTTTACATGTATGGCTTCGGCATTTTGAACAGCTTGTTTTTCATTTCTTGCGCCCACTAAAGCGATGGTAATACCTGGTCGCTCAACCGTCCAACGTAAAACCAGCTGAGATAATGTAGCATTTTTCTCATCAGCCAAAGGTTTAATTTTAGCCAGAAACGCATTTGTCTTTTCAATACTTTCTGGTGAGAAAAATTTATTCCCCTGACGGTGATCGCCTTCTTCAAATTGATGGCCAGGCTTCATTTTTCCGGTCAGCAAACCACGTTCCATCGGACTGTAAGCCAAAACAGATTTATTTTTTTCGATACAATATGGAACAGTCTCCTCTTCTACTCCACGGTTTACCATACTAAATGGAATTTGATTTGAAATAATTTCCAATGTTTGATCTGCTTCCTTCAGCTGTGCTACATTGTAATTGCACACACCCGCATAACGTACTTTACCTTGCTCAATTAACCTGCTCACCGCTTCAAAAGTTTCGCTGATTGGCGTAGTAACATCCGGCCAGTGGATCTGGTACAAATCGATATAATCTGTTCCCAACCGTTTTAACGATTGTTCACATTCATAAATCACACTTTCCTTACCCGCATATTTATAAATATCAATTTCTTTACCGTCATTATTTTTACTCTTAAACCCGAAATCACCTTTGGCGAGGTCCCAGCGCATACCAAATTTGGTTACCAGCTGTAATTTATCTCTCGAAATGCCTTTTATGGCATCACCTACAATTTCTTCACTATCGCCCTGCCCGTAAATGGGTGCGGTATCAATTGAAGTCACACCTAAATCGTAACCTGCCTTGATTGCAATTATCGCATCATTTCTATCGGTACTTCCCCACATCCAACCACCTGCTGCCCAGGCACCAAAGGTGATTACTGAAAGTGAGAGGTCTGAGTGACCAATTTTTCTGTATTCCATAATTATTTTTTAATGATTTTATCAACCGCATAACTGTTATGCGGTAAGTAAGCGAGTAACACCGATAAAAATGCCACATGAATAAGTTGTGTAGGCAAGGCATCCCAATTTTCGATTGTTGTTGAACCAAAAATCAAGACTAAACAAAGCATACCTGCTAATATTAAACCTTGTTTGGTAAATAAGCCCAAAATGATCATTATTCCGGCTATTAATTCGGCAAAAGGCAAAATGTAACTGAAAGCGATTACTAACGCATCTGGCAAGAAAGATTTAGAAAACTGCCCCACCATCCAATTACTGAAACCTGCAAGTTTTGGCAAACGTACCAAGCCATGTCCGAAAAAACTTAGTCCAACGGCTAGTCGACCAAGCAGGTAAGCCCATTTTGTATCCATATGTTATCGATATACTACAAACATACAATCTACACATTAAGGAAGTTTTAATGCAACAATTATTAAACGGATATTTTACCTTCCAATGGCGGAGGAGATGGCAAAGAGCGCCAAGCGCGCGGCGTTTAACGTCGAGGTATGAAAGGGAAACGCCAACCGCTCTCCGCCCAACGCAAAACTTTTTTTCACAAAAATTTGGAGATCACCAAACTACACCATACATTAGTGTATTATTTAACTAATACAGTAGATATGATCAATATTAACAATCTTAATTTTGGCTACAGCAAGCATAAGCCATTGTTTAAAAATATGAGCATGCGGTTAAGCAATGGCCATATTTACGGTTTGCTTGGAAAAAATGGTGCGGGTAAATCCACCTTGTTAAAAAATCTGGCAGGTTTGGTTTATGCACAAAGCGGCACTTTGGATGTAATGGGTTACAACCCAGCTAAACGGCAGCCTGCACTTTTAGAGCAGATCTGTTTCATTCCGGAAGAGTTTTATTTGCCTTCGGTAAAAATCGATGCTTATCTAAAAGCAAATGCGCCATTTTACAAGAACTTCGATCATGCTTATTTCGCAGATCTGATTAAAGAATTCGACATTCCAGTTGAACAGAAACTCATCAACATGAGTTATGGACAAAAGAAAAAGGTAATTATCGCCTTCGGATTGGCTACCCAAGCTAAACTGGTAATTATGGATGAACCTACAAACGGACTGGACATTCCTTCGAAAGCACAGTTCAGAAAAATTATGGCCTCTGCCATGACAGATGAGCGTTGTATCATCATCTCCACCCACCAGGTTAGGGATCTGGATAACCTGATCGATACTGTGATTATGCTTGATGAAAATGATGTGGCACTTAAAGCGACGGTAGAAGAAATTACGGCAAAGCTAACTTTCAAAAAAGTGAAAGAAATTGATGACAGCATTATTTATGCCGAGCCATCACTTTCTGGTTATAATGCAGTAATGCCAAACTACCATCAGGAAGAAAGCAAATTGGATATGGAACTCCTTTTTAATGCCATACTTGCAGAAAAAATCAAATTTAAACCTTTATTCAGTTAAGCAATGAACAACACATTTAATATCAATCGATTTGGCCTATTGCTTAAAAGACAATGGCTTGATTTCGGAAAAATTTACTTGATCAGTTTTGGCGTATTAATTGGGATCCTGACCTTATTTTATAGCATAAGCTTAACAGAAAATAGTTTAAAATACATCTCATCTAATACTTTAAATTTTAGATACCCCCTATTCCTGATTACAGGCTTTCTCTTTGTAAGCATTATAGCAAACAGTTATTTCATGCACTTAGGGCAAAAGCCTAAAGCCATTATCAACATTTTGATACCCGCATCTAGCGTAGAAAAATTTTTATGCGCTATATTTTACACCTTAATTATTGGAATACCAAGTTACTTGTTGTGCTTTTACCTTACAGATCTTGTTTTTGTTTCTTCTGTTAGGGCAACACATAACCTCACAACAAGTTACACCGACTACCAGGGTAAAAAAGTGGTTATAGATAATCTAGCTTACTTTTTCTCTACCAAAACAGTTAAAGATTTTTATCCATTTTATTATGTGCCCCTATTAATCAATGGTGTTTTTTTATTAGGATCTATATTTTTCCAGAGCTTCCATTATGTTAAAACAGCAATTTCGCTGATGGCATTTGGGGTGCTTTGGGTTGCATCAACACTCTTTGTAATGCAAAAACTAACAAACAATACGGTTTGGGTTGGAAACCATTACTGGCAAGATGAAAAGAATATTTTTTTCTTAATGAGTCTAATTGGTATATTACTAACACTTGCATTCTGGTTCATCTCATTCATACGTTTAAAAGAAAAGGAGGCCTAAATGGAATTTAACAACAACAAGGCAATTTACCTACAAATAGCTGAATACGTTTGTGAGCAGATATTATTGGGTAAATGGAAGGCCGACGAAAAAATCCCATCGGTAAGGGAAATGGCAGTAGAAATGGAAGTAAATCCGAATACGGTAATGCGTACCTACGAATTGCTACAAGGCAAGAATATCCTTAACAACAAAAGAGGGATTGGTTTTTTTCTGGCTGATGATACCATCGATCAGGTAAAACAATATCGTAAAACCAGTTTTATCGACGATGAACTCCCCAACCTGTTCAGAAACCTTTATCTGCTGGGAATAGATTTCGACGAACTAAAATCACGCTACCAAACTTTTGTATCAAAAAACTTTAACGCCTAGAAAATGAAAACAAGCAATAAATTATTAGCAGGCCTGGCAATTGCCCTGCTTATCGTTCCATTAACCGTTATGATCTTAATTGCCAAAGCAAACCGGATCGACAATAAAACCTATGATAAAATGTTAATGGGAGCCGAAACCATAGGTGATGATGTGGATCAGTTTATCAAAAAATATCCTGTCCAGGCATTTCAAAATGTGGTGATTAGTGGGTCAGAATCATCTTACCTAAATGTAAAAATAATTGCAAGCGATAAATTCTTACTTAAAGCAACCAACGATCTTGCTCCATTTATCGAATACAAAGTAGATCAAGACGGGAAACTTCAAATATCATTGAAAGCAGAACGCAATTACCAGCAGGGAACACTGCTTATTTTTTCGCCAAATTTAAAAAGAATTACTTTTAATAATGTATCTGTTGACAGATTATCAGTAAATACAGATAGTTTAAATATAGAAATCACCAAAGGTGTAAACTTCAGATTTGGAGAAGATGTAAGGATCAAAAATCTGCATCTGGTAAAGAAAACTATGTATCAGGAACAAGATGTGGTGATACCTGGGATTACCATTGAAGACGCAAAAATTGAAAACCTTCAGGCTGAACTCAATTCGGCATATTTAACTGTAAACAACACACCGCTCCGTAACGTTGATTTAAGAGTTAAAGATGCAAAAGCAGAATTCAAGAACGAAGAAAACAGGATTATTGGACCCATCGAAACCCTCTTGTTAAATAGCACAGGTAAAAATGATGTGAATTTTCAGCACATCAAGATAAACAAAGCAAGTGGAAATCTTTCAGATGAAACCAGTATCCAATTGCCAACGGTTAATTTAAAACAACTAATAAAATAGAAACCATTTTAATCCCGATCTAGATCATGAATTTTTTATTTAAATTATCGCTCTCTTTTGCAATGCTATTCCTCTACGGCAATTCCGATTATGCCCAGACCCTTGCTACCAAAAATTTTGTCATTAAAGGTAACGTTAAGCATACGAAAGAGAAATTTTGGGAATTTGTTACTACAGGCTTTTATGGGAACACATTAACGAGCCTTCCCATAGACGACAAAGGTAATTTTTTAAAAACAATAGCATTAAATAGTCCACAAGACCTTTATCTATACCTGAACGATGATGCTATTACTATTTTTGCTATACCGGGCGATACCTTAACTGTTAATTGGGATGCCCAGGATTTCAAAAGTACCTTTAAAGTAAAAGCCCAGAATCAAGACAGGCAAAAAGAACTTGATTTAATGTTGCAGATTTATCAAAACTACAGGACTCCGACTATAACATTGATGAAGGAATTGTATGACACCAAAGTTTCAGATGTCGAAAAAATTGATAAGATAGAGAAATTGTATAATAGATATTTAACCACCATCGAAAGTTATGGCCCATTAACGAACTCTTCTAAAATCATTGCTGATGTTTACTATACTTTTTTGCACGAATTTGTCGAAAAAATTAATAATAACACGAAGAAAATGGGACACGGCAGCTATATTCAATATAAATTGAGCGTTCCAAAAAGTTTAGGTCAATTTTTTCCAGCGGCTCCCATAGAAAGGCTGATTGATGAAAATCTTTTTTTAATATCGCCCCAGTACAGAGAATATATTACCAATAAAACACGGTTTAATTCCGCATTTAATTCGATTATAAAAACAGTAGCACATCAAAAAGAGCCTGATACGCCTAACAGTACTTTAAACGACTGCTATAACGGCTTAGCCTCTTTATATCAATCAAAAATGATCAAAGATTGGTATCTGGTTAGCGCTTTAATGTTTGGATATGAGTATTATGGCTTTGATAATTCTGAAATTGCCTATCAGAAGTTTAAATCAGAAATCGGAACAGCTGAATATTTAGATACCTTGGAAAAGTTCCACGCCAATGTTCAGCGATTAAAATCTGGAAATAAAGCACCAGAATTCCAACTAAAAGACAATAAAGGTCAAACCGTTTCCCTAAGTGATTTTGAAGGAAAAATTGTTTACATCGATTTTTGGGGTGTTCATTGCGGGCCCTGCATTTCGGATATAAGCGAATATGCAACCAAAGTCCATGAAAAATATAAGGACGTTATTTTCATAAACATTTGCGTAGACGTAGACGAAAGCGAATGGAAAAAAAGTTTGAAAGAACTAAAACTTGAAGGCATTAATCTGATGGCCAAAGGGTGGATCCAAAATCAGGTATGTAAAGATTATGGGGTAAATGGTATTCCACATTATGTACTTATAGATAAACAGGGGAAAATGGTTAACAATAGTGCCCCACGTCTTTTCGAATTGGCCAATGACACAGATAACGAACTGGATTTATTGATTAAACAACCTAATTAAAATGCCTACCAACCTAAATAACTGATGTTTTATTTACTACATGTAAAAAGGGCATGATTTTTAAGCTATCTCATTGGCAAAAGTTTAACTTGTGCCAATTAGCTTTTTAGTTTTCAACTCACTACCCATCATGAAGAGATATATTCTTTTATTTGCCCTTAGCCTATTCGTTTTTAGCCATGCAAAAGCACAAAAAACAGATACCCTATCCATCACCCTGGATAATGTCAGATACCCTTATCCGGTAAAATATTTTCCCATTAATACCGAAGGACAGGATATTAAAATGGCCTATATGGATGTTGCACCAACCATCGCAGCAAATGGGAAAACAGCAATTCTTTTCCATGGTAAAAATTTTGGCGGTTATTATTGGACAAACGTCATTAAAGCTTTAACCAATGTTGGTTATCGCGTTATTGTACCCGATCAGATCGGTTTCGGCAAATCATCCAAAGCCTTTATCCATTACAGTTTCCATCAAATGGCAAGCTGGAATAAAAGACTATTAGATACACTGGGCATTCAGAAAACGGTAGTTCTAGGTCACAGCATGGGCGGCATGCTCGCTACCCGTTTTGCCTTAATGTACCCTGAAACGACAGTAAAGCTCTTACTCGAAAATCCTATCGGACTGGAAGACTATAAAACTTTTATTCCTTACATCACCACGGCACAGCAATACCAAACAGAGCTTAAAACCACGGCAGAAAGTGTTCGCAAATATTATCAGGGCTCTTACTTTACCTATTGGAAACCAGAATACGAATACCTGGTAAATATTGCCGGAGGTGTAACCAATAGTTCCGATTATCCCCGATGGGCAAAAGTTGCAGCATTAACCTATACCATGATTTATGAACAGCCTGTGGTATATGAATTTCAGAATTTAAAGGTGCCTACCGTTTTGTTTATCGGTAAGGAAGATAAAACCATTGTTGGTAAAGGATTGCTTACGCCAGATCAACAGGCACTTCATGGCCAGTATAGACTTTTAGGGAAACAAACGGCGGCCAAAATTATTGGGGCTAAAATTATCGAATTTGATGCCTGCGGCCATATTCCGCATATCGAAATCCCGACGGAATTTTTAGTGGCTTTAACGGGGAGCTTGTAACTTCATAAAAAGACCTCGCAGGTTTTTAAACGGCAAACTCCGGATTAAACCTGCGAGGTCTAGGTCCAATAAATCAATTAATCTCTTTCCCTACAATTTTATTAATCCCCTGCATTTCGAAATCAATGTCTTTTCCCATCGATTTCATTTTGCCATATAGCTCAATACGAAGGTGACTGTTGAGCACAATTCCTGTTTTAATATCCAGGGAGGTTTCTCCAGAATTGGTTCCACTTAAATCGGTTTCCATTTTGTTGCCCATGGCTTCAAAATTACCTTTCGATACCAATGTACCTTTTACGCTCAGTATGGCAATGCCGTCTTTCACTTCCTTCAGGGTGTATTGTGTTATCGTTTCAATGGGCATACTCATCTGCATTTTGGTATCAACCGTCCAGCTATCGCCAATTTTAACTGCCCTATCCGGGTAAATTTTAAACGACGATTCCATGGTCTGTTTTACCACCTCAGCGCTGAACTGTTTGCCCAATTCATTTTTAATCTGCTTAATCTCGTTTGTATCGTTGCTCATCTTTACCGCCATATTGTCGAGCATTTTTTCAATCCCAGCAACTGTTTTAATTCCGCCGTTTGGCGTAACAGTCATAAAAAACGAAGCACCTTTTAAACCACTGAAGGGATTTTTCTTCGTACTGTCCTGATCATCCGAATTAAAGGTCATGCTAGTACCCATCGCAATAGATTTGATAAAAATCCTGTTATAAGTTACTTTAATATCCTTTTCGCCACTGTGACCTTCCGTAATATCAAAAGTATAATCCGTACCAATATTTTGAGTTAAATGTACATCCTGACCGCCAATTTTCTGGTTAATGATCTGATCGGAAGTAATCGAGAAATCGTATTTATAACCTGTTGGATAATTTTGCCTCAACACATACGTTTTCTGTGCAAAAGCACCAATCGATATTAAACTACAGAGAATTGTTGCAAATATTTTCATTTGATAATTATCCTTTTAACCCGCAGGCTGTTGCGCAAAAATGCGGCTTAACTGAAAATACAATTCCGGGTGTTTATCCTTTAATAGCTCAGGTTTTTCAAAGAAATATTCTGAAACTACAGCAAAAAATTCGGCCTGGTTGGTGATGGCGTAAGGATTGATATCTGACTTGTTATCTTCAATTTTCTCCATCTCCTCATGCATCATTTTGATCCAGGGCAAAGTATATTCATGTGCGATTAAATTCTCCGGAACTCCATCTGTTGCACCATCCGATTTATCTAAAAGGTGTACAAATTCATGGATCGCCGTATTCTCCTTCCCTGCGCTTTTTGAAAAACCATGACGCAAAGCCGAACGCGACAAAATCATCTGTCCGTTCATGTAACCTGTGCCTACCATGCCCATAATATTTCTTTCCCCGCCTTCTTCAAACTGAAAATCCTTATTAAAAGTATCCGGGTACAGCAAAACGCTGGTGAGGTTTTTGTATTGCCAGTCATCGAAACCAAAAATCGGGATCACCGCGCTGGAGGCGATCAGTAACTCGTCTAAAGTGGTCATTTCCAGCCCCACAGGTTCAATTTTAACCGTACTAAAAAATGAAGCTACTTTTTGCTCAAAACGAAGTTTGTCCGTCGAATCTAAATTATGGTAATAACCCACGTAATCATCCAGTATTTTCTTGTCCACATCAGTTAAGGGCTCAATAGCCACCTTCTTTTTTTTAAGGATAAGGTATAAGGCAATCAGAAATATAGGGATTAAGTAGGCAAATGGCAGCGAGTTCATAAAAAAAGATTACACGGATTTAAGGGATTACACAAATTAACGTGATGACATGGATTAGGTTGATTACACCAATTTAACAGGTTGCAACAATAGAGTGTTAGCTTTCGATAATTTCCAATTGGGTCAGAACATTTTCGCGGCTAACCGGATAAGGTTTATTGTGACTAATTGCCTGATAAACGGCTTCGAAAAGGGGTAGATAACTTCCTACTTCAGATTTGATAATTTCCTCAGTTTTATTTCCATCAGCATCAATGGTGGTTAACAAACCATCCTTACCGGCGGCTTCTATACCATAAGCCTCATCAGTCAGTTTCATACCGGCCAACAGTTGCTCTTCCTGGATATCGGCCCTTTGTTTAATGAAACTTCCATCCACACCATGTAACACAAAAGCTGCCTGCGGATCTACCACCAACATGCTGGAAGTTACAAAAACATGTACGCTATCAGGATAACTTAACTGGATCGAGAAATAATCATCTACCAGGGTACCTACCCTATTTTTGCCCAAAATTTTATAAAAACTTAAAGGTTTGCCAAACAAACTGATCACCTGATCTAAAAGATGCGGACCTAAATCGTATAAAAGTCCACTGGCTTCTACCGGTTCTTCTTTAAATGCTTTTGGCCCGATTACATTGCGGTAACGATCGTAACGCAGGTGCATTTCATTCAATTTACCCAATTTACCACTTTCTAGCACCTTTTTTACCGAGGTAAAATCGCTGTCCCACCGTCTGTTCTGATAGAAAAAGATCTGCTTCCCAACACTGTCGGCCAGTTCGAAAAGTTCTTTGGCCTGTGCAGTCGTTGCCGTAAAAGGTTTCTCAACCAAAATATGTTTATGCGCATTTAATGCCGCTTTCGAATGTTCATAATGTAGGTTGTTTGGTGTATTAATCACCACCAATTCTATTTCCTCATCATTTAAAAGTTCATCAACGCTATTGTAACTTGTAATATTTGGGTAATCATTAACCGCATTTTTACTGCTCCGCTCTACTATCGCCTTAAAATTGAAACCACTGTGTGCTTGTAAAAAGGGTGCATGAAAAACCTTCCCCGACATGCCGTAAGCTAATAAACCCGCCTGAATTGTTTTATTGATATTCGTATCCATAGGTTATAAATGTAACTAAAAATACAATTACGATTCAAGCTTTAATGTTAAAACCTCAAAGCTTTTACTTAAGCCTTACACCATTTTACACTATCTTTGTACCATATGAAGCCGTCGGAGATTAATGCCAAGTGGAAAGTTTTACAGGAAAAGATTTCAACCGAGTTTGATTCAGATTTTCCTGATTTAAAAGTAATGCTTTTTCTCATTGGCGTTCAGGAATTGGGCAAAGGCCCTAAGAAATACAGCAAACGCCAAAAAGAAGAACTGATGCATATTGCTACCTGTCGCTTATTGAGCGAAATGGGTTTTTATGAATTAGAAGGCCTGGACCAGGATGGCTGGCCGCACTGGAAATTAATTAAAGCCATTCCGCCATATACTATGCTGGAGCAGGAAATGCTGATGAAATCGCTCGTGGTGAGCTATTTTGAGGATATTTATTCTGAAGATTAACTTACCCTGCCGTCAGAATGAACATCTGACACCCCAACCGTATCTCCTTTCCGTCTTGGAAAGCAAAGCCATTTGCTTTTTTTAATGTTCGTCGGGCTTTTTCGCTACTATTTGGGCAGTAGGGCGATTTTGCCTCAGAGCACTACCCCAAGTTTAATACCCCCCGCCTGTACAGGCAGGCGACAGGGGAGCGGACATTCCGGTTTTTCATCGGTATAAAGCGAATGGCTGGGCTTTCGGAACCGATAACTGCAGAACCCTGATGTTCCAAAACAAAAAAATAATTTATTCTTCGCTTTAACCCTGTTTACAGTTTGGTGAAACGGTA
>NZ_JAVTSN010000009.1:0-156354 GCF_032678585.1 Pedobacter psychrodurus | reverse complement strand
AGACTTATAAGTGACTTAGCTGGTTCATTTTTTTTGAAAAGCAGGGTTCGGTGCATTTCGGTGATGACAGTCCTGCTATCACTCCAAGTCCTCACTCGTACCTCGTTCCGGGTTTTTCGTTCTATCAGGTTTATTTAACCTGGGTTTATGGTCTTTGGAGCCTAAGACTAGTGCGATCAACCTCGCAGGTTTTAAAAACCTGCGAGATTTGATTAAAACAGTGGGGTTTGCGTTAGGGATTGTAGGGGTTCAGTACCGATCCTTCATCGGTACCGAAGCGAAGCGTAGCCCTGAAAAGCCTGCCCCTTTCCCGAATTCTCGGGATTGGGTAACGCCCAAATCAGTTAATAGCTTTTGATTGCCAATATTCGGGCGGCGACTCTTTTTTGGAGACTTTATAGGTTTAAAAACCTATAAGGTCTTGGTAGATTGCTTCACACTATATATATTTAAGCATTAAAGTTTACAATTTCTTAATTTTTGTTAATTTAAAGCGATTTTTGAAATTATATGATGGGTATAGCGCAACTCGAAGAACAAATTGAAGCAGGAAATTTACAATCGGTAAAAGAAATCTTGGTAGAAAACCCAAAACTGGCAAATGTGGATACTTCGCATCACATCTCGCCACTGTTATTGGCCTGTTATTATAAAAAACAGGAAATCGCCGATTTAATTGCTGAATTTGTAGACGACCTCACCTTGTTCGAAGCCTGTGCAGTAGGCAAATTTGATGCGGCTTCGCAATTGATTTTTCAAAGTCCTGATAGTATTAACGAATTTTCGGAAGATGGCTTTACACCGCTCGGTTTAGCCTGTTATTTCGGTCATGAAGAGTTAGCCCGCTTTTTAGTGTTAAAAGGTGCAGATGTTAACCTGCCATCGAAAAACGGATTTAATGTATTTCCAATCCACTCGGCAGTTGCAGCCAATAATTTTAATATTACCAAAATGCTTTTAGAAGCCGGAGCATACCCAAATGTTTGTCAGAAAGCAGGCCTTGCTCCCTTACATACCGCCGCACAATTGGGAAACATAGAACTGATTATTGTACTTTTAGAACATGGCGCCGAAGTTTCCTTACGTATGGAAGGTGGAAAACTACCTGCAGATTTAGCTGCAGAAAAAGGCTTTAATGAAATTGCAGAGATTTTAAGAGACGATGATTAGCATTGAGTCTGAAGTCGTGAGTCTTTAGTCCTAAGTCTAAATTTATTAACCCATTATCCATCAACCATTTTCCATTACATGTTTACTCCCATATCCTCGACCGCATTCTTTTCATATAGGTTCGGATATCGAGCACAACTGCGGCCAAAAAATAAAACAGTATCGGAAAACCAACCGCTAAAAAAGAGGAGTAAATAAAAAACAGGCGAACCTTTGCGGTACTCATATTCAGTTTATTGGCCAAATAGGTAGAAACCCCAAAACTCTGCTGTTCAAAATAAGTTATAATTCTCTGGAACATGTTAAGCTTATTTTAAAAACCATAATAACGACAATACTACAGCAATTATTGCAAACCCTAATTTAATAAAATTAATCGGTAAACCGCACAGTTAATTTAGCGTTTACTCCAATACGAGCTTTTCAAAATCCTGTTTACCTTCGTGTTTGATAAAGAGTGTCTGTTGTTCCTCTAATCCTGAAAACCTTTTAATCAGTTCGGTTTTAAATTTATGGATGTCGACATCTTTGTTCAAAATAACGGTTAAGGCATCAGCATTGCCTCTAACTTCAATAATCTGATCGGGGTAAATTTCTTTTAGCTCGTGTGGGAATTCCATAATTTAGAAACAGATTATAAGGTAGAAAGTTTGTTGGAAATCAGCATCTGGTTAGGCTTGCTTTAAAATTTTAATTCCAATACCACAAGATAGACATTTTTTCTGATCGCAGTATTGCTTTTTCAACTGCAAAATTCCCTGCGAAGCAAATGCATGATCCATCTTCACGCCTGCATTGGTAAATTTACTGGTAATGGCATTTTGCTCAGCTGGCAGGCTTTCCAGCAACTTTATTGCCCTATTGATATAAAATTGTGTGGCTGTGTGTTTACCATAAGCAAATAAAAAAAGGGCCACGGTATTGAGCAGGATATTATCAACAGATGTTTTTCCAATTTGTGTATTTGCCCCGGAAGTTTCCTTTTTAAAATGATAATGTGTTTTCCAATAGGCGTGTACGGGCAGATCTTCGAATAAGTCATGTAACCCGGCAATATCTTTTATCTCCATAACTTTAGAAAAAAGATGTTTGGTTTTCACAATTAATGCGGCAAACTGTGCCAGGCGGATAGTAGGAAAATTTTGTGGGCGCATCCGCATAAATTTCCATATCGAAACTGGTATTGGTTTAATATGGTATTTCTTCTTCAGAAACTGGAATTCGACCTTTAGCTTTTTAGGATATTCCTCCTCAAACTGATCATTTAAAAACCCGGTGGCACCAAAAACCAGTGCTTCTATCTGCTGGGGATTATTTTTATGTTTGGCATAAATATTTTGTGGTACGGCTTTGGCAAACAGTTCGAAGGGCAGCGCATTAACTTTGAAGCCAAAATTACGCGCCATAAAACGATAAAATGTTTCATCCCAATTTCCATTCAGTTCGTTTAAGGTTTCGGTAACAGCGGCTGTTTTCTGCTCAAAACGTTCGATTAAGGTTCGCGCTAAAAAAGAATCTACAATTAATTCGTCTACCCTACCTATCTGGGCAATGCAGGGAAAATCGGTAAGTGTAAGAAACAGATTTTCATATTTTTTGATGAGATCGGCGGAAATCCTGTTTTTCAAAACTATAACAGGTACAATGGATTGGTCTATTCTTTTAATTTCTGCATCGTGCTCGTAAACCACATGCAAGATTACATTTTCGTAGGCCGGATTTAGCTGATGGTTGTGTTTTAACCAATCAGACGATCTGAGATGGATTTCTACATTACCGGCCCACATCGTGTCGCCAATTTCGATTTTTGCATTAAAAAAATCGGGACCAGCATTTTTATTGAGCAAACCCGGACTGATAATTTTCAAGCTTTCTCCATTAACAGTTTGCAGCCCGTTATAATCAAACGACCTGAACTGCCATACGTAATGAAGGAAATCTTCTGGAAAATTCATCCTTGAAGATAATAAATAATTCTTAATTTTTGTATGTTAAATATTTCACTTCTGTAGAATAATTATTAAACGCATATGTAATTAAATACCTAGTCTCCCTTCTTTCAAACACAAAATACCATGTTGTATTTGGGTTCATATTGAAATGAATATAATATTCACCAAATTTCAATAGTTCGGTCGGACAATGGTAATTCTCCTTTTTATGAATAGATCTTTTTACGTTAAAAATAATTTCAGAAACGTAGTTTAGCGCGCTTTCCTTATATAAAAAAGTAACCTTCGTAGAACAAATCATCAACAAGTTCGTTAAAATACTGGATAACCGATGGATGAAAATTTACTGTTATTTCCAAGGCAGTTTTTGTATGTTCTCATGGACCGCTTTCTCAAATTCTTCTACAGAAATACTTTCAGCCCATTTTTCATCGAACGTTTTAGTTTTCTTTAAATAAACAACTTCAGCTTCCTGAACAACAAATTGATTTTCTTCTATTAAGATATTAACCAGGCGCTGTTTTTCTTCCGCTGTTAATGCTTTAACCAAAACGGTTAATCTTTCAAAGCTTAATTTCTCAGACGAATCTTTCACAACTTATCTTAATATTTAAAGATAATAATTTCAGACTACTTTTACCTCCGTTTTCTTTTTATAATTGGTAATGAAAACACCTGCGATAATCAAAACTGTTGCAACAATTAAATCCAGCCCTACTTTTTCATTTAAAATCAGCCAGCCTAAAAATATTGCGATAATGGTATTGAAATAAGTTAAAATGGAAACTTCGGAAGCGGAAACCTTTTTCAGGGCATAATGGTAACAGAAATAACCCATAACGGAACCGAAAACGGCCAAATAAATTGTTGCCAATATACTTTCTGTTTTCCACGAACTCAGGTCAGCCTCTCCAGAGAAGATTTTTGCCAGCCCCAATTGGATAATGGCCGAAAATACAAATTGATAAAAAAGATTTAAGAAGATATACTGCGGTTTGCCACTATGTTTTTTCGAATAGATCGTACCGATCGTCCAACCTGAAACGGCAATCACCAATGATAAAATCCCGTTGCGGTAGCCAGGTTCAAGTAAATCGTTCAAACCATCCCTAAAAATAAAGACAATACCCAAAAAACCAATAAAAACACCGATAAAACCCTTCAGGCTCGCTTTTTGAATCCCTAAAAATACGCATCCGAGAAATACAAGCAAGGGAGAGGTGGCATTAATTAAAGATGCCAGGCCACTTGGAATGGTTTTTTCTGCAACGGTGGTCATTCCGTTGGCAACGACCACCATTAATATCGACAAGAGGATCTGTCGTTTAAAGCTTGGCCATCCAATCCATTTCAGTTCTTTCTGTTTAACCAACAGGATCAATATAATTAGAGAAGCCACAGCCTGCCGGATGGCGGTTACGTACCAGGCCGGAATGCTTTCTACAGCAACTCTAATCCCCAAATATGTTGTTCCCCATATCAAGGCCACCCCAAATAATGCGAGTACGAGTTTAAGATCTATTTTCGATTTCATATTGGGTTGGACAAACCGCAAAGAACGCCAAGCTCTTCGCAAAGAAAAGAAGTTTTACCACAAACAATCAAAGACACAGCGTATAAAATATTTTCTCCGTGCCTTTGTTGTAAATATAAATTATACGAGTTCAGCAGCAATGAGAATCTGCTCCATTTCCTGTTGCAGTTTCAAAGCTTCTTCCCTTGCCTTTTCAGCAAAATCTTCTCCCTGGCCGGCATAAATAATGCCTCTCGAAGAATTAATCAGTAAACCACATTGCGAATTTAAACCGTATTTACACACCTCATTTAAATCTCCGCCTTGTGCACCAACGCCAGGAACCAAAAGAAAATGATCTGGGGCCAATTTACGCACATCGCCAAAAGCTGCACCACGGGTTGCACCCACTACATACATCATTTGCTCATTTGTTGCCCAGGTTTGCGATGTTTTGATCACTTTTTCGAAAAGTTTGTCTCCGCCAATTTCCTGCAATTGAAAATCGGCATGACCTGTATTAGATGTTAAAGCCAATAGAATGACCCATTTATCTTTAAAGGTTAAAAAAGGAGTAACCGAATCACTGCCCATGTACGGTGCAACAGTCACAGAATCAAAGCTCATTTCGGAAGATGTAGCATTGAAAAATGTTTCGGCATACATAGCAGAGGTATTGCCAATATCGCCACGTTTGGCATCAGCAATAGAAAAAATATCTTTTGGAATATATTTCCAGGTTTCGATCAATGTTTCCCAACCTTTTTTACCATAACACTCGTAAAAAGCAGTATTGGGTTTGTAAGCCACACACAAATCTTTTGTAGCATCAATAATCTGTTTATTGAATTCCAAAATTGGATTTTCATATTTCAACAGGTGTTTTGGGATCTTATCTAACGAAGAATCTAATCCGACACATAAAAATGAACGTTTTTTTTGTATCTGCTCGAAAAGTTGTTGCTTGGTCATATATGGGCTTATTTGCTGCAAATATGAAGATTTTTAAGTTTTCTGAGCGACAAAATAATGTTCACATGAAATATTTTTATAAACATTTTAAACTTTTGCTTGCAGATTACGTTTCAAATACATACAATTGCAACATAATTTCTCAACCGTTTATCTGAATATCCCAGAAAAATTTATCAAGACTTGTTTTTTGTTACCATTTTTTAGAAGCAAATTTTGCTTTTTATTCAGCTTGTAAACAATTATGAAACAATGTGAGCATTTTCCCTGATGAACTCATTTAATGTTTTATAACCTTAAGAACTTATATACAATGAAACTGCCGGGCTTACGCTAACACAAATATTTTTAAGCCTGTGTAGATTTATAACAGAAAACATCCGTTATAAACAAATGAAAAATTTCTTGAAACATATATATTTAGAATGTTTAGTAAAACAGAATTAAATGATAAGCTCACAACAGAATTACGTGAGCTAGCAAAAAGCTATGGCATTGAAGGTGCCGACTCCCTTAGAAAAATCGACCTTGTTGAAGTACTTTTACACCAACAGGAAATTATAAATGCCGCTAAAGCTGGTGCAGACCCTTATAGCGAAATCGAACCTATTGCAGCTACTCCTGCACCAAAAACCAAGTCTACCAAAACATCAAAAGTTGCTGCCGCCGCCGCTTCTGCAGCAGTAGTAGAAAGTGCTGTCGTAGCTGATGTTGTAGCTGATAAGCCCGTTGCCGCCGATAAGCCGGTTAAAAAACGTGCCCGGTTAAGCAAAGATGAGCCTGCAGCACCAATTGAAAGAAGAAGAGATTCGGTAACGTTATTTGACGAGCCACAGCACCATCAGCAACCTGAAAGACAACCCGACAGAATTGTTGAATCTGAGGAAAGTGTAAAACCCATCTCTGCTTTAATCGAAGAAAGTGCAGAAGTACTTCCGGTGGCGCCAAAACAAAAGCAAGAGCCGAAAGAAAAGCAAGACAAGCAACAACGTGATGAAAACCGTCAGCCAAAACAACCTGGCGGTGGCAACCACCACAAAAACGAAAACAGTTACTCTAACTTAGATTTCGATAATGTAATTACTAATGAGGGTGTTCTAGAAATTATGCCTGATGGTTACGGTTTCTTGCGCTCTGCGGATTACAACTATTTAACTTCTCCTGATGATATTTATGTATCTCAGTCGCAAATAAAACTATTTGGCTTAAAAACAGGTGATACTGTAAAAGGTAGCATCCGTCCGCCAAAAGAAGGCGAAAAATATTTCCCATTGGTTCGTGTAGAAACCATTAACGGCAGAATTCCTGCTGAGGTTCGCGACCGTGTTCCTTTCGATTATTTAACCCCACTTTTCCCAACTGAAAAATTAAATTTATTTACGGATAACAGTAACTACTCTACCCGTATTATGGATTTATTTACGCCAATTGGTAAAGGACAACGTGGTTTAATTGTAGCACAACCGAAAACAGGTAAAACCAATTTACTGAAAGAGGTTGCCAATGCAATTGCTAAAAACCACCCTGAAGTTTATTTAATTATCTTATTAATTGATGAGCGTCCGGAAGAGGTTACCGATATGGCACGTAGTGTAAGGGCTGAGGTAATTGCCTCTACTTTTGATGAGCCAGCTGAGCGTCACGTTAAAATTGCCAATATTGTTTTAGAGAAAGCAAAACGTTTGGTAGAAAGCGGACATGATGTGGTAATCCTTTTAGATTCGATTACACGTTTGGCAAGGGCATACAATACCACTGCACCAGCATCGGGTAAAATATTATCGGGTGGTGTTGATGCAAATGCATTACACAAACCAAAACGTTTCTTTGGTGCGGCACGTAACATCGAAAACGGTGGTTCGTTAACCATTTTGGCTACCGCACTAACCGATACAGGTTCTAAAATGGATGAGGTGATCTTTGAAGAATTTAAAGGAACCGGTAACATGGAGTTACAGTTAGACCGTAAACTATCTAACAAACGTATTTTCCCTGCTATTGATATTACGGCTTCAAGTACCCGTCGTGATGATTTATTATTAGATCGAGATATTTTGCAACGTGTTTGGATTTTACGTAACCACCTTGCCGATATGAACAGCCAGGAAGCAATGGAATTTGTTCAATCTCAGATCAAAGGAACAAAAAGTAATGAAGAGTTCTTAATTTCGATGAACAGCTAAATTAAGGCTGAAAGGTAAAAGGCGTAAGGCTTAAGGTTTCCTGATTTGGTGCTTTAAGCCTTACAACTTTAAAGGTTTTACACTTACATCTGCACTCAAAACCTTACACCTTAAACCATATACCTTAAACCTTATGAAAAGGCACCTCCCTAATGCGATTACCTGTGCAAACCTTTTATCTGGCTGCATCGGAATCGTTTTTGCATTTAAAGGCAATTTAGAAACCGCAGCATATTTCGTAATCTTCTCCGGGATTTTCGACTTTTTTGATGGTATGGTTGCCCGTTTGTTAAATGTTAAATCGGCAATTGGTAAAGACCTCGACTCGTTGGCAGATATGGTGAGTTTTGGCTTTTTGCCGGGTGTAATCATGTTCCATCTTTTAAAAGCAAGTGATTATTCCTCAGATTACCTTCCTTATTTGGGTTTTTTGATCACCATTTTTTCAGCTCTGCGTCTGGCTAAATTCAACAACGATGAAAGGCAAACAGAAGATTTTATTGGCTTAAATACCCCGATGAATACCTTGTTTATCTGTTCCTTACCTTTTATTGCCAACGATTACCCTCAGGTTATTTCTTCCAGTATTTTGCTGATAGCCATTACCGCTATTACCAGTTTCTTATTGGTGAGTGAGATCAAAATATTCTCTTTAAAATTCAGCGATTTAAGCTGGGCGAAAAATAAAATCAAGTTTATCTTCCTGATCCTATCGGCGGTATTGATTGCTTTTTTAAAATTTGCAGCAATCCCATTTGTTTTGGTGTTATATATTGCTTCTTCGGTATTGCACTTTAGAGGCACTACTGCGAATAATAAAGTTTAAACAAAAAAAGATGTCACCCTGAGCGTAGTCGAAGGGCAATCTTTTTTTGTTTTTTAACACGAGAAGTCTTCGACTACGCTCAGACTGAGTACCTGGTGATTAAGTTAATGGCCTTGCCGGGAACAGAAATTGAGGCAATCATTTTTTTTTAGAGCATAAATTATTGTTAATAGTTAGGCATAATCTGAAAAATAAACCTGATAGGAATGTAAAGCCCGATCCTTCATCGGCTTGAAATGTATAGCAGGACTATCGGGACCGACAAAGACAGAACCTTGATTTTCTAATCTTTTATAACCTGGTTTGCATTTCTTTTTTGGCTACTTCCAACTGGTCGTAAATCTGTACTAACAAAAACTCAAGTCGCTCAATATCGACAGATATTTTTTCTAAAGAGATCATATTCCTAGCATTGTGTTCAATCGTCTGCACAAACTCTTTTACATCATTGCGCCCGATATAACTGAATGTAGGTTTAATTTTGTGTGCACAGTTGGCTACTTTGCTCCAGTTCTCACTTGCCAAAGCCTCAGTCATCTCCCCTAAATAAATCGGCGTTTGTTTAATAAAGGTTTCAAAAAATTCGATTAAAAATACAGGATCATCACCAACCATTTCGATGAGATAAGAAAAATCAAGCAGCTGTTGGTTATCTGGCATGCCATCAAATTTAATGCATTAAAGTTTTTTAACCTCGAGCGGGTCTTCAATATGCTGAGAGATCGATAACATGGTTTCACCTAATAGCGGATGTATAACATCTGGCGCAATCTCAGCTAAGGGTTCCATCACGAATTTCCTGTTTTGCATATGTGGATGGGGTACCTGAAGTTTATCCGGGATATTGATCACTTCATCACCAAAAAGAATAAGATCAATATCAATTAAACGCTCACCCCATTTATCTTTTCTTACCCTACCCAATTCCTGTTCGATACTTAATGCAAGTTCCAAAACTTCTATTGCACTTAAATTGGTCTGTAAACCCACCGCCTGATTTAAAAAAGCAGGTTGATCGGTTTTGCCCCAGGCCGCGGTTTCATAAAGCGACGAAACGGCTAATACTTCGCCAATTTTTTCATTCAACAGCTCAATTGCCCGTTTTAAATTCACTTCCCTATCCCCTAAATTTCCGCCCAGTAACAAATAAGCCGTGTGGCACTCTAAAGCTTTATTAAGCATCATGTATTTTTATATCTTTACCTCACAAAATTAAAACATTTAAATGAGAGAATTCTTTAAGTATTTATTTGCCTCTATATTGGGCTTTTTCGTATCGATGATCATATTGTTTATCATCTGCTTCGTCATCGTTGTGGGTGCCATATCGTCTATCGACAGCGATAAAACAGTTGTTGTATCCAATAACTCGGTACTGTTTTTAAATTTAGATCAGGCCATTACCGAGCGTACCCCTAAAAATCCGTTCGGAAATCTGCCAATCGTTGGCGGTGAAGAAAAAGATGGTATTGGTTTAAACGATTTCCTAAAAGCGGTACAGAAAGCCAAAACAGATGATAATATTAAATGTATTTACCTGAATGTAAGCAGTCCGAATGCCGGTTATGCCACCTTGCGTGAGGTTAGAAATGCCTTAATCGATTTCAAAAAATCGCATAAAAAAATTATCGCCTATAGCGAAGTGTACACACAAGGAGCTTATTATTTGGCTTCAGTGGCCGATAAAGTATATCTAAATCCTGAAGGAGCACTGGAATTTAAAGGCTTTAGCTCTGAATTGACTTTCTTTAAAGGAACTTTAGAAAAAGTTGGTGTAGAAATGCAGGTGATCCGTGTAGGAAACTACAAAAGCGCTGTTGAGCCGTTTATTTTAGATAAAATGAGCGATTATAACCGTAAACAGGTTACGGCTTATGTTGGTGGTTTGTACAATACCTTTTTAACGGATATTGCACAGAGCAGAAACATACAAAAAGACAGTCTTTACAACATTGCCGATAATTACAAAGTACAACAGCCACAGGATGCAGTGAACTTTAAAATGATCGATGCTTTGAAGTATAAAGATCAGATTTTAGAAGAATTAAAAGGTTTATCAGGAAGAACCAGAGGCGAGAATATCCGTACGGTTAGCATTAACGATTACGCTAAAAACAATACCGATACCGGCGAAGGAAAAGATAAAGTTGCCGTAATTTATGCCAATGGTGAAATTAATGGTGGTGAAGGTTCTGATAACCAAATTGGTTCGGAACGTATTTCTAGGGCCATCAGAAAAGCACGTTTGGACGACGATATCAAAGCTGTTGTTTTGCGCGTAAATTCTCCAGGGGGTAGCGCATTGGCTTCGGATGTCATCTGGAGAGAAATTGTTTTAACCAAAAAAGAAAAACCGGTTATTGCATCCTTCGGTGATGTGGCCGCATCTGGCGGTTATTATATCGGTTGCGCTGCTGATAGTATTTTTGTGCAGCCGAACACCATTACGGGCTCTATCGGTGTATTTGGTATCATCCCGAACTTTCAAAACCTTATGACTAATAAATTGGGAATTACCTTTGACGGCGTTAAAACCGGTAAATACGCGGATATTATGGCTACTAACCGCCCTATGACTGCTGGTGAAAAGTTTATCATCCAGAATGAATTAAACAGAATTTATAGCGGTTTTGTGAGCCGCGTAGCCGATGGCAGAAAGAAAAGCAAAGCTTACATCGATAGTATTGGCGGTGGCCATGTTTGGATCGGAACAGATGCTGTTCAAATTGGATTGGCCGATCGAATCGGAAGTTTTAACGATGCGATTAAAGCAGCCGCGAAAAAAGCTAAATTAAAGAAATATAAGGTGGTTGAATATCCAGATGTAATCGATCCATGGAAATCGTTAATGGATGAGGGTACTGACAAGGTTAAAACCTATTATACCAAACAAGAACTTGGCGACAATTACATGCTCTACCAACAAATGAAAAAGGTAATTGCGAGTTCAGGCATTCAGGCCAGAATGCCATTTGAAGCAGTTATCAAGTAATAATGTAAGATGGATGATGTACAATGGAAGAAGGAATTACCCCCCTCTTCCATTTTACATTTTACATTGTCCCTGGTCCCTATTCAATCAGCTTCCACTCCGGATGCAGGGTTAAATAAGTGGCATTAACCGGAATATTTACCGGGTGCACGGTTAAAGAAATACTTTTTCCCTTTAAAAATTCAAAACCAATCCCATCTTTTTTGGCATCATAAACCGTAATGGTATCTTTATCCTCATTTAAATAGGCAGAGAGTTTTTCAATCGCTGGAAATTTCTGTTTTGTTTGCTCCAAAGTGCTACCCGTTGACAAACCCTCCTGTGTTTTAAACTTATTGGAAGTAATCCGGATCTGTTTTACATCCTTTATCCGCATACTGGTATCGCGATAAGAAGAATACACCGCAATTTCGTTACGGTGTTTTGCGGTAGAATCGTCGCTATACCAAATCCCCCAGGCTTTTCCCATCGCAGCATCACCGGCATTTGGTCTGCCCAATTTTTTTCCCACCTGCTCCATATCTTCTCCAAGCGCAATTTCACCAACCGAATGGCCTGCTACCACTAAAAACCGCTCATCAGTAGTTTGTACCGGAGCAGAAGTTGTATCGGCTAGCGAATCAGCAGTACTTTCATCTGTTTTATGGTTTGATTGGCAAGCCGCCAAACCTATACTTAAGCCCAAAAGGGCAAATTTTATATTTTTCATTAGTGTAAAACAACGCTTTACTAAAATTGTGTTTTAATTTTATGAGCACGGCAAAAATTTGAGGCATTATTTCCTAATTTTACCCCTTATGGAAAATAAGACCATCGCCCGCACCTTACGCCTGTTATCGCAGCTCATGGAACTGCATGAAGAAAACCCTTTCAAGATTAAATCTGTTGCAAATGCCTATTTTAAAGTAGATAAATTGCCTTTTGCTTTAAAGGATAAACCTTTGGATGAACTGGATAAAATTGAAGGGATTGGTAAAGGACTGGCTTCCAAAATCATTGAGTTGCTTCAAACTGGAGAATTAAAAGAGCTTAATGAAATTCTGGAGAAAACGCCCGAAGGTGTGGTAGAAATGCTGGCCATAAAAGGTATCGGACCAAAAAAGATCTTCATTATCTGGCGCACTTTAGGCATAGAAAGCATAGGCGAATTGTATTATGCCTGTAACGAAAACCGTTTAATTGAAGCCAAGGGTTTTGGTTTAAAAACCCAGGAAGAAATTAAAAATGCCATCGAATTTAAATTGGCTGCCAACGGAAGGTTTTTATATGCCCAGGTTGAAGGTTTTGCCAAAACCTTGTTTACGCAACTTTCTGACTGGACTGCAAAAATTGAGCAAAGTGCATTGTTGGGTTTCGCTGGTCAGTATCGCCGCGCCTGTGAGATTATTGATGAGCTGGAACTCGTAATCGGTGCTGAACAAATTGATACCCTTAAACAAAATCTACCTGCTTTCGAGACACTTTCGCTCATTGAAGCAGAAAATTCTTTCATCTGCACTACTGAAGCGGGTTTCAGAATAAGAATCCATACTGTTGAAAAAGTTAATTTCTATTTACATTGGTTTAAACTGACAGGAAATACCGAACATGTGGAAAAGGTTTTGGCCTTAGCCGGTAACGGTCCCTTTTTAAATGAAGAAGAAATTTACAGCAAAGCGGGACTGTCTTTTATTGCACCAGAACTTCGTGAAGATTTTGATGAAATTGAACTGGCGAAAGCGAATAAACTCCCAACATTAATCGAATACGAAGATTTGAAAGGCAGTTTGCACAACCACTCTACCTGGAGCGATGGTGTACACACATTAGAACAAATGGCCGTTTACTGTAAAGAGAACTTAAACCTCCAATATTTAGGGATCTGCGACCACTCTAAAACAGCCTTTTATGCCAAAGGATTAAATGAACAACGTGTTTTTGGCCAACACCAGGAAATTGACGAACTGAATAAAAAACTGGCTCCTTTTAAAATTTTCAAAGGAATTGAAAGTGATATTTTAAGCGATGGTTCTCTTGACTATTCAGACGATATTTTAAAAACTTTTGATTTCGTTGTGGCCTCGGTACACAGTAACCTGCGCATGGACGAAGCAAAAGCTACAGCACGTTTACTAAAAGCCATCGAAAATCCTTATACCACTATTTTAGGACACCCGACTGGCCGTTTATTATTAAGCAGGGCCGGATACCCGATCGACTATAAAAAAATTATTGATGCCTGTGCGGCAAACAAAGTAGTGATCGAAATCAATGCCAATCCTTTGCGTTTGGATTTAGACTGGCGCTGGCACCGTTATGCTTTAGAAAAAGGTGTATTGCTTTCTGTAAATCCCGATGCCCACCGTACCGAAGGCTTCCACGATATGCATTATGGCATTTTGGTTGCGCGTAAAGGAGGTCTAAGCGCGGATAAATGTTTAAATGCTTTCTCTTTAGAAGAGATTACGGAATATTTTGAGCGTAAGAAACCAATGGGTTAACCAAGAGATCTAAAAATAACGGCATGCAGCAATTCGGTATAATCAATGGCAGAAGAATCCTTTATACAAACGTAAGAAGAGATGCGGAGTGGCTTAAAAAATTGCCATTGGGTAATTGGTGTGCTTTTACAATTACGGATAATGATGATAGCGATTTTATAGAATTAGTTGTCGAAAAATCTCTTGAAAATCAAGTGGCCTATATTTGTAGTGCGGGCCAACTTTCGGATGCCGTTGAGTTATCATTTGATCTAAAAATAGTTGAAAAAGCCATCGAACAAGAAAACATAACCCAAATACCATTCAACTATGACCAGTCGCCGATTACCACTGCACATAAAAATTTCAGCGAAGGGTTTTGGTTCGCTGCATTTGTTGCACAAAATGAGGAAAATGATATAAACACACTTATTTGTATAGACTTCACAAAAAGAGGTGTAAAAAAGATCATTCTAAATCTAATCGAAAAAATCAACAATGATTGGCTTCCATCTGATGAAGAAATAGAGCCTCCATACTACGACGAATAATCAATAGAAAAATACAAACCTATTTAATCTGTGTAATCTCCAAATCTGTGTAATCAACCCGAAGGTAAAATGTGTGTAATCAACCCGTCAGGAAAAAATCTGTATAATCTAACAATCTGAGTAATCAAACCACAAGGAAAAAACCAATGTAATCATCAACCCGCGTAATCAACCCATAAGAAATCTTTTAATATCTTTGCCCCCATGATAAGTGAAATTGCCAACCGCATATTTAATCAAGTAATTACAGACTATCACAAGTTTGATGATATTGATCATCCGGTTGAAAACCCATACGATGCCGAAAGTTTGGAGCATCTTTTTTATGTTAAAAACTGGATCGACACTGCCCAATGGCACATGGAAGATGTGGTGCGTAATCCGCAGATTGATCCTGTGGAGGGTTTGCGCTGGAAAAGACGAATTGATGCACAAAACCAGGTACGTACTGATATGGTAGAATTTATTGATGGCTACTTTTTAAACCTTTATCATGGAATTTCAGCTTTGCCAGATGCTAAAATCAATACTGAAAGTCCGGCCTGGGCTATAGACAGGCTTTCTATCCTTGCACTGAAAATTTACCACATGCAGGAAGAAGCTGAACGCGAAAGTGCATCAGCAGAACACCGCACACAATGCCAGACCAAATTAAACGTCTTGTTATCACAGCGCGATGATTTATCGACCAGTATCGACGAACTACTGGCAGATATTGAAGCTGGCAAAAAATACATGAAAGTGTACAAACAAATGAAAATGTACAACGACCCGAGTTTAAACCCGGTTTTGTATA
The DNA here is from genome assembly GCF_032678585.1 of Pedobacter psychrodurus. Taxonomy (GTDB): domain Bacteria; phylum Bacteroidota; class Bacteroidia; order Sphingobacteriales; family Sphingobacteriaceae; genus Pedobacter; species Pedobacter psychrodurus_A. The sequence continues at coordinate 140,940 of NZ_JAVTSN010000009.1, read as the reverse complement.
ATAAAGCATAAATTAATCAACTACTAAGACACAAAGAATGCCTTGGTGCCCTTTGTGTCTTTGTGGTAAAACACTATGACCGCAACCCAAAAAATTATCGTTTTACGCTTTTCGGCTATGGGCGATGTGGCTATGGTGGCTTCTGTATTACGCGAGTTTTCTGAACAAAATCCATCTGCAGAACTTATCATGGTAAGCAGATCTGCGTTTAAACCGTTTTTCGATGGTATCCCAAACCTGATCTTTCACCCCATCCAACCTAAAACCACACATAAAGGGATTGACGGTTTATATAAACTTTACCAGGAACTTCGCAGATATAAGCCAACTGCAATTGCCGATTTACATGATAATTTAAGAAGCAGGGCGATTTGTACTTTCTTTCGTTTAACAGGCACCAACATTAGGCGGATAAACAAGGGAAGGGCTGGAAAAAAAAGACTGACACGTGCCAATAATAAGGTTTTTAAGCCGCTAAGAAAAACTGTAGAACTTTATGCCGATGTTTTCCGCGAATTGGGACTGAACATTAAGCTTAGTCATCAAATCCATAAATCGCCACTAGCCATCCCGGCGAAAGCACAAAGTTTATTTACAGATCAAGCCACGAGAAAGGTGGGCATCTCCCCTTTCGCACAGCATGTTTACAAAGTATATGCTTTAGCAAAAATGGAGGAAGTAATCGCTTCCTTGAGTAATCTTGGTTATGAACTTTTTATTTTTGGCGGTGGTAAAACAGAAGAGACTGTTGCTGAGCAATGGACACAAAAATATCTCAACACCCACAATTTAATTGGCAATTATAACCTTACCGAAGAATTGGCTATTATTTCGAACCTTGATTTGATGTTGAGCATGGATTCATCAGGCATGCATATGGCATCGTTGATGGGTGTACCTGTTGTTTCGGTTTGGGGGCCAACTCACCCCTATGCGGGGTTTTTAGGCTACGGACAATCGGAAAACGATTGCCTCCAGGTCGACCACCCATCACGTCCAAATTCTATTTACGGAAACAAACCTTGCCTCTGCGGTGTTGAAAACTGTATAGACTTAATTCAACCTGAAACAATTGTAAATAAAATTAAGGAGAAACTAAATGGCTAAGCAACTACTTTTAGTCCGCCACGGGAAATCGGATTGGGGAAATTTAGATTTAAAAGACTTCGACCGTCCGCTAAACAAACGCGGTAAGGAAAATGCCCCTGAAATGGCAGAAAGATTAGTAAATAAAGGTTTCAAACCCGATTTAATAGTGAGTAGCCCGGCAAAAAGAGCCAAATCTACTGCCAAATTCTTTGCAGAGGCCTATAACATAGACCAGATCCACTTCGAAGAATCTATATACGAAGCCAATACTACCGCCTTACTAAAAGTGGTTAATCGCCTTGATGACAGCGCAGAAAAAACAATTATATTCGGTCATAACCCTGGTTTTACAGATTTCGCAAACGAATTGAGTGGTGCCGATATTTATAACATTCCAACTGCGGGTATGGTGTTAATCTCTTTTCCGTTTGATTCGTGGAAGATGGTAAGTAAGGGAACGGGGGAACTGGTCTTTTTTGATTACCCGAAGAATAGTGATGAGGTTTAGTTTTATTTTACCATTGAGCAATTAAGAACATTCGAGCTTATTAAAGTAACAATGAGCCAAATCGAGTTCGGAGTGGGTTAACCCACTGAACAATGATACTTAATCTATGAATTGATGAAGCCTTGATCGAAGCAAACCACTAGAATAACTCAACAAGGAACACCAATATCAGTGTAGATAACGCCATTAACGGAGTAAAGAACCCCATCAATGGAGTAAAAACACAAAACATTGCAGCTCAGAACGCCATCAACGGAGTAAAGAACGCCAACATCGGCGTAAGCAAGGCCATTAACGGAGCAAATTACATCAATAATGGAGCAATGAACGCCGTCAACGGTGTAAATAACGCCGTTAATGGAGCAAAGAACAGCAACATCGAAGCAAAAAACACCATTAATGAGCAATATAGCGTCATTAACGGAGCAGAGAACACCAAATTAGATGCAAATAAACCCGCGACGGTGACATGGCATTACCGTTTCTTATAAGAAGAATCATAGGTTTAGCCTTTTATTAATCAAATGAACGCGTGAACGGTTTCTCCAAACAGCACAAACCTCAGTTAGATAAACCCGGTAGTAGCGGCAGCCCCCGATCTTTTATCGGGGCTATAGCGAATAACGGGACTGAATGAGCCAAGAACTCCTGCCCCCTACTTTCCAAAAAATAAAAGCATATATTTCGCATCAAATATTAACATCTCTAATTAAATAATTTTATTACCTTTGAATATATAAAAAACGAAAATCTGGCAATAGACATTTCGGTGAATTCATAACCTCATCTCTTCTGGTTATTTCATAATTCGTATCGCCAGAAAATTTATCCATTAATTTATCTGTACATGAATTTTGATTATAATACTACGCGTAGCCATTTAATTTTATCGGAATATGGCCGTAACGTACAAAACATGGTGAAGTATATCTGCGAATTGCCAACCATTGAAGAACGTAATAAATATGCCCAGGCGGTTATCGACCTGATGGGATTTTTACAGCCACATTTGCGTGATGTGGCCGATTTCAAACATAAACTTTGGGATCACTTACACATTATTTCTGGTTACCAGATTGATGTAGATAGTCCATATCCAAAACCTTTAATAGAGAATGCTTATATCAAACCAGAGCCTCTGGCCTATCCTCAGCAACGGATTACCTACAAACATTATGGTAAAACGGTTGAGAATTTGATCGAAAAAGCCATGCGTGAGGAAAATCCAGAGCAGAAAAAAGCAATGGTTCAAGGCATTGCAAACTTTATGAAAATGGCGTATGTTACCTGGAATAAGGATAATGTGAGCGATGATACCATTATTAAAGATTTAAAATACCTGTCTGGCGGATTACTATCCCTTGATGAGGGGGTTAACCTGGCGAAAGTTGAATTTAGGGCACAAAACCCACGTCAAAGCAATAACAACAACAATAACCGCGGCAGAAGCAACAACAATAATAACAACGGAAAAAACCGTCAAAACAATAACAACAACAATAACCGCAGGCCGAACAACAACAATAAGCCTAAATATTAAATTAAAGGGAGGAAGGTAGAAGGCGAAAGGTTAAATATCTGCACCCACACAATCTACCTGATACTTGTTACTCGATACTTATTACCCAATACTCGATACGATACTCAATTACCGGGTACTTAATACTTGATACTAAAAAAACATTATGAACGCATTTGAAATAACAGGCGGAATTAAACTAAAAGGCGAAATTACCCCTCAGGGAGCCAAAAACGAAGCGTTACAGATTTTATCGGCAGTATTGCTAACCGAGAAAAAAGTAACTATCAGTAACATCCCTGATATTAAAGATGTAAACAAACTGATTGAATTGCTTGGCGATTTAGGCGTTACTGTTGAGCGCATCAATAAAGACACCTATACATTTGAAGCTAAAAATATTGATTTAAACTTTTTTGAATCAGATACTTTTAAAGCTAAAGGTGGCGGTTTACGCGGTTCGATTATGATTGTTGGCCCGTTATTGGCGCGTTTTGGTAAAGCAGCAATTCCTAAACCAGGAGGTGATAAAATTGGCCGCAGAAGATTGGATACACACTTCATCGGTTTCGAAAAGTTAGGCGCAAAATTCGTATACGATAGCAAAAAAGCTTTCTTTAATGTTGATGCCACTAATTTAAAGGGTGCGTACATTTTGTTAGATGAGGCATCGGTTACCGGAACAGCAAACATTGTAATGGCAGCTGTTTTAGCTAAAGGTATCACTACCATTTATAATGCTGCCTGTGAGCCTTATTTACAGCAACTTTGCAAAATGCTTAACCGTATGGGTGCAAAAATTTCGGGTATCGGCTCTAATTTATTGACCATCGAAGGGGTAAGTGTTTTAGGGGGAACTGAGCATAGAATGTTACCGGATATGATTGAGATTGGCTCTTTTATCGGGATGGCAGCGATGACTGAATCTGAAATCACCATCAAAGATGTTTGTTATGATGAACTTGGTGTAATTCCTGAGGTTTTTAGAAAACTGGGAATTAAGCTGGAACGTCGTGGCGATGATATTTATGTTCCTTCTCAAAAACACTACGAAATTGATACGTTTATTGATGGCTCGATTTTAACCATTGCCGATTCTCCATGGCCAGGTTTTACACCTGATTTATTGAGTATCGTTCTGGTTGTGGCCACACAGGCAAAAGGAAACGTTTTAATCCACCAGAAAATGTTTGAGAGCCGTTTATTCTTCGTGGATAAATTAATTGACATGGGCGCTCAAATTATCTTGTGCGATCCGCACCGTGCAACGGTTAATGGTATTGATAAAAAATATAAACTGCGTGGAATCAGCATGACTTCTCCGGATATCAGAGCTGGCGTTTCGTTATTAATTGCGGCTTTATCTGCTGAAGGAAAATCGACCATTTACAACATCGAACAGATTGAACGTGGTTATCAGGATATCGACACCCGTTTACGTGCCTTAGGCGCGCAGATCAAACGTGTAAATGCTGATGCACCAAGCCATTAAGGTTGAAGGTGTAAAGGTGAAGGGTAGAAGGTAAAACCTACCGATCGAACATTAATTACAAAAAACGCCCGGGTAAAAATATTACCCGGGCGTTTTTATTTTGTGCGTATCGTCATGCTATAAAGATCCTGAAACAAGTTCAGGAAGACGACCCGCAAATTATTTATGAGTTAGTCCATATAACCCCATCTCACGTCTTCTCTCCTACCCCGATATCGCATTAATGATATCATACTGCGTAATAATCTCAATCTTCCCAGTTTCATCTTCTACTAACACTGCTGAGTTTTCTCTATTGATCAACGAAGAAATTTTATCAATCGAAGTATTCAGATCCACAAACGGGAATGTCGAGGTCATGATTTCAGAAATAGGAGCAGATTTTAATCCCGGATTCTCCAGCAATGCACTCAAAATATCACTCTCCGCAATTTTACCTACAATCATTCCCTGTTGCGTAACCGGAATTTGAGAGATATTCATGGATTTAATGGTATTGATTGCTTCCAGTACCGATTTTTCAGCATCTAAGGTTACAATCTCCGTGCTGTCTTTTTTAGCCAGAATAGATTTAGCTGTTAATTTTTCATCCTGTAGAAACCCACGTTCGCGTAACCAGTCTTCGTTGTACATTTTGCCCATGTAACGGCTACCATGATCATGAAAAATCACAACAACCACATCTTCAGGCTTTAATTTATCTTTTAACTGGATCAGTCCGCCAATTGCTGCACCGGCAGAGTTACCCACAAAAATACCTTCTTTACGGGCGATATCACGCGTCATTAAAGCAGCGTCTTTATCTGTTACCTTTTCGAATAGGTCGATTACATCAAAATTTACGTTTGCCGGAAGAAAATCTTCCCCGATACCTTCGGTGATGTATGGATAAATTTCATCTTTATCAAAAATGCCAGTTTCTTTATATTTCTTAAAAACTGATCCATACGTATCAATTCCCCAAACCTTAATATTTGGATTTTTTTCTTTTAAGTACTTTCCGGTTCCAGAAATTGTTCCGCCTGTGCCCACACCAACTACTAAATGTGTTATTTTGCCTTCGGTCTGTTCCCAAATTTCAGGTCCGGTTTGCTCGTAATGTGCTTGCGAATTGGCCAGGTTATCATACTGATTGGGCTTCCACGAATTTGGCACTTCACGCTCTAAACGTGAAGAAACTGAATAATAAGAACGGGGATCCTCAGGCTCTACGTTGGTAGGACAAACAATTACTTCGGCACCAAAGGCACGCAAAGCATCAACCTTTTCTTTCGATTGTTTATCTGTGGTGGTAAAAATACATTTGTAACCTTTAATAATGGCAGCCATGGCCAAACCCATACCTGTATTTCCAGATGTTCCTTCAATAATGGTTCCACCAGGTTTTAGCTTGCCACTTTTCTCCGCATCTTCAATCATTTTAACCGCCATACGGTCTTTAATGGAGTTGCCTGGATTGGTAGTCTCTATTTTGGCCAGGATTGTTCCCGGAACTCCTTTTGTTATCGTATTTAATTTAACCAGTGGCGTATTGCCAATGGTTTCTAAAATATTATTGTACCACATGCCACAAAATTAAGCAAAGGCATTAAGTATTTTATAAACTAATATTTATTTGAAACATAATTTCGAAAATTAAAATTTAAAAGAATTTTATTGCTTAATCTATAATTATGATCGGCATTATAGATTGATTATTGGGCGAATGGCAAATTGTTTTTTTATACCAGCTTATAAATCTTTCCGGGTAAAGAAACAATAATGCCCTGCATTTCTAAGGTGAGCACTACAATTGCCAATTTGCTTTGTTGTATATTCAATTGCACGCAAAGTTCATCGATAGAAAGCTGACCATGCTGTAACGCATCCACAACTTTTTGTTCGTTCGGGGTAAGACTAAGCTGTAGGGTAGTTTGAGCTACTTTTTTCTTTTCCTTTACTTCATCATCCCAGCCCAGATAATAAATCAGATCGTTGGCATTGTTGATCAGTCCAGCCCTATTTGTTTTAATGAGAAAGTTACAACCTTCGGAAAAAACATCATTTGTTCGGCCTGGAAAAGCATAAACATCTTTATTATACGAGTTGGCTATTTCGGCAGTAATTAAGGCACCTCCCTTTATAGAAGCTTCTACCACAATGGTAGCATCTGCAATACATGCAATAATCCGGTTTCTTTGCGGAAAATTCGGCCGGTCGGGGTTGGTCAGGATAGGAAATTATGTAAGCAAACCACCATTAAGCACCATTTTCTGGGAAATCGTTTGATGGATTTTGGGATACAAGCGATCAAGGCCATGCCCAAGAACGCCTACAGTTGGAATTTTGTTAGCCAAGCATTCTTTATGCGTGGTAACATCTATTCCATAGGCAAGCCCACTTACAATTAACACATTATAGGGTGCTAAAACTTCGCACAACTCTTTACAAAGGTTTTTACCATAGGAGGTTGCATTTCTGGTTCCAACGATGCTAATAATGCGCTGGTGATTTAAATCGGCAGTTCCTTTAGCGTAAAGCAGTATGGGAGAATCGACGCAGTTTTTTAACCGCTTCGGGTATTTTTCATCGGAGAAAAACAACACTTCTATGCCATGTTTTTCAACAAAATCCAGTTCTTGTTGCGCCCTTGTTAAGGCATTGGTACCCCGAATGGCTTCAATTGTTTTCTCTCCAACACCTGGAATTTCCAAAAGTTTCTTTTTGGATGCTGAAAACACATTTTCAGCACTTCCGCAATAAGCCAGGAGGTTTTTCGCCGTTACCGGACCAATAGATTTAATAAACGTTAATGCAATTTTTGTGAAGCGTGCTCATAGTATGATCAGGTTAAATAAATGCGGGATGATTTATTTCCTTCAAGCAAGCTTAAAAATCAATATCGATTAAACTTTTTAATGGAATGTGAATATTATTTTTTAACTGTATATATTTCTCTGTAACGGCCCAAACGGTAGTGTCAACACGTTTTGGACCAATGGTTGTGTTGAATGTAATCACGGCTTTCGATTTAAATTCATTACCCAGCCGTTGTGCTTCATCAAGTTTTGTTTTTAATTCATTGGTGTGATCTTCTTTTGCATTGATAATGTTTAAGTAGCTTATATGTTCCTTTTCTACAATTTCTATTGGCATGGTATCTCTTTAACGATTAATGTTAAACAAGCTTATCAATTTTTTAGAAAAAAAGCAACTCTTATTTATTCAATTTTTGTAATAATTATATAAAAAAGGCCAGTTTCGAAATACAAAACCAGCCTTTCTTGCAATACATATAGTTAATTACTTAAATTTCAGCTTTCTAGTTTCAATCATGCCTTTAAATTCGTGATTCAACTTTTCATTTGCAGCGTCTATCTGAACCTTTGTTGCTCCAGAAGTGCTGCTTAATACATTATCTTTGGCAAGTGCTGAGAAATTATTGTTTGCAGAATAATATAAAGCCTGTGCCAACATTTTTTCAGTTGGATCTCCAAAATCTTTTGTTAAATCATCTGTAACATCTTTATCAACAGCCATACCTGAAAAATAATCACCTTGCCCCGATTGGTTTTTAGTTTGGAACTGTGGAATGTATAAATCGTTTTTATCAATCCGTAGCGCAAAAAAGCCAACAGGTTTACCATAAGTGGTTTTACCAATTAATTTCACGTCCATAACCGGTTTTAAATTGTTGATCAATAATTCGCTTGCCGAAGCGGTACCTCCGGTAACCAAAAAATAAACCCTTGTCAATCCATTTAAAGCACCTCTTTTAGTAAAATTTTCCTGATTTCCGGCCGCCATTGTTGGTTTATAAGAATAATCCGCGTAAGAGTAAAGCCTGGTTACACCATCATTGCCCTTGGCATAAAATTTCTGGTTCTCCAGAATAGTTGCGGCTCCATCCTGCATGGTTTTGGTCCAATAGGTAGTATACATCACACTCCCATTTTGCGAAGGGGGAGCAATTAGGTTTGTAAATGCTTCAGAAGTAGAAACTGAACCACCGCCATTATACCTTAAATCTACTACCAGTTCAGTTACCCCATCAGTAGAAAATTTTGCAAAGGCCGCGTCTAAAGCGGTAAGTGCATTGGTGGTAAAACTGTTAAACACGATATAACCTACTTTTTTTGCCCCAACTGTATAGGTATTGCTATATAATACAGGGTTAATGTCATATTTAGCACGGTTAATCACAACATCTACCGAAATATTGCCCGGTTTTAAAAAGGTTAATGAAATAGATGGATTATCGCCAAATATTGATGCGTTTAAGTTGGCAATATCGGTACTGCTCGATCTGGAAGTTCCACCACCATTCACTTTAGTAATCTGATAACCGCGCTTTAATCCTTTTAAATCAGCAGGCGAACCTGGGTAAACATACTTAACCCTTAAAAGATCGGAAGTATCGAAATTAGCAGAAAAACCGTAATCATCACCTGCACCACCAAGTTGAGTGGCGACCGATCCATCATCAATAAAAGAATATTTATCTTTCCCACCTGTGCTTGGTAAAACCTTTAAAGCAGCCAAAATTGCATTATTTGAACTATACTGCCTTGGGTTAAACGATGTGTAACTTGGCATCCCTACATTCCAAAAGTAGGTTTGCTGTGCATACAGGTAAATTGAATCTTTAGTTAATTCAGCCCTGGTTCCAGATGTACCTTGTGGCACTCCGTTACCATCTGGATCATTATTCGATTTTTTACATGAAACTGTAAATCCAATCACCAATAGCAACGCATACAAAAATGCATTTTGCGAAAAAAATTTTCTAAGCATATTTATCTGTAAATTTCTAGTGACACAATATACGGCAAATTAATTAATTTAGATTGTTGCGCATCAAATTTATTTGCACCAACAACTAGGGCTTGTTCAGCCGATAAACTATTGTCGTTTAGTATGTTCTGAAAAATTTCAGCTTTAGCTTGGTTCAATTCGTCGGCAAAGAATACCGTAAGATATTGTTCGAGTCCATTCCACTCAGTTTGCTTTATTTTATTCAATTGCTGCTCGGGATTCCCAGAAGTTACAATAAATATCTTTTTGCGGTTTACCACAAGTTCCTGCATAAACTCAAGCATGTTTTTATAAAGCAAAAGCTTTAGCGGTAAACGGGCGTTTTGATGTAAAAGATCGAAATTATACTGATATTTTGCATCAATACCGAATTGAGCTGCTGTTCTTTCGAAAAGCTTATCTGTTCCTCCATTTTCATATTCGGAACGCATAAATTCGATAATGGCTTGAGCAGTTTTTTGTTCGGTATATTCTATAAATTGGGCAAACAGGTAATACACCTGCAGCAAATAGTCTTTTTCCGGAAAAAGCACATCGTCCAACTCAAAAATGACTATCTCCTTATCCTTAACGTATTGATATGCGTCCATATTAAACAGTAAAAAGTTTTAAATCATCAGATTGATTATAGCCGAATACACCATTAAATGTGACAGGTAATTTTTGAGCAACCGAATTGCTTTCGCTCGAAAAAATACAATCGCCATGGATAAACACCGCAAAGTTTTGATAATTGGCTTTTTCTTCACCAATATAATCCGTAATTACATCCGCATCCGGCAATAAAACCTGAATGCCATATTCACCAAAAAGTACAGCAGATTTCGCTAAAGGCTCAACCTCATAATCGTGCAGTGGAATAATACAGTCTATGCCTTCTGTAATGCAGAAATTCAATAAAATATGCGCTATGCTATCTTTATTCAGCACACCTAATGAGGCAAAAGCATATTTTTCAGTAATAATGCCTGGCACGCCGCCATAATCGGCTAGCAAAATGAAATGGCTGGGAAATGCTTTCATCAACTTTAAAGCTTTGGCATTATTTCCACCTGTGATGAGTATTTTCAAGATTTAATGATTGAATAAATGAATGAATTAATTTTGAATGAGCGAATAAAGAGATTTATTGAATTTTGAATGATTGAATGATAGATTTAGCGAATAACCGAATGCCTTCTATTTTATCTTAAAATCATACAATCCTTTAACCCTAGACAATTAGTCCATCTTTCATGCTCACCACGCGGTCGCTGGTTTTAGCCAGATGTTCGTTATGCGTCACAATGACAAAGGTTTGATGGAAATTATCACGCAAGCTTACAAACAATTGGTGTAGTCCAGCTGCATTTTCAGAGTCTAAATTACCGGAAGGTTCATCAGCTAAAATGATTGAAGGATTGTTGATCAAAGCTCTTGCAATGGCCACGCGCTGTTGCTCACCGCCTGATAACTGATTCGGTTTGTGCTGGGCCCTATCTTTCAGCCCAAAAAGATCCAACAGCTCGAGTGCCCTGGTTTCGGCCTGTTTTTTATTGGTTTTAGCTATAAAAGCCGGAATACAGATATTTTCAATTGCACTAAACTCTGGCAGCAAATGGTGAAACTGAAATACAAAACCAATATTCTGATTGCGGAAAGTACTTAACAAATCGCCACTCAGTTTATTGATCACCGTACCTTTTAATTCTACAGTACCATTATCAGGTTTATCGAGTGTGCCTAAAATATGTAATAAGGTACTCTTTCCGGCGCCAGATGGACCAATAATACTTACGATCTCCCCTTTTTGCACTTCAAAATTTACTCCTTTTAAAATTTGTAGATTCCCGTACGATTTTCTTATTCCAGTGGCTTTTAACATGCCTCAAATTTAGTAAAATGGTTGGTTAGTTCAATAGATCATTGGTCATTAGTTCATATGTTCACGGGTTAATTGGTTCATGGTTGATAGCTATGGAAAGGGATATACTTCCTGCTCACTCAGGCTATTAAAATCGGTGTAATCCCTAAATTGGTGTCATCATCTCGAAGAAAAAAACAAAAAAGATTTGGAGATATCAATTTTCTATTTAACTTTGAAAAACAAAGCACTTTCAAAATGAGCAATCAAGAAGAACAATTAAATGCCTTAAAAGATATCAGACAAATGATGGATCGATCGTCGAGGTTTATTTCATTAAGTGGTTTATCCGGTGTATTTGCAGGTTTTATTGCCTTAATTGGTGCTTATTTTGCTAATGATGAGATTAATAAGTATGTGAACAAACGTGGTTATGGCTATGGTGTAGATGGCGAAATGGATTTGGAATTTAATCTAATTAAGCTTGGTATTTTTGTATTGATTATTGCTTTGGCAGGCGGGATTTTATTCACTTATAGAAAAAGTCAGAAAAATAACCTGCCAATCTGGGACAAAACATCGAAATCTTTATTGCTCAACTTATTTATTCCGTTGGCTGCAGGCGGACTGTTTATTATCGCTTTACTGATTAACCACCCCAATACCTACAGCATTATAGCGCCTACCTGCTTAATTTTTTATGGTCTTGCCCTGATCAATGCCAGTAAATATACCTATAGTGATATCCGCTACCTTGGTTATTGCGAAGTTATTTTAGGCCTGATATGTATGTTTAATATTGGTTATGGACTTTATTTTTGGGCATTTGGATTTGGTGTGTTGCATATTGTTTACGGATTGGTAATGTATTTTAAATACGAAAGAGGCCAATAAGATGAAGAACCCGATAGCAGATTTAAATAAATTATTCGATAGCCGGATCAGGCTGGGCGTAATGTCTATGCTGGTGGTTAACAATGAAATCGGTTTTAACGACCTTAAACAGATGCTTGAGTTAACAGATGGAAATTTAGCCTCACACCTGAATACTTTGGAGCAGGCCGAATTTATCAAGGTACACAAAGGTTTTATTGGCCGTAAAACCAGTACCACCTACTCGATTACAGCTTTGGGCAAACAATCCTTTAAAGCACATTTGGATGCACTTGAAAAAATGATCAAAAAACTATAGACAATTTTTTTTAACTATTTACTTTGAAATTCAAAGCACTTTTAAAAACAACAAATAAGAAATAAAAATATTTCTATATCAACTTCAAACTAACATCAATTAATAAATTATAAAATGAAAAATAAATCCAACCTCTTATTACTCTCGGCCCTGTTGGGCGGTCTGTTATTTACTTTTCTGTTTTGGCAGGAAAGATTAGCGCTTAATCTATTTATTTATAGCATCTATTTGCTGGTAATTACCTTTATTAATCCTGATGTAGCCAAAAGCGCCAAACTTAAAATTTATAGTTTAGCACATCTTATGGCGGCGATACTAGTTGTAGTTAATAACTCAGACCTATCTATTGCTACCTATTACATCAGCTTAATCCTATTTATTGGTTTTAGCCACAATCAACAAATCAGGACTATTTTCGCGGCTTTTGTTGCGGCTATTTTACAGATGGTAACTGTTCCTTTTAATGCCATTAAACATCTCAGTCAGATAAGCATAGGTAATTTTAATCTGAAACCTGTTTTTACCCTAATTAAATACATTTTTATCCCAATCATTATTGTAACCATATTTTCATGCCTCTATGCAGCTGCAAGTAATGTTTTTGCGCACTATGCGGAGACCCTGTTCATTCACATTGGCAACTTCTTCGACAGTGTACTTCACTTCTTTTTTAAAGATTTAAGCTTTGAGCGCATCACGCATTTCTGTTTCGGTTTGATTTTAACGGGAGGCTTATTGCTTACATTTTTTGATAAAAGTTTGGAAAAGGCCGAGCTGAAATGTAAGGAAGGATTGGTACGCTTGAGAAGGGGTTTAGGACAAAAAACCATATGGTACAATATTTTGCAAACCTTTACGGGTAACCTTTTGACCCGAAAAATGGCACTAAAAACAGAATATATTGTCGGCATTATCTCTTTTGCTGCACTTAATCTCCTATTGCTACTGTTAAATGCGATCGATATTACCACACTTTGGTTTGGTTACGAACCCACAGGTAATTTTTCGGGTGAGCTGCACCAGGGTACAAATTCCCTGATTTTCAGTATTGTGATGGCCATGGCCGTAATCTTATACTATTTCAGAGGGAATTTGAATTTTTACCACAAAAGCAAAACGTTAAGGTTATTGGCTTACACCTGGATGGTTCAAAACTTCATCCTCATCATATCGGTATTTATCCGTGATGGCTATTATATCGAATTTCATGGCTTAACCCACAAAAGGATTGGTGTTTTGGTATTTGCCACGCTTTGTATCATTGGTTTGGCAACAGTTTATTTCAAAGTAGCCAAACAGAAAACAATATTCTATTTATTTAAGATAAATGGAAATATCTGGTTCGCATTGTTACTGGGTTTTAGCATCATCAACTGGGACGTCTTAATTGTAAAGTATAACCTAAACCATGTTGATGCCGTTTCGATCGATCCTTATTATTTAACTTCCTTATCAGAAAAAACGCTGCCCTTCCTCGATAAAAATAGGGCAAAGATCCATCCCTCTACAAACAACGATTCCGAAATTGTCAAAGTAGACCAGCCAACGGAGGAATTGATGAGAAAATTGGATAAACGGATCGGTTATTTCAAGGCGCGTTATGAGCAGGAAAGCTGGTTATCGTGGAATTTACAGGATTGGAATACGGCAGCATATTTTGGATTGAATAAATAAGAAAATGAAAAAAAATAGCAAATATTTATTTTATGCAATGGGTATGGTATTGTTTGTTGCCTTAAAATTGATCTATGTTTCGTTAAGCATCAAAGGCTTACTGTTTATACTAGGTCCAACCAACTACTTTGTATCGTTGATAACGAACTCTGATAGTACATTTATTGAACATTTAGGTTATTTTCATCAAGACCTCAATATCACAATAGAAAAATCGTGTTCGGGCTTTAATTTTCTCCTATTAAGTTTTTTAATTACGTATTGCTCATCGGTCAGTTACTTAAAAAGTATAAAGTCAATGTGGATTGCAATGCCCATTTCGCTTGTATTTTGTTGGATATTAACCCTCTTCGTTAACACATCAAGGATAACAAGCTCAATTTTAATAGGCAAATGGGCAGTTATACCAAAACAATACCACTTAATTGCACATCAGGCAGAAGGCACATTTATCTATCTATCCTTTCTGATACTATCCTATAAACTAATTAACCATTTACTAAAAACTTACGCTTGTCAACATGAAAAACCTGCTTAATCCAAAATGGCTTATTGTCATTAATATTATCCCTACGGTAATATTATTGCTATTATTTTATGGCCAATTCGGCATAATTAAAAGTCTACTTACAACAGAGACTGTAACCGTATGGCTAAACTTTTCACTGATCCTACTTATATTAACCCTGATACAACTGGCTTATATTGGTTTTAGCATATTAAAAAAACAAAAGCTTTCCATCTACTATGCATTTTTTAGCCTATTGATTTATACGATCTTATTGTATGCTTATGCACAGTATACTGATATATTGATTCCATTTTCAGTTCCACAGTGGATGATCAATATAGATATCGTTTTATATCCCGGTACTTTTTTAATGCCGACCCTAATCCACGCACTTTTTATCCTTGTGGTTTTTTCGAGCCGAAAAAGCAAAACATCATCTGCCTGGCTAAGTTTTTTATATGGTATTTCTGTTCCAGTACTTGGATACCTGTTTTCGCAGGTTGTTCTTCCATTATGGCAAAAAACCGAAAGTAATTTTGAGTTAAATGCATTGATCGTTTTATTGATTATAGGATCGATACTATTCCTATTTTTTATCTGCAGGGGTATTTATATCCTAACGAATATTAACGCGCAAAAAATTTCAAAATATGCTATTTACTTAAAAATATTAGTCGCTATAATTTTACCAATTACAGGCTTGCTTTTTAACAATGGTTCATTGTCATTCTACCGTGGGTTAAGCGGGTCAATTTTCGGGAATTTTGGCAGTATCTGGTTTTATATCATTGCTTTAATAAACGGAGTACTCATCTGTTTACCACCTTTTAAAAACAATAATTTTCGTCTTGTGCGGTTCTTAGGGCTTGTGATGTGCTTTCCTTATACTTTATACTTTTTCCTGGTATTCTTACCCTATTTACCCCTGGCAGTAATTGCTGTGGTTGCAATTGGCATAGGCTTTCTGTTACTCTCACCATTATTTCTGTTTATTCTACAGGCTAATGAACTACGAAAGGAGTTTAATGAGCTGGTCAAAATTTACTCCCCTATAAGACTGATCGGCTACATAAGTTTGGCGATATTGATTTTACCAGGTTTTATTACAGGATCAAATTTACAGGACAAATATGTTTTAAATAATGCGTTAGCGTATGTATACAGTCCAGATTACGCTAAGATTTATAACATTAATAAAAAATCATTAACCAAAACTTTAGCGCGAATACAGCAAAATAAAGGAAGAAATAGTTTCTTATCAGAAGAAAAACTGCCATTCTTAACACCATATTACAATTGGCTGGTGTTAGATAACATGATTTTGTCGGATGCTAAGATAAATACCTTAGGCGCTATTTTTCTTGGCGAGCGCGTTGAGTCAAAAAAAGAAGTGACCAATCAAGCTTCACCTAAAGTCAAAATATCAAAAATAGAAAGCAGCAGTAAGTTTGACCAGAAACAACAAGCCTGGGTGAGTACGGTTGATTTGGAGCTAACAAATCCTGCAAATACAAATTTAGATAGCTACGAATCAGAATTTATATTACCTGAGGGTTGTTGGATCGGCAATTACTATTTGAATATTGGAAATAGAAAAGAATACGGAATATTGGCAGAGAAAAAAGCAGCGCTCTGGGTTTTTTCTCAAATCAGAAATGAAAGGCGGGATCCAGGTATTTTATATTATTTAACAGGAAACAGAATTGCATTTAAAGTATTTCCCTTTTCAGCTAAAGAAACCCGCAAAAGTGGAATAGAATTGATCCACAAAACACCCATAACTTTTAATATCGACGACCAAACAGTTTTACTCGGAGACAACAACACCAAAAGAACCGCCAAAACGGAATCCATCAACGGTACGGTTTATGTCCCTTTAAATGAAAAAGCAAAACTGAAACTCGTTAAAAGAAGACCTGAATATCATTTTATAATGGATGTTTCTAAATACAAAGCAAGCAGCAAGGCCGATTATGTCGATCGCATCAACAACTTTATCAACAAAAACCAAATTAACCCAAAAAGCATCAAACTTAATTTCACAAGTGCTTTTTCAAAAGAAATAGATTATGCGCCCGATTGGAGAAATCAACTTAACCATCAATTATTTGAAGGTGGCTTTTATTTAGAAGGGGCAATAAAAAAAATATTAATAGATAACTACATTGCTAACGCTAATGTATATCCCGTTATGATCGTAATAACCGATACTTTAGAAAATAGCATATTACAAAATGATTTTGCAGATTTTAAAATCGCTTATCCGGAAAGTAATGATTTCTATGAGCTCGATCGGTATAATCATCTTTGGATCCATTCATTGAAGGATAAGCCTAAACAGCGATTACAACTTGCAAAAACAATAGAAAATCCTGGTGTGTACAGTTGGCCAAATACAACAAAACCTAAAGCCTATTTAGCCAATAACGGTCAGCCATCAATAACTATTGATCACAAAGAAATAGCCAACAACCCAACTAACGGTAATAAAAGACAATGGTTGGCAGGCCTAAACCTACAGGGAATATGGCTTAAAAGTTTGATCAATGGTGGCCAGTCTGACAAATCACATCTTAATTTAATTAAACAAAGCATGTATAGCGGAATACTTTCACCAGCTACATCATATCTGGTTGTAGAAAATGAGGCCCAAAAATTAGCTTTAAAAAAGAAACAGGAACAAATCTTGTCAGGCAACAAAAACTTAGATCCCGATGAGGAAACACAAAGAATGGATGAGCCAAATTTGTACATGATCGTCGTACTATTGATAATGGTATTCTTATATAAAACCAGGTATAATCTGAACTTTTTTAAAACCATTAAAGAACAAACCTAATTACCATTAACCTCTCGCCTTTGCTAAACTTTTGTTGGATTTAGTTTTCCCGGTGTATTGCGCACCGGGAAGCAAAGGTTTAATTATTTACGATTTAAACAGCACATTATAATTATATAAAATCATGAAAAATCGAGAAATATTTAGTTCAAGTAAACTAAGAATCACCGCTATTTTGAGCATAACGGCAATCATATTGGCCATTCCATTGGTGGCTATGCAATTTACAAATGAGGTGGTGTGGAAACTATCCGATTTTGTTACGGCTGGGATTTTATTGCTGAGCACCGGTTTAGCTATAGAATTGGTGATCATAAATCTAAAAACGGGCACTTTTAGGACGGTAATGCTTGTTATTATATTATTGGCTTTATTTCTCATCTGGGCAGAACTTGCGGTTGGTATTTTTGGAACTCCCTTTGCAGGGAGTTAATCAAGATATTTCAAACATGGCGTAACTTTGATATTCATTGATTCGAATGGGCAAAAATGTAGATAATTTATTTTTTTTCAAGCGTTGACAACTTCCTTTCCCGTTTGCCAATAATTTGTTAACGCTATAATTTCCCGATTAACATAAAACGTTCATTTTCTGAAAAAATCGGCAATTGCTATTTGTTTAAAGGCTTTGAAATTGTAGCTTTGGGCAAATTTTGTAGCAAATGAATATTCACGAATACCAGGGTAAACAAATATTAAAAAGTTTCGGTGTTAACGTTCAAGAAGGAATAGTTGCCGATACTCCTGAGCAAGCTGTTGAGGCTGCTAAGCAACTGAAAATAGATTACAATTCTGATTGGGTTGTAATTAAAGCGCAAATCCACGCTGGTGGTCGCGGTAAAGGTGGAGGTGTTAAATTAGCCAAAAACCTTGAAGAAGTTAAACAACGTGCAACCGATATTATTGGTATGCAATTGGTTACCCCTCAAACTGGTCCAGAAGGTAAATTAGTGAGTAAAATTTTAGTTGCTCAGGATGTTTATTATCCAGGTGCTTCTGAAACCAAGGAATTCTATATTTCGGTTTTATTAGACCGTGCAAAAGGCCGTAACATCATCATGTACAGTACCGAAGGTGGAATGGATATCGAAGAGGTTGCGGAACATACTCCACACCTAATTTTCAAAGAAGAAATCGATCCTAAAGTTGGCTTACAAGGTTTCCAGGCACGTAAAATTGCTTTCAAATTAGGCCTTAGCGGTGTTGCACATAAAGAAATGGTTAAATTCGTAAGTGCTTTATATAAAGCTTATGATGCTACTGATTCTTCAATGTTTGAAATTAACCCAGTATTAAAAACAAGTGATGATAAAATTATTGCTGTTGATGCTAAAGTTGATTTAGACGAAAATGCATTATTCCGTCATCCAGATTACGCTGCAATGCGCGATACTATGGAAGAGGATCCAATGGAAGTTGAAGCAAGTGCTTCTAACCTCAACTTTGTAAACCTTGATGGTAACGTTGGTTGTATGGTTAACGGTGCTGGTTTAGCAATGGCTACCATGGATATCATTAAACTGGCTGGTGGTGAGCCCGCTAACTTCTTAGATGTTGGTGGAACTGCAAATGCACAAACCGTTAAAGCGGCTTTCAACATCATTTTGAAAGATAAAAATGTTAAAGCAATTTTGATTAATATTTTCGGCGGTATCGTTCGTTGTGATCGTGTTGCACAAGGTGTTATCGATGCTTACCAGGAAATTGGGAACATTCCAGTACCGATTATCTGCCGTTTACAAGGTACAAATGCAGTAGAAGCTAAAAAATTAATTGACGAATCTGGCCTTCAGGTTTATTCGGCAATTGCTTTAAAAGAAGCTGCAGATTTAGTAACTAAAGTATTGGCTGAACAAGCGTAATAAGCACAAAGCAAATCATATTTTAAAACCTTTCAGTGAAAACTGGAAGGTTTTTTTTATTTCCCTATTTTTTAAAACCTATAAGGTCTTTAAGACCTTATAGGTTTGCTTGCGAGGTTTACTCTGCGCGAAATTCTAAAATATCGCCAGGCTGACAGTCTAAAACCTTACAGATGGCCTCCAGTGTTTCCAAACGGATCGCTTTTGCCTTACCTGTTTTAAGTATCGATAAATTAGACATCGTTATCCCTACGCGCTCACTTAATTCGGTAAGCGACATTTTGCGACGGGCAAGCATGACATCTAAATTTATAATTATGGGCATGGGCTTATATCGTTAAATCGTTTTCTCGCTGCAAATCCTTTGCTCTATTTAACATAAAAGAAAAGTAACCAATAAGCAGCACCCAAATATTAAATCCTAAATTCGGCTGCATTGAATATACTCCCGTATAGTTATCATCCGTTAACATTTCAATTGCCAGGTTACATAAAAGAGGTTTTAAGTAGATTAAGAGAAGAGGGTATATCAATATAAAAAAACCAATAATCCTTAGTTTACCTATACCCTTTGAAGAAAAAATAGCATCATCGCCAACATTATTAAAGAGGATAATAGCTAATATTACAACAATAAAAAAATAAGCTAAATCAAGTGTAACGCATCTTTCACTATCGGCTAACATCAGAAGAAAGATTTCTCTTTTATTCTTGGGCTTCCACTGTAATCTTCCAATATCTTGTTTGACCAATGTATTGCCGTCGCTTAATTTCACCAAATTGGATTTATCGTTCACATTAAATACCGGTTTTACACTCATATGGCCTACAAATCTATCGGTTAAAAACCTAGGTACTGTTAAAAAAGAATATAAAATAATAAAAGTCAATGCCATCCAAAATTTTACTTTTATACCAAAAAAAGAACTAGAGTTGTTCATCACTATATTGTTAAGTCGTTTTCTAGTTTAATTAATACCGCATCCTTAATAACTTTGGATAGAATAATAATGATAATGCCTATTCCGATGTTAGGAAAGTTTACAGATCCCCCAAAATTAAAATGGAGATCAACCCCTCCCTGATTTGAAAATCCACCAATCAATGCCTTTGTTTCTAAGCGAACGGCTGGTATAATCTGGGTATTTATGAATATGCATACTAACTCAAAAAACTCTACAGAAATCAATAATATGCCGATGAAAGAAATTAATTTAAAACTTCGCTTACAGAGAAAATCTCCTTTGAGATAAATATTAACCAATTTGATCAAGAAAAACAATAAAAGTATTACAGCATAAATACGAATTTGAGCGTAAAAGAACCAAAACGCATTGTCAATTTTGTTTTTAGAATGAAATTTCAAGAGTACAGGCCCAGTCATCATTAAATCATTCCCAACAGTAATTTCATTTTCCTTGTCGAGAGCCACTAAGGTATTTGCAATCTTTTTGGTGATCACAGAATTGTTAAGTCTGTCATTATCAAATTTATCATAACCAAAATACCTCGTCTTCGACCGCGTTTCAAAATTTCCATTTTTGTACCAGATGGACGTATCAGGGATGGATACACTCATCCCAATTTGCAAATAAGTACCCGGTCCGCCTGTATCTCCAAATGCCGCACCACCTGATGTTGAAATATAACGTTTCGTATTAAAAAGATATGAACCCAGATCCATTATACAAGTAAAAGATACAAGGCAGATAACGAGCGTTAGAAGCACTCTGATTATCCTTGCTAAAGCATTATATTTCATCATTATATAGTTAAATCGTTTTCTTTTTGAATTTCTATCCCTTTGTTTACCACCTGTACAATTACGAAGAGGATAACGGCCATAAAAAACCATACATCAGCACCGTCAATATTTAGCGACTGAAGATTGGCTGTGGTAAGTCCTTGCGCGGCTAACCAAATGCTGTACTTAAAACCTGAGTGCGCGAACAAACCTATCGCAAAAGCTAAAAAAGCCTCTTTTATAATAAAATTCTTTAATGCTATCCCGAAAGGCTGAGCAATGCTTATTTTTTTTTCGGTAAATACTTTTACGATTAAATAGAACATGATGGCCTTTAGTACCGCTACAATAATCATGACTATTGTAATGACAAGGAAATATCCCTGATCAAAGCTGTAAACACTGGCTAAATAATCCGCGCCATCCCAAAAATTTCGCACACCATGTGCATTTATAAACAGGGTAATAACGGTATTCACCAACACCCCACCTGCTTCGACACACAGGCCAATAAAAATGACCCAGGAAAGAATCTGTAATACCTTCAAAATCTGACTGGTTGTGATTTTAATTTCCATAATTACATATCATTTTAAAATGTTTGCGTTAAGATTCAATTTATCCTTCAAATAATTAAGGCGATTTCTTTCACTGAAAAACCTGACAAAGATTCACAGGAATTAAAATCTGCAAACTATTGTGAATTCGAAATTTAGCTACACGAACTAAATTTCAGTAAAGTCATATTTATTTAATTATTTACAAGACAAACATAAAAAAATATTTATTACAAATCAAAATATATTTATTGATTTACAATAAATAAATATTGAAAAACAACTACAACACGTTGTGCTGCCCAAATTATGTCAAAAACTTTATTGGAATGATTTTTGTTATAAGTAAAAGTGTAAAAAACATGTGCAAACAGTAACATTTTCAGCATTTTATCCTTTCGGATTGCCATACAATTTCGTAACTTTGCACACTTCAATAATTAAAGAGCACACAAAACGTATAAATGAGACAACTCAAGATAACGCAATCCATAACCAACCGTGAAAGTCAGTCGTTAGATAAATACCTACACGAAATTGGTAAAGTAGATTTAATAACAGCAGAAGAGGAAGTAATTTTAGCAAGGAAAATCCGTGAGGGCGATCAGGCTGCATTAGAGCGCTTAACTAAAACCAACTTACGTTTCGTTGTGTCTGTTGCAAAACAATATCAAAATCAAGGTTTAACTTTAGGTGACTTAATTAACGAAGGGAACTTAGGTTTAATTAAAGCAGCGAAACGTTTTGATGAAACTAAAGGTTTCAAATTCATTTCCTATGCCGTTTGGTGGATCCGTCAATCTATTTTGCAGGCAATTGCAGAGCAAAGCCGTATTGTTCGTTTACCATTAAACCAGGTAGGTTCGTTGAGTAAGATCAGTAAAGCTTTCTCTAAATTAGAACAAGAATTCGAACGTGAGCCATCTCCGGAAGAATTAGCAGAAATTTTAGAAACTACGGTAGATAAAATTTCGGATACGTTAAGTAACTCTGGCCGTCACGTATCAATGGATGCGCCTTTTGTTCAGGGTGAAGAAAATACATTGTTAGATGTATTGGAAAACCACGAGCCAAATACCGATAGCTCATTGATCAACGAATCTTTATCAGAAGAAATTAAACGTTCTTTATCTACTTTAACAGAAAGAGAAAGAGAAATCATCGTATTATTCTTTGGATTGGGCTCTAATCATCCGCTTTCATTAGAGGAAATTGGCGAGAAATTTAACTTAACACGTGAGCGTGTTCGTCAGATTAAAGATAAAGCGTTACAACGCCTGCGTCATACTTCAAGAAGTAAAATCTTAAAATCTTATTTAGGATAGAAAAATATCTTCACACAAATACTAAAAGACTGGCAATAGCCAGTCTTTTTTTTGCCCGCACATAACTAAGTTTACCGTTATGATTTCCTATCTTTAAATCATGTCGATTAGCCTGTTCAAGAAATCCATTTCTATCTATAAACCCATTTTCATATGGAATATACTGGTGAGTATCTTAACAGCGGTATTTCTCATTTTAAATGGCTTTAAGCAACCAGGCATTTATTCTTTAGCCCTATTCCTCAAACTTATAGGCTGGTCATTCTCTATAGGCATATACTTTATGTTTTATTTGCCTACCTCCTACTTCTTCAAGAACCAGGGCATAGGTTTTAAAAAAATCATGACAAACTTAGTGCTATATGATTTAATTATATTTATCGGAATCTTAATAATATCATGGCTATGCAAGGACTTTTTATTGATAGTGTTAACCAATCTTTTGCAAGTCGAGAAGTATTAAGCAGCGTTTACCTCAATTGTGAAGTTGGTGAGGTAGTTGGCTTACTGGGCAGAAATGGATCGGGTAAATCTACCTTGCTAAAAATCATTTTCGGAAGTGTAAAAGCCAACTTCAAATACCTCAATATCAATAATAAGATCTACAGCAAAGGGTACTTATCAAAGAACTTATCGTATTTACCTCAAGACAGGTTTATTCCGGACCAGATTAATGTTGCGCAGGCGATTGATATTTTCTGTAAAAAGTACCGCTCCGAATTATATCGAATTGACTTTGTTGCCAATCATCGGCATTCGAAATTTTACAATTTATCAGGTGGCGAATGCCGTTTTTTAGAATGTTTACTGATGATTTACAGCGATACCGAATATATATTGCTTGACGAGCCATTTTCGCAATTATCGCCTTTATGGGTAGAGGAACTGAAGAACCATATTAACCGGGCAAAAGCCTATAAAGGTTTTATCGTTACTGACCATTATTATCAATCCATTTTAGAGGTTTCAGATCGGATTGTACTGCTGCACAACAGATGCAACTATGACATCAAAACGGAAGATGATTTGGTATTGCATGGCTACTTACCAGGATTTGCTTTATAAATAACTAAGGCGGCGCCATGCTGTCCCGAATCTTCGGGATCAGCATCTTTCAAATAACTAAAAAAATCCTGAAACAAGTTCAGGAGGACGATTTTCTCTTTTTAAAACAACAAATGTTTAACCGTCAAGCCGTTATTGATTAATTGTTTTAACGAATCGATACCGATGCGCAAATGCGTTTCTACATATTTCTCCGTAACAGCGCTATCACTTTCAGCTGTTTTAACACCTTCAGGAATCATCGGTTGATCCGAAACCAAAAGCAATGCGCCAGCCGGAATTTTATTAGCAAATGCTGTAGTGAAAATGGTAGCGGTTTCCATATCCACGGCCATGGCTCTTAAAGTTTTTAAATATTTCTTAAATTCTTTATCATGCTCCCAAACCCTGCGGTTGGTGGTGTAACAGGTTCCGGTCCAGTAATCTCTACCATGATCGCGTATAGTGGTAGAAATTGCTTTCTGCAGGGCAAAGGCTGGCAATGCGGGCACTTCTGCCGGAAGGTAGTCATTTGATGTTCCTTCGCCTCTAATGGCCGCAATCGGCAGGATTAAGTCGCCCAATAAATTTTTCTTTTTCAAACCACCGCATTTACCTAAAAACAAAACCGCCTTCGGTTTAATTGCGGTTAATAAATCCATCATGGTTGCCGCTAAAGGACTTCCCATGCCAAAGTTAATAATGGTAATGCCATTTGCGGTAACGCTCTGCATAGGCTTATCTAAACCCATTATCGGGGCGTTATCATTCCATTCAGAAAACATGGTTACATACTTACTGAAATTGGTTAACAGAATATAATCGCCAAATTGATCTAAAGATCTACCTGTATAACGGGGTAACCAATTTTTAACAATTTCGTCTTTTGACTTTAAGCCCGATTTAACAGGACTTTCTACTTCTTTTACTTTTTTTGACTTCTCTACAATGGCTTCGTCTTTTTTTACGTCTTTTTCTTCGTTCATATTCATAAGTTTAGCGCCGAGCGCCATGCGCTAAGCGTATTAAAAAAAAATCCCCCCGCTTTCGCGAGAGGATTTGAATTTTTATGCGGCCTGCAACTTTTTAAAGTCGGCCTTTTCAAATTTTTCTATCGCATAATCGAGATTGATGTGCAATTCCTTGACATCCGTCTGCGTTGGTGTATCGAACATTGCATCTAACATAATCGCTTCGCATATCGATCTTAATCCACGTGCTCCCAGCTTATACTCCATTGCCTTATCAACAATAAAATCTAAAACATCATCTTCAAAAACCAATTTAACATCTTCGTAAGCAAAAAGCTTAACGTATTGTTTAATTAATGAGTTTTTAGGTGCTGTTAAAATGTTTCTTAACGATTCTTTATCTAATGGATTTAAGTGAGACAGAACTGGTATACGCCCAATTAACTCTGGAATTAACCCGAAAGATTTTAGATCCTGAGGTGTAATATACTTATAAAGATTTTTAAGATCCAATACGGTCTCATCTTTCTTTACCCTGTAGCCTACAGCCTGCGTACGTAAACGATTGGCAATTTTGCGTTCAATACCATCAAATGCACCGCCACAGATAAACAGGATGTTATTTGTGTTTACCGGAATCATTTTTTGGTCTGGATGTTTACGCCCTCCCTGAGGTGGAACATTAACCACAGTACCTTCTAAAATCTTCAATAAAGCTTGTTGCACACCTTCTCCTGATACATCACGGGTGATAGAAGGGTTATCGCTTTTACGCGCCACCTTATCTACCTCATCGATATAAACAATACCACGTTCTGCAGCCGCTACATCATAATCTGCGGCTTGAAGCAAACGTGTTAAAATGCTTTCCACATCTTCCCCTACATAACCTGCTTCTGTTAAAACAGTTGCGTCGCAGATACAGAAAGGCACATGCAAGATTTTTGCAATGGTTTTAGCCAAAAGCGTTTTACCGGTACCGGTTTCACCCACCAACATGATGTTCGATTTTTCAATCTCGATCTCGTCTTTATCAACTTTTTGATTTAAACGTTTATAGTGGTTATAAACAGCAACGGCCAATACTTTTTTAGCATCATCCTGACCGATTACATATTGATCGATATGCTGTTTAATTTCAAGAGGCTTTAATAAATTAATCGCCTCTTGAATATTTTTTGTCCCTTTGGTTCCTAATTCCTGCGCAAGCAATTGATTGGCCTGGGTTACACACTTATCACAGATAAATGCATCCATCCCTTCAATTAACATTAAAGTTTCATGCTTGCCAGAATGGCAGAATGAGCAACGGGATTCTTTATTTTGTTTCGCCATTTTTTCTTGCGTTTCTCGATAACACTTCATCAATCATACCAAAGCCTTTGGCTTCTTCAGCACTCATCCAGTAATCACGATCTGAAGCTTTCTCAACCCAGTCGTAAGTTTGACCAGAGTGTTCTGAAATAATATCGTATAATTCTTTTTTCAATTTCAACATCTCTCTTAAGTTGATCTCCATATCAGATGCTACACCTTGTGCACCTCCTGATGGCTGGTGAATCATTACTCTTGAGTGTGGCAACGCAGAACGTTTACCTTCTGCACCTGCAACCAATAAAACAGCGCCCATCGATGCTGCCATACCTGTACAGATGGTAGCTACATCTGGCTGGATATACTGCATGGTATCATAAATACCTAAACCAGCATAAACTGAGCCTCCTGGCGAGTTAATATAGATCTGAATGTCTCTTTCGGCATCTGTTGATTGCAAAAACAACAACTGCGCCTGAATGATATTTGCATTCTGATCATAAATCGCATCTCCTAAAAAGATGATACGGTCCATCATTAATCTTGAAAAAACATCCATCTGCGCTACGTTCATCTGGCGTTCTTCAATAATATATGGTGTCATCGATTGTGGCGAAAGGTTAGCCTGTGCAATAAATTTATCTACGTGTAAACCGCCAATCCCCTGATGTTTAACGGCAAATTTTCTGAATTCTTGTGAATCTATGTTCATGGTTATAGAGTTTGGCGTTTTGCGATAAGCGTTTTAATGCTTAAACCAAATACGCTAGTTATTTTAATAAATATTTCCTGAAGTTGGTTAATTTCCGTGCCAATTTATCTAATTCTTCCAGATAATCATTCAGCTCTGTGTCAGAAATATATTTTCGCCGTTCTAAAACTACTAAAATATTTGCATTCTCGAAGGTAGAACGATGCGCAATATTCAGATAATGAGCGAATTCCTTATTGGAAACAGAACCTGAGCCTTCTGCGATATTATTAGATATGCTAAGAGCAGCCCCATTGAGCTGCTCTGCAAATCTATATTTTTTATCAACTGACAATCGGTCAGCTATATCAAGTAATTTATCAGTTAAGGCTATTGATAACTGCCAAACTTCGAGCGATTGAAATTTAAATTGCGCCATAACTAAATATAGGAATAGCACAGTCATTTTCAAAGCGCTTTACGCCAAACGCCTTACTTTTTATCCAGCGCAATAAACTTATCGTAATCAATATCTTTCTGATCTAAAGTAACGATAGATTTGATCTGCTCGAAAGTTTTTAGTGCTTTTACCTCTTCGAAAACGCGGTTGGCATTTTCTTTTTCCTGTAAAAACTGAACTGCGTATTGTGCCAATTGATCTTCAGGAAGCGGGCTTGGGCTGTACATTCTAAATTGAGCATCTAATTTTGCTTTAGCTGCCTGAACTACATCCTCATATTTAATTTCGATGGCGTTGTCTTTAATGATTTTATTTTCGATTAAAGTCCACTTAAGGTTTTTAGCAAAATCATCATAACCTTCCGCCAATTCTTCATCGGTTAATTTTTCGTTTGTTGCTTTTAACCAGCGACGTAAAAACTCATCAGGCAATTCAAAGTTGTGTTTAACTAAAAGCGCCTCATAAATATCGTTTGATAATTTACGTTCAGCATCTTGTTTAAACATACTTTCTACCTCTTCAGTAATTTTTGCTTTGAAACCAGCTTCGTCAGTTACTGCACCTTCACCAAATATTTTGTCAAAAAATTCCTGGTTTAAATCTGATTCTTCTAAACGGTTAACGTTTTTAACCTGAAGTTTGAAATTTGCTTTCAATTCAGCTGCTTCTTCTTCCGAAATATTTAAAGCTTTAGCAATTACCGCAGCATCTTCAAATGCTTTTTGGATATCGATCGTAACTTCATCATCTTTCTTTAAACCGATTAATGATTTAAGGATTTTTTTATCTTTAATCTGATCTAAACGAACACTTGCAGTACTGGTAATTCCACCTTCAACAGCAGTACCGTCTGCAGCTACCTGAGTTAATTCAGCATAAAGAACATCGTCATCAGCCGAAACTTCAGGATTGGTCATTTTACCGTAACTACGGCGGATGTTTTTAATACGGCTTTCTAAAGTTTCTTGATCAGCTTTAACTACGTATTCGGTAAATTTATCTTTAGATGAAACGTTTACATCAAAAGCAGGCGCTAAACCCAGCTCATAATCAAATTCGAAATCATCTGTATTGTCCCATTTAAATTCGCGCTCATCATCCATTTTAGGAAGTGGTTGACCTAAAATTTCTAATTTCTGTTCAGCGATATAATTAGATAAAGTATCGTTTAACAAATTGTTCACTTCCTCTACCAAAATACTTTTGCCATACATTTTTTTAATATGGGCAGCAGGAACCATTCCTTTACGGAAACCAGGTAATTGTGCTTTTTTAGCTTGATCTTTAATGGCTTTATCTACTTTTCCACTATAATCAGCAGGTGCGATTTTGATTTTTACAACAGCATTTAAGTTGCCGGTTTTTTCCTGTGTAATATTCATTTTTTTGAGATATGAGTATTGAGATATGCAATTAGATTTGAATACCGAGATATGAGATTTGAGACAAATAGCACATATCGCTCCAATTAAAACAGCACATCAATTTTTATTAATCAATGTTTTAAAAAATAAAGCCGTTCCGATATTAATCGGAACGGCTTCATTTATAGTGCGGATGAAGGGACTCGAACCCCCACGCCGTGAAGCGCCAGATCCTAAGTCTGGTGCGGCTACCAATTACGCCACATCCGCAATTAGGATTTATTTTGGATTGCAAAGATAGGAACTAGATTGAATTATCAAAAATATATGTACGAAATTCTCAAATATTTTTGATCAAAAAAGCTAAGTCATTAATCTTTAAGGAGAAAAATTTAAACAAGAATTAATTTATACGATGTTTCGTGGAGATAAAGGCTATTGCACCAGGTCAGAGATCATAAAAAAAGCCATTCTGATGTTTAAATCGGAACGGCTTTTTTTAAGTGCGGAAGAAGGGACTCGAACCCCCACGCCGTGAAGCGCCAGATCCTAAGTCTGGTGCGGCTACCAATTACGCCACTTCCGCAGTTAGGATGTTGTAAGGACCGCAAAGATAGAAACTAAATTGAATAATCAAATTTTTATGATGACTTATAGCTGCATAGAATTTAATTATTAATGCTCTGTAAGACACAGACCATGGAATAGTACAACTGAACTGACATCAGTATGCTATTAGCCTATCTTCTATACAGCATAATAAAACAAGTTCATTATGATAGACTTAGTTAAAATTTCATGGCTAAAACTTCACTAGCGTTACATCGATAAACTCAGGACCACCTTCTAACGGATAGCCAGAAACTTTCCTTCCTTTTACGCTAACTTTTTTATTTAAAAACTCATCAAGATTGATGGTGGCACTCTTTAATGCATAAGTTTTATCATCTGCTTTAAGTAAATGTGTACCATATTGAAAAGTGCTCATGCCCAGTTTTTCTATCGTTCCACTTGCTGTAACAGAAGCGCCCCTGTTTGCACTGTTCATTGAGCTACAGCCTGAAATTACGGCTACAATTAAGGATAATATTAATATTTTTTTCATCGGTGAATAATTTTTATTGGTAACGGAATGATTTAGCTTTATGCTACAAATTACCCAAATTTAATAAGCAAAAGCTAATAAAGTTCTTTTTGGAACTCGAAAAAATATTGCACGGCCTTAACCAAACGGCTTCCGTACCAGCTAAACATCTCTCCATCAACCAACATAATTTTTGCATTAGGGATAACCGCCTGTATTTCTTCAATATGTTTTTCACCAAAGGGATAGGGCTCAGATGACAGCAAAATCAGTTCGCAGTTTAAAGTTTTCAGTTCATCTAAAGTGATTGTGGGATAACGTTCCTGTTTGATCATATTCGTCATTCCATTGGTTAGCATGATATCATCAATGAAGGTATTTTTTCCGGCGGCCATATAAGGTTTTCGCCAGATCAGATAAGCAATCTTTTTATCAATCCGGTGTTGAAGTGCGAGGGTTTTTAGATCGTTAAAACCAGCAGAAATCAAATGGTTAAGGTAACTTGCTTCTGGCTCACGGTTTACCAGGGCTCCGATCTCACCAATGGTTTTCATAGCATCATCTAAAGTAAAAATATCGCTCATCCAAACCGGGAAATATTCAGAAAGCTCTTCTATATCACTTTGTGTGTTTTCCTCTTTATTGCCAATGATCAGGTCCGGTTTTAAATCTTTAATTAAATCGATATTGAGTTTTTTCGTCCCTCCTACTTTAGTCCGCTCTGCAAATTTTTCTATCGGATGGATGCAAAACTTGGTCAATCCGATAATTTCACGATCTAAACCCAAATCAAACAGCAATTCCGTTTGTGAAGGCACGATAGAAATAATCCTTTTAGGTGGAAAATTAATGGTGATTTCCCTTCCCATCTGATCGGTAAATGATTTTTGCATGAAGCAAAGGTAATTTAACCACAGCTAAAAAGGGTAAACACAGGTAGAAATTGTTAAATTCCAAAGCTGTATTTACCCTTAATATTTTAATGTTGACCTAACTTAATACGGCTAAGTCCTCTTTCACTACACCATCTGCAATGTGCAAAATCCTGTTTCCGTATTGTGCATTTTTCTCTGAATGTGTTACCTGGATAATAGTAATCCCATCTTCCTGGTTTAACTTTTTAAACAGCGTCATAATTTCTTCGGCCTGTGCCGACTGCAAGTTGCCGGTTGGTTCATCTGCCAAAATAATTGACGGTTGAGCCGCCAGTGCCCTTGCAATACCAACCAGTTGCTGTTGTCCGCCAGAAAGCTGATTCGGAAACAGATCCTTTTTGGCCACAATATTGAAACGATCTAAAAGATCGGCGATTCTACTTGCACGTTCCGAGCTACCTACTTTTTTGTACAATAAGGGCGCTTCGATATTTTCGTAAACCGTCATTTCATCAATTAAATGATAGGCCTGAAATACAAAGCCAATATGGTTGCGGTAAAGCTCGATACGTTTGCGTTCATTTAGCGAGGTTACATCCTCACCCAGAAACTCATAAGTTCCATAAGTCGGCTCTTCCAGCATGCCAATAATGTTCAGCAGGGTCGATTTTCCGGCTCCCGACGGGCCCATTATGGAAACAAACTCTCCCTGTTTAATGGTTGTAGTGACCAAACGCAACACATAATTTTTAATGCCTTTGTTTGCGTAGTATTTTTCGATGTTGGTTAATTGTATCATATTTTTTTTTATAGGTTGAAGGTTGAAAGGTTAAAGGTTGGAAGGTTTTTGGCGCTTTAACCTTCTACCTTAAAACCCTCGGCCTTCCCACCTTTATTTATATTTTTAATGTTAAAGGTTGAAGGTTGAAAGGTTTTGGCGTTTTAGCCTTCTACCTTAAAACCCTCGGCCTTCCCACCTTTATTCGTATTTTTAATGTTAAAAGTTGAAAGGTTAAGGTTGGAAGGTTAAGGTTGGAAGGTTTTGGGCGCTTTAGCCTTCTCACTTAAAACCCTCGGCCTTCCCACCTTTATTCGTATTTTTAATGTTAAAGGTTGAAAGGTTTTAGGCGCTTTAGCCTTCTACCTTAAAACCCTCGGCCTTCCCACCTTTATTCGTATTTTAAAGCTTCAACTGCATTTGTTTTTGCAGCATAGTAAGTTTGCCAGATGATTGTTAAAATGGAAATCAATAAAATAATTGTCGCAGTTAATGCAAACATCCATAAATTTAAAGATGTTCTTAGTTCGAAATGTTGCAACCAATTGTTCATAATATAATAAGCAACCGGAAGAGATATTACAATTGCAATCAATATTAATTTTATAAAATTTAACGACAGCAAGGCCATTAGTTCTGTAATTGAAGCACCCAATATTTTACGGATACTCACTTCTTTTATTCTTTGTGCCGTACTAAAAGAGGAAAGGCCAAATAAACCTAAACAGGATACAAAAACGGCTAGACAGCCAAACAGATTGGCTAAAGTGCCTAAAATTCTTTCATTTTTTAATTTAATTTCATTTAAGCCATCAATAAATTTTATATCGACGGGGAAATTCGGGTTTATTTCTTTTACGAGTTTATCAATTACATCAATACTTTCGCTCAAACTTTTAGCAGGATTTAAGCGCATGGTAATGATATCGCTAATATCGGCATAGGCAATTACCATAGGTGCGGCAAGTTTGCTTGGATCACCCCAAACTATATTGTCGAAAACACCGACAACATTTCGTTTGACCCCCTGATATAAAATGTTAGCACCAATTGGATTTTTTAAATGCATCACTTCAACTGCTTTTTTACTCAATAGCAACGCGGCTGTATCTGAAGCAAATTTTTGATTAAAATCTCTCCCGGCCAACAATTTAACATTTGTGGTTTTAATAAAATCGTAAGTAGTATAGATTTGATCGAAATCTATCATTTTATCGCTTTCCGCCATTCCATCCCATCCCAGATCTCTAATGCTACTATTTTTATTTGAAATACTACCAGATGATTGTGTTACGCCAACTACCGCACCGCTAGACAATAACCTTGTTTTTAACAGATTGAATTTTTCATACAATAAGCCTTCATGAGGTATTTCTATCAATCCGGTTGATTTATAACCTAAAGGTGTATTTTTTATAAACTGAATCTGTTTGTAGATGGTTATCGTTGCTGCAATTAATACGATCGAAAAGCTAAATTGAACAACTACCAAAACCTGCCGGAAGGTTAACCCATAGCCTTTCTTAAAATTTAAAGTTTTTTTAAGTGATTGTATGACGTTAAACCCTGAAAGATAAAATGAAGGATAACTTCCGGAAATAAAACCTGTGATGATCAAAACGCTAAAAATCAACATCCAATTGACCGGGTTTAGATAATCAAAAATGATTTCAATACCCAATAAGCGGTTAAACATGGGCAGGCTAAATTCGAGGATAATAATGCTAAAAAGGATACTGATTAAGGTCAAAATGAAAGACTCGATCATAAACTGAAAAATCAGATCTGCCCTTGATGCACCCATCGTTTTTTTAACGCCAATTTCTTTTGCCCTACCTTGCGTACTGGCTGTTGCTAAATTCATAAAATTAATACACGCAATGAGCAGGATACCAATAGCCAGACCAACAAACAGTTGCACCTGAGTAATATTGCCACCAATACCTTTACCATTTAAGAAAGTTCCGTACAGATGCAATTTTGTTAAGGGATAAAGAAATACGTCCTCCTTAGCTTTCGAAAAGTGGCGACCAACAAAACCTTTTAATTTTGCATTAAAAGCAGTTATATTGGTATGTTCATTTAATTTTAATAAAGTATAATAATCGTGGCTTCCCCAATTTGGTTTCTTTGGCCATTGATTCAGGCTTTCGTATAGCGACCATGTGGTTAACGATTCAAAGCCATAAGTAACATTGGTTGGCAGATCTTTTATCACTGCTGTTACTTTTAAATCCACCTGATTTTCGAAACGTACCTTTTGATTCAGCACATCAGTTTTACCAAAGATCCGTTTTGCTGCTGTTTCTGTCAGTACAATTGAATTTGGATCGTTTAGTGCTTTGTTTGGGTTTCCACTGATAAAATCATAATTAAATAAACGTAAAAAATCAGCATCCACATACCTGCTATCCAGCTTTAAACTTTCTTCACCGTTAGCCACCAACCGCTGATAAAGATTTGTAACCCTGGCACCGTACACTACATCAGGAAACTCTTCTTTAAGTGAAGCCAACATCACATTCTGCGACTGATCAATTGTTCTGATCACCCCACCTTTCTGATCATTTAAATTAATCATGGCCTGATAAATGTGCGGTGAGTTTTTAAATTGTTTGTCGTAACCCCACTCATAAGTAGCGTATAACATCAGCAACAAACATGAAGTTAAACCAATGGCCAAACCACTGATATTAATAGCGGCATAGGTTTTGTTTTTCCAGAGGTTTCGCCACGCGATTTTTAAATTCAGTTTAAACATCGTTTTTAGGTTTAGCGCAAAGCGTTTAGAGCATGGCGTCGATTTACTGCCAAGCACCAAACGCTATCCGCAGGTCTTACTCGTATTTAAGCGCATCAATGGTATTGGCAACCGCAGCTTTGTAAGAGCGGATGCTTACCGTTATTAATGTAATCACCATAGAAATGATCATGGCAAATACAAATGGCCAGATATTCAAATCAACACGATAGGTAAATGTAGCCAACCATTTTGCAACGAATAAATAGGCTAGCGGCCAGGCCACTAAATTCGCAATAAAAACCATCAACAGAAATGAACCATTTAACATTTTAACCAATTCTATTGTAGAGGCGCCCAAAACCTTTCTGATGGCTACCTCGCGGGTTCTTTGTGTAGCCACAAAAGAGATTAATCCAAATAGTCCGATAAAAGAAATAAAGATAATCACCCCGGCAAACACTTTAAACAGGGCACCCATTATTTTTTCAGTCTGGTAATACTCACTGATTTTATCATCCATAAAAGTAGAGCCGTATACATACTCTGGCAGCACGTTATTCCATGTACTTTCTATGGCCTGCATTGCGGGTAAAATAAGTTTGCTATCAAGCTTAACTGCAATGGTGGTATATGATTCTTTATCACTGCTAATTACAATAGGCGAAATCGGCTCATGCAGGCTCCTGTTGTTAAAATCTTTAACTACCCCGATAATGTTTCCTATTTTACCATGAATCCTGATGGGTTTGCCAAGTGCATCGTTATAGTTTATTATGTTGAGTTTTTTTAATATGGTTTCATTGACCACAAACTCTTTGAGTGTATCACTTCTCGATAAACCTTTACCCGCAATAATCTCTAAGCCAAATGTTTTAAAATAATTTTCGTCTCCTGTTTTGGTATTGGCCTGAAAAGTAGATTGTATTGTTCCATTGTACCTGAAATTACTTTCGTTGTTAAAATCGGAAGATGGAGCTGCACCACAATAACTGGTTGATATTACCCCTGGAATTTTACTGATCCGATCTTGCAAAGTATGGTAGCGGGTAATTGCCATGCTATCAGAAGGAACATCAATCAAGGCTATGGCTGTAGGGATAAAGCCAAGGGGTTTCTCCCGCATATAACTCATCTGCCTCAGCACAACCAAAGTGCCTATAATCAGTATAATGGTAATGGCAAACTGCACCACGACAAGGATTTTCCGTAAACTTAAACCCGCAGCATTTGCGGTGATTTTATTTTTAATTGCTAATGCCGGACTATAACCCGACATCACCATTGCCGGATAAAAACCGGCCAAAAAGCTGACCAGTAACACCAAAAGCACCATAAATACAAATATGATCGGGTGTTCGATAATGCTAAATGAAATATGATCCTTAAAAAGGCTTTGCATCCCCGGCAGGGCAACCTCTGTTAACACGCATCCTACCAGCAATGATAAGACGGTTATGGTTAGGGTTTCAGTTAAAAACTGTACAATTAATTGCCTGCGCAAACTGCCCATCACTTTACGTACACCAACTTCTTTTCCCCTGCTTACAGCCTGTGCTGTAGCAAGATTGATAAAATTGATACAGGCGGTCAACAATAAAAAAGCACCGATGATGGCCAATCCATAAAGCTCTTTTTTGGGCATCACTTTATTTGCAAAGTTGCCGAGATCTGCATTATAATGAATATCTCTTAATGGCTGAAAACGATGCCCTTCTTTAGAAACGGCATCTCTTTGATAGTATTTAGTAATAAACTGAGGGAGGTTTTTACTTGCCTCATCGATAGAAGCACCTTCTTTTAACAACACATAACATTCGGAAGTAGATGAAACCGTACCCCAAGTGGCCGACTCTGGTCTGTTCTGGTTCAGATACGTTTTATAAGAGATGACCACCTTAAGCGGAAAAGAACTGTTATCAGGTGTTTTTGCTATGATACCTGTAACTTTAAGGTCTTCTTTGTTCCGGAAATTAATGCTCTGTCCTACTGCCTTGTGCCAGTCTCCAAAAAGTTTATCAGCCATTTCATCTGATAACACAACCGTATTGGGCTGACTGAGTGATTGGCGCGGATTCCCTTCGAGCCATTTAAAGCTCAAGATCTCAAAAAAATCGGGTTCGGCATAATGCACACTTTCGGAAGTTTTGATTCTTTCCTTTCCTGATGCATCTTTCACTTTAATAATGCCGCCACCAGCCTGGATGGCAGCAACTTTATCAAACTGTTGTTTAAAATCATTCCGCATGGCTGCAGGAAGAGGACGTGGCGTACCTGCAGATTCGAAATAGCTATCAGGAGTAGTCCAACCGCTAATCACCCGGTAAATACGGCTTTCGTTTTTGAAGTTCTCATCGAAACTGAGCTGGTAGCGTATAAAAATAAAAATGAGGATACAACTCGCCATTCCGATAGAAAGGCCCAAAATATTGATAAAGGTATAACCCTTGTTTTTCCAAAGGTTTCGCCAGGCAATTTTCAGATTTAATTTAAACATGTATCAAATAATTAATAGAATGAAATCTGCAGATCCTTATGCCAATTTTATACCAAGAGCAAAATAAAACATAAACAACTCAATATCAAAAACATACAAATAATCAAAAAGAAAAAATGTCCGTTTATGAACAGTAGCTGTACGCTACCGAACGGCGAGTAGCGCGGAGCGTTTGGTGTTAAGCGTTTGGCGATAAATCCGCGCTGATCGCCAAACGACCTCCACAGACCTTACTCGTATTTAAGCGCATCTACAGGGTTTGCCCTTACCGCACTATTGGCCTGGATACTTACTGTAATAATCGTTAATAAAATGGTCAATCCGGCACTGATCAAAAACGGTAAAACTGACAGATCAATTCGGTATGCAAAGGTTTCGAGCCATTTTTTGGTTAAAACATAAGCCAATGGCCAAGAGATGAGGTTGGCGATAAGTACCATGATAAAGAATGAACTATTAATCAACTTAAAGATCTGTAGATTACTTGCACCTAAAATTTTTCTTACGGCAATCTCTTTAATCCTGCCAGTGGTGATGTATTTTGCGAAGGCAAAAAGGCCAAGGATGGCTATGAAAATAGTGAGTATAGCTGCTGCAAAAAATACAGATTGTAATTGTTCTTGTTTTTTAAACAGTCGACCATACATTTCATCTAAAAACTGGTAACGGAAATTATCTCCGTCCAACTTATTAATTTCGGGCCATTGAGACTTTAAGGTATTGAGCACTTCCGCCATCCTGCTTTCTTCTATCTTTAGCATAATTTGTGTTTTCGGATTTCCGCAAGGATCATTTATCGAATAAATGGCTGGTTCAACAGGTTTTTCAAAACCGAGTGTTTTAAAATCTTTTATCACTCCCACAATTTTATACTCTTTATTCTGGCAACCCCTTATCGTTTTACCGATTGGATTAATTAGGCCGTATTTTGTAACGGCTGCTTCATTAAGGATAGCAGAGTTTGCAGTATCCGTTTTAAATTCCCTCGAAAATACTCTTCCCTCCTTGATCTTGATATTTAGCGTTTCAAAATAATCAAAATCTACATCCGTAAAACTTAAACTTTGCTCTTTTCCATCTACAGTATATCTGTTTTTTCCGCCATCAGAACCATCGGGTATTGCATTGGCAACTGTAACCGATTTTACTCCCGGAATTTTAGCGATTTTATCCCGAATAGGATCAAATTTGTCGGGAGAGACAAAATAAGCTATATTTTTGATGTAAACTACTTGTTCGGGCTTGAAACCAATATCCTGGCTACGCATGTATTTGAGTTGGGCATTGATGACAAATAAACCTATAATAAAAATTACTGCTATACTAAACTGAAACACCAATAAGCCGTTGCGTAACCAATAACTTTGTTTGCTGGTTTGAAAGTTACCTTTTAAAACAAGGGCAGGTTTAAAACCTGACAATACCATTGCCGGATATACACCAGCAATCAGAGTAATAAAGAGGAGGATTAAAGGAAGCTGCCAGAACAAGCT
The DNA here is from genome assembly GCF_032678585.1 of Pedobacter psychrodurus. Lineage (GTDB taxonomy): Bacteria > Bacteroidota > Bacteroidia > Sphingobacteriales > Sphingobacteriaceae > Pedobacter > Pedobacter psychrodurus_A. Next base: position 102,680 of record NZ_JAVTSN010000009.1, on the reverse strand, counting down.
GCTATTGGCTGTCCAGATGGATAAATTAACCACAAAAAGGTTATTAAATTTAGGCAGGATAATTTCAGCCATGATCAGCCCCAATATCGTGGCTACAAAACACTGGATCAGGATTTCTGTTAAAAACTGAAGGGCGAGTTGAAAACGGTAAGCACCCATTACCTTCTTAACCCCTACCTCCTTTGCCCTTTTGGCAGCCTGCGCGATACTCAGATTGGTAAAGTTTATACAGGCGATGACTAAAATCAGAATGCCTAAAACAGACAATGCCATGAGTATCTTATAATTGGCATCGCTGCCGGCCTTTGGCCTGAGGTGTTGATTTTTTAAAGGATCGAGAAATGTTTTGGTGCCCTTAAATGTTTCATTATTCGGATCTTCTCCATCTTTAAGCATTTCCCGCTTATAAAGGGCATTAATCTTGGCCTCAACGGCCTTGATATCTGTACCTGGTTTTACCTGTATATAGGTGTTATAGTTATTATACCCATAGTTTTCGCCCAAACCCATTTCCTTCATTACTGAAATGGCGTCGAAGTTAATATTTGAATGTTGATCTGCAAAAATACTTCCGCTCAGTTTGCCTGTAATACCTGAAGATTTACCACCTATTCCAATCATTTCGGGTTTGCCGCTGCTATTATGGGGAAAAAGCGTCTTATAATTTTCGTTGCTGAGGTAAAAGAGGTTTTCGCTCGTACTCTCTGGCTTAATTAAACCACCGTTGGGTTTGATGTTAAACATTTTTGCTGCATCATAATCGAGATAAAGGCATTTACTTAAAAACACAATACCATTCGTGCTGGTCACCTGAAATTCAAAATAGCTCATTTTCATGATACCAACTGATACTACTTCTGGTATTTCTGCTTTAATCATCTTACCCAATGGAGGTGGTGTATTATTCGTTTTGAAATCTGGCAACTGTCTTCCTACTACATAAATATCGTTGTAATTGGGATTTTTTTTATCGAAACCAGTTTCATAGGTAAAATACATCGTAACCAGTATAAATGCAGTTAAAGCAATAGCCAGGCCACCAACATTGATAGCGGTAATTACCTTGTTTCTCCAGAGGTTACGCAATGCGATTTTTAAATTTAATCTGAACATAGTTTTTAGGTTTAGCGTAGAGCATGCGGCGTTAGGCGTTTTAAACACTTGGCGCCAAACGCTTAACGTAGGTCTTTATTCATATTTAAGTGCATCCACAGCATTTGCTTTCGCTACTTTAAAAGTTTGCAGACTCACCGTTAAAATGGCAATCACTATTGAAGTTAAAAGCGCCAGCAAAAACGGCCATGGATTAATGCTAATCTTATAATCGTATTTCTCCAGCCATTTGGCGACCAGAATGTAAGCTACAGGAATGGCAATCACGTTGGATATGATTACCAATTTCATAAAATCTTTATTCAACAATACCAAGATATCAGAAAGATTGGCACCCAACACTTTACGGATGCTAATTTCTTTGCTGCGCTGTTCGGCGGTATATAATGCTAAACCCAATAAACCTAAGCAGGAAATGAAGATGGCAAAACCGCCAAAAATGTTCGACAGTACACTGAGCAATCTTTCGCTCCGCAATTTTTCGGCCATGCCCTGACTAACCAATTTCACTTCAACCGGATAAGCAGGATTTAAACGTTGACTTACTGATTTTATCGCTTCAATTGAATTGGAAAGCGATTGTTTCGGATTGAGCTTAAGCAGTAGTACTTTACTCGTTCTAACACTAAAATAATAAACCGTAGGCTGTATTTTTGAAGCAAGCGATTCGTTGGAATAATCTTGCACCACACCTACTACTTTAAGCGGCGGGTTATCGCCCCAATGGATAATAGTACCCACAGGATTTTTAAGTCCCATTATTTTAACAGCAGTTTGATTTAGCAATAGCGATGTGGAACTATCAGCAGAAAATTTACGATCGAAATCTCTTCCTGCAATAATCTTTACGCCGGTTGTTTTGGCAAAATCGAAACCTGTACTTCTATAATTAATGATCGAAACATCATTTTTTGGCTTTCCTGGCCATTGAATGTCGCTGGTAATTGAACCCGGATCAGTAAATGAGCCTGCATATTCTGTTGCAGCAATTGTAGCACCAGCTCTTTCTAATTCATTTTTAAAAGTTTGTAGTTTTTCCGGTTTTGTCCATTCTCCTTCCAAATCGATCTGCGCCAGTGCAGCTTGATCAAAACCCAGAGGTTTATTTTTAAGGTGTTGAATCTGGCTGTAAATTACAATTGCAGAAATGATCATACAGATAGAGAGGCTAAACTGTACCACCACCAAAGTTTTACGGATAGACAACGAGCCTGTTGAGCCTTTAAAACCTTTTAACACCTTTACCGGAATGAATGAGGAAAGATAAAATGCGGGATAACTGCCGGCAAGTAAACCGGTTATAAGTACCATAGCAAGCAATACGCTCCAAAACTGATAGGCGTTATAATCAATCTTAATTGAAATATTGAGCAGATTATTAAAATAAGGTAAAGATACTTCGAGCAATGTAAAGGCAATTAACATGGCCAAAAACGACAAAAGCAACGATTCTATCATAAACTGTCCCATTATTGTGTTTCTGGTAGAACCTAAAGCCTTTCGAACGCCTACCTCTCTCGCCCTTTTCTCCGATTTGGCGGTGGAAAGATTCATGTAGTTGATACAAGCGATAAACAGCACGCAAATGGCCAAAAATACAAACAACCTCAACTGATCGATTTTACCCCCCACAGCTTTTCCGTTATCAAAATCGTCGTAGAGGTGAAATTTGCTTAAAGGAAAAAGAAAAGGTTCGTATGTCATTTCCTTTAAATCTGGCTCTTTGTTTATGATGAAATGTTTTAATGCCGCATTCGTTGCTTCTAAAGAAACATTATCTTTAAGCTGAAATAAGGTCAAACAGGTAATTGCTCCCCATCCATTTTCTTTTTCCGAAGGATTTTCCTGTTCGAAAAAGGCCCAGGGCTGTAAAACATCATACTGCATACTTTGATTCTTAGGCAGATCTTGTATTACAGCACTCACTTTTAAAGTTACCCTGTTGTCGTATTTAATACTTTGTCCGATGGGATCTTGATCACCAAATAATTTCTTAGCCGTAGATTCGCTGATCAGTACATTATTCGGTTCGGATAAAGCTGTACTGGGATCGCCATAGATAAATTTATGATCAAGGATCTTTAAAAAATCGGGATCTACATTAAAGGCGACCAATTTAAAATGCTGTTGATTATGGCTATATAATTTCTGGCCATTGTTCATCGAGATGCGGGCCGCGCTTTTAATGCCAGGCAACTCTGAAACCCCGGCTTTGGCCAGTTTATTGGGAACGGCCATTGTAGTAGCGAGTTTACCATTAAACTTTAAATTTAATGCTGCCAGATATACTTTATCGGCATTTTTATATTGCTTATCGAAACTCCACTCGTAGTTTACATACAGCAGCAGCATTAAACAACAGGCCATGCCAATTGCAAGGCCACCAACATTAATCAATGTAAAACCTTTGTTTTTCCAAAGGTTACGCAGCGCTATTTTTAGGTTTAACCGAAACATAGGTTTGAGGTTTAGGGTATAAGCTTTAAGGTTTTGGCGTCTTAATAACGAACTCCATCTTAAAGCCACCTACCTGGTTTATATTTTATTTAGTAAATCTATAAAAGCGATTGTTTTGCTTAAGCAGTTAGCATTTAAACCTTCTGCCTTAAGCCTTCTACCTCACGCCTTACTCGTATTTAAGTGCATCAACCGGGTTAGCATGCGCCGTTTTATAGGCTTGAAAACTTACCGTAATCAAAGCCATCATCAAGGTTCCAAATCCGGCAAGTGGCATAATCCACCAAGATATTTCAGTATGGAATTCGAACTTCATCAGCCATTTATTCATCAGCAGATAACTCAAAGGAATAGCGATAACTATAGAAACCACGATCATTTTTACAAAGGAGAGCGATAATAATTGCATCAGGTTAAACAACGAGGCACCCAATACCTTGCGCACGCCAAATTCTTTTGTTCGTTGTTCTGCACTATAGGCAACCAATCCAAATAAGCCCAGACAGGAAACAAAAATGGCCAGTCCGCCAAAAAGATTTGAAAGTATACCCAAAGTTTTTTCGGCATTGTATTTTTCGGCGTACACGTTATTTAAAAAACTAATCTCAAGGGGATAAGCAGGGTTTAAAGCTTTTGTAATCCTGCTGATTGTTTCCATATTACTCTGAAGACTATTATTCTCATTTAAACGCATGGTAATATTCCCCGTTTGTCGCTTATCGAAGAATATTATCATCGGGTTATTCGATTTGTAAGGCGAATCCCAAACATAATCGTCGAAAACGCCTATGATATTAAATTTATCATCATTAATGGTAACCGTTTTTCCAACTGGGTTTTTATAACCAAAAAATTTAACAGCCGAAGCACTCGCCATCACTGCACTGGTATCTGAAGCGAAATTTTCCGAAAAATCTCTTCCACTGGTTAATTTGATGCCATTGGTTTTGATAAAATCGTGGGTGGTAATGACCTGGTTAAACAATTGATTGTTTGTAGCTTTCAACATCCCTTCCCATTCTATGCCCGAAAAATTACGGCCACGATGTGATAAACTTACTGACGACTGAAACATCGACGTAACGGCACCTGATTTTAACAACTGCGCACGCAGCAACTCATATTTCGTCTTTAATTCACCATCCTGTGGCATTTCTACCAAAGCATTCACATCAAAGCCTACAGGTCTGTTTTTAATATACTGGATCTGTTTATAGATCACCAGGGTAGATATAATCAAAATAATGGCAAAACAAAATTGCCCCACTACCAATACCTGCCTTAAACTAATTGAAAAGAAACCCTTCGACTTTATTTTTCTTTTTAAGGTTTGGATCGGATTAAAGGATGATAGGTAAAATGCAGGGTAACTGCCCGCAATCAGGCCGGTAGCGATAACAATCCCTAAAATGCCTCCCCAACTGGCACTGTTGAAGTACGAGATGTTCAACTTGATATTTAAGAGGTTATTAAAGGTTGGAAGAAATAACTCGAGGATGGCAATGGAAAAAACCACTGCAATAAACGTCAACATCATCGATTCGGTCAAAAACTGTATAATCAGCGAACTTCTGTTGGCGCCAATGGTCTTCTTTATACCCACTTCTTTTGCACGTTTTTCTGACTTGGCTGTGGCCATGTTCATAAAATTGATACAGGCGATCAAGAGGATACCGAAAGCGAGTCCAACAAAAAGATAAATCTGCTCTATGGCGCCACCAACACTTCTGCCGTCTTCAAATTTCCCGTATAAATGTAACTTGGCCAATGGGAACAATACTTCAGATTGCTGATTGTTTGTATTATTTTTTTTCTCAATCTGATTTATTTTTTGATTAACCTGGTCTAAATTTACACCGCTTTTTAACATCACCAGCGTTATAAAACTATAATTGCTCCAGTTAAGGTCTTTGGCGCTTCGGTCAATCGTTTCGTAAAAAGCCCAGGGCATTAAATAATCAAATTTGTTTGAGCTGTTGTCTGGCTGATCTTTAATTACTCCGGTAATATTCAAATCAAAACGATCTTTAAAACGAATGTTTTTATTCAATACGTCGGTAGTTCCAAAAAGTAATTTTGCAGTAGATGCCGTTAAAATAACTGAATTTGGGTTACTTAGTGCGTTATTTGCATTACCCTGAATAAATTCATAATCGAACATTTTCAGGATATCAGGTTCGGCGAATTTGGATTGACGCTTAAATGCATTTTGTCCGTTAGCAATTAAATTCTTTTCACCGTAATCCATCCTCGCGATATACTTAAGTTCCGAAAGCCCCTGCTTAATCGCCGGACCAAATGCTGTAGTAGAACCTTCAAAAGTTCCGGAAATTTTGCCATTATCGCCAGGGATATTGGTCATCGTGGTGTACACATCGGCTGAATTTTTAGCCTGTTTATCAAATTTCCATTCGTAGGTAACATACAATAGTAACGTTAAACAGGCGGCCAAACCAATAGCCAGGCCAATAACATTAATAAATGAGCTAACCTTATTCTTCCAAAGGTTACGCAGTGCTATTTTTAAATTTAATCTAAACATCTTTTTAAGGTTAAAGGTTGGAAGGTTGGAAGGTTGAGGTGTATATATCTTTAACCTCTATTACCATCTTTCTTCTAACCATTATGTCTAATTTTAATATTTTCTAAAACCTGAAAGATTGAGGGGCCAGGCTTCTAGACCTTCTACCCAATTACCCTCTAGCTTCCCACCATTACTCATACTTTAAAGCATCAACAGGATTAGCATGTGCAACTCTATACGACTGTAAACTCACAATAATAATTGTAAGAAAAAGCGTAATCAATCCTGATAAAACAAAAGGTAAAACCGGCATGGCTATTCTAAAGGCAAAACCGTTTAGCCAATCTCTTAATATTAAATAGGCAATGGGCCAGGCAATTAAGTTTGCCAGAATAATAAGTTTGGCAAATCCTTTATTTAATAGCCCAAGGATATCAAAAATTGAGGCACCAAGAACTTTTCTGATATTAATCTCTTTACTTCTGCGCTGGGTGGTAAAGGTGGCAATGGCAAAAATCCCCATTAAAGCAAGCGCAACGGTAATGATGGATAAAAACGCCACAACACTTCGGAGCTGCACCTGTTTTTGCAATAGTTTTTCGAACGATTTATCGAGCAGGCTATATTTGATCGGAAAATCAGGTTCTAGTTTTGTCCATTCTTTTTCAACCTGTGCAATAACCGCTGCCGATTTTTGCGCGGAAATATTTATTAAAACATATCGGAGTGGATTTCCTTTAATGTATTGAAAAACAATTGGCTGATAAGCTTTTTCGGGACTATAATGATTAAAATCTTTTACCAGGCCAATTACTTTTACATCCTTTTCATGGAATTTAAGCGTTTTGCCTACAGGATTTTGGAGGTTAAAAGTTTTAGCTGCAGTTTCGGTCAATATCAGTGAATTCAGCGTATCTGTTGTTATGGCGGCACTAAATGGCCTTCCGTCTACAATCTTCATCCCCATCGTATTAAAATAATCTACATCGATAGAAATAAAATTGGCACTGTAGGTTTTTCCCTGGTTGGTATAGCTATTTCCCCCCATATCCTCACCCGGAATATGATCGGCCCTGCTAATGCTGTTTACACCACTGATATTTTTCAGGGTATTTTTTACTTTCTGGTAATGTACCTCACTATCGTCTTGTAAATTAATGGCCATTACCTGTTGTGGTTTATAACCCAGATCGCGTTGCTGCATATAGTTCAACTGATTATTGATGATCCAAATGCCCGAAATAAATAAAACTGCAATGGCAAACTGAAGTACAATTAAGCCGTTTCTAATCCAATAACCATTGTTGCTATTCGCAAAATTCCCTTTTAATACTTTCGCAGGAATGATATTGCTAATCAGTAATGCCGGATAAAGTCCTACAATTAAGGTTACAGTTAATAGCAATAGTAAAACCTGACCAGCTATCTGACTGTAATCAGAAAAGTTATTGAGTTGAATAGATGAACCGATGGTATTATTGAAGCCAGGTAAAAAGAGTTCTACCTTGATAATCGCTATCACCAGACTTAATAAACACTGAAAGCCTGTTTCTAAAATAAACTGTATACCAATCTGCATTTTATGCGCACCTAAAACTTTCCTTACTCCAGTTTCTTTGGCTCTCCTAGTGGCAATAGTAATGGATAAATTGGTAAAATTGACAGCGGCAATAATCAAAACGAGCGTAGCCACAATAAACATCAGGTACATATAACGCCCCACTCCATTACCTGTAAATTCGTATTCTACACTGGCTTTGGTTAAATGTATCTCTTTTATTGGCTGCAGATAAAGTTTATTTTGGGTAATGAATTCAGAAAAGCCTTTTTTTTCTTCATTCGGTAATTTGGCCAGCTCGGCATTTAATATTTCAGTGCGGTTTTTATTCAATAAATCTGTTGTTTGCACAACATCGCTATTAGCATTTAATTTAACATAGGTGTAAAAGTTATTGCTGTAATACTCCTCATTGGCACTCTTTTTAAACCTCCGTATAAGTTTAAAATGAAAATGTGATGGAAATTTGGCTTCATCTACTACAGCTGCTACTGTACACGGCATTATTTGATCGAGTACGATGGTTTCACCAACAGGGTTTACCCCTATTCCAAAAAGCGTTTCACTCATTGTTTTACTTAAAATCAGCGTCTGTGGTTTGCTAAATGCAGTTTCCGCATTGCCATAAACCAATGGATAATTAAATACCTTTAAAAAATTGCTGTCAGCAAGTAAAACGTCGTTTACATATAAACTCTTTGTTTTTGTTTTAAGCAACAGATCTCCAAACCAGTAATCCTGTATCCGCGTTGCGGCCTCAACTGCAGGGATTTTCTCCTTACTTATTGTTGCCATATTACCAGGACTTAGCGCAACATTTTCGGTTGATGATTTATAATTTACACGATAAATATGCTCATAACCTGCGTTCCAGGAATCATATCCTTTCTCATAATTCGCATACAACATGGTTAAAATAAAGATGGTTAAGGCCACAGCCAAACCGAATATGCTGATCATTGCATAACTTTTATTCTTCCAAAGGTTACGCAGTGCTATTTTTAAGTTTAATCTGAACATCTTTTTGAGGTTAAGCGTAGAGCGTGCGGTGTTAGGCGTTAGGCGTTTCAAACGCTTAGCACCAAACGCCTTGCGCAGGTCTTATTCGTATTTAAGTGCATCAACAGGGTTTGCTTTCGCTACCTTAACCGATTGTATACTTACGGTAAGTACCGCGATAATAACCGATAAACTAATGGCGGCAATAAATGGCAACACAGAAATCGAAATGCGGTATTCGTAACCTGAAAGCCATTTGTTAATAATAATATAGGCCAGTGGAAATGCAATTACATTTGCTATTGCCACCAATTTGATAAAATCTTTATTTAATAAAGTTAGGATGTTGGCTGTAGTAGCACCCAAAACTTTGCGGATGCTGATTTCCTTTTTACGTTGCTCGGCCATAAACAAAGCCAATCCCAATAAGCCCAAACACGAAATAAAGATGGCGAAGCCACCAAACCAGTTTGATAGTGTTCCCAATAGTTTTTCGTTCTTGAATTTCAGCTCAAAATTATCATCAACAAATCTGATCGTTGCCGGATAAGCCGGATTTAATTTTTTAGCGATTTCATTGATCTGGTTAACCGAAGTAGTAATGTTATTTTTATCATTCAAACGCATGATTATTGTGGTAGCGCGACTTGGATTTTGCGCAATCAACAATGGCTTTGCTTTCTGATAAGGCGATTCCATCACGTAATCTTTTACCACTCCGATAATCCTGATCGGCTGGTCCCAACTGATCATTTTACCTACAGGATCTTTCATACCCATTACCTTTACCATCGCTTCGTTAACCAGCACATTGGCGGTATCTACAAAATCTTTCGAAAAATCGCGGCCCTTTAAAATTTCCATTCCGGTGGTTTTAGTGAGATCGAGATTGGTAAACCTAAAATTGACCAGGATTTTGTCCTGTTCATTTTTACCAGGCCAGCTGATGCCATAAGTATTGTTTCCACCACCTGTTAACGACGTGCTATACTCTGTAAAGGCCGTTATGGCGCCCGCTTTCAACAATTCGTCTTTCAGGACTGCTCTTTTTTCTGGTTTCGAAAATTCGCCTTCGGTAGAAATCTGAACCAGATTTGCCTTGTTATATCCGATCGGTTTATTTTTAATATAATTCAACTGCTGATAAATAACTGCTGTACAAACAATTAAACAGGCCGCAAAAACAAACTGAAATACAACCAAAAATTTACGGATCGATAAAGAAGATCCCCCCGAAATTTTAAATCCTTTTAAAACCTTAACCGGATCGAAGGAAGAAAGATAGAACGCTGGATAACTGCCAGCCATTAACGCTGTAAATAGGGTTAAACCTAAAAATACAGACCAGAATTTATAATCTTTATAGTCAATCCCTAATGTAATGCCCAATAGATTGTTAAAATATGGCAGGCTTACCTCAATCAAAACAAAAGCCACTAACATGCTTAGCGTCGTCAGCAGAACAGACTCGAACATAAACTGGCCTACAAGGTTATTTCTGGAAGAACCAATGGCTTTACGTACACCAACCTCACGTGCTCTCTTTTCTGACTTGGCTGTTGAAAGGTTCATAAAATTAACACACGCAATTAAAAGAATACAGAATGCAAGCAGGAAAAATATCCTCAACTGATCGATTCTTCCGCCTACATTTTTTCCATTTTCAAACCTGTCTGACAGATGCCATTTAGAAAGTGGGTGCATAAAAGGTTCTCCGTTTACCTCTTTATCATGCGCCTTGATCATTCCTTTTAACTGATGATTCGCCTGGTCAAAAAATAAATTGTTCTGAAGTTGCATAAACATCATACAATAATTATTGCCCCAGCCGCTGGTTTTGGTCCAGGAGTTTAATTTCTCATATAGCTTCCACGATAGGATATAATCCAGTTCTAAAGTCGAATTTTTAGGACGGTCTGCAATCACCCCTTCTACCTTTAAATTTTCATTATTATCCAGCTTAACTACTTTATTAATTGGATCTTCATTCCCAAAAAGATTCTTAGCCAGTGTTTCTGTTAAAATCACACCATCAACACTGTTCAGAAATGTATTTGAATTCCCCTTTAAAACTTTATAATCGAACATTTTAAGAAAGTCCGGATCACCAAAAACGGCATTCATTTTAAAATTATTCTGATGATAAGAGATTAGTGTTGGTTCCGGGTAAGATAACCGGCTCACTCTTGCTACGCCTGGAACTTTTTCTTTAATTTCGTCTTTCAACTGACCAGGAAAAGCCATAAAACTAAACGTCTCAGAGGCTGTTTTCTGATTATTGTAAAGCACATACGTTTTATCATAATCAGTAAATTGTTTATCGTAACCGTACTCATAAGCAACATACAGCAATAAAATCATACAACTCGCCAAACCAATGGCCAATCCACCCAAATTAATCAGGGTAAAACCTTTGTTTCTCCACAGGTTGCGTAATGCTATTTTTAAGTTAAGTTTAAACATGTTCGTGAGGTTTAGGGTGAAGCGTTTGGCGGTTAGCGATAAATACACGCCGATCTCCAAACGCTTAGCGCAGTTCTTACTCGTATTTTAAAGCATCAATAGGATTTGCCTTTGCTACTTTAACGGATTGGGCACTAACTGTAAGTATGGCAATAAGTACCGATAAAACAATGGCTACAATAAACGGTAGTGCAGATATAGATATGCGATACTCGAAAGCTGAAAGCCATTTATTGATTATAATATATGCCAATGGGAACGCTATGAGATTGGCAATGGCCACCAATTTTATAAAATCTTTATTTAGCAATACAAGGATATTGCCAGTACTGGCGCCTAAAACCTTGCGGATACTGATTTCCTTTTTGCGCTGCTCGGCCATAAAGAGCGCTAAACCAAGTAATCCTAAGCAAGAAATAAAAATGGCGAAACCACCAAACCAGTTTGAAAGTGAACCAAGAATTTTTTCATTTTTAAATTTTACTTCAAAAGATTCGTTCACAAATTTGCGGTTAACAGGATAATTAGGTTCCATTTGCTTTACTAAATCGTCAATTTTAGCAAGTGATGAACTGATGTTTTGATTAGGATTTAAACGCACAATAAGAACCCTCGCATCGTACTTTCCATTAGCCCTAAAAATCATTGGAGCCACTCTTTGGTAAACACTTTCTACCACGAAATCTTTTACAATACCAACTATAGTTAGTTTTTTATCTCCCCAGAAGGTAATTACTTTGCCAATTGGATTTTTTAATTGCATCATTCTCACAGCCGACTCATTTAACAATACGCTAGCTGTATCATTAGGAAATTTCGCAGAAAACTCCCTGCCACTAATTATTTTAGTGCCAATAGTTTCAACAAAATCATATCCAATTGTTCTATGGTTAAAAGAAATTTTCTCATTCGGATTTTTACCTTCCCATTCTATACCCGTTGTATTATCTCCTCCTTCAGTAAAATCAGTACTAAAAGAAGTAACATTAGTTGTTGCACCAGCTGCTATTAGTTGCGTTTTAAGCAATTCTAGCTTAGTAGCATCATTCATTTTGCCAACTACTGCGATTTGGATTAAATTGGATTGATCATAACCAATAGGCTTGTTTTTCACATAATTAAGTTGTTGATAAATTACTGCGGTACAAATAATCAAACCAGCGGCAAAAACAAATTGCCCCACTACCAATACTTTCCTTACCAAAGCTGATGAATCTGTTTTAAGGGTGAAACCTTTTAACACTTTAATCGGCTCGAAAGAGGATAAATAAAGTGCAGGATAACTACCTGCTACAAATCCGGTTAAAACCATTAAGCCCACAAGTGTTAACCAAAATGGGCCATTATGATAATCGATTGTTAAATTAATATCTAACAAACTGTTAAAATATGGCAAACTAACTTCAATTAAGATAAAAGCTAAAACTGTGGCAATAAATGTGATGAGCAGGGATTCTAAAAAAAACTGACTAATTAACGATTTACGTGTTGATCCAATTGCCTTACGAACGCCAACTTCTTTCGCCCTTCGCTCTGACCGTGCTGTAGATAAATTCATAAAATTTACACAGGCAATTAATAAGATGCAAAAGGCCAGCAATAAAAATATTTTAAGCTGATCTATTTTTCCACCTACCGATTTACCGTTTTGAAAATCATCGTATAAGTGCCATTTTGTTAAAGGATGCAATAAAGCTACTGCTGTATTATCTTTCTGATTACGTTTGTAGATACCATACATCAAATCATTTGCATTAGTAAAAAAGTTATTATCCTTTAACTGAACAAGTGTTAAACACATGTTATTCCCCCAATTACCATCCTTTACCCAGGTTTCTCGTTTTTCGAACAATGCCCAGGGCATAATACATTCAAAAATTAAGCTGCTATTTGCAGGAGCATCTTCTATTACAGCTTCTACTTTTAATACTTCCTCGTTTTCGAGCTTTACTGTCTTATTAATAGGATCTTCATTTCCAAATAATTTTGTTGCAAAAGACCTGGTAAGAATAATGGTATTTACATCTTTTAAAACTGTGGCCGAATTACCTTCAAGAAATTTATAATCCAATATTTTAATAAAGTTCTGATCGGCAAATACGGCATTGCTATTTATCTTATTGTCGCCAACGGTAATGAGTTGTTTCCTCGGATAAGTTGTGTGAGAGGCATATTTAACGCCAGGTATTTTTTCTTGCACTTCTTTAGCCATAACATTTGGTGTCCACGCCCAGCTGAAAGTTTTACCACTTGCCTCCATGTTTTGATAAACCACATATGTTTTTTCATGATTAGAAAACTGTTTATCGTAGCTCCATTCATAAGCAACATAAAGCAACAAAACCATACAACTGGCCAAACCAATGGCTAATCCCCCAATGTTAATTAAGGAGAAGCCCTTGTTTTTCCAAAGGTTACGTAAGGCTATTTTTAGGTTTAATTTGAACATATTTTTGAGGTTGAGGGTTGGAAAGTTAAAAGGTTGAAGGCTTTAGTGCATTAATTCTATCGCCTAAAATTTTCACCTTTTCTTTGCGCCAATCCCTAATCTCCCATCCGGGAAGATTATTGGGTGGCTATCATTAACTAAACTAAAATTTCATTAGTGGTTGCAGGCGGGAAGGTGGAGGGTAAAAGGTTGGTATCACTCAGCCTTCTGTTTTAAAACCTTCAGCTTTTTCCTATATCAGTTCTTCATTTCTGCTCTTGTTTATCTTTTCAGAAATCACATGTCCATCTTTCAGGTTGATGATCCTGTTCGAAAAACTGGCGTCGTGGCTGGAGTGGGTAACCATTACAATGGTTGTTCCGGTTTCATTCAGTTCGCAAAGCAGTTCCATTACTTCGTTACCATGTGAGCTATCTAAGTTTCCTGTTGGCTCATCGGCTAAAACCAGTTTGGGTTTCGTAACCAATGCCCTTGCTACCGCCACACGCTGTTGTTGTCCACCTGATAATTGCTGTGGGAAGTGTCCGCTACGGTTTACGATATTCATTCTCTCAATAATTTCGTTTACCAGCTTTTTACGTTCGCCAGCAGGAATTTTATTGTAGATTAACGGCAGTTCGATGTTTTCGAAAACGGTTAATTCATCAATTAAATTGAAATTCTGGAAAACAAACCCCATGTTCCGCTTACGGAAATTTGAGCGTTCTCTATCATTTAGCGTTAAAAGCTCGGTATCGATAAACTTATAACTTCCACTTTCGGGCTTATCCAATAAACCCATTACATTTAGTAAGGTAGATTTTCCACAGCCAGAAGGCCCCATAATGGAAACAAACTCTCCCGCAGCAACATGAAGGTTAATTCCGTTGAGTGCAGTGGTTTCTACTTCTTCAGTTTTGTAAACTTTTTCCAGATTTTCTATTTTAATCATAATTCTAGTATCAAGTATTTTAGTATCAAGTGCTTTTAACCAAGTATTTAGTATCAAGACGTGATTATATTAATTGCTAACTTTATATCCCATTTTTTCCAAACTCCAAACTCCAAACTCCAAACTCCAAACTCCAAACTCCAAACTCCAAACGCCAAACTCCAAACTCCAAACGCCAAACGCCAAACGCCAAACGCCAAACGCCCTACTTATTAATCTCCACCTGATCGTATTGGTTAAACTGATCATAAGAAGAGGTAATTACTTCGTCGCCTTTCTGCAAACCATCCAATATTTCATAGTACAGGTAATTTTTTCTGCCAATTTTTACATTTTTCTTGGTTGCCTTACCATTGTTTACCACAAAAACCCACGATCCACCTGTACTTTGAAAGAACTGACCTTGTGCCAAAAGCAAAGATTTGCTGTTATCAGATAAAGTTAGTTTGGTTTGTAATGATAAACCACGGCGCAAACCTTCTGGAGCAGCCCCTTTAAAAACCATTTCAACCTGAAACTGACCTGCTGTAACCTCTGGAATCACTTTACTTACGGTTAAGTTATAGGTTTTTCCATTAAACTCGCAGTTGGCTGTTTGTCCTTCTTTAACCCTATTGATATAATACTCATCTACACCAGCCTGAAGTTTATAGCCTTGCAGCACGTCGATTTTCCCAATCATTTCATTAGAATTATAAGACTTTCCAATTACCGGATCGTAAGATGACAATTTTCCTGAAACAGGTGCTTTAATGGTCATATTCTCAATGTTTTTACGGATCATTTCCAAACTTTCGTTCATTTGCCCCATCGATTGATCGATTTGCGAAAGTTGCATCTTTCTGCTCTGGTTTTCCTGTTTAATGGCTTGGCGTACGATCTTCAGTTTACCCTGATAATATTCGTAATCCTGACTGGATTTATTAAACTCCTGCAGGGTAATCACTTTTTTAGCGAATAGAGAACTATCCAATCTATATTGACGGGTGGCGGTTCTTAAGCTGTTTTCAACATCTAAAACGTCCTGATTTAAAACCCTTTGATTTTGCTCTAAGTCTAATCTCGATTTACGCAACTGGTTAATCTGCTCGGTGGCTGCCGTTTGGCTTGAGGTATAACTCAGCATGGCATTCGAATTGGAAATCCTTAAAAGTGGTGTTCCTTTTACAACAGAGGCACCATTCTCGGTAAAGATTTCGGCAACCGTACCGCCTTCAGATGAACTTACAATTACCGAGGTTAATGGCACAACACTGGCATTTAATAAAACTACATCCTCAAAATCGCCATATTCTACTTTACTGATGGTTAATTTATCGGCATCTGCGCTATAAACTTTTTTAAGTGATAAGGTATAGCCATAAATTACAATTGCCACAAAAGCAATTGCTCCACCTATTATCAACAAGGTTTTAGTGCTAAATCTTTTTTTCTCTATTTTCTTATCCATGTGTTCGGTTGTACTGTTCGGTTTCTCTAATAACCAAGCTTGTGCCAAAAGCACTAATGCGACATAAAACACTAAATTACAGACAATTAAATATTAATATCATTTCAACATGTTCATTATCGAACAGTTTATGTGCGGGAACGGACAGTTTTGTTAAATTTGCCTCACCCCTTCATCCCTTCTCCACCTGGAGAGGGGCCAGGGAGGAGAAAAAGCAAAGTTCAAAGAGTAGGTTAGTTTCTTTTTGGAGTGTAGAATATTATAAAACCATTATATTTAAATAACTTATTATTAAGCTATTAAATATGGAGGACTATAAGGATAAATTATTTCATGGTGCCAATCCGAAACTATTTGAATTTTCGAGGACACTAAGAGAAAATCAAACTGAGGCGGAGGATAGTGTGTGGCAATGTTTGAGGAATAGAAAAATCCTGGGTTTTAAATTTAGAAGACAGCATCCAGTACATCAATATATTGCTGATTTTTATTGCCACGAAGCTAAATTAATAATCGAAATTGACGGAGGGATACATAATAACCCTGAAAACCAAGAGTATGATAAC
This sequence comes from Pedobacter psychrodurus, assembly GCF_032678585.1. Taxonomy (GTDB): domain Bacteria; phylum Bacteroidota; class Bacteroidia; order Sphingobacteriales; family Sphingobacteriaceae; genus Pedobacter; species Pedobacter psychrodurus_A. Next base: position 86,170 of record NZ_JAVTSN010000009.1, on the reverse strand, counting down.
AATCGCAGTAATGAAATCAAGGATGTTGGAATAACAGTAATCAGGTTTAAAAATGAGGAGGTAAAAGGTAATCTGGATGAAGTTTTAAATAGGATTAAGGGCTACCTCACCCCTTCATCCTCTCTCCTTGAGGAGAGGGGGCGTGGTGCAGAAAACAGCAACAACCAAACTTAGGGTTAATTACAATTCAAGAACAATAACAACCCTATGTTTAAGAGGTGAGGTTAAACAATTGCAAAGGGAAAACTGGGTTCAACCCACCTACCCCCAAAATCCCTCTCCTCAAGGAGAGGGAGAGTATAAAAAAACAACAACCACCACCTTTGATAGGGTGAGGTTAAACAATTGCAAAGGGAAAACTGGGTTCAGCCCACCTAACCCCTAAATCCCTCTCCTCAAAGAGAGGGACAGTACAAAAGAACAACAACCACCACCTTTGATAGGGTGAAGTTAAACAATTGCAAAGAGACAACTGGGTTCAACCCACCTAACCCCAAAATCCCTCCCCTCAAGGAGAGGGACAGTACAAAAGAACAACAACCACCACCTTTGATAGGGGGAGGTTAAAATTAAATGAATTATGCTTGATGCCACAGTTTTAATTATCGATGACGACGATGACATTCTGCTCAGTGCCCGTTTGTTTTTAAAGCAACAGGTTAAGCAGGTGATTACCTGTAAATCGCCAAAGGAAATCAACGTATTGTTGAGTAAAAATGAAATAGACATCATTTTGCTCGACATGAATTACCAAAAAGGGGCTAGTGATGGCCGCGAAGGAATATATTGGTTAGAACATATCTTATCAATTGATAAAGATTATGTAGTGATCTTAATGACGGCCTTCGGTAATGTTGAATTAGCGGTTAAAGCGATAAAAAAGGGTGCAACCGATTTTATCTTAAAGCCTTGGGAAAATGAAAAACTTTTCGCTACTATTTCTGCTGCTTCTAAACTCCGCGAATCGACCAGAAAAGTAAAAAAACTCGAAAAAATACATTCGTCTTTACAAAAAGATCTCACCCGAGGTTTCGAGAACATTGTTGGACAAGCCGAGGGAATAAAACACTTACAGGCTACCCTGTTAAAAGTTGCGCCTACTGATGCAAACGTGCTTATTTTGGGCGAAAACGGTACCGGAAAGCAGGTTTTCGCTTACGAAATCCATGGAAATTCGCAGCGGAAAAATCAGGTTTTTATGCACGTCGATTTAGGTTCGCTAAACGAAAACTTATTTGAAAGTGAACTGTTCGGTTATGCCAAAGGTGCTTTTACGGATGCCAAGGAAGATAAACCCGGGCGTTTCGAACTGGCCGATGGCGGAACGATATTTTTAGATGAGATTGGGAATTTAACCCTACCCCTACAGGCTAAACTGCTTAGTGTATTGCAAAACCGCACGGTTACCCGTTTAGGAGAAAGTAAAGAACGCAAAATAAATGTCCGTTTAATTACCGCTACAAACATGCCCTTAAATGAAATGGTAGCTAAAAATACCTTTAGGCAGGATTTACTTTTCCGGATTAATACAGTTGAGCTTTTACTACCACCTTTACGTAAACGTGGAACAGATATCTTACTGTTGGCCAATCATTTTATGCAGGTTTTTAGCTCAAAATATCATAAAGAGATCAGAAACTTAAGCAATAAAGCACAAGATGTGCTTTTAACATATAAATGGCCTGGTAATGTGCGCGAACTGCAGCATGTTTTAGAACGGGCCGTGATCATGAGCGATGGAAATGATATTTCTGAAGAAGATTTACAGTTAAGTCCACAGCGTTTTGCACAAAACAACTCCATACCCGATGAAATGGCATTAGAGGATATGGAAAAAATGATGGTACAGAAAGCGATCGATAAACACAAAGGGAATATATCAAAAGCCGCAGCAGAATTAGGCTTAACAAGAGCTGCACTATATAGAAGAATCGAGAAATTTGGAATCTAACAAGGTATAAGGTTTGAGGCATAAGGTTATAACACCTCACATTACCCCTAAACCTTCGGCCCTAAACCTTTTAACCCTCTACCTTCAACCCTAAAAAAACATGTTTCACCAACGCTTTACTTTCCGTTTAATATCCCGCATGCTGGTTATCAACCTGCTGGGTTATCTTTTATTTTATCTGATTAAAAACACACAGCTTTGGTTTACCATTATTGGCGTCGCATTAATTTTATTGGGTACCATTATTTCTCTTTACTATTACATCAATCAAATCCGCTCCGATATTAACCGTTTTGTGCTGGCGGTCAAAACGCGGGATCACACTTTAAACTTTAAAAATAAAGTAACTAAAGGCAGTTTTCCTGAGCTTTACGAATCGTTTAGTGACATTTTAAAGGTTCACAAACAGATCAGGTTAGAACAGGAAGCGATGTTTCAGTTAATTAAAACCATTTTGGAACAGGTTCCGGTTGGTGTAATTGTTGTGAACAACACCGAACAGGAACAGGGCGAAGAAGTGGCATTTTTTAATCAGGCGGCTTCAAACCTATTGGCTGTTCCGGCTTATAAATATTGGCACAGGCTAAAACAGCATCTCCCAGCGTTTGCAACAGAAATAGAGCAGATTTTATCGGGTGGCAAGAGATTTCTGGAATTGAAGATACAGGATAAACTGATCCAATTATCTACCGAGGTAATTCCATTAAATCTTTACGGAAACAACTATACCATTATCAGTTTCCAAAACATTAAAGATGAAATTGAACAAAAAGAAACAGAAGCATGGAACAGGTTAATTGGCGTGATCTCGCACGAGATTTTAAACTCCATTACCCCTATCAGCTCCTTATCGGATACGATCAACCGGATGGTAACCGATAAAGAGAACCTCACAGAAGATGAAATGGACGATCTGAAAGCAGCATTGCAAACTATACAGAGAAGATCTTCTGGCTTGCTTGATTTTGTTAAGGATTATCGTTTAATTGCAGAGCTGCCTACGCCTAACCTCGAATCGCACACCATTGGCGAAATACTGAAACACATTAAAGTATTGATGCAACCCTTTGCTAAAGTTAAAAATGTGGTATTGGATGTAGAACAAACCTCATCAAAAATCACTGTTCAGCTCGATCTAAAATTGGTTGAACAAGTGTTGATTAACCTGATTACCAATAGTATTTATGCAGTGGAAAGCAGAGAACTCCCATACATCAACGTCAATTACCGTTTAGAAAACACCAAACTGTATATAGATGTTACCGACAACGGAAAAGGTATCGATGCCAGCGACCTGGAGAAAATTTTCGTTCCATTTTATACCACCAGAAAAACTGGATCAGGAATAGGTTTAACCATTAGCCGCAACATTATGAAAATGCACAGAGGCAGCATCGAGGTCATTTCTACCCCTGGTGAGGGCACTACTTTTTCGTTGGTTTTTAATTACGTTTAATCATTTGAATGTTTTTTTGACCTAAAAAATCAAACAAAACCCGTTTGATATGCTTTTAAAGATGTGGATACATCAAATACAAGCATGAAGACAGTTATAATATCGAACAGACTACCCGTTAAAATCATCGAAGAAAACGACGAATACACGTTTATTCCGAGCGAAGGCGGCCTCGCCACCGGACTAGGAGACGTGTATAAATCAGGCAATTCCATCTGGATTGGATGGCCAGGAATAGAAGTTCCTGAAGAACGTCAGCAAGAAGTTACAGAAAAGCTTGCTGAGTTAAACCTCTACCCAGTTTTCCTTACCCAAAACGAAATCAACTTATATTACGAAGGCTTTTCTAACGAAGTATTATGGCCGGTTTTTCATTATGTAGTTACCTATGCCCACTACGAACAAAGTTATTGGGACTGTTACCAGTCTGTTAACAAGAAATTTGCCAAAAGTGCTATGCAAGTATTGGGCAGAAAGGATAAAATTTGGATTCAGGATTATCAATTACTTCTTTTACCCGGTATCTTAAGAGAAAAACTTCCGGCTGCAACCATCGGGTTTTTCCAGCATATCCCCTTTCCATCGTACGAAATATTCAGGCTGATTCCCTGGCGCGAGGAACTATTGAATGGACTGATAGGTGCCGATTTAATTGGTTTTCATACCTATGATGATGTTCGGCATTTTATCAGTACCGCAACCCGCTTGCTCCCTGTAAATTCATCATCGAATGTACTTAACAGTAACGAAAGACAAATTGTAGTGGAAGCTTTCCCTATGGGAATCGATTATGATAAATTTTCAGGCTTAACCGCAACGGAAGCCGTAAAAAAAGAAATAAACTATTTTAGGGAAGGCAAAGAAGACATGAAAGTGATACTTTCTATCGATCGGTTAGATTATAGTAAGGGCATTTTGGAAAGATTAAAAGCTTTAGAACTTTTACTACAGCTTCATCCCGAATATATCGGTAAGATTGAGCTTTTTATGATCGTGGTTCCTTCACGTGATACCGTAGCTCAATATAGCGAGTTAAGAGATCAGATTGATCAGTTTGTAGGCAATTTAAATGCGAGATACCGCTCCATGAACTGGATTCCGGTAAACTATTTTTATCGCTCTTTTCCTATCGAAGTACTGTCTGCACTTTATTCTACCGCAGATATCTGTTTGGTTACCCCTATGCGTGACGGCATGAATCTAGTGAGTAAAGAATATGTGGCCAGCAGGAACAATAATGATGGGGTGCTTATTTTAAGTGAAATGGCCGGTGCGTCTAAAGAATTGACAGATGCAGTGATTGTAAACCCAAATAACCTGGGCGACATTATGGAAGCCATCGTAACCGCACTCAAAATGCCTTTAGAAGAACAGCAGCAACGTATGAAAGCCATGCGTGCGATTGTAGAAAAATTCAATGTTAAACATTGGGTAAATAATTTTATTTTAAGATTAAACGAAGTGAAAGATTCTCAAAAATCGCTGTTAACAAAACATGCGGTAAACACTATTAATGAAATAATTGCCACCAAATATGCTAAAACTACTGATCGGGTTTTATTTTTAGATTATGATGGTACACTTGTAGATTTTACCGGAAATATCGATGATGCCTCTCCTGATGCAGAGCTTTACGATTTAATAGAAAACCTGACCATCGATAATGCCAACAAAGTAGTCATTATCAGTGGTAGAAGACATGAAACCTTAGAACAATGGTTTGGGCATTTAAAAGTTGATCTGATTGCTGAACATGGTGCATGGCAAAAATCTTATGGAGATAAATGGAATAGTTTACCACTGCTAACAGATCAATGGAAACAGGAAATAAAGACTTTATTAGAAACCTATACCAACCGCACTCCGGGATCGTTCATCGAAGAAAAAAGTTATTCCCTGGTTTGGCACTATAGAAAAGCCGAAGAAGGTCTTGGTGATTTACGTGCTAATGAAATTATCAGTCACATGAAAATTTTAGCTGCAGATAAGGGGTTGCAATTGATGCCGGGAAATAAAGTAATTGAATTTAAAAATATGGAGGTAAATAAAGGTAAAGCTGCGTTAAACTGGCTTTACGACAAAAATCCAGACTTTATTTTAGCCTTGGGCGACGACCATACGGATGAAGATATTTTTAAGGTATTATCAGATGAGGCCTTCACTATTAAAGTGGGCAACAACATTTCAGAGGCAAAATATTATCTAAATGATTTTAAAGAGGTAAGGAAATTGCTTTGGAGTTTGGTTAAGGAAGAGTTTATAGAAAGGGGTTAAATTTAGCTATTCGCCATCCCAAATCCGATTAAGGCTCTTAATGTTATTGCTTTAGGATTCGCGGGAATGACGTAACGTTAAATGAAAAAGTTTTTCTCAATACCAAGGTCTGTGTCTTACAGACCTTTTTACTTTTCAGATTAGAGGACCAGCAAATCAATATAATTTTCGCTGATTTTCCTGCACAAATCTTCCGGATCCTGCGGGCAATCATTGCTTTGACAACATTAATGTACATTTTGCATATTAATGTTGTCAAAGCTTTTTAGTTGGTCGGGATTTGCAATACCGATTCTCGAACTGTGGATTTGCAATCCACACATCTTTACAAAAATATCGGTCTGTCCAATTTAATTGCAATGCGATAAGCTGCATTCATTAAACCAACATGACTATAAGCTTGAGGGAAATTACCCCATTGGCTTCCCGTTTTTGCATCCACATCTTCGCTGAATAAAAGCAAGTGGTTACAATATTTAATAATATTTTCAAATTCCTTAATCGCCTCATCGGTTCGGCCCACGCAAGCCAAAGCCTCTACGTACCAAAAAGCACAGATCAGAAAGGTAGTTTTAGGTTTACCAAAATCATCTGCATGTAGGTAACGATAAAACAAACCATCTTCTGTTTTCAATTCCTTTTCTAAGGCGATCAAATGATCCTTCGCAAGATCTGAAGCCGGATCAAGGTAATTCATCATAATCAATTGTAAAGTACTTGCATCTAAATGCGGACTTCCTACTGCGTTGGTATATACCTTTCTTTCCGGATCGTAGCAAGCCTCTATATGTGCCGCCGCTTTATCGATTAAGACTTGTGCGCGCTGTTCGAAATCTTCGTTACCAATCGTTTTGGCCATTTTTAAGGCTGCTTGTGCCCCTGCCCATTGAAATAAATTACTGTAACAATGCACATTGGCAATGTTTCTAAATTCCCAAATTCCGGCATCCTTTTCATCAATCGTTCTTTCAATTTTCGAAAGTACACTTTCAATCCATTTTACCGAATCGCTACGTTCGGAAAATACAAAACGGTGATCGGTGTAAAGCGGTAACATCGAAATTAAAACCTGACCATAAATATCATTCTGAATGTGTTCATAAGCCTGATTTCCTATCCTAATTGGTTGTTCACCTTTGTACCCTTCCAAATGATCTAAAGTACGTTCAGTGATTTCTCTTTCGCCAGCAATGCCATATAATGGCTGGTAACGGGTATCTTCGGCATGTGAGATATCAGATAAGTAATTAAAATACTTCTCCATTTCTTCAAAATGCCCAATGTGGTTTAAAGAGGTTAACACGTAATGCGAATCGCGTAACCAGCAATAACGGTAATCCCAATTCCGCGTACTGCCCGGCGATTCAGGCAAACTGGTGGTGCTCGCTGCTATAATTGCACCTGTATCTTCATACTGATGGATCTTTAAAACCAGGGCCGATCGAATTACAAATGGTTGATAAAAACCGGCTATGGATGAGTGTTTAATCCACAATCGCCAATAAGCAATCGTTTCGCGGAGAAAATTTTCAGCTGTACTTACTACCGGTGCTTCAAGGTTTTGTCCATAAGTCATAATGAGGTATTTCTCCTCATTTAACACAAAGGCCTTTTCATCAATGATATAAGTAAGCGATACATTGGTACTTAAGCGGATATTTTCATCGCAACCCAGATAATCTATATGATTGCTGCCACGGCTTGATTTCATTTTACTTTTACCGTAGTCGCAAACTGGTTCACATTTGATCGTAATACGTGGACTTCCTTCCAATGGTTCAATCTTTCTAATGAACATTAAAGGTTTAAAATAGCGTTCGTAAAGATGAAAACGTGGCGCAAAATCGGTGATACGGTATTTTCCGTCTTCGGCAGTAATCTCAGTTCTTAAAACATTGGTATTTTCGATATAATATTGAGTAGAAGTATATTCACCCTGTGGCAAGATTGAAAATTCACCGCCTTTTTTTTGATCCAATAAACTTCCAAATACAAAAGGACTGTCGAAACGAGGCCAGCAAAGCCATGAGATATCAGTATTTTTATTTACGTGTGCAATGAAAGCGCAATTTCCTATAATTCCTGTTTGATAAAGGTGCTGTTCGGCCATAAACTATATTTTTGTTTATTTACTAACAAGCTTAGGAGGAAAATGTTGGATGGAAAGGTTAAAAAGAGATTGTGTAAATATTTTTCAATTTATTGTTCTACCAAAACGTCATGCTGAATTCATTTCAGCATCTTTCCTGCAAGATAGACCCTGAAATAAATTCAGGGTGACGTATGGATTAAACCTGTGAAATCTAAAAACAAAAAAACCAGTCACGAAAAATCGCGACTGGCCTGGTTAATGATTAATGATTATCTTAAATAACGGTTCCGCTAGGTACCACTGCTCCCTTTTTAATTACCACAATACCATCTTTAACGGCGTAAAGTTCAAAGTCTCCATCTTCTAAATGGTCGCCCCCATTAATTTTCACATCGTTACCGATTCGGCAGTTTTTATCGATAATGGCATTATTAATGAAACAACGGTCGCCAATTCCGATCAATGAATTTCCTTTGCCTGTTTCCTCCTGTATCTCTTCAAGCGTTTGGTACCTGTCGCTGCCCATAATATAGGCATTGGTAATTACGGTTTCTTTTCCAATTCTCGACCGGATACCTAAAACAGCATGTTCTACCTTACTGGCCTGAATAATACAGCCTTCTGCAATAATCGTTTTATCTAAAGTAGTACCCGAAATTTTAGATGGCGGTAACATCCTTGCCCTGGTAAAAATAGCATGGTTACTATCGAACATATTAAATTTAGGAATCTCATCTGTTAAGCCCAAATTGGCCTCAAAAAACGACGAAATATTACCAATATCTGTCCAATAACCTTCGTACTGATAACTTAAAACCCTACTCTGCGTAATCGCCCTCGGTAGAATCTCTTTACCAAAATCCTTCTCTTCTTCGTTCTCGTTTAGGATGTTGATCAGATACTCACGGTTGAAAACGTAAATACCCATCGAAGCCAAAAAGTTACGGCCTTCACTCTGCATTTCTTCACCGGTATCCGATATCCAATCTTCCAAACCTGTTTTAGGTTTTTCGATAAAAGAGGTAATCATGTTTTCATCATCAGCCTTTAAAATACCAAAATCGGTTGCATCTTTAGCCGTAACCGGAATCGTTGCAATGGTAATTTCTGCATTAGCTTCGATATGTTTTTCGATCATATCCTTAAAATCCATCTGGTACAACTGATCACCAGATAAGATTAAAATGTAATCGAACTCATGCGAAACAATGTGATGCATACACTGACGAACCGCATCTGCTGTACCTTGAAACCAACCTGAGTTTTGTACAGTTTGTTCAGCCGCCAAAATATCAACAAAGGCCGTACTAAAATGGCTAAAGTGATACGTGTTTTTAATGTGTTTGTTTAGGGATGCCGAATTAAACTGTGTTAACACAAACATACGGTGAATGCCCGAATTGAGACAATTCGAAATGGGAATATCTACCAACCGGTATTTACCAGCAATTGGAACTGCCGGTTTAGAACGTGTTTGTGTTAGTGGCGATAATCTAGAGCCTTGGCCACCGCCAAGGATAACGCCTAAAACTTTGTCAGTCATAGTTTAAGCTTATTTTAATATTTGGTATAATTCTATATAATTTAATGCTGCTCTATCCCACGAATGGTCTATCTTCATCATTGTTTTTCTAACTGCTTTAAAGGCCTTTTTATCATTGTACAATTCTACGGCTCTGTTTATCGCATGTGTAACATCCCAGATACTGGTTTGATCATGACAGATCCCAAAACCACCATCACCTATATCAATCACGGTATCCTTTAAGCCTCCAACCCTACGTACAATAGGAACCGTTCCATATCTTAAGGCATATAATTGGTTTAAACCGCAAGGTTCAACTCTCGATGGCATAATCAGGAAATCTGCACCTGCGTACATCTCATGTGAAACCTGTTCATTGTAACCGATGTAAGCATTGTATTTACCACCAAAAATATCTTTCAACTGATTTAACCTTCCTTCAACCCAATTGTCACCAGATCCTAAAACCAGGATATTGATATTATCGCCATGCTGTTGCAAAGCAGTATAAAAAATATCAGGTAATAAATCTGCACCTTTTTCATCAACCAACCTACCGATAAAAGTAAATAGAGGTTTAGACGCATCTAATTGAAAAACATCACAAAGGGCTGTTTTGTTTGCCAGTTTACCTGCTTCTACTGTTTTTAAATTGTAAGCTTTTCCAAGCATGGGGTCGGTTTCAGGATTCCAAACCTCACTATCGATTCCATTTAATATTCCCACCGATTTCCAGCGCTCCTGTCTGAGCAAACTTTCCAGTCCACGGGCATTACTCATCATCTCTTCCAGATAACTTGGTGATACGGTAGTAACTCTCCAGGCACATTTAATAGCCGATGCCAAAGGATTTATCGCATCTTCCCAGCCCAACAAACCACCTTTCCACAAATCGAAGGCTGGTATATAATATAATTTATTCCATCCAAACTGTCCCTGATATTGTGCATTGTGAATCGTCAAAACAGTAGGCACACCACTAATGGCTTTGTATTTTATGGAATTAGAAACCATAAACGGAATCAGTCCGGTATGGTGATCATGACAATGGATTACATCAGGGCGGTGCTCCCATTGTACAATCCAATCCAATGTAGCAATCTGAAAAGCGACAAAACGCTCGGTATCATCGTTATATCCATATACATTTGGGCGATCTGTTAAACCCTGAATATGAACAATATATAAATCGAACCCAAGCTTATTGGTTTTTTCTTTTAAAATCCGGTATTGAAAATGATTGTTGCCATAGTTTGACCAGGCATCATAAGTAACTTCAAACTCGCTTTCGCGGATAAATTTTGTGTCGTAGGCAGGCACAACCACTTTGGCAATGTGGCCCAGTTTATTTTGGTACTTGGGTAAGGCCCCTACTACATCGGCTAATCCACCAACTTTTGCAACAGGGTAACACTCGGCGCTTATATGTATAATTTCCATCAAATATTTGGTGTAGATAACCTAAGTAAGTTACTAATTGTTTTGAGTTTTGCAAATAATGAAAATTATATTTTTAGTTGATTATTTTGTATCGGGCTGACCTTTCTTCTGCGGTAATCATCTTAAATCTGCGGGAGAATATAATGAGGATGTTTAGCGCAATTTCTCGCTAATTTTGCAGATTTGCGCAGCGTTTTTGGAAGTGAATGGTTTAGTTCTTCGTGGCAGGCTGTAGCCCTGCTTTCCGTTGCAAGTCCTCACTGCGCTCCGGGCTTTGCACTACAATCAGGCTTAAAAACAAAGGGCTGTTCCTGTTAAGCGCAAAAATCGTTTAAATTTATCAGCGGTAATCTTTTTAATCTGCGGGAAATGTTATGCCTAATTTCCCGCTGATTTCACAGATATACGCAGATGGGTATTTCATCAACGGTAATTTCCTTAATCTGTGGCATATAAAAACGAAAAAACCGCTTAAATCCATAAGCGGTTTTTAACAACAAAACAAATATATTTTTGGTTTAAAAATATCTTAATACTCTTCAGCGATAATTTCGTAAAAATCGCGGATGGGTTGAAATTGTGGGTGTAGGGAAACTACATCTCCAAACACCAATAAAGCTGGTGCCTCTATTCTTTTATCTTCAACAATTTCGGCAATCGTATCTACTATGCCAATCGCAATTTTTTCTTCAGGTGTAGAACCATTTTGAATGACTGCTACAGGTAATAAATTTTTATTTTCTGCCTGAAATATAGCTGCAATTTCTTTTACTTTTTCAATTCCGTTTAAAACGACAATGGTTGCTTTGGTTTTTGCAGCAATATATAAGTCTTCCGAAATTTCACCCCTTGAGTTTGTTCCGGTTACTGCCCAGAAACTTTCACTAAGGTCTTTGTAAATCATTGGGATTTTTTGCAAACTTGGTGCACCAGTCGCGCTTGAAATACCCGGGATAATCTCGGTAGGAATGCTGTACGATTCTGCAGCATCTATTTCTTCGTAGCCTTTTGCAAAGAAAAATGGATCGCCACTTTTTAAACGCACCACGTGACCGTAGTTTAAAGCATAATCAATAATCAACTTGTTGATCGCATCCTGAGAAAATGATTCATCATCTGAACGTTTGCCAACGTAAACTTTTGGAATACCATCTGGCGCATGACACAATAAAGCTTCGTTCACATTTGCATCATACAAAACAACATCAGCTGTTTTTAATGCTTTAACACCTTTTAAACTAAATAAATCCGGATCGCCAGGACCTGCACCTATTAAAGTAATTCTTGGTTCAATGTTCGCTTTTTCAACTTTATTCAAAATCATAACAGATAATTTATGCGCGTTATACGTTTGTTAATTATACAAATATATAAAGTCTATTGGAATAGTAGTAATTTATTTTAAAATATTTTTTATTACTGTAATTATAAACGCAGTATGGAATATAAAAACTGTAAATCAATGTCTTAAATACAATTCACTGCGCTCAAGACAACAAATCGAGAGATCCATCTTTTAGATTTCTCGACTCTGCTCGACATTACGATAGCTTAAAGGACTATGAAAATCAAGACTTTAAAGATCCTTCACTGCGTTCAGGATGACAAATCGATCGTTTATTTACAACTCACTTCCTTGAAAGTAAACTTCCCAGCTTCATAATTAATGGGTTTACCTTTAACAAAATACGATCTGCCTAAAGTAGTTTCTATCTGCGCCACGCCCATAATCAGTTTGCCATCTTTCTTTAAAAAGGCCAACGGATTGGTAAAAGCTTTGGTGGTATCTTTACCGGTGTTAAAGCGGTAATCAACCATCAAGGTATCTCCATTAAATTTACCACTGATTTTACCATTGTTTTCAGGTTTATCGGCGTATTTAACCAGTAATGAACCTATAACTTTTCCTGAAGACATTGTTTTCACAATCATGGCGGCACTGTCTTTTTCAAAAACCGCCGCATAACAAGCTTCATTGGTCACAGAATCCTTTTTTGCCATATCAGTCTTTTTTTCTGATTGGTTACAGGCAAAAACAAAAGGGACTGTGGCAAAAACGAGGTATAAAATATTTCTTTTCATATGCTTTGTAATTAGGGTTTCAGTTTTATAATGTAATAAGAAGATGAAAACTTTTAATCATTTCCATAACTTAAATATACAAAAAACCCTACAACGAAAAATGGGATACCATTTGGCACCCCACTGAAATTGCTTTCACTTTAGATGAATCTAAAGCTTTCATTATTATATTTGGTTGTGGTTCTTACTTCAGATTTCTAGGAGTGTAAGATTTTAGGATTAGTGAGTTATTTCACCATCTCCCGTAAAACTGTCGCTATTGATCATTGGGAATTGGTCATTGATCATTTTCCATCATCCATCCCAGATCAAGATTTTCAGGATTATAGGATTTTAGGATCAATGTGTCGAGATAAAATTTCATATAATCATTTTTACATCATCCATTTTCCGTCCTTCATTTTATATCTTTCATCCTATTCTACTGCCGCCCTAAACATTAAGGCACCCACAGTTAAGTTGGTACGGGTATCGACCAAAATGGCAGAACCATTTGCACGGTTATCATCATATAAATCGAAAGCCAAAGCGTCAGCAGTTTTAACAATTACCCGCCCGATATCATTCAGTTTAAATTCGTCAACAGCATGTTTTTCGAGGGTATTAATATCTACCTTATGCAAAATTTCACTGATTTTACAACGGGTAATTTTACTGTTATGCTGAATATTATACATAATTGACGTATCTAAAGCCCTGGTATCCATCCAGCAAAGATCGGCCTCAATCAGTTTTGATTCTTGTGGCAATGCAGAAGCATTTACAATCGTATCGCCACGGCTGATATCAACATCGTCCTTTAAATGGATAATCACCGATTGGCCAGCGTGTGCAGCATCAGGTGTCTGGTCAAAAAACTCGATACGTTCAACGGTAGAACTTGCGCCACTAGGCCGAACCGTAACTTTATCATTTAAGTTAAAAGTTCCGCTCAATACCCGGCCCGCATAACCACGGTAATCGTGTAATTCCTCCGTTTGCGGACGCACTACCCACTGTACAGGCATACGCGCCAATTGAGATTTATCTAAGTTATCAGTATCTACTTTTTCCAGGAAGTGTAATAAACTCTCCCCTTCGTACCAATCCATATGCTCAGAAGTTTGCACGATATTATCGCCTTTTAAAGCACTTACCGGGATATAAGTGACATCGGCTAATTTTAGCTGTTGAGCCAAAATTTTATACTTTTCGATGATGGCGCTATAAACCGTTTCGCTATAATCAACCATATCCATTTTATTGATACAAACCACCACGTGTTTAATGCCCAATAACGAGACAATATAAGAGTGACGGATGGTTTGCTCCACCACGCCGTTACGGGCATCGATCAAAATAATGGCCAGGTTAGCCGTAGACGCACCTGTAACCATGTTTCGGGTATATTGAATATGGCCTGGGGTATCTGCGATGATGAATTTCCGTTTTTCTGTTTGAAAGTACTTATAGGCCACATCAATGGTGATGCCCTGCTCCCGCTCTGCTCTTAAACCATCTGTTAAAATGGCTAAATCTATTGTTCCATCATCATTTTTGCGGTTAGAGCTCTGTAAAGCTTCCAATTGATCGGCTAAAATAGAATCTGTATCGTATAACAAACGTCCGATTAGGGTACTTTTACCATCATCTACACTGCCTGCTGTGAAAAATTTTAATATGTTCATTTTTTTAGATATGAGATAATAGATTTGAGATATTAGACAGATGCAAGGTTCTCAAATCTCACATCCCCATGCTCAAATCGTTTTTAAATTTTAATATTTTTATTCTTAGATAGGAGATATTAGACAGATGCAAGGTTGTCAAATCTCACATCTCAATACTCAAATCTCGATTAAAAATACCCTCCCTTTTTTCTGTCTTCCATTGCGGCTTCAGAAACCTTATCATCCAAACGGGCACCACGCTCAGAAATTTTAGAGGCGCTGATTTCCGAAATAATATCATCAATCAAAGTGGCATCCGATTCTACCGCAGCAGTACACGACATATCACCAACCGTACGGAAACGCACTTGTTTACGCTCTACAATATCTTCACTGTCCATATTTAAAAATGGAGATGCGGCCATCAGTTGTCCATTTCTCGTAATACAATCGCGCTCGTGAGAAAAGTAGATGCTTGGCAGATCTATTTTTTCCCTGCGGATATAATTCCAAACATCAAGCTCCGTCCAGTTACTGATTGGGAATACACGGATATTTTCTCCTTTGTGGATTTTACCGTTATAGATGTTCCAAAGTTCGGGGCGCTGGCGTTTTGGATCCCATTGACCAAATTCGTCACGAACAGAAAAAATACGCTCCTTTGCCCTTGCTTTTTCTTCATCCCTCCGGGCACCACCAATGCAGGCATCGAACTGGTATTTAGCAATGGTATCGAGCAAGGTTACCGTTTGCAAAGCATTTCTACTGGCATTTTTACCGGTTTGCTCTACTACTTTACCTTGATCAATAGATTCCTGAACGGAACCGATAATTAATTTTTCGCCGATTCTTTCTACCATCTGATCGCGGTAGGTGATGGTTTCTTCAAAATTATGGCCTGTATCAATATGGACTAAAGGAAAAGGAAATTTTCCCGGACGGAAGGCTTTTTCTGCTAAACGAACTAATGTAATCGAATCTTTCCCACCCGAAAATAACAGCGCCGGTTTTTCAAACTGCCCCGCTACTTCACGTAAAATGTGAATCGCCTCTGCCTCCAGTTCATCTAAATAATCAAAATTATATGTACTCATTATCAAATGTTGAATGATTGAATGTTGAATGATTGAATGTTAAATCGCTCAATTATTCAACTTATATATTTGTTGTTGTTGTTGTTGTTAAAAATATTTATAAGGTTTAAATGTTGGGATATTCCAAAGTTTCTTTGAATACGGAATACAAACCTTCTACCTTTCAACCTTCCGCCTTATACCTTAAGTAGCATGTAAGCCACATTCTTTTTTGCTCTGGTCTTCCCACCACCATCTTCCGGCCCTAAAATCTTCGCCTGGCTGTACTGCTCTTGTACATGGGGCGCAACCGATGCTCGGGAAACCTTTATCGTGCAGGGTATTGTAAACAATATTGTTTTCTTTAATGTATGTTTTCACATCCTCTAAAGTCCAATCGAAAATAGGGTGAAATTTAACCAGTTGATTGCCTTCGTCCCATTCTAAATCGTGCATATCTTCACGATTGGCACTTTGATCTGCCCTGATGCCTGTTACCCAGATTTCGTTACCTTTTAATGCTCTTTTTAAGGGTTCGATTTTACGGATATAACAACATTCTTTCCTGTTTTCTACCGATTCGTAAAAGCTGCTCGGGCCTTTTGTATTTACCATATCCTGTAAAAGCTCGTTTTTAGGATAATAGGCATGAATCGGTTTATTATAAATTTCCAAAGTACGGTTCCAAACGTAATAAGTTTCCGGGAACAAACGTCCGGTTTCTAAAGTAAAAACCTTGATTGGAATATTATTGGCAAAAATTAAATGGGTAATTGCCTGGTCTTCCCAACCAAAACTGGTGGAAAAAATAATACGTTCGGCATATTGATCTGCCAAAAATTTCAACTTATCTATTGTACTTAAACCTGCCAGTGCTGCTTTTATCTCCTCTAGGTTATCCATCACTAAATTAATTTTAAAATAAACATAATCACACTGCGCAAACTTACCAGCATTACAATAATCCCCACAGCAACCATTATGGTTTTTGCCGAGATTTTGTTCGATACCTTTGCCGCAATTGGCGATGCGATGGCACTACCAATAATTAAGCCTAAAACAGCTTCCCAGTGTTTGCCACCCAACATGGTAAAAAATGTTAGTGAACTTAAAGTGGCAATAAAAAAACGGCTGATCTTAACGGTACCCAACGAAAACAATGGATGTCTGCCACCTGCAATTAAACTCGACAAAACAATTGATCCCCAGCCACCGCCAAAGGCTGCATCAATAAAACCGCCAACAAAACCCAGGAAACCAATTTTCTTGATCTTCTGATCGGCTTTTTTACGCTTGATATTGAAGGCCTTCATTAAGATAATCCCCCCTAAAAACAAGGTATAAACAGCTACAATAGGCTTTACATAAGCACTATAATGCTCTAATGAAGAGAGAATATAAGCACCTAAAACAGCTCCAACTATTGCAGGAAGAATTAATATTTTGAATAATTTCCAGTTAACATTACCCATACGGTAATGCATCCAGCCGGCAATACCATTACTCATCACCTCAGAAATGTGGATGGCCATACTGGCCGATGCCGGAGGTAAACCCATGGCAAGCGAAAAAGATGCAGTGGTTACACCGTACGACATGCCGATTGCCCCATCAATTAATGCGAATAAAAATCCTGCTCCTAAAAACCAGTAGAATAACGGATCGATATTGATCAAAAATGTTTGAAACTCGGGTTCAGTATTCCACAAAGAAAAACCGATTGCGCCAATGAGTAAAACCGCGGCCGCCCAGATTAACCATTTAATATTTCGCTCGGCGAAACTTTTCTTAGGATTAATTAGATTTTGGGTAACCTTATTCAGTTTTTTAACCTTTGCCGAAAAGTCGCCGTTTAAGGTCTGTCGCAAAGCACTCATATTCTGTAAGGTTTCATCCAGCTCTGCTGGTAATCCTTCATTTAAAATCTGCTTTAAACGTTTGGCAATAGTGGGCGATTTGCCATTGGTAGAAATGGCGATCTTTAAATCACCTTTTTGAACGATTGATCCCAAATAGAAATCACAAAGTTCTGGCTTATCGGCCACATTGATCAACAGTCCGCGTTCATGCGTTACCCTTCTGATCTCCTCATTTAAAATATTGTTATTGGTTGCCGCGAAAACGATATCAATATCATTCAGATCATCCACATCGAAACTTTTCTGCTTCACTTTGATCAGCGGATAATTGGCGATAAGTGCATAAACTTCTGGTGATACGATTTCTGCAACAATCGTAATAGTAGCCTGATGGCTATTATTTACGATCGCTGTTAATTTCTCGAGCCCAATATTCCCTGCCCCAATTAATAATGTACGCAGCTTGTTCAGCTTTACAAAAACTGGAAAGAGCTGGTTACCTTTTTCTTCTTCCGAAAAAGATGCTGCATTATCAGGTTGGTTAGGCAATACTTGCATATTGTTTAATTAATTTCTTGAATGATGGATGTAATGATACAACTTCGCCAAAAATTAATAAAGCCGGAGCTTTAATATTTTCTTGTTTTACCAAACCTTCGATGGTTTCGACTACGCCAACAACCAATCTTTCATCTTCTGCAGATCCGTTTTGAACTACTGCAGTTGGTAAATGTTGTTTGCCCGCGGCTTTAAAAATCTCCACAATTTTTGGTAGTTTCTTAAGTCCCATCAATACTACTACTGTGGCATTGGATTGTGCTGCCTGGTAAATATCTGCCGAAACTTCTCCAGAAGTGGTTGTTCCGGTGATTACCCAGAAACTTTCGCTCATGCCACGGTGCGTAACCGGAATCTGTTGTAAACCAGGTACACCGATCGAACTCGAAATACCAGGAATCACACTTACCGGGATGCTATAAGAGGCTGCATAGTCCAGCTCTTCGTATCCCCTGCCAAAAACAAATGGATCGCCACCTTTTAAACGCACCACGTGTCCGTAGTTTAAGGCATAGTCAATCATTAATTTATTGATGGTATCCTGAGGATAAGAATGTTCACCAGAACGTTTTCCTACATAAACTTTAATGGCTTCTGCCGGAGCATGCTCCAACAAAGCTTCATTTGTTAAAGCATCGTACAATACCACATCAGCAGTTTGTAATGCTTTTACACCTTTTAATGTCAATAAATCAGGATCACCAGGACCAGCGCCTAAAAGGGTAATTCTTGATTCTATATTTTGATTAACCATGTTTCATTTTAATTATTGAATTTTGAATGACTGCATGAAGATTTGTTTGGCGCATGGCGTTTAGCGTTTGCGGTTCTCAAATCTCATGTCTATAGTCTCAAATCTCATTTCTCTAATACTGCCCTTTTTTCCTTAATCTGATTTAAAAATTGATTTGCCTCTTCAAAGTATTTCTGCGCAAATTCGGCTGTTGGTTCGTTTTTATTAATCTGTAAAACCAGGTCAGAGAAATTGGTCGGCAAATTAAATTCTCCGGTTTCTACATAGTGGTTATCAAATTCACGGATCACACCAACCTGAGTGCTGCTGTTTACCCCTTTATCTAACAATAAAGATTTTGCAGCGCTTACAAAAGTGCTGTATGTATGGTAAATCGCATCCGCGTAAGCAGCTTTATCTAAGTTTTGCTTGGCCCAGCCAAATTTTTCATCGGCCTCTAATAATAAAGTAGCTACCAGATCGATTACAACACCAGCACACTCGCCAACACCAATCGCTGTAACAAACTGCTCTACATGACCCCAATCTACAAATTCTTCAGTCTGAAGGTTAGTTAAATCGGCCAATGGTTTTAACAACTGATAAAAGTGGTCTTTTCCTTTACGGTCATAATATTGGTGGAAGTTTTCATCTTCCAGGTTATTGGCTTTAAAATCATTTAAAATGAAATGTAAAACGCTGGTTGCCCTTTTAGAAGGTACTTTAATTACACGTTCGGCCACTCTGCCTACACCATTCCCTACAGTTCCACCACCCAACATCACCTGTACCGCCGGAACAACTTTTCCTTCTGCTTTTACCGAGCTTCCGTGAAAACCAATTTCGGCCAAACCATGCTGACCGCAAGAGTTCATGCAGCCACTTATTTTGATCTTGATATTTTTCTCATAGATAAATTCAGGGAAATCAGTATAAATCACGTCTTCCAAAACTTCAGCCAAGGTCATCGAGTTCGAAATACCCAAATTACAGGTATCTGTACCAGGACAAGTGGTAATATCAGCTAAACTATCAAAACCAGCAGTGGTAAAACCAATTTTATTTAAAGCTGAATATAAAGAAGGTAATGCTTCCTTACGCACAAACTTTAACAGCAAGCCCTGGTTTTGGGTAATCCTGATCTCATCAGCAACATATAGTCTGATGGCATCCACAAAAGCCCTTGCTTTATCTGTTTTAATATCACCTACCTGAACTTTTACATAAACACCGTAAAACCCTTGCTGTTTCTGCTCAATCACATTGGTAGCCAACCAGTGTTTGTAATGCGTTTCGTTCAATATTTCAACCGCCGGATATTCCTGTTCTAAAGGCAAAATCGGCTGAGGTACGGTATTGATATCTATTTTAAAGGTTTTTACTTTGTTGGCAATACGCTCTTCGGCAACCAAACGTAAAACTTCTTCTAAACCTAATTTCTGAACTAAATATTTTAAGCGGGCTTTGTTACGGTTGGTCCGTTCGCCATAACGGTCGAACACACGAAGAACAGATTCTGTAAATGGAATTAACTGATCTTCTGGTAAAAATTCGTGAACGGCATTAGCCAAAAACGGCTGTGCGCCCAAACCGCCAGCGAACAAAACTTTAAATCCACGCTCGCCATTTTCATTAACTTTTGGAATAAATCCTAAATCATGAATGTAGCTAAAGGCTGTATCCCTATCGCTCGAAGAGAAGGAGATTTTAATCTTTCTACCCATTTCCTGACAGATCGGGTTACGCAAAAAGTAAGCAAATACCGCTTGTGCGTAAGGTGAAACATCAAATGGCTCTTCAGCATCAATTCCTGAATTTGGAGAAGCAGTTACATTACGTACCGTGTTTCCACAAGCCTCACGAAGTGTAATATCATCTTGTTCCAGTTTAGCCCAAAGCTCTGGCGTACGGTCTAAACTTACATAGTGGATCTGAATATCCTGACGGGTGGTTAGGTGTAAATTTCCACTTCCATACTCATCAGCAATATCGGCAATACGCAATAGCTGCTTAAAAGTTACCTTACCAAAAGGCAACTTAATCCGCACCATCTGTACGCCTGGCTGTCTTTGTCCGTAAACACCACGGGCCAAACGGAGGCTTCTAAACTTTTCGTCGTGGATGGTTCCATCTCTAAAAGCTTTAATCTTATTCTCTAAATCGATGATGTCCTGCTCGACGATCGGATTTTCGAGTTCTGTTCTGAAACTTTGCATATGTGTTGTTAGCTTTATTCAAAAAATGCTTCCCTTTTACCGAGAAGCATTCAATATTTTATACATAAAATTATCTATAGGCTCCTGTTACTGCGTTTTACAACAACACATCATTTGCATAGCGATTAATTGATTAGGTATAAAATTGAAGTTCATACGCCAAATATATAAAGTATATAGGAATAGTCGTAATTTATTGTAAAAAAAATTACGATATCCTGTTAAACCGCGCAAATTTAATTCGTCGCGTTTAATATTTTAATGGCCTCATTTAGGACTTAGCCGTTTAAAACCCCTGAGGTTTAACAAAGAAATGACTACAGCTAAAAACTGTCAACTGAAAACTGATTTGGGCGTTACCCAAGGGTCGGGCTTTTCAGGGCTGCGCTTCGCTCCGGTACCGATGAAGGGTCGGCACTGAACCCTTACAATCCCTAACGCGGAATAAGACCTCGCAGGTTTGTGAAACCTGCGAGGTCTGAATACCCGATTGTGCTACTATCTCTGTTACATAAACCCGATTAAAGTGAACATTCCGATCCTTCATCGGAATAAAACGGAAAGCGGGACTGAAAGCCACCATGAAAAACTGACCTTTCATTTCCAAAAAAAAAAATCCCAAACTCAATAAATGAATTTGGGATTAATATTTTAAAACTTGCGAGGTCTAAGCCATATCATAATAGATGCTGAAATAAATCCGATAGCTATTTGGATCAAGCTGAGAGATCTCTAGAAAGTTTTAAAATATTATAAATTAATAACCCCGATCTTCAGGTTATCCTCGCGGCCGATTACATCTGCAATGCTCGTTTCGGTTAAAACCTTAAGCGTAGCATCTCTTACATCAATAAAGGCGCTTCTGATTCCGCAGGTTTTCTCGTCTACACATTCATCACATTTGTGATAAAAATTTAAACTTGCACATGGAACCATTGCAATCGGACCATCAGTTACACGCATCACGTGAACCAATAATATTTCTTCTGGTTTTTTGTTGAGACTATATCCGCCACCTGCGCCTTTTTTACTGTATAAAAAGCCAGCGTTACGCAGATCGAGCAGAATTTGCTCTAAGAATTTTTTCGGGATATGCTCCTCCTCTGCAATTTTTGAAATCTGCATTGGTGGTTTATCTAAATTTTTACCAAGCGCAACAAGCGCTTTAATGGCATATTTTGTTTTTTTGGACAGCATATTCGCACAAAGCTAATAAAAGAAAGTAAATTATAAAATATGCAACAGGAAGTTGATTTTAATTCAACATACTATCATATTGATAAATATAACGCATAATAACGATAATTGCTTTAATCAAACCAGCGTAAAAATAATCGTTAACCGTAACAGTAGTCGATTACCGGCGTTTAAATTCTATTTTTACCCTATATTCTGATTACAGATCTTTAACAATGAGAAGAAAACTCAATCTATTGCCGCTCATTATAGTCGCAATTATATTTTTTGCCCTAAATGCCTATGTGTTATCGGGCCTGGGTACCATCAATCAATCTACCTGGCTCAGCCCTATTTTCTGGGTGTTTATTGTAGGCCTAACCTTCGCGCTATTATATGCCATCCAGCAAATGCGTATTCAGGGTATAAATAAATTCTTCCAGATCGTTAGTCATGCCTTTCTGATCATTTTTGCCGCAGAAATTGTTTTCGCTTTTTTTCTGCTCCTTGGCGATATTTACCGCCTACTATTGGGTTTAGCTACAAATTTTGAACCTGGTGGATTCCATATTGAAGGCCGAAGCAACTATTGGGTAGATTTTGCCTTTATCATGTTCTGTTTAACCATTGCCTTATTTGCTTACGGTATCACCCAAGGGAAATATGCCTACCGTGTGATTAAACATACTTTGTATTTTGATGATCTACCAGCCAGTTTTGACGGCTTTACCTTAACACAAATCTCTGATGTACATGCCGGAAGTTTTACCAATCCGAAAGCAGTACAAAAGGGAATCGACATGATCAATGCACAAAAAAGTGATCTGTTTGTTTTTACTGGCGATCTGGTCAACAATGCTTCTTCAGAAATTGTGCCTTATATCGGCCATTTCTCACAGATTAAGGCCCCATTTGGCCAATTTTCTATTCTGGGCAATCACGATTATGGTGATTATATCAAGTGGCCAACAGAAGCAGATAAAATTCAAAACTTAAATCAGTTAAAAGCTTACCATAAAGAACTCGGATTTAAACTTTTATTGGATGAACATGTTGAATTGCATAAAAACGGGGAGAAAATTATACTCGCCGGGATCGAAAACTGGGGAATTGGTTTTGGAGAACGTGGTGATTTAAACAAGGCCTTACAAAACACTGCTGTAAACGATTTCAAAATTCTTTTGTCGCACGATCCTTCTCATTGGGATGCACAGGTAAAAAACTATCCTTCAAAAATTCAACTGTCGCTGGCCGGACATACCCACGGTATGCAATTTGGAATTGAAGCTTTTGGCATTAAATGGAGCCCGGTAAAATACCGTTATAAACATTGGGCTGGTATTAAAACCGAGAATGGCCGATATTTAAATGTAAACAGGGGTTTTGGTTTCCTTGGCTTTTCGGGCCGGATCGGGATATGGCCAGAGATTACGGTGATAGAATTGAAGAAGAAGTAAAACCGTTTATTGCTAACGATTTCCTTAAAAAAATCGTCATTTCGAGCGAAGTGCAACGAAGCCGAGAAATCTATCAAGATAGATCTCTCCATTCCGCTACGCTCCAGTCGAGATGACGATCAATAATTTTAGTAATTAAGCGTATACGTTAAATTATATGTGCGGCCGCGGCCTGCATAATAAAAGGTTTCTGGCTTGGCCAAAGCTTGATACAGCAATACCGAACGTTGGCTCCAAACGGTTTGATAGTTTTTGTTCAACAGGTTTTGTACACCAAACGATAAACTTCCGGTAAATAATTTTACTGATCCTAATAAATCAACAGTTGTAAAGCCCTTAATTTCATATTCTACTGGTTTAGTTTGAACAACAGAAATACCCTTAGCATCAAACGAGTGGAAAATTTGAGCTTTTAATCCAAATATTTTTCCATTATAACCCAGATAACCTGCCAATTTTGATGGACTGGCAACTGTTACATCCTGTAAAGACCATGTGCCATCAGTATTTTGTTTCTGTGTTTTGATGTATAATCCGCTTGCTCCTGCTTCGAAACCATTTTTTAAGTTTAAAGATAACGAACCTTCAGCACCTAAGTTCCTTACATTTTCATCATAAACTTCGATATTGAAAGTGCTGTTGGTTCTTACGTTTTTATCAGATAAAGCATAAAAAGCAGCTATTTGAGCATTAAATATACCTGTGCGGTAACGGTAACCTGCTTCATACTGTTCAGTTTTAATACCGGTTAGTGGAGAACTTTCTACATTAATCGAATTACCTAAATTATAGTTGTTCCCTACCAAGGTATAAGTACCTTGTCCGTAATATTTTGCCGGATCGGCCAGGTTAAATCCCTGAGAGAAGTTGAACCAAGCCTGTTGTGGTGCACTGATTTTAAACACCAAACCACCGTTCAATAAGTTTACATCATAATGGTTTTCTCCACCTGCAATAGCAGTAGCAGTTTTACCTATTCCATAAGCCAAAGGCACGGCAGCGGTATTACCCACAAAATCGCCAACCTTAACAAACATGCGCTGCTGACGTACACCTCCTGATAAGCTTAAAAAATCAGTTACTTTTACCTGAGCCTGCAAAAAGCCAGATAAACCATTTACCCTAAAGTTCGGATAACGGGCAATGGTAGCTATCGTAGTGTTGTTTAAACCACCCGATGTAAAGGCTTTTGTTCTATCAAACAAAGCTTGTTGCGCATTAAAGTTCTCATTGTCTGCATCAATACCATAAGTCAGGTTCAACCTGTTCCAATCTTTGTTCAATACCAGTTTTAAAGCACTGTAATTCGTATTTTGGATGGATGAACCACTGTAAAGTCTTTGCGGTATTGCCGCTTGCCCCGGAAATGGGTGAAAGCTAAACTGTTCATTTCTGGCCGCTGCCTGAACATATAATGTTTGTCCACCTAAAATATCGCTGGCCTGATAATTGGCATTAATATTGGCTCTGCTTGTTTTTGGATCAACATCTGATGAATAACCGTTTCTCATTTCCAAAAGTGCCGGATTAGATAATAATCCCGCATAATTTGCACCTAAAAATAAGTCTTTATCACCACGATAACCCGAATTGTAATATTGGGCGTTTACAGATAATTTTTGATATTCAGTCAGTTTAAATTCAGTACTTCCGAAGAAATCGAACGACTGGTTGTACTGTAAATCAGTTTGGGTAATGTCGGTAAAAATCTGTTTCCCATCTGCACCATAAGCCGCATTGTTTTTTTGGAAAGCCATACCGATACGTCCGTTCCAATCTTTGCTACCGCCCGAAATGGCTTGCGCTACGCGTACATCATGGTCGCTTTTTTCTTTCAAACCACTGCGCACACCAACCTCTGTGGTGAAACTCGGCTGACTGTCCTGTCCTTTTTTAGTAATGATGTTGATGATACCACCTGTTGCACCGCCGCCATAAACAGCACTTGCACCAGATAAAACCTCAATACGCTCAATATTGAAAGGATCAATTGATTCGAACTGGCGGCTTACGCCACGTGTACTGTTTAGCGATACACCATCAATCATTACCAATGCATCCCTGCCGCGTTGGTTTTGCCCGTAGTTGGTACGTCCTTCAGGACCTGCATCTAAACTCGGAATTAATTGTGCCAGGGTTTGTTTAAGCGGTATTCCGGCCCTGGCCTGTTCCTGGATTTTAGCGCCATCTACTACCCAAACCGTACCCGGTATTTCGCTGATTTTCGTCGGCTTGCGTGAAGATACCACTACTACTTCCTGCATATTTGATGTAGGACTTAAGTTAAGGGTTAAATTAACGGTCTGGTTTTTAGCTAAACTTACTTTTTGTAATATGGTGGTATAACCCACGTAACTCACGTGTAATTTGTAAGATCCTTCGGTTAATTTCAGTTCGAAGCTACCGTCGGCACTTGTTGTAGCAGCGGCATCTTTACCTTCAACTTTAATATTTGCCCCTGCGAGCGGGGCTGTTTCTCCGATTACCTTTCCGGTAACAGTTTGTGCTTTACCTGTAAAGATAAAACCACAGATCAAGATTGCAATTAAGTATAGATTTTTCATCAATGATTATTATTTTTTTGCGCAAAGCAATCATTTATTTAGATCAAATCCAAATAAAATTAATTAAAAATTTATCTAAGCACTTGTCAACATACTCAATAAACCATACATAAAACACTTATAAACAATATGTTAAAAATACTATAAATATTATTTTTAATCAATCTAAATAAAAATATACCTTAGCGGTCGGAATTATCATGAATAACCCGCTCATTTAAATCTCTCAACTAACCAATTTATGAATGAAAAATATCGGCATGAAATGCCTGGTATTTTATTGCCTTTTACCATTAACTTTTTGAAAAATTGAAAAACTAATGTTCACATCAGACCTCGAAAAACATGAATTAATCGATTTTCTCACGGAAAGTCCGACGAAGGAAATCTTTCACCACGAAAACGAAGAAGAGTACCTACATGCCGTGGGGAAAGTTACCCAGGCAGTAAAGAAATTTCTGCACAACAATCAACAACCTTTCAGCGGTATATCGCCCGCCAAATTGAGGCCATTATTCGATGCCATTGAATTTGAAAAAACGCACGACAATTACGATGCTTTGCTAAAAGAAGTGGAGCAGCTTTACACCAATCATGCGGTCGCTTTCCACCACCCTGCCTACATTGCACATTTAAACTGTCCGATTGTAATTCCGGCTGTAGCTGCCGAAGTAATGATATCGGCCATCAATTCTTCAATCGATACCTGGGATCAAAGTGCAGGAGGTACATTAATCGAACAAAAGCTTATCGAATGGACTTGCGATCAGATTGGTTACAGCAAAATAGCCGATGGCATTTTTACCAGTGGTGGTACGCAGAGTAATTTGATGGGGCTTTTATTGGCGCGCGATCATTATGCGATTACAGCACTAAACCACAACATCAAAGTAAATGGTCTTCCTGCTGAGGCCTCCCGTTTTAGAATCTTCGTGTCTGAAAAAGCGCATTTTAGCATCCAAAAAAACGCTTCGCTTTTAGGTTTGGGCGAAAAATCGGTGATCAAAATCAAAACCGACCGCAGTTATAGGATGAATACCGTTTTATTGGAAGATGCCATTAAACGCGAAATTGCGCAGGGCAATATTCCTATTGCCATAGTTGGCACCGCTGGCACAACGGATTTCGGAAATGTTGATCCATTAAAAGAACTCGCTTTCATCAGTAAAAAATACAATACCTGGTTCCATATTGATGCGGCATACGGATGCGGATTATTGCTAACCGACAAATATAGAAGTTTGCTCAACGGTATCGAACTGGCACATTCGGTTACGGTAGATTACCATAAATCTTTCTTCCAACCGGTAAGCAGCAGTGGTTTCCTGGTCCGCGATAAAAACTTTTTCAATCTGATTACACACCATGCCGATTACTTAAATCCGAAGGATCACGATGAGGATGGTTTGCCCAATCAGGTGAACAAATCGATCCAAACTACCCGACGCTTTGATGCTTTAAAACTCTGGTTTACACTCCGGATGATGGGCCGAAACAAACTAGGTGGTTATTTTGATACCATTATTGAAACCGCAGCCAAAATTGCCGATCGGTTGCATTTCGACAGTGATTTTGAATTGATGAACGAATCGGATATCAGCGCACTGGTTTTCCGTTACCGCCCAAAAAATGTGCGTTTAGATGTTTGTGCCATGAACCAGTACATCAAAAAAGCCATGTTTAACGAAGGAAAGGCTTTAGTTGCCGGCACCAAGATCAATCAACAATTCTACCTCAAGTTTACCCTACTTAACCCGCTAACTACCATCAGCGATATTGAAAACATTATTAAAATCATTAAAAAACATGGAAACGAATATGTTAGACTCAACCAAGCTTCTGCAGATTTCAGAAGAAACTAACTTTAATGCACTCCTGAATAGTTATTGCAGAGAATTTACCAACTGGAGCCGTTACATAGGCATCCCTAAATATGATGAATCTTTAGCCAATTATCTGTTTACCACAACCGATCGTTTACACATCAGGTTCGATTTTACAGCCATTGGTTTTGAGGTATATGCACCTTTAAAATTTTATGCCGACAGTGGCCGGCATGTATTCAATTTCCCGGTAATTGAACGCGATATGGTTACTGATGCCATTACACCGATTAGTATTTATCGTTTTATGGAACTGGCTATACAGTTCAGTGCGGAAGAATTTCCTAACGCGGATGCCGAACTCGTCAAAAAACGCTTGTCCAACAGCGTAGAAAATCTGGAACTGTTCTTATCATTTTTCAAACAGAATGGTAAACCCGTAAATTTCGCTAAAATGGGTTTTATCGAAGCAGAACAATCACTGTTTCTAGGCCATAACGCCCATCCCCTACCTAAAGGCCGGTCGGGTTTTAACAGTAAGGAAGCGCTATTTAAATTTTCTCCAGAAACCCAGGGACGTTTTCAACTGGCTTATTTCCTGATTTCGGCAGAAAATATTGTAGAGAAAAATGCTGAAGGCTTTGATATCACCGATCTTTTCAGAATTGAACTGTTAGACAGTAACCATGCTGAAATCATTAATTTACTCGATCAGCACCCTAACCATAAAGTAGTGCCCATGCATCCTTGGGAGGCCGATTACCTGCTTACACTACCTACCGTAAATGCGATGCAAGAAGAAGGCCTATTGGTGTATCTGGGACATTTTGGCGAATTTTACACGCCAACCTCTTCAGTAAGAACTGTATATAATGCTTCGAGCGATTGGATGCTTAAATTTTCATTACACGTAAAAATAACCAATTCGGAAAGGGTTAATCTGGTAAGGGAGCTTCACCGGGGTTATGATGTAAGCAAACTCTTAAAAACTGAATACGGTAAAGCCGCTAAAGCCGAATTCCCCGAAATTGAATTTATTACAGACCCTGCATTTATCACCGTAAACTATAAAGGCAAAATAATTGATGGCTTTAATATCAGTATCAGGCATAACCCTTTTAAAGGCGAGGGAACCGAGAAGAATGTAACCTTACTGGCTGCACTTTGTCAGGATGGATTATTAGGCCAAAAACCCAGAATTGTTCATATAATAGAGGAAGCATCGATCAGTAAAAATAAAACGGTTGCCCACACTGCTGTAAACTGGTTTAAACAATACCTGCACCTTTGCGTGGCGCCAATTGTTGGTCTTTATAATAATTTTGGGATGGCTTTTGAATTCCATCAGCAGAATGTGATGCTGGAGCTGGACAAAGATTTTTACCCCGCTAAATTTTATTTCAGGGACAACCAGGGCTATTTCTTTAGTGATGCCAAAACAGAAGACCTTAAAGCAGTGTATCCAGGTATTGCCGCAGAGAGCGGATCGATTGTACCGAACGCATATATTATTCCTAAACTCACTTATTACCTGCTCATCAATAATATATTGGGTGTTGTAAATGCTTTAGCAAGTAATGCTTTGGCTGATGAGAAAACATTGATCGATCTGGTTTACCTGGAATTTAAACAATTCGAGAACAGCGATACTACTGGGTTGGTAGATTATATCATCAATCGCCGTAGCTGGGAAGTTAAAGGCAATTTATTGACCAACCTTTGTAATATCGACGAGGCCAGCGCGCCTATTGATAATCCGGCCATTTACCGTGAATTTCCAAATCCCCTATCTAAATATTTCTTCTCCGAAAATCTGATTAAACCACAAACTAAGGAAGTATTGTACAGCAGGTTTTTTCCTAAAGAAAATGTAACGATCAACATCCGTCCCTTTAATATCGACCGCGATCTGGAGATGGTTCACGATTGGTTTAACCAGGAACATGCAAAACCGATCTGGAAGATGGACGGGCCGATTAAGGGCCTCGAACTGTTTTATAGAACCCTGTTGCCTAATGATTCTTCACACAGTTTTATAGGTGAAATAAATGGCGAACCTACTTTTACTATCGAACCTTACTGGCCAATGCGCGATGGTGTAGGTGCTTGTTATGAGGCTTTAACAACCGATTATGGCGCCCATTTACTCATTGCACCTACGGATAAAGACAAAAAATTCAGTTTTGAAACCGGTCAGGCCTTAATGGATTTCATTTTTGAACAGCCAGAAGTGGGTAAATGCATTGGCGAAGCAGCTGTGGAGAGCCGTGCGATGCACATTTTTGTAACGCGATTGGGCTTCAAACTGGAGAAAGTGATTCAGATGCCTTATAAAATGGCCAACCTTACCTTTTGTTACCGCGATTGGTACTGGGATAAATTTCCCGAAGCCAAAGCACAGGCAATGATCAAGTTAGGACAGTTTGAAACGGAGGAAATTTAAATGCAGAATCAAAAAATATACGACATTGTAGGGATTGGAATAGGCCCGTTTAATTTGGGACTAGCGGCCTTATGTGCACCGATAAATAGCTTATCAACCTTGTTTTTAGATCAGGCGAGCGAATTTAACTGGCATCCTGGCATGATGCTGAGTGATGCCACATTACAAGTCCCCTTTATGGCCGATCTGGTTACCATGGCCGATCCAACCAGTCCGTACAGCTTTTTAAATTATTTAAAGCAGACCGACCGCCTTTACAAATTTTACATCAGGGAAGACTTTTTTGTGTTACGCAAAGAGTATAATGCCTATTGTAAATGGGCCATCACGCATCTGCAAAACTGTAACTTTGGACAAAAAGTAACCACCGTCAACTATGTTGATGGTATTTATCAGATCGAAAAAGTTGATCAGACCAGTGGAATTAGCGAAACTATTTTAGCTAAAAAAATTGTTCTCGGAACAGGAACCGCCCCTAAAGTACCCAGCTTTATCACTCCTGCCGTTCATAAAAATGCCATACACTCTTCTGAATATTTAAAGTTTAAATCTACTTTACTGAAGCAGAAAACGGTAACGGTAATCGGTTCGGGACAAAGCGCTGCCGAAATTTTCTATGATCTTTTGCCCGAAACGGAAAATGGCTTGAATTTAAAATGGTTTACACGGCCAGATCGCTTTTTCCCGATGGAATATTCAAAATTAACATTGGAACTGACCTCACCCGAGTATGTAGACCACTTTTACAATTTGAGCGATGCCAAACGTAAACAACTTTTAAGCAAACAAAATTCGTTGTTTAAAGGCATAAATTTCGAACTGATTAACCAGATTTTCGACAAACTGTATGAATTGAGCGTTGATGGTGAAAAAATTAATGCTGAACTGATGCCCAATTGCCAGCTGAACAATTTAACTGTAAATGCTGATGGAAAATATCAACTCGATTTTCACCATACCGAAAGCGAAAAGGATTTTGCCGTTGATACAGATGCTGTGGTATTGGCAACAGGTTACAAGTACAATGAACCTGGTTTTCTATCGGGCATTAATGATAGGATAGCACGCAATACCGACGGACTTTTTCAGGTACACCGCAATTATGCCATTGATGTAAACGGTAACGAAATTTTTGTTCAAAACGCCGAACTGCATACCCATGGTTTTGTAACACCTGACCTGGGTATGGGGGCTTATCGCAATGCATCCATTATCAATGCCATTTTAGGTTTTGAAATTTATCATGTAGAAAAGCGGATTGCCTTCCAGCAGTTTAGCGTCGTAGATGAAATACAGGAAAATCAATTGTCTAACGCTGAACTGCAATTATCTGAAGATTAAACTGATAGCACGGGTCTGGATTTGTAATCCAGAGTATCGAAAGCTGATTTGCAATCTGCAGTAAACAAGTCCGGATTGCAAATCCGGACTAACGAAAACGTGTTGGTTGGGATTTGTAATCCGACCAGTGATAACTGGATTTCAAATCCGGACTAACAAAAAACACCAACAAAAACTTTAAAAAACACCATGAATTACAACAATTTCAATCACATAAAACCTTTAAAAAAAGAAGTTTGGGATAAGGTAAACCTAAACTATATCGCAAAATCAATTGTGGAGCTAATGCACGAAAAATTAGCGGAGCCAACATTAATCAATACAGATGAACTTGGCAATTCTCATTTTCGCCTGGCTACCGATACAGAAGCCATTTATTATACCTTTTCAGGTCAGCAGCGTGCTTTAGATTATCTTCATATCAATAAACTAAGCATTAAAAAATTCGTAAACGGCGAAAGTGCACCAGTAAACAATGCGCCTGCATTTTATACCGAACTACAACAAACTTTTGGGATTAAACCCTTTACCCTCGCTCATTTTGTAGAAGAAACGTTAAATACGCTATATGCGGATGCCTACATCCACGAAAAAGGAAGATTAACGGCTGACGAATTGGCCAATTCAGATTACCAGACCATCGAACACCAAATGGATGGGCACCCCTGGGCAACCATTAATAAAGGACGCATAGGCTTCAACCATAGTGATCAGGGTAAATATGCGCCAGAAGCGGCCCAAAAAACACAATTGGCATGGTTAGCCGTGCACAAATCGAGGGCAGCGTTTAATAGTATCGAAAGCATTTCTCCATTTTCTTTTTATAATGAAGAACTCAGTTTAAAACAGGTCCATGATTTTAACCAGGTGTTAATCCAACAACAATTAAAGCCTGAAGATTATTTCTTTATTCCTGTTCACGAATGGCAATGGAACAATAAGATCGTTTTACAACTGGCACACGATATTGCCCACCAGCTGATTATTCCTGTTGGGATTGGCAACGACGAATACATGTGCCAAAATAGTATCCGTACTTTCTTTAATGTGAGTGAGCCTAAAAAACATTATGTTAAAACGGCTATTTCGATTTTAAACACATCCATTTTCAGGGGATTGTCGCCTAAAAAACTGGCTATCGCGCCAAAGGTTACACAATGGGCAAAAAACATGTTGCAGAGGGATGAATATTTAAAACAAACCCGCGTAGTGCTTTTAGGTGAAGTAGCCACAGTTGCTTACACCCACCCTCAGTACAGTGAAATACCAGAATCGCCGTATCAATACCAAGAATTTTTAGGCGCCATTTGGCGGGAAAGTGCCGAAAATTACTTGCTGGAAGGTGAAAATATCATGACCATGGCCAGTTTACTTTATGTAGATGACAAAGGTAAAAGTATGGTGCAAGCGCTCATCGAAAAATCCGGACTGGATGCTGAAAGCTGGCTAAATGCTTATTTATCTGCTTATTTAAAACCTGTATTGAGGATTTTTTACAAACATGCCTTTTTCTTTAGTCCGCATGGAGAAAACACGATTTTGGTGATGAAAAATGGGGTTCCCGAACGGATTATCATTAAAGATTTTGTTGAAGAAATTGTACTCACAGAAGAATCGAAAGCTAAATTACCGAATGATCTGGTAGATGTTTTAAGAGAGATTAACGATGAGCTGGCACCATTATTTATCCTTTCAGGAATATTTGATGCCGTATTCAGATACCTGAGCAACATTTTCCACAGTTATGTTGGTATGGATGAAAAACAGTTCTGGCGCCAGGTAGCAGATGTAATTTTGGCATTTCAGCAGGAAAACCCGGAGCTTGCGCCAAAATTCGAGAAATTTGATCTGTTTGTACCCGAATTTATCAGGGTTTGCATTAATCGGGTAAGATTGTTAACCCACGGTTATAGCGAAAGCACTGATGTTCCGGTTCCGGAATTGATTGGCACCTTGGTTAACCCAGCGGCAGAGGCTTTGAAGGAAGATGTAATGGTTTAATGTGAAGTCAGATGTTATCATACTTTAGTAAATCCAAATAATTACATCAATATTCGTGTCAGTGTCAGATGGTAACATCTGACACCACGAAAATAAATCGTCATTGCGAGAAGGCTTTTTCAGCCAACGAAGCAATCTCTCCTGGTATGTGTACTTACAGCGATCGTAGTAAGATTGCTTTGTCGTACCTCCTCGCAATGACGACTAGTTGTAGAAAAAGCATAAACTACAAAAATAGTTTGTATCGATAAAATCATTATCTTGCTTACAAATTATTATAAGATGAAAGCACTGTTATTGATTTTTTTATCAACCCTTTTATTCGAAACGCCAACCATTGAGAAAGACCGCGATCGTTGGAAACCGTATTACACCGATACCACTCCGGCAAAAACAGCCGATAACTGGTTTTTACCTTTCGATGTAGCCAATCGTAAAAAAATAAACAACATCAAAATTATCAGCATTTTTGGCGATCACCGCGATAGTTATGTTAAAGGCCATATCCACACGGCTATTGACATCAATCCTGCCCAAGCCAAAACCAAACTGGTTAATGTTTATG
This sequence comes from Pedobacter psychrodurus, assembly GCF_032678585.1. Classification (GTDB taxonomy): domain Bacteria; phylum Bacteroidota; class Bacteroidia; order Sphingobacteriales; family Sphingobacteriaceae; genus Pedobacter; species Pedobacter psychrodurus_A. The sequence goes on along the minus strand of NZ_JAVTSN010000009.1, from coordinate 51,892 downwards.
CCATGGCAAATGGAATTGTTTGTTCTGTACACCTGGGCGAAAATCAGCGTACCGTGGTGGTGAAACATAAGCTGCCAAATGGCTTAACCATGTTTACCACATACAAACATTTAAAAGAGGTTTATGTAAGCAATGGCCAAAATGTTGACCAAAACACCAAACTGGCCAGGTTATTTACACCGCAGGAAAGTAAAAAATATGGGGGTGATTATCATCATCTTCACTTGGAAATCAGGAAAAAGTTTGATGACTATGGCTGTGCCAGTTGGTTAACTTTTAACAATACGCAGCTCAATGAACGGTTTTATAATCCTCAGGTATTTATTAAGGAACATGTGAAATAGTATATATTTCGGTTGGTGAGCCACCAAACGATAGGATAGGTTATGCTCAGAGAAGTCAAGTTTGAATAGCCACCCTGCCAGTAAATTTGACTTCTCTTCTTATATATAAAATAAGGCAACGTTGATAAAACCAATAGATTATGATCAGAGAAGTCAAGTTTGAATAGCCACCCTGCCAGTAAACTTGCCTTCTCTTCTGATATATAAAGTAAGGCAACGTTGATAAAACCAATAGATTATGATCAGAGAAGTCAAGTTTGAATAGCCACCCTGCCCAGTAAACTTGACTTCTCTTCTGATATATAAAATAAGGCAATGTTGAAAAAACTAATAGATTATGATCAGAGAAGTCAAGTTTGAATAGCCACCCTGCCAGTAAACCTGACTTCTCTTCTGATATATAAAATAAGGCAACGTTGATAAAACCAATAGATTATGATCAGAGAAGTCAAGTTTGAATAGCCACCCTACCAGTAAACTTGACTTCTCTTGATAGATGAATACATCAAATTCAAAAAAAATGAAACCAATTTTATTTGTTCCTTGTTAAATAAGCAAACGCTCGTAACTAAATTATTTTGTTATGTACGTAATCTTAGGCGCATCTGGTCAGGTTGGATCAGCAATTGTAGATCATCTTTTGGCTAAAAAACTAGCCGTTAAAGCCGTTATCCATAATCCTGAAAAAGCTTCAGAAATTAAGGCAAAAGGAGCTGAAGTAGCCATTGCCGACGCGATGGATTTAAATTCGTTAATTGAGGCTTTTAAAGAAGGAGATACCCTTTTTGCCTTAACGCCCGAAACCTTCAAAAATGAAGATGTATTGGGCGAAACCAAAACTATCCTCGAAAATTATAATCAAGCCATCAAAACTTCGGGAATTAAAAAACTTGTCGGACTATCATCAATTGGTGCACAATACAGTAAAGGAACAGGCAATTTATTAATGTCGTACATGCTTGAACATTCCTTTCAAGACATGGACATTCCTCAGGTTTTTATTCGGCCAGCATATTATTATAGCAACTGGTTGGCTCAATTACCCGAGGTTAAAAAAAGCGGTATACTCCCAACCTTTTATCCAATTGATTTAACGCTGCCGATGATCTCTCCGATGGATGTAGCTTCATTTGTAGCTGAGGTTTTGGTAAAAGACAATGAATCTAAAATTTATGAGATTGTTGGCCCTGAAAAATTAAGTTCTGATGATGTTGCCAACGCATTTGCAGAAGCAATGGATAAAACGGTTAAAGCAAAGCAAATTCCGCGTGAAGAATGGGATGCTAACTTACAAAAAATAGGTTTTTCGACGGATGCAAGAAAAAATTTTATTGAAATGACAGAATCGACAATAAATGGGAATACTGATCCCGAAAACAATGGGACAACTGTGGTAAAATTAAAAACGCGCATTTCCGAATACATCGAAAATGCGCTACGAGACAATAAAAAATAGAAGGTTTTTGATATTCTGGTTTTGGCTGGTGGGACACCGAGCAATAGAAAATATATAGAATAATAATCAGTTCCGGATAGTAATATCTGACACAACAGCTAATCAATAAGTAAACTTAGGCTTTCCCTTATCGCAGGTTACACCTTTTGGCTGTATTACCAACGAACAATCGGAATATGCACCATATTTTTTATTGTAATCGGCTTGGAGTTTGGTAAATTGTTCTACTTTTTTCAGAAAACTGCTTTCGTCGATTTTCACAGAATAAGCAATATAACCAGAGGCGCCACCACAGGCCTTAGCCCCGATGGCTGTAAATTTCCATTCGCCGGCATTTTCGCAGGAGAACTGGTTTGCCGTTTTTTCAATATTTTGGTAAAGGTTATCCAATCCAACCTGATCAGCAGTTTGCATGGGCTCATCGTGATCGGTACAAGACCATGTTAAAGTTGTGATCAGCAGGATTGAAATTAAAATAAATAACGTCCGTTTCATCGTTTGTCCGGTTTTAACCTAAAACGCGGATTAAAATAAAAACGCTACATCTCCCAAGACCTTTGAGGTTTATTGGCAACTTGCTTATCAAAACTCATAGGTCTACTGAAATTTAAAACTTAATCTTTAGCGTACATTTTTCTCTCGTTCCGTCGTTGATCAAACCATCAGGGAGCGTAATGCGTAAACCTTTGGCACTTTGTTTCCACTTTACAGTAAATTCTTCGTTTTCTATCATCAACGTCTTCACTTTTAAAATGGCAGTCGACAGCGATTTAATAATGAGTTCGCCATAATTGAATTCTAAAAGCTCTATATTCAGCTCATCTGCTTCACCAGAGTAAAAAATAATCGGGTTAACTTCATAAATATGGAGTTGATTACCACTTTGCGCATTAGATTTTAAAGCAATTTTTCTGTTTATTGCCATTGTAATTTGATTTGAGTTAATTTAAAAGGTATTGATCTTAATTTACAGGGGGAAAGTTAAATGGTTTCCACTCCGGAAGACCTGCTAATTCTTTCTGTTGCTGTTCGCTTATTCCCACTCCCCAGGTATTAAAAAATGGCGCCAGGTTTTGTTTCACCACGTTAGAGTAGGTTTTCACCCATAAATCACGTTTTTGCTGATCATTTAGATCCCCGATGCTTGGTCCGATTTTTTGATATACCTTGAAGAAGCTTTTAAAACTTTCCCAGCCAAAACCTTCCTGCATCTGTCGGAACATGATCAGTCCCAGAAATGGATCGTTTTTCCATTTTTCATAACTTGCTCCTTCTGCAAAGTACTTTTTCATCATTTTTTGGGTATTAACACTCGAAACAGCAGCGTGCGAATCGTCTCTACCGCCCATTAAACGATCGAACATATAAAGTGAGAAAAAATTGTTGCTTACCTCGGTTGTGCCGCCAAAAACCCAGTTTAAATTCTGCATATTATGCCCAATTTCATGAAAAAAGCCCCAATTGGCACCACCTTTACTTGGCTTCATCAACAATTCGGGGTTGGCCATAATTTCATTTGAGAGCATCTTTCTAGTTGGCGAGTGGTGGATCATAATTGGATAACCACTATGCATATATCCACCTCCAATATGCTCATCAGGCACCATCCGTTGTGCCCTGTAAAAAGGTGCTGGCATATTGGCAAGATCCAATTCTCCAAGTACAACCAGATCCCATAATTTTAGTACTTCTTCAGGATTTTTGATCGTTTGCAGCACACTATCTGGCAAAGTTAAAATCACATTTTCGGTGGCCATTTCGCCCCATGGCGCTTTATTGTCTTTCAATTGGTTTTCCCAATCATGCTGTGTGTTTTTGCCCAATACAAAAAGCGGTGCTGCTATTGCATGGCTAATTTTGAAATCAATTTTTCTGCTTGCTGCCTGAGGTTTGATGTTGATATAAATTAATCCACCAAAAGGCGAGGTCAACCTATTTTTTCCGACGACCAGTTTTTGTTCTTTAGTAATTATCGGCATCCTGCGCCAATCTTCCGTACCAGCTACCCAATAGTTTAACCGATCGCTATGTGCACCAATCTGAACTTCCAGATCACTAATATTTGTGTTTTTAGGCACTTCAATTTCGATATATTCACCTGCTTTGGCATATAATCCTGTGCTGTACATGGTAGCATTGTCGTAACCAGAGTAGCCTAAGGTTGATACAATTGAGACTAAGCTATCGGCCATTTTTTTATGTTCGATGCTTACCGTTTTATTTACAAATTGAAAGCCTATTTTAACCGCTCCAGGAAAGATATCGGCAGATGGCTGTGCTTTAATATTTTTATAATCAGTACTTTTTAAGGTTTTATCGCTCCACTTTGCAATGGCTCTTCTAAAAACTGTATCATTTTTTGAAAGCGTGTTCTGAGGCGAGATCAGCACCGTTGCCGGATCTTTTACTATATTTTGAGCGAAGCTGGTTAAGCCTGTGGCTACTAATGCAAAGGATAATAATGATTTCATTCGTGTGTTTGGTTTGTTTGTATGTTATTTTAAGCTAATTCATTGGTTTCATCCTTAATTGAAACTATATACTTTCAGTGCAAGACATTCAGTTTCTAAAAATTTTTATTTTTTGCCACAGATTAGCAGATTATATCTAATCTGTGAATCTGTGGCTTTTTTAAACAACGAGTTTCATTCGTCATTAAACCTATCGACTTCCAGTCCAATAGTGCATAGTTTATACTTTCTTCAAACGAAAAACCTTGGTTTCGTGAGCAGTTACCTCACCAGCCCATTTATTGCTTTTACCTATCACTTTGTGCTGCCATAAATCTTTGATTTCGTATTTATCGGCTAAACCCAATTCTGCAAAATTTACCTTCGCATTATGTTTTGCTGTAGATTTATTTAAAATAGCTACTGCGAAATCACCGTTTGCAAGTGGGCGCACAAAAACATCCCATATGTCGGTTTTGATTTTTCTTTCGGCCTGTTTACCCAAAGCATCCTGATTTAAGGCAATTACTTCTTCATTGGTAAAAATAGTTTTTGCTTCATCATCCATTTTGCGGATATCGCAACTTGCATATAAAGGTGAATTAAGCATACTGTACAAACTCATTTGGCTCTGATATTCGGCTTTTGTACATCCTATACCTTTAAATGCTGAAGACGGGCCTTTAGTGCCGTGTAAACCAGCGACCAACATATCACCATCGTTCCATTTCCCGGGACCAGAAAAATTGGCCAATCCGGCCATTTTATCTACCACATTGTAAATACCTACGCCGCCTTTACCCTCTATATCATTCCATTTATCACGGATATCAAAAGTGGTGCGCCAGCTTTGTCCACCAACCTCTGCGCCCCAGTTCCAGGGTTCGCGAGGGCCCCATTCGCAGATCCCTAACACAATAGCTCTTCCCGATTTTCGTAAAGCCTGTGCGATTGTACCATAGCGTTTTTTGGCCGTTTCAACATCTTCAGGTGCATTACAATAATCATATTTTAAATAATCGATGCCCCATGAAGCAAAAGTTTTGGCATCCTGATCTTCAAAATTTAAACTTGCCGTATAACCGCCGCAGGTTAAGGGCGCCGCATCAGAATAAATGCCCAACTTCATCCCTTTACTGTGCAGGTAATCGGCCAGGGCCTTAATGCCTGAAGGAAATTTCTTTGGATCGGCAATAATGTTGTTTTTATTGTCGCGGCCACCCTGCCAGCAGTCATCTAAAAAGATATATTGATAGCCTGCTTTCACCATTCCACTGCTTACCATGGCATCGGCCATTTCTTTGATGTCCTTTTCATTCGGATTTTCCGACATGATATTCCAGCTCATCCAGCCCATTGGTGGTGTTGCTGCTAGTTTTGATTCCTGTGCAAAGCTTATTTGAGCGAATAACAATAAGGTTAAACTGATTTTGATAAATTTCATATTATTATGGTTAGGCATGTTCATTAAACCTTCTTTATATAAGTCATCACATAGTAAAAAGCAATCTGATTAAATAAAAAGATTGCTTCGTACCTCGCAATGACGATAGAGTTTATTTAATCGGTTTGATATAATAACTGTACTGGTAATCCTTAAAAGGAATCTGATATTGGATCAACGGCATAGAGCCCCAGCTATCAATCCCCTGTACGCCCAGTTGTTGCCTATCCATGTGCACATAAATCTGGTTACGTTTTACCAGTTCGCCGGAGTGATATTGTTTTTTCTCCGCTTCAGGGTCTAAATCTTCTACTGAGTAAGGCAAGGCATTAAAACTCAACAATTGATCTGCAAATTCGAAACGTAAACCTTTACCTGCTTTATTGGTAAAAGCTACCCAGCGCACGTCCGTTTTATTGCCACTTTCCTGCGGACGCGCATAAGCAAAATACTGATCAGAAACGTTTGATTTATAAATACCAATTAAAGATGCTGTTTTCCGATCGACATAGTTTTCGCCAGGACCACGGCCATACCATTGAATATTACTGTAATCGTTTTTCAGCTGCAGATCGTTACCGATACGCATTAAACTTTTATAATTACCCGTTATGGCTTTAAATTGGTTATTTACTTTAATTGTTCCATCGGCCGATACATTAAATTCCTGTGTGGTTTCCGCATCGCCTTTAAGCAAAGATGATTTAACGGTTAAAGTAAAACCATCGGCGGTTGAATTTACTGTAGATTTAATATTGCTAGCACTGTTATCCTGATACACATTGCGCCACATGCGTAAGCTGGTGTTTAAACCTGCGCCAATATCGTTATCGGTTGGTGCACGGTAAAAGCCCGGTTGTGGACCTGAAGCCAATAATTCCTGTCCTTTTGAAATATAACTCGTTAATGTTCCTTTGGTTAAATCGAAGGTGATGGTAAAATCGCTTCCTTTAACAATTGCTTTTTCTGCAGTTTGTTCCACTTTTAAAGATTTTTTGTTTGGAGCATATGCGCTAACTTTAGGTGTTCCTGCAAGTTCAATCTGCTCATAAGCAACCTCATAACCCTTTTCTAAAAATGGTTCAGGTGTTTTTAAGCGATAGCGAACATTTAAAAAATATTCCTTTCCAGCTGTATAGTTCGTTTTAAACGGAAGTGACAACATCTGCGTTTGGCGTGGGCCAATATTAAGGTTACTCACTACTCCGCTTTGAATTGCTTTTCCATCTTCCAGCAATTCCCAGTTCAGTTGTACATTACTGATATCTTTAAAGAAATAGCTATTGTTTACATTGATCTGGTTGGTGCCGTTAAAGGCAGTTTTGATGTATTGATGTACTTTTTTCAATTCTACAGCCATTGGCGTCATGCCGCGGTAGGCGGTAACTACACCTTTCACGCAGAAATCGTTATCACTAAAGTTTTCGTCAACAGGGCCACTTAGCGGAAAATCGCCACCATAGGCCATAATGCGTTTGCCGTTTTTAACCGTATCAATAGATTGATCGATCCATTCCCAAACAAAACCACCCTGCAATTTCGGGTTGTTTTCGATAGCGTCCCAATACTCTTTAAAGTTACCCAAACTATTGCCCATAATGTGTGCGTACTCACTCATGATAAACGGCCGGGTTTCTTTTTCCTGCTTCGAATAACGTGGCAGATAATTTGGCGAAGGATATTGTGGAACAATCATATCGGTATTAAAATCGTTCTCTGCCCTTTCGTATTGAACCGGACGGAAATCTTTTCCTTTAAGCCATTGGTAAGCTTCGTAAAAGTTAACACCGTTACCAGCTTCGTTACCTAACGACCAGGTAATAACCGAGGTATGGTTTTTATCACGCTCGTACATTCTGGTAATGCGCTCAAGATGTGGCACACGCCATTGTTTATCATTGGCAAATGAGGTTTCTAAACTATAATAGCGACCGTGCGATTCGATATTGGCCTCATCAATTACATATAAACCATATTCATCACAAAGCTCCATCCAATAGGGATCTGGCGGATAGTGCGAATGGCGGACCGCATTCACATTCAGTTTTTTCATCATTTCCATATCTTTTTCCATGTCGGCATGGGTTAAAGTATGGCCTTGTGTAGCATTATGTTCGTGCCTGTTTACCCCTTTTAAAAATATGCGTTTGCCGTTAACCAGTAAATCGCTGCCTTTAATTTCTACCGAACGGAAGCCTACTCTTTGTGGGATCACTTCGATGATTTTATCGTTTTTATCTTTTAAGGTAATGTATAAAGTATATAGATAAGGGATTTCTGCCGACCAGTTTTTCACATTACTGATCTGCGTTTTAAAAGAAAGGCTGGTTTTATAATTACCCAATACTTTTTGCATTGTAGTGGCATTTTTCCAAACGTTATTTCCTTTGGCATCAACCAGATCGAGCGCTACATAAAAACTATCCGGACGGCTATGGTTGGTGTGCTGATCTATTTTATAATTTTCGACAGCCAAATCTACATTCAGCAAACCGTTGGTGTAAGTGGCATCTAATCCACCCACCACTTTAAAATCGCGGATGTCTAATTTTGGCGTCGAATACAAATAGACTTCCCGTTCGATCCCCGAAATGCGCCACATATCCTGGCATTCTAAATAACTGCCATCACTCCATCTGTATACCTGTAAGGCGATGGTATTTTCGCCTGTTTTAACATATTTGGTAATATCAAATTCAGCTGCCAGTTTACTATCTTCACTATAACCTACTTTTTTACCGTTCACCCAGATGTAAAAGGCCGATTTAACTGCACCTAAACTGATAAATACCTGCCTACCATCCCAATTTGCGGGGATGTTGATTTTTTTTCGGTAAGAACCTACCGGGTTGTTATCAACGGGAATATCGAAGGGTGGATTCATTTTTGCACCGGTTAACTGTCTGCCTGCAAATTCGTAGGGTTGGTTAACATAAATTGGTGTGCCATAACCATTGGTTTCCCAGTTGGCGGGCACTTTAAAGTTGTCCCAGGTTTTATCGTCGAAATCTGTTTTATAAAAATCGGCAGGCCTTTTACGCGGATCTTTTACCCAGTTAAACTTCCAGGTACCATTTAAAGATAAAAAGTATGTTGATTTTTCTTTGGCTCTTTTACTGGCCAAATCCTGATTTTCGAAAGCAAAACCCGACGCCCGCATGGGCAAACGGTTAAGTGAAACCACTTCTGGTGTTTGCAGTTCGGAAGGCAGATCTTGTGCACTAATTTGCCCTGCAATACATAATAGTGTAAATAAAACGGTTATTTTTTTTTTCATTTTGTGTGATAAAATTGGTCTTGTTGATCCAAATTACTGATGATTAGGTTATGATACCGAAATTGTTTTTGCGCAAACGTTTGAGTTTTAAAGATGTTACCGAGGCGTTGATTTATTGGATTTAGATAGTACTCATCATGTTGGTTAGTTTTTCTTTACCATTAAGAAGTTAAGAAAATTAAGCGCTTTAGTAATGCCTTAGCGTTCTGTAAAACTTTTTTATAGTCCTAAAAACAGAAAAAACCCTTTGCCACCTCCGGTGGCAAGGGTCTCACTAACTAAACTAACTACTATTTTAAGAATTCTAATTCGTATTGGTTTAAGAAAGGATTACCATCTATTCCGTATTCGTTTAATATTTTAATGTTCATCCAATAGAGTGCAAGTGCTGCAGCGTCACCAAGTGTAGATACATAAGACTTTGCTCCCACCACGTAATTTGGATCAGCAATAGTTCCTGAAGGCACATCAGTCCCAAGTGAAGTCCATTTATATTGTCCCCCTAATACCATGTTATATCCAGTGGGTGCCTTATTTCCCAAAAGTCCCTCTGCTCCCTCATCTATCGCCCAGAAACCAATTAAATTCGTATAATTAGGATGTTGAGTAATATCTTTTAAACTAATGTTATTGGCTATTGTTGTCGCATCGAGCGCAGTATTAAAAACAGTGAGATTGGCTGCATAAAAATCGGATTCACCACCAAAAGCGCCTATTTTTAGCGGCTCAGTAGTATTAATATTTTTTGAAGCACTAACATTGTAAGAATTTTTGAAAACACCATCTACATAGGCAGAAGCAGTTCTCGTGCTTGAGTTTACATATTTTACAGTCATAGTTAGGGTATGCCAGCCATTTGCCAAAACTCCCGACATTTGTAATTGCTGCTTACCTCCCCCTCCGTTTGCACTACCTCCAAACTCTAAATTCCATGTATTCCCCTCCTGCATCCAAAACCAGCCAGTCATAGTGGTACTATTTAATAAAGTACTTTTACCCAAAAACTGAGGATAGTTATTAGATGTGTTAAATTTAGTTTGCATTTGAACTGTAAAATCTTTATTATCAGACATATTGTAAAACCCATTATCATTCGGAACAATTGCTGTAATAGCACTGGTTTTAAAACTAATGGTATTAAAACCTGATTTTTTAAGCTCTAACTGGGTTAATGATGGATTATAGGCAAGCATAAAGCCACTTGTTGGTGCCGCACTACTACCGCCATGATTAGTGGTTAAAATCACTAACCAATCTTCATTGGCATAGGTTTTTCTGGCTTTTAGAGTAGCTAAAATTTCGCCTAGATAACCATCTGTTGTGGTTACTGAGGCTTTGTAAGCAGCATTATTAGCAGTAAAACCACCGTTTGCTCCAGCTGCTTCTACATCTCTAAAATTAACGATTAATGTTCCTAAGCTTGCTTGATTTTTCAATATAGCAATAGTACTGTCTTTTACAGCAATGTCTGTATTTACTGTTGGCGCAAAATCAGAATTGCTTAAATATTTACGCAAACTTGCCCATGGCGTTACCACACCAGTTTTTACCGTTTTAAACTGCGTAATGTAGTCTAATACATTCCGATAAGATGTAATTGTACCATGATCGTCAGAATTTGGATCCTGATAACGTTCAAAGTTATCATTCAAAATCTGGTGTTTAACAAAACCAGTACCTGTTAATAGACTTACCCATCCAGCTGCGTCTGAAATTCCTTTATTCGTACTTAACGAATACTTCCCATTCTTTTGCATCGCCGTAAAGTTAAGGGGAGCAATAGCCTGCAACTCACTGCCTCCCAATCCATCAATACCAATAATCAGTACTTTTCTTTGCTTTGTTGTGCTTCTATTTAAATCTTCATATACTGCCTGTGGATTTGCATATTTTTTACATGCAGAGAAACAAAGTGGAATAAATAATGCAAAAACAGTATAATATTTAAATTTATTTGAAATTTTCATCTTCTTTAATTTAGCGTTTATTTAATTACACCCAACTCAGCCATTGCTGCATAAGGAAATGAGGCTACCGGTGTATTCCAACCATCTTTTAATAAGACTTTGAAAAATTTACCATATACCGGCCCATTAGGAAATACAAATTCGTAACGTGAAAATGCATTTGGGATCTGGGTAGTGCCCACACTGGTAAAACCAATATTATCACTGCTCACCAATATTTCAATATTTTTTACACGTTGAGCTGTAGAATTTCTCGGGAAGAAGTACATTCCTTTAACACTCATTCTTTTGTTCTCACTATAAACAATAGTGTATGGGTAACCTTGCGCAGTACTTGGTGCAGGGCTATATTGTGAATGCCAATAGGTTGAAGTATTATTATCGAGCATGGCAGCTGGGCTACCTTCGTTTGATTGAGTAGAACTTACCGTAACGCTTGGCGCAAATGAAATTTCCGCAGCTCCACCGGTTTTATTCAATGGATTATATGTCCAAACCTGGTTTGTTAACATTGGATATTTTGCCGACACCTTTAGCGCAACAGCATCGCTTATCGAAATGCCCCAGGCATCGAAAAATGGAGCCAGATCAATTTGTGCATAATCTGATAACTTCTCATAAACAAAATTATGTTTGGTGATGTCGCTCGAATTTAACCGGTCTGCATGGCGGGCCTGATTATAAAGATAAGTCATAGCTCCATAGCCATATTTCTCAAAAATCTGCACAAAAGGTGTAATCCTTCTGAAAGGCCCCTTATTATTATCTGTCATAAAAGCATCCGTATCAAAATTTTTAATACCGGTACCACTTGCATAGGTTATTGATTCTGGAAAGCCACTCGAAACTGCAGGATGCAAAATATTATAGTCGGCACCAATTCTATTGGCCACTTTAAAACTGAACAGGTTGTTAGTGGTTTCACCTAAGGTACTCCAGCTCCAAACACTTCCCTGTTGACAATTGTGCCCAAACTCATGGTATGAACCCCATTGCCCTATACTGGTATTGAGATTATTAACGCTAGTAAAACTTTTAAACCATTCGCTGTCATTTGTACCTACAAAAGGAAAACCATTATGTCCATATCCATTAGTTAACTGGATATCCAATATACCACGCCATTGACTTTGCGGACTGCGGTCTCTGATGTCAGGGGCATTATCCGATAAGCCCATCCAGGCATTATAGTCTAAATCAAATACATCGTTCCATTTGGTCATCGCCAAAGTTGGATTGGTAAAAGGCTCTGATGAGCTGAAAGAAGCAATAACCTTATCTCTTGGAATCGTAAAAATTACACGTTTGGTTCTGAGTTCAAGCCATGGCACTTGCGAGGCTTTTACTTTATTAACCCAATCGGCATCGGTGCTTTGGCCTAATATAAAATCGGGAGATACTACAGCCCCACTTATGGTAAAAGTAACCGGATTGGCGTAAGCAAAAGTTGCGAGGATATAAATATGACCACCGTATAAATTGCGGATATAGTTTACACCAGCAACCAATAGCTTTCTGTTATAAATTAATGGATCACGCAATAACGGCGATTTCCCGGCAAGGTTATCAGTATGTGCACCTATTTGCACGGTTAATCCTTCAATACCAGCAGGTACTATAATTTTGATCAGCTCGCCAGGAGCAGCATAATAGCCTGTACTATATTGAGGTGATGGAGCTACCGAAATTCTTAGATTTTGCGCTGTTTGATCGGTAAAGTTTAAATCTAATGTAAACTGAGCATCTTTTACCCTTGGCTCTGATTGATCTACCAAACCGGGAAATACCCTTGCTTTGGCATACATCGATTTGTCAATTACTTTCATATTGGTATCAACAGTTCCATCGGCCACATTCTGGGAGTTATCCGGATAGCCATCTGGTACTTCGTACCCATATTTTTTACATGCCGAAACCACTACTAGTAAGGATAAGGCAAATATTTTGGTTAACTGATTAAATTTCATTTTATAAATATTTAAAGTTAATTAGTGGGTAATGTAACTGTTGGGGTAAACAAATTACCCATTAAAGCCCATTGTTGCGGAACAGCTATATTTAACCAATTATAAATTAACACTGGAATGTCAATGCTATTTGGTACATTTTTAAAGGCTACATCGCTAATATTGCCGCCAACAAAAGGCGTAACTTCCAGAAAGCTGATCCAACTGGCACTTCCGCTTAAGTTAAAATCTTTGTTGCCGCTCGATAAGTCTTTAATTATTAATCCTTTACCTTCATTAGCTGGCCACCAGCCCATTAAGTTATCAGGATTAGGTGCTGTAAATGAAATTTCCTTTTTCATATTCACAATAAGATCTGCATCAGTCATTGCAAAATTATAAATCGCCATGTCCCTAAAGTTTAAATCTGTCCCATCTGTTGCTGTGGTTGCTTTTCCGGCGCCCATGTGCAAGGCAGCAGGGTTTGTTAAATTTTTACCTGTAATGTCAACAGTTGTTATCTTTTTACCATCCTGAAATAACGAAACATAACGGGTAGCGCCATCGTTAAACAATTTAAATGCGAGTGTATGCCATTTACCATCTCTAATTACCGCTCCGGCTGAAATGGTATAACCACCGGCAAAACTCAAATAGTACGAATCACCCCAGGTCATAAAATCCCAGCCTGTACTGTTTAAACCTTCTCTGGCACTGTAATTACTCATATTACCACAGAAATGCGCATAATTACTGGAACTGCTTGCCATGCTCCTTAACTTCAACACGAATGTATATTCACCACTTGTTCCAAAATCGCCGATATTGGCATCCGAAAGTACAGCCACTCCGTTGTTTGCTGTAGTTGAAGTTAAGCGGAGTGCTGAACCCGTAAAAGGATAAGAACTTGGATCTGGTTGATCTAATTGTATTTTTGAAAATCTTGGATTATAAAATGCGATATAGGTATTTCTGGAAGCATCGTTATAGATGTTTGAGCCAGGTAGTCCGCCAGATACTCCACCTCCTTTATTTGAAGCCACAACGATTAACCAGTTTTCGCCTGAATAACCTTTTCTGGCCTGCAATGCGGCTAAAATTTCACCTATGTAGCCATCAATGGTTTGGATAGCTGTTGCATAGGCGGGCGTACTTGCAGTATAGCCATTAGCTGCACCTGCTACATCTGCACTATGGAATTGTGCAACCACCATTGTTGGATTATTAGTGTTTAACTCTGCTACCACTCCAGCCTTCACAGCGGCATCATCCGATACATTCTGTTTAACTGTCGCATCCCCGGCCAGTTTATCGTTAAAAATAGCAGTTGATGCAATCGATATTGTTCTTGATTTACCGATTGAGCTTTTAATACGGGTAAAAATTGTGGGTGTCGTTTCCAGATTTAGGCCCGCAAAATCTTCTGTTGTTATATTACTTTTGGTATAATCATACCCTGTAAACATATTTGTCCAGCCGGCGGCGTTAGTAATGATGTTTCGCTTATCATCAGCAAGTCCATCATAACTGTAAAGCGCACGGGCATTAATTGTTGCAATATTTTTAGGAGCCAACGTTTTTACAGCTGCCCCCGTTACACCATCGAGTACAATATAGAGCACCTTCTTTCCAGCTCCTAACCCCGCAGTGTCATTCCTAAAGCTTTGTGGTAATGTATTTTCGAAATCCTTATTACATCCGGTGGCCATAAGGAAAAGACTAAATACCGAAGCTAAGCCTAAATATTTTAGTGCTATAGTTAATGTAAATCCTTTTTTCATATTCATTATGTTTGGAACTATATTGATCAATTAGTAAAATTTAAGCGCATTACATTGTGTGGTAAAGAACTATTGAAACGTAAAATATCACCTACCAAAATGACTTGTGAGCCTGTAGCTGTTGCAGTTTCTAACATATCATAGACATAGCCCTGAAAGCCGCCTGTATTGTTGTAGCCTACAGCCAACTGGCCATTGGCATCCAATACCATAAAACCTTGTCGTAAATAATCGCCATATTTATTGAACGATCCGCTCACAATGATTTTTCCATTATTTAATTGCCCTGCAAAACTGGCTATACCTCCAGTAATGATCTGTCCGTTAAAGGTAGAAACATTGGTACCATCGGCATTTAACAGGTTAATCCCTGAAGATGCCTTACCGTTAAAACTGGTAAATGCCCCTGCAACTACAATTTTATTGGTTGTGGAATTGTATCTGATCGAATAAATATCTCCATTTGCACCCGAACCAGCGCTAAAGCCATTATCAACACTGCCATCCAAATTTAACCTTACAATTCTATTGGCCTGAACCCCATTAAATGAACTAAAAGTTCCGACTAGGATCAACTTTCCATCGGTTTGCATCATCGCATCTAATATCACACCATTTGCCCCTACAGCACTTTGGCGGGTAGATTTATTGTAATGAAAAGTAGAATCCATGCTACCATCCATGTTTACCCTTACCATCTGACGCATGCGCGTTAAGTCATAAACTTTATCGTCATAACTCGAGTTAGGCAAAAACATGCGTTTATAATTATAAAAATTACCTACAATATATACCTGTTCGCCAAAAACAAAGGTTTTTCTAACGAACCCATCAACTCCGGCATTAAAAGCACTAATGGTATCGCTGTTTTTATAAGTTTCTTGTGGTTTTGGATTAATTATATTATTGAGGATCACACTATCTAACGATCCGTTAGCATTTAATCTGGCGACATTATTCAAGGTTTGACGGTTATTACGGGTAGAGTTATAACTGGTAAAACTACCTCCTATAATAAATTTGCCGGCATAACTACCAGTAGCAATACGGTTAATCGAATAAATAGCTTTACCAGATCCACCAGCTCCTTTTCCAAAAGCTACCGCATCTGTCGAATACGTACCATCGCCTAATAATTGTACAATACCTCCATTGGGCAGTTTTTCAGTTCCCTTCAATTCAAAGCTATTAAAAGCGCCGCCTAAAAAATAGCGCCCGCTTGGTAGCGTTTCAATATCGTACACCGTACTGGCACCGGTAGTATTGCTTGCTCCGTTTATTACTTTCCAGGTAGGATCGAGGTTTAGTTTTCCGTCAATTTTAACCAGGGGACCAAAAAAACTCTGTCCTTGAGAAGTAATCCACATGCTGCCAGTACTGGCATTTACCGGAATTTTAAAGGTTAGCGTACTGTCATTCGAAGACTTAAGATCAACTTCCGCCTCCACTTCATTTACATAAACTTTAAAATCGTTAATGTATTTCGCCAGTCCTTTTACCTTTAAACTTAAAACATCCCCAACGCGCAGTACATCAGGATCTGTTGTTTTAGAAATAAAAGTGATATCCAGTGGTTTCTTGCCTCCGGCATAAGGGTCTTCTGTTAAACCCTTTTCCTTTTCGCAAGAAACGAAAACTGTTGTTAAGCTTATTGCAGCCAACAAATACAGCTTAAATTTATATTTTATGTTAGTTAACATTTTCATTTAATTTGCGGATAATAGATTAAACTTATGGTGTTGCCGGATCAATACCGGCAGATATAGCCTGCTCAATAAAAATTCCGGTGTTGAACCCGAAATTATGCTTCTGTTTAGTCAAAACATGCAACACTCCGTTAGTTGGCTGAATGTCGGAAGTAGCTATCGGAATATTGACCAATGATACCTGTGGATTGGATAAATCTGGTATATAAGCCAGGTACAATTGACGGTACCCCGCATACGATACTCTCGATATTTCGGCACCAGCTGCATTGTATACAACAGCATCGTTAAAAATAACCCCAATATTCATAATTCTACCACCATAGGATGTATATCCCTGACCCGGAAAAGCCAGATAAGATAAAGTATCACGTTGTGGATAATCCTTTAAGCGGTTCGGTCCTTTAAAAATATATTGTGAAAGGATGTTTTTCCATACTACAGGCTTTATCTGCGTTAATTTAGATACTGTATCTTTACCCTGTATCCTTAAATACAAGTTTAATTGTTTTATCGATTTATAAATAGAACCACTTGGTGGTGCAAAGAACGTAATGTTCTCATTACTCACCACATCGGCTAAACCAGCCAGTTTAATCACAGTTAAGGTCGAATCAAAAAATGGTTTCTTTTCTTCCATGTACTGCATGATATTACCGTTGTATTTTGGATCGTGAACACCCGTTTCCATGTAGTATTTTTTACAGCCTGTTAAAACTGATAGTACACAGATGAGTGAAAATAACAGTGTTTTAAAATTCTTCATCATCATATCTATTAATTCCAATAATTATTACCAATTAAATAAGGGTTAGCACTTCTTTCAGCAGCACTAATGGTTAACGGCCATGCCCAGGCACCAGCGTTGAAATTGGTTACAGACATTGGTGATTTTGTAAAATCTGAATTTACAACCCGCTTTGTTCTAACCAGATCAAAAAAGTATTGCCCCTCACCAATTAATTCCCTGCATCTTTCTTTGTAAATTTCATCTTTCAAGTCCTGCCCGCTTAGTGTTAATAGTGGTGCAGCAGCTGCCTCTCTAACCCTGTTGGCAAAATCTCTTGCCCCACCCTCATCACCAAGCTCGGCCAGTGCCTCTGCAGTTAGCAGATAACAATCTGGTAATCTGAATATAATAGCGCTATCGTCGCTAGTTACCGACAAGGCTGCTCCTGAACCAGTTGTATACAGGTTGCCGAATTTTTTGAATTGGAAAGTACCTGTTCCAGAATCATAATTTTCAAACCAGTTGGTTAATCTTGCATCTGGTATACCTGCTGGGAAAAGTTTTACAATAAAAGATTTATCATAAGTCATATAGCTGGTACTCTTAGTTGGTACACCCTGGTATGGAAAGTGCGCAAAGAAATAAGAATAACCTGCAGGCTGCGAAAAACTTTCGCCATAGGCTACATCTTGTAGTACACCAAATAAATTTTCGGTGCTACGACCTTTAAAAATACGCAAAGTATTTTCTGGGGTAATCGGTAGCATCTTATAACTGCTGTAGGTATCCAGCTCTGCCGCCAAGGTTTTTACAGCCTCATAATATTTGTTCTTTTCTCCTGTATCCCAGGCGGCAGCCCACATATTCAGGTGCATTAATAAGGCAACAGCAGAAGCTCTTGTAGGTCTAAATCCATTAGAGGATGCATCTGCGTAATATACGGGCAAATCGTTCTTTGCAGCGGTCATATCGGCAATACACTTTCTCATCACTTCTACTTGTGGGGTTCTTCCTAAAGGAGTGCTGTGATAAGCTTCAGTATAATAAACGGCATCGCCAAATAGCTTGCATATAAACATGTAACTTAAATTGCGTAAGAAAACGGCTTCAGCCTTATATTTCTTTCTCTCCACATCTGATAGTGATGCTGAAGAAACCTTATCGATTTCAAAATACATGATATTTGATGCGGCAACGATGTCATACCAGGCTTTCCAATCCATAATATCTTTCAATATCCCAGGATAATTGGGACTATTAAAATTTGTTCCGGTATTGGTAGCGTTGATAATTGTCCGCATATTGTTATTAACTAAGGCGTTGAGCACTGTCGTTCCGGTGCCATTATCGCTTCCGAGTAAGCTTACATTATTGCCTCTCATTTCTAATGCCGGAAAAAACATCTTATCTGTATACCTAAAAAATGTAGGAACCCCACCAATCTTATCTTTTAACCGGGCATATATTCCATTGGTGAATTTCTCCACATCATCTCTTGTTTTCCAAAAGTTGTTTCCGCTCTGGGCTTCAATGGGAGTTACATTAAGCAATTTTTTACAGCCAGCTGCAGTAAAAGCCAACGCAACAAACAGAATTATATATTTAATATTTTTCATTTCCTTACAATTTTAAAACTCAATATTTAAACCCAATGTGAATTGCCTAGGAGAAGGATAACCACCAGAATCATCTCTTCCTAAACTGGTTACGTTTTCTGGATTCGGACCAGTATAACGCGTAATAAAACCAAGAT
Source organism: Pedobacter psychrodurus (assembly GCF_032678585.1). Lineage (GTDB taxonomy): Bacteria > Bacteroidota > Bacteroidia > Sphingobacteriales > Sphingobacteriaceae > Pedobacter > Pedobacter psychrodurus_A. The sequence goes on along the minus strand of NZ_JAVTSN010000009.1, from coordinate 33,038 downwards.
TCGAAGCTGTAGCATTTACACTTACCCTATTCATTCCGAATCTCTGGGTAAAGCTTTGTTTTAGATTATAGTATAGTTTTACAGAGTTTAATTTAAAGTAAGATCCATCTTCCTGAAAGGCTGTTTGGTTAATTCTAAATGGATCGATAATACGTGATCTTACAAAGTCTAATGGATTCCCATAAGTTGCAACATCTCCTGCTGATCGCCAATAATTAAGCTGATCTAATGGCACCAAAGCCCCAGAACCATTTGGAGAGTAATAATTACGCAACTGGTTGGCTAATGGGTTATTGATGATATCACGGATCAAGGTAAAAGAAGTATTCACCTCTACACTCCAGTCTCTCCATTTTAAATAGGTAAAAATACCGCCAGTAATTTGCGGTTGCGAGTTACCTGCTATTACCCGGTCATTACCATCAAGTACATAGTTTCCATCCAGATCGGTAAAAATTGGATCCCCTGCTTTAAAATAATTTAGACGACCGTTACCCCCTACGCGGTAAGGTAAACCCGTATTCGGGTCAACAGGAACCTGTGCATTGGTAGAATAAACACCCTTCGTATTATAAAGGTAGTTAGATAGCGAATTGGTACCTAAACGGTAATATATATCCTGTCCTAAATCTTTATCGGTATAAATAAAATCCCTCAAACCATCGGGCAATTGTGCTAAAATCTCTCTATTAATGGCAATGTTTGCGTTAATAGTCCACTTAAATTCGCTACTTGGACTTAGTGGACGTATAGCAGTTTGAAACTCCCAACCATAATTTACATTGCTAATTTCATTAGAAGCAATGGTCGAAAATGAATTGGTACTTGAGATATTTTTATACCTGAAAATATTATCATTCTGTTTATAATAGGTGTCGAAATTTAATGAAACGCGACTTTGAAATAAGCTAAAGTCAACACCAGCGTTATAAGTAGTGGCCTTTGTTGGCTGTAAATCTAAATTAGGTAATCGTTCCAAATCCAATAAAATGGAGTTTGCGTTATTGTAGCGGGGTCCACCGGCATATTTGCCATAGGCATCAAAAATTCCACCTACAGGCTGAATATTAGAACCATAACTCAAACGGATATCAGCATAATCGATCCATTTAATGTTCTCCATAAATTTCTCCTTATTAAAGTTCCATTTAAATGCAACTGATGGATTAGCAATGTATTTTGCATTTTCACCATTTGCCGAGTTGGCATCAAGGCGATAATTAAGGTCTAATACATATTTTTGTCTATAATTGTAAGAAAAAGCACCTGCAAAAGCGACACTCCTTTCATCCTTATAATCTATGGTACCACCCAATGAAGTAAGATAATCGGTCATATTGGTTAACGGTCCCCTTAACTGATCGTTTACCCCTTTTTCATTCAAAATAGCATCCGCTTTAAAAAAACTAGAGTTAATCTCTGTGAAGGCGAATAAATTAAATGTATGGGAATCTTCACCTGCAGCATCTTTTAAGCCATACACATAAGAGAACTGGTTCCGGTTGTATAATTTGGTAGCGCGATCATTATAGGTATAATATTGCGATTGATTACCATTTAAAGCTGCTGGCGAAAAATTATCTTTTGTATTTGATCCATTGGTATAATTTAAAAATGTTGAAATCCTGAAGTCCTTAAAAACCTCATATTCTGCATTAATAGTGGCAAAGGTTTGCAACGATTTATTGTCGTTATCAGTTTGAAGCTGTGCCAGCACACCGCTTTGAGAAGAATATAGAGACGGCGACGGCAATAAGGTAGACGCATTACCGGTAGCCGCTAAACCACTGTTAAGCAACCCATTACCACTTCCTGTTTGTACTTTTTGAATCGAATTTTGCAATTGTCCAACCAACTTAAATTTAGGGGTTGGGTTATACTGCATGTTCATATTCAGATTATATCTCGAGTAACCGGTATTTTGTTGTATCCCCGTTTCATCAAAGGCCCCTAATCCTACTTTATAATTGAAGGCTACGTCACCACCTGATACACTTACATTGTGGGTTTGGTTAAAGGTATTCCTGTAAAAAAAGGATTGCCAATCTGTTGAGTTATTGAAATAAGCGTTCAAACTATCGGCCAAAACAATCGAAGAGTTAACCATATCTATCCCATGATAATATGAAGTATCATTTTGCAAAATCTGATTGATGCGCAACTGGCGTTCTCCTTTTCCACCAATAACAGTACGCAACTGTGGTACCATCGAAAAAAATGCTGCACCATTATAACGTACTACAGGAACCTTAGAGTTACCGCGTTTAGTGGTCACCAAAATTACACCATAGGCACCACGCGATCCATACAATGAGGTCGCCGCGGCATCCTTTAATACCGTAACATCCTCTATATCTTCCGGTGGGATCTGCGAAATCGGCGATACCCCTGGCCCTGCCTGCTGAAAACCATACGAATAGTTGGTATTATCATCTACAGGTACCCCGTCAATTACAAATAATGGTGAAGTTGGTGTTAGGAAACTAGAACTTCCTGAGCCTGATACATTGATATTCGAAATACCACGTAAGGTAATAGACCCCCTAAATCCTGGTGAACCTGTGCTGTTCTGGATGTTAAGACCAGCAACTTTACCTTGTAAAAGCGACATCACATCACTTGCTGGCTGGCCCTGAATATCTTTACCCGAAATCGTTACCGTAGATCCGGTAGTTAAGGTTCTGGTTTTGGTTTGATAACCTGCAGTAACTTGTACCTCTTTAAGTGTGGTATTGTCACCTTGTAAGGTTATTGTGATATTGGTCCGGTTATTAACCTTAACGGTTTGTGTGATATAACTTAAATATTTAAAAGTAATTTCTGCGTTTGAGGCGACGGTTACCCTGAAACGACCGTCCCCATCAGTTTGACCCAATACCTTGCCGTTGCTGATAATGCTTACGCCAGGCATGGTTTCTTTCTTTTTCGATTCGCCATCATAAACTGTACCTGAAACCGCAATTTGCTTTTGCTGTTGTTGCTGTTGAGCGAAGGCAAGGTTATGCAAACCGAAAATCAATAAAATTACTATGCTGTAAAAATACTTCATTGGAAATATGTTTTGTTTGGATTTAGTTATTTTCATCAGTCGTTATCAAATTTTGGTTTATCATTCTTAAACTGGAAGATAATTTCCCAATCGCCCTCCTCATAGATCTTAAAATTTAGGGCCAGATAACAATGTAACAGTAAAGCACCGAATGCCTGCCTATCGAATCTAAATACGACTCTCGCGGCATCGCCCTCGGCAGTGGTATATTTGGTTGGATAGGCTGTTAGCGGTATAGGATAAGCCACATCGAACTTTACTTTAGTAGCATCTTTTATCATGTTAAAACCATGAACCAAATTGCCCCAATCGGTGAGTGCAAATTTATTCGGATCAATTACCTGCGATAAAGTATCCACAAATTTAAAACTGATACTATGTCCAGAATAACCAGGTGTACCCTTTGGCAACTTATTGAATACCACACGTACATCTGAACTAGACAAAAACTGATTGGTTTTAACACCTGTAATAGCCAAACCGGAGGGGCTAACAGAAGTAGAAGTTCCCTGCCCGGTAATCGGGTCTAAAGGTGAGGGTTCATACGGGCGCTCGCGAAAAGGTATTAGACGCATATTCTGAAAATATTTTCTTCCTCCGGTATTCGACATTTCCACATCAAAAACGTACCCCGAATCTGGCTGCGCCTTAACCATATTTGAATTCGCTTCTGCCCACATCAAAAATTCACCTGAATGTGGCCGTACTTCAAACAGCGGATGGTTCTCCACTACCCGTTTTGCTTCAATTTCTGCCAGCGATTTCTCCGTACCATCGTAAGCGGTTTTCCATACCTTAACAGGATATAATTTGGTTAACTCAGGGGCAGCTTCACCGCCAAAGGTGCGCATATTTACAATTTTAAAATCCAATGGCCTGCTTGAGTTACCATAGGTGAAATTGTTGGTAAATAAGGTATTTCTGCCTAAGGTAGGTTGATATATATACTGCGTATATTGGCTATCGCTGGCAATAGACAATCTATTATCAGGTAAATTTTTCTTACAAGATCCAAGTACGAACATCATACTTGCCAGCATCATTCCTATACCAAATAAGTGTTTATTAGTTTTCATCTTCATCAGGTTATTTATCTAATCTTGCTGTAAATTCATTAAATCCAAAACTGTGCAATGGGGTTAAAATATTAATTGTTGCATTGTCGGTTTTGATATTAATTGCATCTGTATTGGTGGTTATCCAGTCCAGTTGAATTGTAGAACCAAACATATCACTATACTCCAGTGTTGTTGCTCCGCCCCCAACAAAGCCCGAAGCATTTGCCTGTACCGCTTTAATGTGCATAGGATAGTTAATGCCAATTGTAGTTACCGAGACACCATCAACGGTACTGGTATAAGCATTCGCAATTCTATTTCCTCTAACTATATATTTTGAAAGCATAAACAGCAATTCGGTTGGATCAGCAGTAGCCAAATAAACCGGGGTTTTACCAGCAACCTTTCTAGTTTGGTTTAAATACTTTACAGATGCGGCAAAATTTTCATTTACAGGAGCAAATAGTGTTATCTGTTGATTGGTTAACGAATCTTTAAGTTCTGGAAAACGGTTCAAAACCAACAGCAACGAATCAAAAGTGTTGGGTTTCGATTTTAAATAATCCATAGCCGAACCTTTAAAAATTTGTATGGTATTCGTATAATCGTAATATGGCGAATCGTTCTTTTTGCAGGCACTTAAATAAAGACCCATTACCGCCAACAGCAGTATTAAACCACGCTTATATAATTTCATGTTCATCATCTTCTTAATAATTATTGCCAATATGGATTTTGGGTAACCAATGAATTGGCGTTGATTACATCTTGTGATACTGGCCAGTATATGCCACCCGCATCTTCAAACTGTCTGAAAGTTAGCGATACTCCATTTTTCTTAATAAATGTGCCCGTTGGTTTTTTAATCCTGTTGTAACGTACAATGTCATACCATCTCCAACCCTCGGCCATCAGTTCTCTTCTGCGTTCAGCAAAAATGGCGTCAATCAAATCTACTCCCGATGCAGGATCGTAAACGATCGGGCCCCTTAAATCTGCAGCTTTATTTAGGGCGGTAATAGCCTCAGCCCGCTGCCCTAATACTGCACAAGCTTCGGCTCTTAATAAGGTTATTTCCTCTATACGGCTAAACAACATGGTAGAGCTGAACAAAGTTAAATTGCCAGAGGTTTGCGCGGTATAAATCACTTTTATTTTATTGAAAATCGGCTGCTCAGAAGTAAAATTGTAAAAATAATTTGTGCGGTATAAGCCGTTAACCGGGTTAAAACTGAATCTTAAATCTTTTGGATCGGTAAATATTTTCAGGATACTATCCTTTGTCACAAACATTTCAGGCTGTGCTTTAGGGATAAATGGCGAAGCCAAGGTTAGTTGCTCGATGTGCCCATTAGCTGTTGATAAACCATTACCAGCTTCAAATGGAAAACCTACAATTACCGTTGCACGCTTAAAAGCAAATGGGCTATAGTAATTTAAGTTTTCGGTTAAAGCATCCATAGCTAAATACACAATACCATTAGAACCGCTTCCGTTAGATTTTGTATAATTATCCAATACAAACTTAGAGTAAGCAGCAGCATCAAGATAATTGCCTTGCCATGCAGCTATATGGGCTAAAATGATATATGCTGATAATCTGGTGAATATGTTTCCGTTCCAACTTCCCCAACCTGCACCATAATAAAGACCTGGAAGAATAGGATCGTCTCCACCATATTTGAAAGGGACTACTTGTGCAGCAGCCAACAGCTCAGCCGTTGCAAATTGTAAAACCTTATCTTTATCAGTTCTTGGAAGTTTAACAAAATCCCCATCGTGAGAAGAAGTTAACAAAGGCACATCCCCCCAGATCCTAACCATATAAAAATAGGCAAAAGCCCTTAAGATCTTTGCTTGTGCCACATCAACATTATTATTGATGGCTGTATAACGGGAATCCAAAGGTACAATCTGTTTGGAACGCTCAATAAAAAGGCTGGCCGCATTAACAACAGCATAAAATCTACGCCAGTTGGTAATCCTGTTAATTACGGGATATTGTGCATTTAACTGCCCCGAAACGATGGATTTAAGATCTGATCTATTGGTGATCGTAAAATCACCTTGTCTTAAATCGCCCATCAGCCAGTGGGTATTATCAGATACAGTAGCAGAACGCATCAAACCATATATGGATGATAAGTTTGCCCTGGCATCTTCTAAAGTCTTCCAGTTTGTTTCTTCTGTTGCTAATCTTACTGATTGTACATCATCAATTTTTTTACAAGAGAAATTGCCAATACCAATTAAGCTTACCAGTAAAGTAAGCATAACCTTCTGGCAGATACTAATTTTATAATTAGAATATTTCATATTAATAATGGTAAAATTTTATAAATCGAGTTTAAAGCCCAAAACAAATGTGCGCGGGATAGTGATATTTGCACCGTCGTAAATTCCATTGTAATTGATCAACTCAGGATCAACACCCGAAAAATTGGTTAGTGTAAACACATTCAGCGCTGTTGCGTATAAATAAGCTCTTCTAAATTTTCCGCCGGCATTTTTAAAGAAACCTGCTTTACTGAAATCGTAACCCAATGTAACCGATCTTAATTTTACGTAAGTGGCACTTTCTAAAAACAGGTCCTGATCGGTACGATAGGCATCTACCGAACTCCATGGATTGTAGATCGGATAGTTTTTTTCGTTGTCGATAGATTGCCATGAGGATACTTCTTTAACTGAGTTGATATCGTTTCCAGCCTCACGGTTAACAAAACCATAACGGGTGGCCTCATACTGGTTAATCGCTTTCTGGCCTGCTGCGAAAATGAAATTGAAATTTAAATCAAAACCTTTGTAAGCTATGGTGTTGTTCCAGCCGCCTACAAATTTTGGCAAGCGGTCTCCCGTCAAGACCTTATCTTTACTGTCGATTTTATTATCTCCATTGTAATCAACCCATTTCGGATCGCCTGCTTTTAATGCGATGCCGTTAAAGGTTCTACCTTTGGGCACCTCTCCATCGCTATTATAAATGCCTTCATTGGTATACAACCAGTAGCTTCCAACTGATTTGCCTACTTCAAGTTTGTTATCATTCTGATAAATCAGTTCATTTAAACCCTCTGGTAAAGCCGACAACTTATTTTTGTTATAACTGAGGTTTAAACCTGTATTCCAGTTAAATCCATCTTTCCTTTGTAAAACAGATACGTTAACCAAAAGCTCAATACCTTTGTTGTTAATATCCATTCCCGATTTATACTGAGTAGAATAACCTGTTTCTACGGCTACTGGTAAACCCACAACATTATTTTTATCCTCCCGGTTATATACCGTTACTGCAGTATTGATACGACTGTTTAAAAAAGATGCATCAACTGTTAAGCTGGTGCGGTCAGCAAATGGCAAACTAATATTATAGCCAATAAAACCGCTATTATATGGACGGTTAATGCCTAACAAACCACCATAGCCCGGTATAGTTGGTTCCTCTTCCCAGCCATTCTCTGAGCGGTATTGTGGTCCTGCAGCAAAACGGTCATCCTGGAAAATCCTTAATGTTCGCCCCCAAGAGGCACTTACATGCAAGGCGTCAACCCCACTATTCCCTTTTAAAAACTGTTCTTTTAAATTCCAATTAACATTGAATGCCGGAGTAGTTACCCAGCGGCTATCTGGCTGGCCATTTGATGTACCATCTCTTCTTAGTAATGCACTAAGCGTTAGTAAATTTTTATAGGCATATTTAGCTGAGCCATAAAACGACATTAAATTATTACGTTCCTTATCAATATACCTGAAAACGTAAAAGTCGTTTTTGGCCAGTACGTTTAAATAATCCGGATTATCAAACCCGTCAACGGTTAGCCTAGCATCTACAAAAGACAACTTCACATAGTCGTTAGGACCATTATAAGCCCTGGCGTAATTGTATTTATAAGTATCGCCCTGCAAACTTTGGCCAATTTCAAAATCAAGGGTATGATTTTTATTAATGTCGTACTTATAACCAATAGTGTTATTTATCGAAGCCCTTTGGCTATACCCAAAATAATTAGATATATAACTGATACCAGCCAACAAAGTGGAGGGAATAAAATAATCTCTAACACCTTCGTTATAGTTAAATAAACCACTTGTGGTGATAACGAACTTGTTTACTTTCGCTGTTAACGATAAATTTCCATTTAATACAGTCGATCGGTTATTATCAACGTTTCTGTTATTTTCATTTAAGTATGTTGCATACGAATCGGCATTTGGAGAAAGTGGGCTACTTAGATCAGGGATGTAACGTGTTTCAGCAAAACGATCGCGCAAACTTTTGTTCCGGGTACGATCCAAACGCGCGGTATTCACTGCACTTGAAATTGTAAGCCATTTAAAAGGAGCCATATTGATTCCGAAAAATAGATTATACCTGTTCATATCAGTATCATCTGCATTTCCGGCATTTTTTGTTCCTGAACCAAAAAATCTAAAACTTGCTCTTTCCGATCCACCCGTAATACCTAAATCGGCAGAAAAAGTTGGTGAGTTCTGATAATATAAATCGGTCCAGTTTGATGGACCGAAATAAGCTACATTGGTAGAGTCTCTTAAATAAGATGCTGGTTTACCAGCTGGATTATATTTTTGATAAAACTGGTTCCTGAAATTATTTTCATAAGCACCATTAACAGTATTTACCTGTGGAGCAGTCACATAACCAAAATAAGAGTTTAAGCTTATATCCCTAATCCCCGCCCTGGCATTCTTTGTAGTAATATATACTGCTCCATTAGCTGCGTTTGGACCCAGTTTTGCCAATTCGAAAGGATCTTTAATTACAGTGATAGACGCTATATTATTGATGTCTACCTGCGATAATAAGTTTGTTGCAGGACCAATTCTGTTGTAATCGTATTTCTGGATATCAAATGCAAAAGGGTTGTCAGCTACCAAAGGCACCCCATTTAAATAGATGGCAGGCTGTAAAGCATAAATGTCTTTTTTATTGAAAAGTAAACCAGATGCACCTTGTATAATTATACTTTGTTCCGTACCGGGTTCTCCATTTGGTTCCTGCACATAAACCCCAGCTAAGTTTCCCTTAATAATCTGCTGTAACGACAAATTAGGAACGGGCGTTGAAGAACGGATGTTTAGTGTATCGCGTACAGCTTTAAATTTCTGTAATGCCTTAATCATTTGCCCAATGGTATCTGTTTTTACAGAAATCGTAGATGGATCTTTTTTAGATTTTGTAGTATCTTGCTGAAAAGCCACATAATTTTTGTTAATCCCTTTTATCAATACCACATTGGCATGCAAAGTTTGAGATCCAAAAACAGATAAAAACAAGGCGAAACAAACGCTTGTGTAAATTTTAACCATTTTATTAGTTTAATTAAAGTTTAAGTGTTTAAAGAAGAAGCTCGATTGTTAAAATACAATGAAGAAATTACCTCGTTTTGAGTTTTTTGGGCATGGCAATGCCTGGGGACAAATCGTAAAATTTTTGAACATAGAGTTGGGATTAGGATGATTGGTTAATCCATGGCACTAATAGATGGCCACGAACGATTAGTTTTTGTTTGCTTAATGTTATACCTTGGTTAGAGGTTCTTTTATTATTTTAATTATTAATTATTTACCTGCAGTTAACAGGATTTTTTTGCTCGTAATACTAAAATAAAATTTCGGCTCGTTATGATTTGGTAATGCAAGATATAGATTAAGCAAGGGCAATTTTTATTTTTCTTAACGCAAACGTTTGCCTAAAAATGTGCTTAAAAACTAAGTAAGTTATATATCAATGCTATAGGCAGCAAAAATTTCATAAATTCTAAGAAGAGATAACATTTAAAAGATAGTAGACCGAGGCAATACAATATTGCGACAATAAAACTGTAAACAAATGTTAACTTATATTAAACATATTATAACCATTTTCTACAATTAAACTATTTCCATTTCCCCAAGAATTGTACCCGAAAAAAGAAACAAAATTAATTAAGCGCAAACGTTTGTTTTTTTAAATGAACACTAGCAAAAAATAAAATAACAAATTGATAATAAGATATTTAAATAAAAAAAATAACCCATATATTTTTCAGAAGATAATTATTTAAGACAGGTATTTAGACACAAATCAGTTTAAAATTTTAAGCTAACATGCTACTTAGCACTGCTTCTGATGCCGCCTCACAAAAGTCGATTCCAGAGTAATCGGGGTTATAACCTCCAATATATGGCACAGCCATAATGTAGATTCTTTTGTTTACTGTACCTTTTTTATCCACCACCTGAAAGTGATCATTGATCGTAATTCCGGGCACGGTTAAAAAATAAGTTTTGTCTTTTCCTTGCGTTACTAAATCGTTATTCTTCATTTCTGATTTTCCCTTTTCGGCAGATTTAAATTGTAATCTTGCAGGACTAACCGTACCATTATTGATTAAACTTTTGAAAGGAAAATCGTTAAAAGAAAGATGTGGCTGACCAATACAATCGATAAAGGTATCGAAGTGCATATTTACTACCTTGTCATCAACTTTGTAATGATAATCTGCACCACCTGTTTTTAAGGGTTCAACCTTTGCATCATCTCCAACGGCAACAATACTTAAAACCCCTGCAGCATGAAGGGCCAGCAGTTCTCTGCACGAACTTTGGGGTACAAAGGCAATTACGATAGAAATCAGCGGCATTAGTACTTTTTGAAGCCGCTCCATATCTTCGGCAGATAAATACTTGGCAGGATAGTTCATTGCAAAACTTAACACAGCTAAAGCTTCTTTCCAATAAATAGACTTCCGCTTTTCGATAGATTTTTCAGCTTCTTCGTATTCTTTTTTGAAAAGTTCAAAAGGCTCCATGTTTTCCCTGTAATCCATCATCGCACCAACAAATTCTTCCAGGTTCATGTTTTTAATCTGCTCATAAAATGCAGGATCTTTTTCAACAAACATTTCTTTAAAATTCTTTTCAAATACAAAGTCTAAAGGCAAAAAACCTCCATTTTCTGCAATACTTTGATGAATTTCAGTTTTGCTTAAGGTTTCATCCTTTCCAAGATGCGAGTCTGCTAAATGAAACCTAATGGCAGGCAATAGTCCGCTGCGCGAGTGCATCACCATTTTAAATCCATCACTTTCTAAACGGTAGGCATAGGTTCCATCTTCATTATCCTCAAACTTTCCGTTCTGCCTGGCCAATGTTCTTAAAGCATCAATAGCGGTCAGGGATGATCCCATAATACCCACAGTATGATCTAGTTTTAATGCTATTTTTTTTGGTGGGTACGGCGAATCGAAGTAATTTGGAATACGACGTTCATATTTCTTTGGCCAATTGTGCCCGGTACAAATAATAACCTGATCAAAGTAAACTTTATCCAGGTTTTGAACACTTACCGCTACCCTATTATCCTCTGAAAAATCAATGATATCTTCCACAATGCAATTTAAATGAACATTGGTTTTGATCCCCTTTTTTACCGCGGCTTCTTTTAAAAGATTGAATTGTGCAGACAGGTATTCGCCAAAAAAAAGCCGGGGCAATACCTTATACTCATTAAATTTCTCTTCGTTGATATCAAACTTTTTTAAAATCTCTTTTGGGGCAATTTTTACCCAGTCTTCTATGGAGTTGAAGATAATCGGAATTTCATTATCCGAAACATTGGTAATATGCTCTACATTAGCACCCTCCGCACTATATGGCATCCCAGCACCTAAATAATCTTTACGTTCGAAAATGTCTATTTCAAAATTGGTAACCTCAGATTCAGTTAACCTTTTATACATGAAAAGCCCGCTTGGGCCGCCTCCTATAATTGCGATTTTCTTTTTTCCTGTTTTGGTATCCATTTATAAAGCTGTAATTTATTTGGTCAAACGAAGATTACTTGACTTAACTCATCCGTTCATATAATCCGAAAAAAACGAAATTGTTTTGTTTTTTTACCCGCTTGCCCATCTTTTTAAACGGAGAAGTACAGAATACACAGAAAACTCTACTCATTGCGTCATCCTGAACTTGTTTCAGGATCCATCTGACTAGTATTTTACCCCTTGGATGTGTTTATTTCCTTCCTAATAAAAGATCCTGAAACAAGTTCAGGATGACGATAGCGTGAATGAAAATTAACGATAGATAAGAACCAATTCTGACTAATGGTGTTAGATGATTAATGAGTGAGCTTGAATGATTATAGAAAATGACCCATAATCAATCACCAATTAGCCTACAACGACGAACGAGTTTTACGGCTGGCGTTATAAGGTCGCAGACAATTAACCGATTTAAACAATTAACCGATTACCACAAAAATGAACGATTTAAAACTATATATGATCCTATTGGGATCGAAAGCACCGAAACGAAATGTAGAACAACACGATTATTTCTTCGGTATAGCAACTTCACTTAAAGAACTTGTTCCCGAAATTAAAGCGTTTTGGCCTGAAGCAGGCACCAGTCTTCATTTGGATGGCTGGCGGGAGGTTAAACGGGTGGATGATTACGAAATCAGTATTAAACTGAGAGATGAACACACACCACTTTCGGCGCATAAGTTATTTTTCATCAACCTGGGGGGCTACCAGTCTGATAAATTGTACGAACAACATTACATTGTTTTATCGGTACATGATGAAAGAGCTAAAGCTATACAAGAGGCAAAAAAAACAGTGTTTTTTAAAACCAATTCCATCAAAGGAGCAAATTCGCATATTGATGAAAAGTATGGTATCGACGTTGATGATATCTATAAAATCGAAGATATTTTAAGTGATCAGGCCAAACAAAAATACCATATCGAAATCAAACCATCTTCAGGATTACCTGAAGATGAGATTCATTTGGGTTATTTTAAACTGGATAAACTATAAAATATCGGACAGCCTATTTTTTGGTCAGGCTTTTTAACCAGGTCACTAAATCGAATGCGGCTTTATCATTTTCAAAACCCATCTCTTTAGGCAAACGTCCGTTTACATATTCGTCGTATAACCATGGGTCGGCAATGGCAATTACATTTCCTTTACCAAATTTGGCCGAAGCAATTACCGTTGCACCAGCTGCATTTTTAAGCACTGGTTTTGCACCATTTTTAGTGTCGATAGAACAAACATCTTTCATAAAGATTTTATTGGCCGTTTTAAATACCGGATTGTTTTTGATTACAATTGCGCCATCTTCAAAATGCGCATCATCAATAACATGGTTTTGCATTTCGTTGGTAAAGTACATGCCAAATACATTGGCCAGTTGATTAAAATGTGGTAATTCTACATTGGCGCTATCATTGGCGAACATCACCAATACCCCACCCTTTTTTACCCAGGCAGAAATTACTGCAATATCTTTAGCCTCAATATAATTTGGTTTCGGGTTTTCTTTTGGTCTATCCGGGTCTACAATTAGATACACATCACTTCCCTTTAATTTAGCAAGTGTTGGTGCTGTTTCTAACGAATCTAATTTAAAACCTTGTTTTTTGAACACATCACCAAGGATAGAAAAACCACTCATGGCGTGTTCGTTCCACAGGTAATGAAAACGAATTTCTTTACCTTCTTTATCTTTACGGGTTTCGCGGTTAAAGAAATAATCTAACGTAACGGTTTGAGCACTCGCCAGAATCGATGAGCAGATTAACATAGAAAAGACACAAAACCTAAAAAGCATTTTCATAAAACATATATGGTTAAAATTGTAAATTGAGCGGTATCCCAAAAGTATAAAATTTAACTATAATTGAATGCCACATCGTTATCATACAAGATTATTTTACCACCACTTATTTCAAACGCTTTTTGTATAAGGAAATGAAAAAGAAACAAACGATCATAAAAGTGGCCGTAAACTGACCTATACTTTCCAAATCCAAATCGAACATATTGTTGATTTTAGCGTTTAACTTAACCGTATCTGCTCTCCATTGGCCACTATAGCTGTTGCACTGCTTGCCATAAAACCCTGTGGAATTTTTGGTTCTATCCAGGTCGATTTTGGAGGAAGAAAATTTCCCTTTTCAGCCGCTGAGATAAACTCATCCACAGTCATTGGATATAGTGAAAAGCCAATCGTAACCATTGATGTTTCGAGTTCAGCCAAAAACTGATCCCATTTACAATCAGGAAAACAGTTCAACCGATCATCTTCCTTCGGTTTCACAACACCAAGAACAGGTGCAAGGATCAGATCCTGAAGAATTGCCGTATCAGGCTTTTGCGATAATTCGGTCAGATCAGTATTAAGGTCTAGTTGATACCATTCACCCCTAAAATAAAGCCCCATCCTGTTTTTTCGGTCAGGTTTGTAAGGTTTATTGTTTGGGATCTTAGAAACATAATAATATTGTTTGAGCTTATCCATCAATGTGCTATGGGAAATATCAATCCCACGGATCAATCGATGAAAGGCCTCTATTGAAATTGATTGGGCGGAAACAAATAAACTACTGATCTGTTGTGGAACCATTTTCTGCAAAGCATAAGCAGCCTCCAACCGCTGGTGACCATCGGCCAGGTAAACCTGGCTCATTTTTGCAAATTCAGCACAAAATTTACCAATCAGTTTGTCATCAGTTACCTGATAGAGGAAATGGCCCAGCTGCGACCATTCGCTCTCTACTGGTTGTTGCTGACCAACTACAAAATCAATCAGTGTAGATAGCTCTTCATCTTCCTGATAAACCAATAATATGGGCGATTTTTCTATTTTCCCCCTTCCTTTATCCGCTTTAAGGGAGGCTACTTTAGATGACACCGTTTCTTCATGCCGTTTGATGTTATCCGTTAGTGTATCAGTGAGATCGGTTTTTGCCCAAATACCCCGCATGGCTTTGCCCTCCCCGCGGAATTCGTAAATATAGATAGAAGGACGGTTTTCTAAAGCACATCCAAAAAGGTTGATCAAATCTTCAAATGAAAGCTGTTCGTTTTTATGCACCTTACCATTTACCTGATCGGAAATCATCAGATCAAAGATATCTTTACCTGGCTGTAATGCCTTTAAAGGGGATATTTTTATCATTATTCAACAGATTATTCGAGTTCAAGCACTGTTTTATCAATGTATATTTTTTCAAAATCAATCATGGCACCTACCAATATTTCAACACTGGATAATGGAAGTGCATTATAAAGTGAGGCACGAAATCCGCCAACTGTTCGATAGCCTCTAATACCTACAATTCCTTTATCAGCAGCAAATGTTAAAAAAGCATGTTCCACTTCTTTATTAATAGCCAGAAAGGTAACATTCATCCGCGAACGGCTCGTAACGTTCGCAGTACCATAAAAAAGTGGATTCCGATCGATCTCCTTATACAACAGTTTAGCCTTTTCGATGTTTTGTTTCTCTATACCATTTACACCGCCCTGATCTTTCAGCCATAAAAGATTGAGCATGGCCACATAAATCGAAAAAACAGGAGGTGTATTGTACATGCTCATATTGTCGCGGAATAAGCGATAATCCATCATCGAAGGAATTTCTTTTTTGGCTTGATCAAGGAACGAATTTTTAGCGATGACCAGTGTCATCCCTGCCGGACCCATATTTTTTTGAGCACCGGCATAAATCAGGTCGAAATCGTTAATGTTAATTTTTCTGGAAAAGATATCAGACGACATATCGCATACCAATGGTACACCATGGCCGGCAAAATCAAATATCTCCGTTCCTTCTATCGTATTGTTAGAAGTGCAGTGCAGATAAGCAGATTGTGCATCCACATTAAACTGACCTGGAATATAAGCGTAATCTTTATCTTTCGAAGTGGCTACGATTTCCACCTCACCGAATAATTTTGCTTCTTTAATCGCTTTCTGTGCAAAATAACCGGTATCGAGATATGATGCTTTTTTCGTTCCGTTTAAAAAATTCATTGGCACCATTGCAAATTGTATGCTGGCACCACCCTGTAAAAAGAGTACCGAATAGTGATCAGGAACCGACAATAACTCACGGACCAGAAGCTGCGTTTTAAGTACCACGTCTTCAAATTCTGGCGAGCGATGGGAAACCTCTAAAATAGACAAACCCATTCCATCCCAATTGATAACAGCCTGGGCTGCTTTTTCCATAACAGATGACGGCAAGATGCAGGGACCGGCACCGAAGTTGTGTTTTTTATGCATGAGAAAATAATATTCGGTTAAATTTATTATGCTGTAAAGATCAGCAGTTAAGTAAATTATAAAGCAACAAGCTTTTTTTTTGGTAAAAATTATTTTTTACAAAGCACTCAACGTCCTAAAAATTTGGTTAAGCGGATCAGAAAAACACGCTCACAGAATATAATTCGTATTGATAAAATAAAATTTCACTATTATTGTAATAAATACACTAAGTAAGGATTTAAAAAACAACAATAAATTAACCTAATTATATCTTATTTTAACTATTTTTAGTCTTTACAAAAGCAATACAAAAAGAAACAATTATACACTAAGTATTTACATGCAACCTCAAAAAGTTGATCAGACAGATATCGAAATCCTGAATCTTTTACAGCGTGATGGATTATTAACCTATAAAGAAGTTTCGGGAAAGCTTAAAAAAAGCATGACCCACATTGTAGAACGTATAAAAAAGCTGAGAACCAATGGCTATATTAAATCGACTGTAGCCATAGTAGATATTGATAAGCTAAGATCACATTTTATTGCTTTTCCACACATCCAGCTTACCATTCATTCAGAAGATATTGTGCGGGCATTTAAGGCCGAAATGGAAAAATATCCCGAAGTGATGGAATGTTACCACTTGACCGGTCATTTCGATTTTATGCTAAAAGTGGCCATGCCCGATATGGTTTCTTACAACAATTTCCTGAGGGACAATATTGGCGCACTAAGTTATGTTGGAAATATCCAGAGTTTTTTGGTACTGAATCAATCTAAGGCCGAAACGGCTTATGCACTCTAGGTGCATTGGTTCATTAGCCATTCGTTCATTAGTCATTAGCCGTGGCGGCAGATGTTACCATCTGCTGCTTTTCAGATTTACACAATTGAATGATCTAAACCTGTCAGATGGTAACATCCGACAGCACGAAAGAATCCGAAAACTAAGATACCCTCAGCTGACTTAGGTGGTAAAATAAATGCGTACAGCTTTTAGCAGTGGCGGCAAATGTTACCATCTGCTGCTTTTCAGATTTACTCAATTGGATGATCCAAACCTGTCAGATGGTAACATCCGACAGCACGAAAGAATCCAAAAAACTAAGATACCCTCAGGTAACTTAGGTGGTAAAATAAATGCGTACAGCTTTTAGCCGTGACGGCAGATGTTACCATCTGCTGCTTTTCAGATTTACTCAATTGAATAATCTAAACCTGTCAGATGGTAACATCCGACAGCACGAAAAAATCAAAAAACTAAGATAACCTCAGGTGACTTAGGTGGTAAAATAAATGCGTACAGCTTTTAGCAGTGGCGGCAGATGTTACCATCTGCTGCTTTTCAGATTTACTCAATTGAATGATCTAAACCTGTCAGATGGTAACATCCAACAACACGAAAGAATCCAAAAACTAAGATGCCCTCAGCTGACTTAGGTGGTAAAATAAATGCGTACAGCTTGTAGCCGTGGCGGCAGATGTTACCATCTGCTGCATTTCAGATGTACACAATTGAATGACCTAAACCTGTCAGATGGTAACATCTGACAGCACGAAAAAAACTAACTATTTATGCCCATAGCATACAAAATAATATTTACGCCAAACTTGGTATTGTCTTCAGCTAAAAAACGTTTGTTCCTGAAATCATAATCCCACTCGCAGCCATAATCTTTATTGCTGTATAATACCCCTATCCTATTGTTAACAGTAATGGCCTTCAGGTAATCGTGTACCAAATCATCGCCCCAGCCATTTAACTCGAAAGATGTGGTAGGCGGCCCTTTCTCAAACTTGAAAAAAGAGTTGTAAATGCCATGGTTGTTGGGGATTTTTTTTAAAGCCTGCGGGCCGAACAGATTAGTCATCTGTGTTTCGAAAGAGCGGGCAAACAAACCATCGATATCGTGATTGCAGTCATCTACAAAAACGAATCCACCGTTATGCACGTAGGTTTTAAAATTTACGGCTTCCTGCTGACTAAACTGCACCAGCTTATGTCCGCTTAAATAACAAAAAGGGTATTTAAATATATCTCGACTGCTCAGTTCTACAATCTTTTCCTCTTCGTCTAAAGGAATCGTTGTATACTCTAGAAGTGAGTTTAAGAGATTAGAAGGCATACGCTGATCGGTATCCCAGTCGCCCGAATTATATTTTAACCTCGCAAATGTAAATTTAGCTCTTTGCACAGCCTAAAATACCTTCATTTTTTATTAATCAGGTTTTTTACCTCAATTATCTTGTAAATTTTTTGATATTCTTTCCACAGGGCTAAAAACTATCTATCAATATGCCCTATATTGAAGCACAATATCGTTATACTAAAAAATCAGCCGTTTTGGAGCGTTCAGAAAGCAACCTAAAAATATTGATCGACAAGATCTCCCAGTTAAAAAGCGAAATACAGAAGGTAATTGTTGGTCAGGATGTGATCATCGAAGAAATGTTGATTGCTTTAATGGCCGGCGGTCACTGTTTACTGGAAGGTGTACCTGGTTTAGCGAAAACTTTAATGGTGAGGACAATGTCGCAAGCTTTAGATCTTTCTTTTAGAAGAATCCAGTTTACCCCCGATTTAATGCCAACCGATATTGTAGGTACCGAAATACTCGAAGAAGACCACGCAACGGGAAAACGTTTTTTTAAGTTCAACAAAGGTCCTTTATTTGCCAATATCATTTTGGCAGATGAGGTGAACAGAACCCCACCAAAAACGCAATCGGCATTATTAGAAGCCATGCAAGAATTTGAGGTAACCTATGGCGGCCAAACTTACCCTTTAGACCGCCCGTTTTTTATTCTGGCTACACAAAACCCTATTGAACAGGCCGGAACCTATCCCCTGCCCGAAGCACAGTTAGACCGTTTTTTGTTATATATTAAAATCGGTTACCCTACCGCAGCTGAAGAAACCCAGATATTAAGCAGTACAACAGGCAGTAAAAAAGTGGTAGTCAATCCCATCATTGGTGCTGAAGAAATTAAACAATTACAGGCTATTACCCGCGAAGTAAGCATCAGCGATGATTTAATTACTTATGTAAGCGAAATGATCCGTGCAACCCGTCCTGATACCACAACAGTAAACTTCGTAAAAGAATGGGTACGTTGGGGCGCAGGTCCAAGAGCTGGTCAGGCCTTGATTTTAACTGCAAAAGCAAGGGCTTTATTTAAAGGCAGGTATGCAGTAATTATGGAAGATCTGCAAGCCATGGCTTATCCCGTATTGCGCCACAGGGTATTGATGAACTTCAAAGCGGAAGCTGAAAATGTTTCATCCGATAAAGTGACGGATGAATTGATCAAAGCCATTTCGAAACCAAAAGCGAATATTTAATGAGTAGACTACTCGATCCGAAAGTATTGATGGCCATTAAAGACCTTTCGTTATCGGCTAAAATGACGATTGATGGTTTTATGAATGGCATAAATAAAAGTACCGTAAAAGGACCGGGATTGGAGTTTAGTCAGTATAGGAGTTATCAGCCTGGAGATGACCTGCGCTCGCTCGATTGGAAAATGTTTGCCCGGTCTGACCGTTATTACATCCGCGAATCGGAAGTAGAAACCAATATTGCCGTACGTTTACTAATTGATGCCAGTGCCTCGATGAACCACAACGATGGCGATTTTACCAAAATAGATTACGCAAAATATCTTGGCGCATCATTAGCTTATCTGGCCAATTTACAGGGCGACGCCATTGGCTTATATGTGCTGAAAAATTCGGGGATCTTTTCTATGACGCCCAAACAGGATTACCAGCATCTGGCGAGGTTGTTTTACCAGTTGGAGCAGATTAATCCCGATGGAAAATTCACCAAAGCCATTCATTATAAAGAGTTGTTTGCAGGTGCCCAAAAACGCGAACTGCTCATTTTTATTACCGATCTTTATCAAATAGATGATGAAATTATCAAACTGTTGGATACTTTGAATACGCTTCGGCACGAGATCGTTGTTTTTCATGTGTTATCCAGAAACGAACTCGACCTGGATTTTAAAGGTTACAGCACTTTTGAGGATCTGGAAACTGGTGAAACCGTTCAGATCGATCAGGCAAAAGCCAGGGCAGATTATACAAGAAAGCTAAGAGCTTATTTAGAAGAAACCAGGATACAGATGCTGGACAGAAGAATTTTCTATCGGACCATTTGTACCGACGAAGCTTTAGATGAGGCCTTAAGAGATTTTTTAAAACAGAGAAGTAAACTTAGAATTTAAACTGTGCAATTTTTATATCCCATAGGTTTGCTGGCGCTTGCAGGTTTAATGATCCCGCTTGTTATACACCTGTGGAATATAAAACAGGGCAAAACCATCAAAATTGGCAGCATTGCATTGCTCGGCGAAAGCTCCAGAGCAAGTTCAAAAAGCTTTAAAATTAACGATTGGCTTTTATTGATTTTACGTTGTTTACTTTTAGTGCTTATCGTTTTCCTTTTATCACAGCCTTACTTCAAAAAAACAGCATCAAGCAGCCACAAAGCTGGGTGGGTCTTGGTTGACAAAACAATATTTCCATCCGTATTTAAAACGCACCGAAAAACAATAGATTCCCTGCTTAAAAAAGGCTACGAAATCCACAATTTTAATGTGGGTTTTACCCAATTAACATTAAAAGATACTGCTAGCAACGAGACAAAACAGATCAATACGTTAAGTTATACGGCTTTGCTTGATGCGGCCAATCAACTTGTCCCTTCAGCAACATCGGTTTATCTTTTTGCCGATCACCGTTTAAACCGTTTTGGCAACGAGCTGCCTGCTGTTCATTATAAACTCAACTGGATTCCAATCAACCAAGCCGATACCTTGAGCAGTTGGATCACCACCTATGCCGGCAAGAAATACGAGGCGAAATCAAATCCATCCCATACAACATACCAGGCATTAAATTCTGCAGACGAAGCACCGATAAACATCGCCATACAAGAAGCTCCTGGAACTACAGACAGTAGATATTTAATTGCTGCTTTAAAATCAATCAGCAGTTTCACCGGGCGGAAAATCATCATTAATCCACAAGTTGGAAAAGCGGACATTGCTTTCTGGTTGTCGGATGAGGCTGTTCCTGCAAACTTTAAATCTTCCATCGCATCAAAGGGAACCTTGTTTCAATATGAAAAAGGGAAGTTAATTGCCACAGCTTCATTTATGGATATTGATGGCAGGCATGTTAAATTGAGCAAAAGAATAGCCTCCCCTAATCAAGCTGAAAAAATATGGACGGATGCTTTTGGAAATGCAATTTTGACTAACGAAAAAACCAATGATTTAAATAGTTACCATTTTTACAGTCGCTTTAACCCACAATGGAACGAATTGGTTTGGGATGGCCTGTTTGTGAAAGCGCTGATGCCAATTGTAATTCGGGAGAAAAACCCATACGATTTTGGCTTTGAAGACCATCAGGCTGATCAACGTACCTTTTCCGCAAAACAGCAAGAAATTACCGAAATCAATACAGTTGGAGCAACTACCATAACCATTCAAAATGAATCACTTGCCCCTTTATTTTGGATAGCCGCTTTATTGATTTTTACCACCGAACGCATTTTATCATTCAGAAAAAAAACAGACTATGTTAAAAACTGAAGGGCAAAAGTGGATCCGTAATTTAAGGATAAAGTGGGTTGGCCTTTATCTCATCAGCACAGTTGCTATCGCTTTGGCCATCGCCCTGGTTTTATCGGTTTGTGGTGTATACCTGCTACATCTTTCACCATGGCTTTTTACAATTTTTTTTTCAGTTATACTGGCCATTTTGCTTTTTAGTAAACCCGTTTGGAAAACTTCTGACCGTGATGTTTCCCGTTTTGTAAACAACCAATACCCCGAACTGGAAGAAAGTGCAGATCTGTTGCTTCAAAACGAAACGGAATTATCTATGCTGCAACAATTGCAACGCCATAAGATAGAAAACATCATCTCCAACCTACCGCAGCCTGATGCGCCTGTAAAGAAATTAGTTTTTAGCTTAGTTATACTGGTTGTGGCTTTGATCATCAGTTTTGGCATGACCAAAATCACTCCGGTTAAAAATATAGATACGGTTGCTCAGGAAACCAAAACATCCGTTCCGGTAATTAAAGAAAATATTCCGGTAGAAATTTCCGTTTTCAGTGCCACCATCATTCCGCCAGCTTATACAGGAAAGCTAGAACGTAAACAAAAACAGTTTAGCCTTACTGCTGAAACCGGTGCGCAAATCAACTGGAAAATAGAAACGAACATCGGTATCAAAAAGTTGAAACTGATTTTTAACGACAATGAAATTGTTTTGTTAAAACCGCTCAACACTGCGCATACGCTATGGACTTACAGCAAAAGCATCAACAAATCTGGCTTCTACCAATTGGATCTGGATGGCAAAAAATCAGATCTTTACCAGATCGAAGTCATTCCTGATTTACCGGTTACGATTAAAATTACGCAACCCAAACCGCATACCACCATTGATATTGGCCAACCGCAAAAGTTCACGCTCAATGTTTCACTTACCGATGATTATGGGATCAACGATGCCTTTATATCGGCAACAATGGCCAGTGGCAAAGGCGAAGGGGTAAGTTTTACCGAGAAAAAACTCTCCTTCAATACCAGCTTTGGCAACAAGAAAAACCTAACGCTAAGTAAATTGATCGATTTAAAAAGCCTTGGCATGAAACCGGGCGACGAACTTTACTTTTTTATTAAAGCGATGGATAATCATGGTCAATCGAGCCGCTCTGATGTCTATTTTGTATCGATTGTGGATACTACAGAATTAATGAGTTTAGCGGGTATGACCAACGGCGTTAACCTGGTTCCAGAATATTTTAGAAGTGAAAGGCAGATCATCATTGATACCGAGAAGTTATTAAAAGAACAATCCTCGTTGCCTGCACAAACCTTCAAAACCAGAAGCAATGATCTAGGGATCGATCAAAAGTTACTGAGATTACGTTACGGACAGTTTTTGGGAGAAGAAAATGAAACTGAGATCGGTGGCGATCATGACGACCACGATGAGCATGCCACACATCAGGCTGAAGGAGAGAAATTCGGTGATGTTACGGCTATTATGGATAAATATGCCCATAAACATGATATTGCAGAAGATGCCACTTTTTTCGAACCCGAAATGAAAGCACAGCTAAAAGCCGTTTTAACCGAAATGTGGAACGCGGAACTGCGTTTAAGAACCTATAAACCTCAGGAAGCTTTGCCCTACGAATATAAAGCGCTAAGACTACTGAAAGATCTGCAACAGAAATCGCGGGCCTATGTGGCTAAAACCACCGTAAAAACGGCAGCACTAAAACCCGAAAAACGTTTAAGCGGTGAACTAGACAAGATTACACAGCCTGTGCAAAAAATGACATTTGAGCAAAAAGAAAAAAGGACTGCCTCTTTAAAAACAGCACTTGCGTTATTGGAAAGCAAAAAAACGGGTAAACAGTTCGGTGAGCAAGATCGCTTCTTACTCGGCGAAACCGAAAAATATATGATCGGAGCCGCCGCTGATCATCCTTCTACCTATTTAAATGCACTCAGCAGTTTACGAAAGTTAAGTACAGGAAATAAAATAATGGTAAAAGACATCGATCTGGTGCAACAGGCGATACAAAAGATGATCAGTGTGGAACCGGCTAAACCACAAACACAAAGTACCGGTACAGCTTCGGCTTTGTACCAGACCTATTTTAATAACCTAAATAAAGCCGGTAGATAGATATGGAATTTAAATACATCGCTATACTATCTGGATTATTATTACTGTCCTTTTTGCTCTATAAGGAAATAAGCAGGGCAAATCAAGCGAGACTAATCTGGCGGATTTTAGCGAGTATCATTGCTGTTGGCTGTTTCGTGTTGTTGATTGTCCCGATCAAATACCAAACACATCTACAACAAAATGCTGATGAACTGATTTTACTCACAGCAGGCACAAACCCTGATTCGGTCGCAAAACTAAAAGGAGAAAAATATGCGCTTCCATCGGTAGATGTAAAAAACATAAAGGCGAAAACCCTTCCTGATCTCTCCTATTTTTTAAAATCGAATCCCAACATCCAGAAACTGAATATTTACGGCTATGGCTTAAATACAGATGAACTAAAAACCCTAACAGGATACCAAATCGTTTTCCATCCTGCAACAAATCCTGACGGAATTATTTCTGCCAACTGGCCAGGCAAATTAAAAACCAGCGAAGCACTTCAGGTTCAGGGAACTTACCAAAACTCCAGCAGTAATTCGGTTAAACTCTTGCTCAAGGGTTTAGGGCGGGTGGTCGATTCTATTGTTGTTGATGCCAAATCGAATAAATCCTTTTCATTTAAAACCAGCCCAAAACAAACAGGAAAAGCTGTTTACGAGCTAATTGCCATGCAGCAGAACGATACGCTTACTAAAGAACCTGTTCCGGTAAAAGTGGGCGATCAGGCACCAATGAAAGTATTAATCCTGGCTTCTTTCCCTGATTTCGAATATAAATTTTTAAAAAACTGGTTGTTCGAAAACCAATATCCACTGGCTTTCAGAAGCCAGATTAGTAAAAACAAATATGCTTTCGATTTCCTGAACACGGATAGTATAAACCTCAATCAGATCAATACTGCAGCCTTAAAAAAAATCGATATACTGATGATTGATGAAGAAGAATTAGCAGCCATCAGCCCGGGTGAAAGGGCATCAATAGATGCTGCAGTTAAAAGTGGGATGGGTTTGCTGATCAGGGTTGCAAATGTAAAAGCCACAACCACACTCAGTGCGAAGTTTGGTCGTTATGAATTTCCTGTATTAAAAGGAAAATCACTCAATGTAATGCTTGCAGAAGATCATTTTAAATTTAATACATTGCCTTTTGAGCAGGCTTTGTTTTTAAAAATTAATCAGAATGATCTGCCTCTTGTTACTGATGCCTCAGGTAAAAGCCTGGTGAACAGCAGCATCAATGGTTATGGCAAAATTTTAATCTCCACTATTTCATCTACCTATAACTGGCTCCTCTCGGGACAAAAAACCGATTACACTGCTTACTGGTCTAAACTTTTGGCCAATGCGGCCCGAAAAAAGAATGATATCCAATCGGTTAACATGCTTCCTAAATTTCCTGTTGTTAACCAAAAAGTGAGAATTATTGCTGATTTAGCAGCATCGGGCAAGGTACCAAACTTAAAAGTAGAAGGTATTCAACTGAGTCCGCGGCAAAACATGGAGCTTCCTTTTCAATGGGATGTTTCCTACTGGCCTGAAAAAACCGGCTGGATAGATTTACAGGTAAACCAAAACATCGAACCAGTATTTATTTACAAAAAAACAGATTGGCAAACACTCAAAAATCAGCAAAAGCTAAATGAAACACAGCAGTTTATCAAAACGCTAGCCATTGCTAAAAATAATACACAATTAAAAGATGTGGTTATACAAGAGCAAATATCAATCTGGTGGTTCTTTGCTGGATTTGTACTAACAACTGCCTTTTTGTGGTACGAATCACGGATTTTGGCCGTATAAAGAAGTCAAGTTTTAAAAACTTGACTTCTTGGGAGTCAGTGCATTTTACTATGAAACCTTCCTGCAGTGTGCAGCGACAGATCATGTGTACTTTGAATGCTCCCTGCAGCCTGCTGCTTGGAATCATTATAAATAGCAAGATGTTTCCGCTAACGCTCGTTTACAAAAAGCGTTGAATAACTTATCGTTTCCAACGATAAAATCGTAAAGCTATTTATGCACTCGTTTGAAAACGAGCGCAAGCACTAAAAAGATCCTTAAAACCCGCTAAGGATGATAAATGAAGGATATTCCGTGCTTTTCTGTGCGCCCCCACCTGAAAAGTCGGGCAGACGTGGCAAAACATCTGCGCAGGCAAGGCAAAAAATTCAAAATCTGTGTTTATCTGTGTCTATCCGTGGTTAAAATCACCCTTTCTCAAAAAACTTTCTCATTTCTCACATTGAAACTAAAATGTTATACGGGATTTTGCCCTTTAACCTCAAAATTGGCTATCTTGAGATCGTAAACCTACTAAACTAAACCAATTGAAAAGAAAAGATTTCCTCTACTTATCCGGAATGGGTATGGGTGCCTTGCTCCTGCCCGACCTCGCTGCATTCGGAACTCCCATTGATCCTTTACAGGCCTTAGATGGAGTGGATGTAAAAATTAAAAAAGAACTTGCCGATGTTGCCTTAAATGCAGCAAAATCGAAAGGCGCAACCTATGCCGATATCCGTATCGGACGTTACTTAAACCAATTTGTAGCTACCCGCGAAAAACGTGTGCAAGGTGTGGCCAATACCGAATCGTATGGTGTGGGTATCCGCGTGCTGGCAAATGGATGCTGGGGTTTTGCCGCAACAAATAACGTAACCAAAGATGCCATTGCAAAAGCCGCAGAACAAGCTGTAGCCGTTGCAAAAGCAAACGCTAAAATACAGGGAGAACCTGTTCAGCTCGCCACTCAAAAAGGATATGGCGAGGTAAGCTGGAAAACCCCTATCGAAATTAATGCCTTCGAAGTTCCGGTAAAAGAAAAAGTAGACCTGCTTTTGAATGTGAACGATGTGGCCATGCAAAACGGAGCCAACTTTGTAAACTCTGTTATTTTTGCGGTTAATGAGCAGAAATATTTCGCTTCTACCGATGGTTCTTATATCGATCAGGATGTTCACCGCATTTACCCAACCTTTAATGTAACCAAAGTCGACCGCGAATCGGGCAAATTTAAAACCCGCAATTCACTGAGTTCACCAATGGGTAAAGGTTACGAATACATGCATGCACGTCCGGAAGATAAAGTTACAGGTATTGTAACCCGCTATAAAGGACGTTACGATATGCTCGAAGATGTTAAAGAAGCTGCCCGCGTGGCCACCGAAAAAGTAAAGGCAAAATCCGTTGAACCAGGTAAATACGATCTGGTATTAGACCCCTCTCACCTTTGGTTAACCATTCACGAATCTGTTGGTCACCCGACAGAGTTAGACCGCGTTTTAGGTTACGAAGCCAATTATGCCGGAACCAGTTTTCTTACTTTAGATAAATGGGAATCGAAAAAATTCAAATTCGGCAGCGATAAAGTGAATATTCTGGCGGATAAAACCCAGGTAGGCTCATTGGGTGCTGTTGGTTATGACGATGAAGGCGTAAAATGCAAAAACTGGGACCTGATTAAAGACGGGGTATTGGTCAGTTATCAGGCCATCCGCGATCAGGCGCACATTATCGGTTTAACAGAGTCAAATGGCTGCTGTTATTCGCAGGGCTGGGATGATGTCCAGTTTCAGCGTATGCCAAATGTTTCCTTACAACCGGGCAAAGAAAAATTAAGTGTGGATGATATGATCAAAAATGTTGATAAAGGCATTTACATCATCGGCGACGGCAGTTTTTCTATCGATCAGCAACGTTACAACTTCCAGTTCGGCGGACAGATTTTCTATGAAATTAAGGAAGGTAAAATTGTGGGCATGCTGAACGATGTGGCTTATCAGGCCAATACACAGGAGTTTTGGAATTCATGCAATTCGATCTGCGACGAAAGCGACTACCGTTTAGGTGGTTCGTTTAACGATGGAAAAGGGCAACCTTCTCAAAGCAGTGCGGTTTCGCATGGCAGTTCTACCACACGGTTCAATGGAGTTAATGTTATCAATACAGCAAGAAAAATATAATTATGGCCATATTAAGTAAAGAAGAAGCCCAGGCGATATTAAAAAAAGTAATCGGTTTTTCGAAAGCCGATTTCTGTGAAGTAGGTTTAAATGGTTCCGACGGCGGGAACATCCGTTATGCACGTAATGCTGTTTCTACCGCCGGGCAGATCAGTACCATGAGTTTGGGCGTTAGCTCAACCTTTGGCAAAAAAACCGGTTCAGCAACGATAAATGAATTTGATGATGCCTCTTTGCAAAAAGTGGTAAAAAGAGCAGAAGAACTGGCCATGCTGGCTCCTGAAAATCCAGAGTTCATGCCACTTTTAGGCGCGCAGACCTTTGCAGAATCGAATACTTTCAACGCTAAAACTGCCGCCATGACGCCCGACACCAGAGCTGAAATGGTAGGAAAAAGTTTAAGTGTATCAAAAGCGGCTGGTTTAGATGCAGCAGGTTTTTTAGAAAACTCGACCCGTTTTAATGCGATCATGAACTCTAAAGGTTTGTTCGCCTACAATAAGGGAACAGATGTATCTTTTTCGGTAACGGTTAGAAATAAACAAGGTACTGGTTCTGGATATGTTGAGCAAAGCTTTAATGATCTCGACAAGATGGATACCCTTGCTTTAAGCAAAATTGCCTCAAGTAAAGCCAATGGTTCTGCTGGTGCAAAAGCCATTGAGCCTGGTAAGTATACCGTTATTTTAGAACCGCTTGCAGCCAGCGATATTTTAAGCAATATGTTTAGGGGCTTCGATGCCAGAAGTGCAGATGAAGGCAGAAGTTTTATGAGCAAAAAAGGTGGCGGTACGCGTTTGGGAGAACAATTGTTCTCTGAAAATGTAAACATCTATTCCGATCCGATGAACACCGAAATTCCATCTGCAACCTGGAACGGTGATGGTTTGCCGGTTAAACGGACACAATGGGTAGAAAAAGGGATTGTTAAAAACCTTTCTTATTCGAGGTATTGGGCGGCACAAAAAAATGTTCAGCCGATACCATTTAGCCGTAGCGTGATCATCGAAGGCGGAACACAATCGCTGGAAGATTTAATCAAAAGCACCGAAAAAGGCATATTGGTTACCCGTTTCTGGTATATCCGTTCGGTAGATCCGCAAACGTTATTACTAACTGGATTAACGCGCGACGGTACTTTTTACATTGAAAATGGCGAGATAAAATTCCCGATCAAAAATTTCAGGTTTAACGAGAGCCCGGTAATTATGCTCAACAATGTGGAAGCTTTAGGTAAACCGGTGAGAACAGGAAGTGGATTGATTCCGCCAATGAAAATCCGCGATTTTACGTTTACTTCATTATCGGATGCGATTTAAGTAACACGTTTTCACGTAATGTCACCCTGAGCGGAGTCGAAGGGCTTTATTCAAATCATTAATCCGTCATTGCGATCTTATTTATCTACTTGCTTAAGTCACACTGAGGGATAATTTATTGCATAAAAATCAATATGATTGACGTATAAATTATTTTTTTGCCCTGCTGCTCCGTCTTGCCTCGGCTCGCCGCCGCCGAAGGGCTCTTTCTTTTTGGCATCAAAAAGAAACAAAAAATGCCGGCTGAAAATTTTTCTTTGGAAGCCAGTAGAGTGGCTTGGTCAGTGGGTCCCAATCCCGATAGCTATCGGGATGTTAGGCCGGGTCTTAGTTGAACGTGGATGAGGTGCTTTGGCCTAGCTGGGAGGAAACACAAATTACTTTAAGTTGCTTATTAAAAAATAATTACAATATAACGTCAATGGTAACGGAGCCGAAGGGGCAGCCGAGAATTTAAAATTACAAAATTGAGAAGAAGAGATTTCCTATACATGACAGGTGTTGGCCTTGGTGCCAGCATGATACCCAATATGCCTGCCTTTGGCAAAATAATTTCTGTTGAAGAATCTTTAACACCTGTTGATGTCGCCTTAAAGAAAAAAATGGCCGATGTTGCACTCAATGCGGCAAAAAGCAAGGGAGCAACCTATGCTGATGTACGCATAGGTAGGTATTTAAACCAGGTTGTGGCTACGAGAGAGACAAGAGTAGAAAACATTTCTAATTCAGAATCTTACGGTTTAGGCGTACGTGTTATCGCCAATGGTAGCTGGGGTTTTGCCGCAACCAACAATATGGATGATGCCAGCATTGCCAAAGCTGCAGAAGCGGCCGTAGCCATTGCGAAAGGAAATTCCAAACTGATGGAAGAGCCTGTTCAATTGGCGGCACAAAAAGGATTTGGCGATGTCAGCTGGAAAACACCGATAGAGATCAATGCTTTCGAAGTACCCATTGCCGATAAAGTTGACCTTCTTTTAAAGGTAAATAGCGAAGCGATGAAAGGCGGTGCAAAGTACATCAGCTCCAATCTTTTCATGATCAATGAGCAGAAATATTTCGCTTCAACAGATGGATCTTATATCGATCAGGATATCCACAGGATTTGGCCAACTTTTACCCTAACCAAAACCGATGCTGCCAGTGGCAAGTTCGAAACCAGAAATGCCTTAAGTGCACCTATGGGTATGGGCTTCGAATACCTTAAACCAAAAGACGAAGAAAAAATTAAAGGTGGCCCGGTTACGATGTACAAAAAGCGCTACGACATTTTGGAAGATGTGCGTGAAGCCGCAGTACATGTAGACGAGAAGCTAAAAGCCAAACCGATCGCCCCTGGTAAATACGACCTCGTTTTAGATCCCTCTCACCTATTTTTGACCATTCACGAATCTGTTGGTCACCCGACAGAGTTAGACCGTGTATTAGGTTATGAGGCCAATTATGCCGGAACCAGTTTTTTAACGCTGGATAAGTGGGAAAGCAAAAAATTCAACTTTGGTAGTAAAGAGGTGAACATTATTGCCGACAAACTGGAAACAGGCTCTTTAGGAGCCGTTGGTTATGATGATGAAGGTGTCAAATGTGGAAAATGGGACATTATTAAAGATGGAATTTTAGTGAACTACCAAACCATCCGTGATCAGGCGCACATTTTAGGTTTAGCAGCATCGCAGGGTTGTTGTTATGCCGACAGCTGGGACAGTATCCAGTTTCAAAGGATGCCAAATGTTTCGTTAGCACCAGGAAATGTTGCTTTAAGCGCGGCTGATATGGTTAAAAATGTGGAAAAAGGCATTTATATGTTCGGCCGTAATTCTTATTCTATCGATCAACAACGTTATAATTTTCAGTTCAGCGCACAGCTGGCCTATGAAATTAAAGAAGGCAAAATTGTAGGCATGTTTAAAGATGCGGCTTATCAGGCGAATACACAAGAATTCTGGAACTCTTGCGTGCAACGTTGCGACCAAAACGATTATAGATTGGGTGGAACATTTTCGGATGGGAAAGGCCAGCCTGGGCAGGCAAGCGCTGTTTCGCATGGGAGTGCCACCACCCGTTTTAATGGCGTTAATGTAATTAATACCGGAAGGAAGTTGGGTTAGTTTTCTCAAAAAATTCGTCATTGCGAGAAGGCACGACGAAGCCTGCCTGCTGCAGGCAGGCAATCTTAAAACGATCGCTATCGTCCCGATTTGTCACAAAGTGATTTCTTTGGAACAGCGAGGACCATGTTCAGGTAATTAAAATTGCTGGTACAAGTTACCGGCAATTTTATTATACGATAATTTCAACAAAAACAGGGCGTAATCCACATCTTCAACATACCGAACATAAAAGCTTATCCATCCTGATTTCTCAAATACATGATGTTGTTCTACCCTTCCATCAAGCATCAATTCTGCTTTAATTTTTTGTGTAAAAAGAATATCCAATAGTCCGTTGCTGTGAATATGCGCAAATTCTAACTGTTTGTAATTAAATTGCGAGCCACCAAACCTATGTAGACTAACAGAAGTATCTTCCCATTTTAAAACTTCGTTTTCTATTTCATCTATCTGATCTAGCCGCTCTGGTTTAGTAAGCAGCATCCACATTTTTATTAAGCTATCAAATATCAGAGCGAACAAGGGTATAGATTTGAAAAAACTCAAGCGCCTGGCTACAAATGAAAACATATTTAATTCTTTTCGCTAAGTACTTTAATATGATCCATTACGCGCAAGTGAACATTTCTGGTAATACTTTCCGCCCATAAATCGTAATACCAAATCGGAAACACTTTTAAACTATACCAGCTATTCCCAACGAGTGTGGTGGTTCCATCGCCATTATCCTTTAATAAAAACTGTCCCCTTTCAATATCAATATGCCCCATAATTTCAGGATCCTGGGGTTGCCCGATAATATCAAATGTTAAATCCTTATTGACATCAAAAATTACAATCTTTTCATCAAATACATATCCGTTACTAAAAATACATTTTCTTCCCGCTCCTTTTTTATAGGCAGTAACCGTAGTCTGCATGGGGCTTGGCATTCCTGCTTTAAAAAGCCAGTAGCTATTTGCCTGTTTGATCTTTTCAAAAGCAACTACATTTTTCCAAATTTTTTCCGGTCTGGCTTTAATGATTACCTCATCACTTACCATATTTCTATAGTGGTGTTCAGAAATGGAATCAGCTATAAAGACCACAAGCAAAAGTGAAACAACACTTACATTTAAGGTTTGATTACGCTTCCTAAACATTGCTTTACCAAAAAATGCCCCTGTAATTACAAAAGCAAAAATGAGAGGAGAAACAATAATTAAACAAATTGTTCCCTCTTTTAAGAAAATGTAACTCAAAAGAATGGCAAGAAAGCCATTTAGGATCGAATACCAGATCAATGCCCTGCTTTTCAGATTAAGGTCTCTCCAAAACCAGGCACTAATTACACCCATTAAAAGTGGTAAGATTACAAATTCTGAAAAAACCAAAATACCATCCTTCTCACTATGGAGCAGATTATTTAACCAGATGATCAATAAGGTAACCACATTTGAGATAATGATTCCCAGCAGCAATCTTGATTGGAGAAACGTTTTCATATTATACTGTTGTTTGACCAAAAGTATAATATATTTCTTTCGCTTTTCACAATTTGATCGTCATGCTGTCCCGAATCTTCGGGATCAACATCTTTCCTGCAAAGTAGACCCTGAAATAAATCCGATAGCTATCGGATGAGGGTGACGTCTCAAAAAAAAACAACAAAGTGGGATTCCATCCAAATATCGTCCCCGTTTGTAACGGGGATGTATGAGAATGGCGATTATATCGCTATAAGTACTTCATCCTGCATTACAAATGCAGATCTCATTG